>JAYSPV010000092.1:0-60607 GCA_043721915.1 Ilumatobacteraceae bacterium | reverse complement strand
GCAGGTGTGCGGCGCTGCTGTCGAGGCCGTCGCCAACGCCGACATCACCCTGCTCGGCGACGCCAACCTGCACCTCGCCATTCAACTCGTGGCGATGCTGCACGGCGGCGAGGTGCAGGCCGCGGCCGAGTTCGCCGAGTTCGGTTACGCGGACGCGATCCGCCAGCCGTCGATCCAAGTGAGGGCGTGGGCCGCAATGCTCACCGGCCAAGCGCTCGCGATGCGCGGCGACCTCGCCCGCTCGTGCCGCTTCCTCGCCGAAGCCGAACGCGGCTGGGCAGCGGTCGGGCTGGAGGGCTTCGCATCGTGGTGTGCTGCCGGGCTCGCCCGCGCGCACGCCGAACTCGGCGCGCTCGAGGAAGCCGCGGAGACGTTGCAACGGATGGACGCCTACAACGCCGCCGGGTTCGGTCTCAACGAGGCGTTGTTGGAGAGCGCGCGGGCATGGGTCGCCGTGACGCGGGGTGATCGAGCAGAGGGCATGGCGGTGCTGACCCGCGCCATCGAGCGCGCCACCAGCCGCGAGCAGTGGACCCACGTCGCGGAACTGTGGCACGACGCCGCGCGACTCGATCTGCTCGATCTGCTCGATGGGATCGACGCGTGGACCCGCCCGAAGGCCCGCCTCGCGCAGGCGCGCTTCGATTTCGTACACGCCCGCAAGGCCGCATCGGTGGGTGCGCTCGAGGCCGCCTGCGAAGCGTTCGAGCAACTGGGGGCGATGTTGTACGCAGCCGAGGCAGCAGCCGCCGCCACCACCCTCGCCCGCAAACAGGGAGCGACGAAGGACACCGTGCGCCTCGACGGTAGGACCGGCACGCTGCTCGGCCGCTGCGGAGGTGCCAACACCCCACTGCTCGCGGGACGCAGCAACAGCGGCCCGCTGTCGGCCCGCGAGGCGGAGATCGCGAAGCTCGCCGTTGGCGGCCTCAGCAACCGCCAGATCGCCGAGCAGCTCGTCGTCAGCGAACGCACCGTCGAGAACCACCTGTACCGGATCTTCATCAAGCTCGGTGTCGGCGCACGCGACGAACTGGCGGCAGCACTCGCCACCCGCTGAACAACGATTGAGTGCCACGATTCGGCCGCGATGAGTGGTGAGCACTCACGATGTCTCCGGCAGTTCGTTGTTGAGTGATCGGTATGGCAGGACTGGACGAAATCTTTGCGCGACTGGCGAACGATCCCTCATTCGCTGATGCGATCCGCACCGACCCGACGCGCGCGCTCGGCGGCTACCGGCTGGGCGCGTTGGAGCTGAGACGTCTGGAGCAGGCGCTGGGAGTCGCTGCCACTCCGCCCGCACCGCTGTTCCAGCCGTCGGCGGCTGCCGGCGGTCGCCCCACGCCACGCTTCGCGCTGCTGGCGGGCAGCGTGGCGGCCGTCGGGGCGGTCGCCGGTTTCGGGTTCGGCGCCGGCGGAGCGTTCGGCGGTGGCTCCTCGGGCGAGGGCGGGCTACCCCTGGCAGCCGATGCCGCCGTGTACTACTCGTGCAGCGACGAGGTCGCGTCCGGTGTCGCGATAGGTGAGCTGCACCGTGGCGACACGGTGTGGGTGATCGGTCGCAGCAGCGGCGAGTGGTTGGTCATCCGCGATCCGCGCCAGCTGACGTCGCCCGCGTGGATGCCCCGCGCCAGCCTCGACGAGGTCGGCGCGACCGCCGACCTTCCGGAGGTGACGTGCGAACGGGCAGCGAACGCAGCCGCGACGCCACCCTCGGACACGACCACCGCGCCCGACCAGACGACGACACTTCCCGACACCACCGCGCCGGGAACCACCGTCGCGGTCACGAATGCGCCCGTCACCGTGCCGCTGACCGCACCTGACACGACCGGGCCGACCATTGCGATCACACCCGATCGCGACTACCTCTACAGCGGCCTCGACGACTGCCCGGACCAGACGCTCGACCTGACGGTCACCGCCAACGACCCCAGCGGGCCGGCGACCGTCACTTCGGTCACCTGGGCCCGTACCGGCGCGAGCGGCACCGCACAGGCGTTGGGCGCCAACCGCTACCGGATCCCCGAACAGGCCGGCTCGCCTCCGGCGCCGGGTGTCATCACGATCACTGTGATCGCCACCGACGCCCTCGGCAACGTCACGACCACGTCCACCACCGTCGACTACCTGGCCGCCGACTTCTCGGTGTGCATCCCCGGCTGAGGATCCCCACGATGACGAACACTTCCACCCCCCCGTCCCACCGCACTCGCCCACGACGCGGCCGGCTCCTGATCGCCGGCCTCGTCGCCGTCGCCACCACGGCCGGCGGTGCCGCCGGTGGGCGCGCACTGCGATCCGACGACGGCGCAGACGCATCGCTCCCGAAGGCCACGGCCATCGAGCCGTCGAACACGATCACCGCGCCCGACGGTTCGACCATCGAGATGGCCCCGCAGGAACCGCTGCCCGAGGGCTACACGGTGACACCGCAGGAGTACCTAGGCGAGGGTGACGGCGCGGGTTCGGGCAGCGGCGCAACTGCAACGCCGGGAGCTGCGCCGGCCACCGGTTCGGGCACACCTGAGGCAAACCCCGGCGGAGCGCCAGATCTCGCCGCCGACCCGGAGGCCGGCATCGCGGGCACGCCCCCAACAGCCGGCGCACCACCGGAGGACCCCGACTACACCGACGCCGCTGCGCTTGCCGCGGTCACGACGCTCTACGCCGAGTACCCCGCCGAAGGCACGCCGCCATTGGCCTTGGTACCCTCCGCCGCTCCGACACCCGCCTTCAACGACCCCTGCGCCCGCAATCCGTCGGCCGACGGCTGCGTGCGCGGCGTCTCGGCGATCGTGCTCGGCGATCTGCCGCTGCCCGAGGTGAAGACGCTGTGGTTCGGCCAGGTGCGCCAAAGCGACCCGTACGCGGCCGAGTGCAGCCGTCAGTTCCCCACAGTCGCCGTCGACTGGCGCAACGACACGATGTTCGCTGTCGTGCTCAACCAGCCGGCTGTCGCGCAGCTACGACTGCAGCTCAACACCCCTGGGGTACTCGGCTCGGCGATTCGCATCTCGCGCCCGGGTGAGCTGATCACGGTCAACGCGGCGCCCTCGGCGGACATCGTCGAGGCCTGGGGCACCGCATACGCAGCGGGCGCCGCCACGCCCGGCGTGCCGCTGTGCGTCAAGCTCGGGCAGGCGACGATGGACACCAACCGCGACGGTTGCCTCGGAGAGATCGTGGGCTGGGGCTTCAGCCCGTGCCAGACGACGTTCCGCCTCACGTACCAGACAGGGTGCGTCACCCCCACCATCGAGCCCCTCTGCTCGGCGCTCACCAGCGCCCTGGGCACCACACAACGGCTGCCGATCGTCCTCAAGGGCCCATACGCGGCCTTCTACAACTACGACCCGCAGTGGGCGTGCGACAGCCAGTTCGGGTGCGAATCCGGGCTCACACAGGACACGATCCGACGTCAGGTGCAGCTCGTCGGGATCGACCGGCTGAACCTGGAAGTGCGCATCCCCACGTTCACGATCACGTTGGCCGAGAGCACCGAGGAGATCGTCGGGGGCGAGTTCTCGAGTCGGGCACAACTGCAACAGCATCAGTTGGTTGCGGCGGCCGGTTATGCGCCGGGGACGGACTGCCGCACGGTCGACCCGACGGTGCTCTCGACCACGCTGCCCGTCACCCGCCAGACCAGCCGCACCCGTTACTGGACACCGGATGCGGGCACACCGGAGAGCCGTGAAGCTGTGGTCGACCTGACGATGCCGGCACTCGCCCAGGGCGAGGCCATCGACATCTGCGTGTTCTGGTACCTGCTGGCCGACCGCTCCTACGATCGGCCGGTCGTCACCTCGATCGAGCGGCACACAGTCGTGCCGCCGTCGCGGGCGGCGACCGAACTGACCTTCGTGCAGGTGGGCCGCGGCGGCGGGCTGTTCAGCCTGCCTCATGCCAGCTCACCGGATGCCGCAACCACCGATCTGCCCAACTGGACGTTTCAGATCATCGGCGAACGCGATCTCACGAATCGGTGTGGCTTCGGCGCACCTGCACTGGCGGAGCTGCGGCCGCTGGGTCAACCGGGCTTCCTGTGCCGCATCGACAGCAGCCAGTTCGTGTACGACCCCGCCGACATCCAGCTCTACGCAGGCGAGCCCATCGAGGGTGGCGCCCGCGGCAGAGTACGGATCAACATCGACAACCGCGGCTGCAGCCCTGACGGGTGCGGCAACACTCGTGTCGCTCGCATCGAGCTCAGCGACGGGAGGTGGATGGACATCGCGGTCCGCAAGGTGCCGCTGGCCGTCACCGCGATGCTGCCCAACGGGCGGATCGTGCCCGGATGGTCAGCCGACCAGTGGCTGATCGACCCGAACGGGTCGACGAGCGTCGCCCCGCAGCTGCGCACACCGACTGCCCCCAGCGACCCGCGGCTCGACACGTTCGGTGTCCGCGTCCGGCCGAACGCCGCCGATCCCAGCGGCTCGCTCGACGTCACCTGGCAGGCGGATCGGGCCGTGACCATGGAGGCTTCGGCGTCCGTGACGAACCCCGGCCGGTACATGCAACAGTGCACCCAGAGGTTCGGTCCCAGCAACACGCCTGCCGGCGCGGGAGTCACGACGATTCCCGGACTGTGCCCGAACACCGAGTACGCGATTCAGCTCACACTGCGAGATGCAAGCGGGCGCGAGTCCGTCTACCGATGGACCGAGGGCGGCGCCCGCGTCGACTCGGTGTGGTCAGGCCTTATGTTTAACCTGGTGGGCCGCACGGCCATCCGGCCGATCCCCGCCGATGCGCTGTTCGAATGGTCGCTGGCGATCGGCTCGGTGGATGGCACGGTCAACTTCGATACGGTCATCTCCGATCTCCAGGTTCGGCTCGGTAATCAGACGTTGGTCAATCGGGTGGACACGCCCGGGTCGTGTACCCGAGTGTCGCCGAGCACGCCGACGGCGGCCGGGTTCCTGGGTGGTGTCCTGATCGGCGAGACGATCATCCACGTCAACTACACACTGACGACCCCCGGCGGGCCGGGCTGCCGCGGCGATGCCACCACGAGCTCGTTCACCGGTGACATCCACGTCAACTGGGATGGCAGCGAGCAGACCTTTCAGATCGACAGCGGCCGCAGCATCGTGTTCTTGATGCTCAAGCCCTCCGCCGACTGACCTTGGGTGCTCAGTCGTTGTGCTCGTACACGAGCACGCCACGGATGTTCTTGCCGGCGTTCATGTCGGCGTAGCCCTCGTTGATGCCCTCGATCGGGTACGTCTTGGTGACGAGACCGTCGAGGTCGAGCTGGCCCTGGGTGTACAGCTCGAGCAGCTTGGGGATGTCCTTGCGCGGGTTGCCCGAACCGAACAGCGAACCGATCAGCTGCTTCTCGAACACGGTCAGAAACACGGCGGGGATGGCGATGCTGGCCTCACCGACCGGGTGGATGTTGGTGACGACGATCTTGCTGCGCTTGCCGCCCAGCCAGAACGCCTCGCCCAGTACGTCGCCGTCGCCGACGCCACAGCACATGATGACCTTGTCGAAACCGCGGTCCCAGGTGGTCTCGCTGAGCGCTCCCATAGCGTCGGCGATGGAGGCGTACGCATGCGTGGCGCCGAACTCCATTGCCTTCTCGCGCTTGAACTCGATGGGGTCGATGGCAGCGACGACGCGCGCGCCTGCGAGCTTCGCTCCCTGCACCGCGTTCGACCCGATACCGCCGACTCCGACGACTGCAACCGTGTCGCCGGGCTTCACGTCGGCCGCGTAGACGGCCGAACCCCAACCGGTGACGACGCCGCAGCCGAGCAGGCACGCCTTGTCGAGCGGCAGTTCCTTGTCGATCTTGATGCAGCTGGCTTCGTGCACCACGGTGTGGTGGGCGAACGTGCCGAGCGCACCGATCCCCAGCAGCAGGTCTTCGCCGTTGGCTCCGTGGTGACGGGCGGTGCCGTCACTGAGCTGCAGACCGGTGGCGGTGACGGTGTTCATGTCGCACAGGTTGCTGTGGCCGCCTGCGCAGCTGGGGCAGCGGCCGCACGCAGGCACGAAACCGAACACCACGTGATCGCCGGGCGCCACGCTGAACACGCCCGCACCGACTTCCAGCACGATGCCGGCCCCCTCGTGGCCACCGATCAACGGCGGCTCGGGCGTCGCCCCGGCGAGGTCGCCGGTCACGAGGTGCTCGTCGCTGTGGCACATTCCGCTGGCGATGATCTTCACCAACACCTCACCGGCCTTGGGCGGATCGAGCTCGATCTCCTCGACACTCCACGGCGTGTTGCGAGCTCTCAGGATTGCGGCCTTGGTCTTCACGTGTTCCCCCAAATTGGTGAGTCCGACATCTGGCCGAACCGTAGCGCGGCGCGTGCGGGTGGGGCCATGTCGGCGCGCCTCGACGCTGGTACCGCCGTAGGTAGCGACCACACCAACGGGTCAGGGTCGCACGGCCAGATCACCCGTGGTGTGGGCCGACGCGATCCTGCATCCCACAGCGAAGTGACGCGATTTCGCTCCAACCACCAGGATCACAGCAACGAAAGCGCGTCACTTCGTCGGAACGACGCGGTCGTGGCGTGCTTGGCCCGGGCTGCTCGACCTGGCGCGATCAGGCGATCGCCTCTGGCAGCGGGGAGTCGGTGACGATGTGCAGTACCTGCACCGCGCGGGTCATCGCGACATAGAGCAGGCGGGCACCGAGGGCGGTGCCGTCGAAGATCTCGTGCGGATTGACCACCACGACGCCGTCGAACTCGAGGCCCTTCACTGCCTCGGCGTGGAAGACCGGCACGTCGTTCGTCGCGAGGTCGTGCACACGGTCAGTGGCGTGCAGCCCGATGCGCTCCAGCGCCTCGGCGAGCACCGCGAGCAGCGCGATGGGTGCCACCACACCGGAGTTGTGGTGGCGATGGCGCACGGCCCGCACCTCGTCGGCGACAGCGTCGGCCAGCTCGGCGCCGGTGGTCATCCGCACGCTCGGTGCTTCGCCGTCGGCGCGAACGCTGCGGCTGGCCTGGGTGGTGACATCAGTGAACGGCAGCAGCCGGTTGGCGACATCGAGGATCGACGCCGGCACTCGGTAGCCGATCGTCAGCGGAGCAATCTCCCAAGCCGTTGCCCGCAGGTGCCGCAGCGCCTCGACCCAGTCCTTCTGGCCGGCGGGCGTGGTGGACTGGGCGAGGTCGCCGAGGATGGTCAGCGAACCGCCCGGGCTACGGCGACCGATGCAGCGCAACGCGACCGCGCTGTGATCCTGCGCCTCGTCGACCACCACATGGCCGTACGTGAACGGGGTGCCGTTGAGCAGCGAGTTGGCCTCGTCGACCAGGAACTGGTCCGCCACCGTCCACTGCCGCTTCGCGCCGCTCGGCCCGGGCAGCAGCTTGTCGACCAGCTTGATCGGAAGTGCCGTCGGCCATGCCCTGGTGATCGCCGCCCGCAGTGCCGGCGCCTTCGACCACACGTCGTCGCGATCGAGGCGGCGCATCATGTCGCGCTCGACGAGGCCCTTCATCGACTCCCGGCGCTTGTTGACCGGAGCGTTGGCAGCCATCGCCTGTTGCAGCCAGCCGGCGAACTCGTCGCGCGAGATCGTGACGGTGCGGGCGCCGAGCGGGATGCGCAGGTCGTCCTCGGGAACCGTGATGTGGCCGGTGGTCGCAGCCTCCAACTGGGCCAGCAGCTCGGGACTGCCCTTCCAGCGGCGTGTCTCGCGATCATCCTCGCCGGTGATCTCCACCTTCGGCACACACAGGTCGAGCGCCGTGCGCTGCTGCACGCTGCGTTCGCCCAGCGACGGCAGCACGTTGCCGATGTAGTCGAGGAAGACCTTGTTCGGCCCGACCACCAACACGCCGTCGCGGACCAGTCGACGACGGTGCTCGAACAGCAGGTACGCCGCACGGTGGAGGCCGACTGCTGTCTTGCCGGTGCCCGGACCGCCCTGCACCACCAGGCACTGCTCCAGCGGTGCACGGATGACGACGTCCTGCTCGGCCTGGATGGTGGCCACGATCTCGCGCATCGCACCCGTGCGAGCGGCGCCGATCTCGGCCAGGACCGGGTCGGGGATGCCGGAGCCGGCCGCAGCGTGATCGGGGTCGTCGAGCTGCTCGTCGAGGTAGCCGGCCAGCTCGCCCTCGGCGAGGGTGAACCGGCGGCGATGGGCGAGGCCGAACGGGTCGGCGTGCGTGGCGCGGTAGAACGGGGCGGCGATCGGGGCACGCCAATCCACCACCACCGGGTCGTGCCGGTCGTTCTCGATGTGGCGGCGCCCGACGTACCAGGTGTCGCGCGACTCCGTGTTGTGAGACGACTCGGTGATCCGGCCGAAGAAGTTGCCGGCACCTGGGGTGCGCAGATCCTCCAGCGCTTCGGCAACGGTGACCTCGATGTACTCCTTGGTGATTTCGTCGGCGGCCGCACCCGGGTCGAGCCGGCCGAACCGCTCGATCATCGCATCGCGGCACGCGCGTGCGAACGAGAGCTGTGCCTGCTCGGCCGGCAGGTCGGGAAACAGGTCGGCACTCACAGGGGCCGCCACGCTATCGGATGACGGATCCGCTGTTGCCCGGACCGACCACTACGCCCGGGCGCAACTCTTCGCCTGGCGAGGTCTGACTACCGGTATGCGTCGTGAACGGTCACCCGCATCATGTCGCCGCCGGTGTTGTAGTCGCTTCCGGCACTGTGCAAGAAGGACTGCAGATCGGAATTGCCGTTGTGCCGCAACTGGTTCGAGTACACCCCGGGGTCATGGCCAGCGCCCTCCCCGCCGCTGGTGGGAATGTCACGGAAGTTGACAATTGCGTGATGAGACGAGGAGTGAGCGTCGTTGTTGGCAGGCACCGCTCGTTCCAGAGCGACGGCTGCATCGGCTTCGTTGTTGAGCAGCAGGGCGCGTGTGCCCGAGGGGAGGTCGTCGAGCCGGAATCCTGCGTTGGCGCCAGCGCCCATCACATGGGTGACGTTGACGTGGTAGGGCCCACCGTTGTTGTGTCCCATGGCGTCATTGAACGTGGGGTCCGAGGCGAGCTCGAGCGCGGTGTACGCGCCGAAGCTGTGGCCGACCAACATCACGTCGGCTCCGGGTGGCACCCCGGCGGCGCGCATCGCTTCCTTCACGGCGAACGCATACGCGTTCGCGCCGGTCTGGCTGCCGTTGGAGCTGCCGCCTTCCGACATCTGCGCGTAGTACATGTCGCGAGGTGAGTCGACGGAGTTGGTGTCGTCCCACACGCCCTTGGCGTCGTTGTAGAAGCTGTTCCCACCGGCGATCGCCGCACCGGGAACACCGCCCAGCAGGTAGCCCTTCAATGCGTCACCCTTTGCGCCATCGAGACCGTGATTCGCCCCCGACGTCAGATCGATCACCCCGGGCAGCACGATGATGTACTTGCCATTGTCGAGACGCTTGATCTCGATCTCGTCGCGGGCGGGACCGCCCACATCACCGTCGCGTAGCGATTCGCCGGAGTCCAGAGAGTCGAGCAGGCCGGCACCGAACGACCGAGGGCCCGCGGTGCCGTCGAACGCACCGAACTCCCGAACCTCTGCCCAGTCGTCGCCCATCAACTGGCGCTGCTGATCAGACGTCAAGTCAGGCAAGAGCTCGCGGTACGCGTCATACCGGTCCTCCGGCGACAGCCGCTCGATCCGATCGCGCAACTCGTCGATGTCCTGCGGCTGCAACCCCGCGAACCTGCCGGCAGACCCGTCGAGCGAACCACTGGCCAGGTCCTGCTCCTCGGCATGCCGGATGAGGCCGTGCTCGACGCCGCGCAGCGCCTGCGTGGTGGCCTGCAGCATGCGGGTGATGTTGACGCTGACCCGCTGGCGGAACTGATCACCGTCGGGACCGCTCCAGCTGATCCCCTCCAGCCCGGTGTTCACCGCGCGCAGCAGAGCATCGAGCTCATCCGCAGCTGCGCCCGCTGAGCGAGACACCTGCTGCAGTGCATGGGTATCGGCACCGAAGAACATCGAAGTACCGATCAGATCGCGCTGGAGACGGCCTGCTGGGCGTCGGCGTTCTGCACCGCAGTGCGACCGTAGTCCTCCACCGCAGTCATCAGTTGTTCGATGATCCGGGTGACGTCGGCCAGCCGATCGTTCTTGAACGTGGCTGCATCCGGGCCCTCCCACTGCAGCGACTGCACCGCGTTGGTGACGGTGCCCTTCATCCCACTCAATTGCTCGCGAATGCTGCTGCAGGTTTGCGAGCCGAAGCTGCGCACCTGGTCGACATCCATTCCCTTCCTTGCCATCGTGGCCTCCTTGCCGTAGTTCGAAGTGTTGGTCATTCATGCCGTCCGTAACAGCCGGCGCTTGCCGTCAGTGTGCGCCAGCGCCACCGACAGCGGAATGGGGATCACTCCCCGCTCTTGCAATCCAGCCGAGGCTGTACGTCCCAACGCCGCAGGGCCGACGGGGTGCCCCATCGGCCCTGCGTTCGTGATGTGCTCTCGATCAGACTTGACCGGAGGTGGTCTCCTGGTTCTGAGCGTTGGTCAGTGCCACCTGGCCCAGCTCTTCGAGCTTTGCAACCAGCTGGTCGGCCAACTGGCCGACGGCGTTCCAGCGATCGCCCTTGAACTGGTTGGCGTCATCGCCCATCCAGTCGAGGCCCTGGACCTGCTGGCCGAGGTTGGTCTTGATCGAGCGGACCTGCTCGGCGAACTGACCCTTGAGCTGGTTCCCGAAGTTGCGAACCTGCTCGACATCCATTCCCTTTTGTGCCATGACTATCTCCCTTTGCTCTGTAGCGGAATCGCTGTGTTGTTGATGGTGCCATCGTACGATGGCGCTGAAGCGGGCGGAATAGGGACGACTCCCCATGCGTCCCGCGTCCTCATGTGGCCTCGCCGGCCGTGTTCTCGGGCACCGCGCACTGCACCTTCGTGACCCGACCGTGGCGTACGTAGAACCCGCGGCCGGCCGGGAACTCCGCACGGTTGGCCTTCGGGAACGTAGTGCGAAAGATGTTGTCGCCCTCGGCCTGATCAGGCTGCAGAGCAATACCATGGCGCGCCGCCCGCAACGTCTGACTAATGCCGTACACCGTCGTGATGACGTTGGAATCCGCTTCTGCGATCACGAACTTGCCGGCAGCGCTGAGCGCGCGCACCAGTTCCTGCAAGGGCGCGTCGGCTGCCCCGCTCGCGAAGTCGGTGAGGTTCTCCAGCACCACGCCGTCGATCGCCATGGCACCTGCCTGCCCTGTCAACTCCCGCGCCGCCGCAGCGACGTCATCGACGTCGTCGAGGCTGCGCTCCCACGCGAACGCGTTGGCCAGCTTCGATGCACGCGGAGCAAAGAGAGCGATGCGAGCATCGGGTTTCATTCGTGCGATGGATTGCACGAGCCCCAGCACGTAGGTAGCCCTGTTCGCCTGCGGGGGGCCACACACCAACAGTGGTTCGTCGATACCGAACCCGATCGGCAGCAACGTCTCGTCCGCGATGCCGAGCACCGGCAACCCGCCGACCGACACCGGCAGGCCGGCCAGTTCGATATGTTCTTCGAGCCGCTCGATCTCGGGAGCCGGAGCCCACCGGGCGGATGCGCTCAGTTCGTCGGCCAACTTGCTGATTGCAGCCGACTGGCGTGCGGTACTGGGTTGGCCGCCCAACACCGCCACCTGCACCTCGTACCCATCCAGGAACCCGCGCCCAGGCGGTGACGCCGGGGAGATGGCATCGGCAGGCACTCCGAAGTACCCGTAGTCGGCTTCCTGTGCCAGCCGCAGCACCAGCCGCTTCTGGATGTTGGAGCCAAGGGACCCTGGCACGATGCTCGGACGATCGGCCGTGATCACGAAGTGGACGCCCACCGGCCGGCCGTCGGACGTCAAGCCCATGAACATGTCGTACAACGCCTGGGTCGAGCCGCTCTCGTACGCGGTACGGAACGATCCGAAGCCGTCGAGGAGGACCAGTAGCCGCGGCTCCTCCGGGCGGCCGGCGAGGGTGCGGTACTCGGCGATCGAACCGGCGCGAGCCGCGGAGTACCGCTGCGCACGATCGTCAATCGTCTTGCGGAGGAAGTTCAGCAGGCGAGCGACACGTTCGCTGTCGTCGGCGCCGACGATGCTGCCGACATGCGGGAGCGGCTCCAGCATCGAAAGGCCACGCGAGCCGAAGTCGAGCCCGTACACCTGACACGGGCCTTCGGCCGAGAGGCCGGCGGCGACGGCCAACGTGCGGAGGAATGCGCTCTTACCGGCGCCGCCGGTGCCGTAGACAGCCATGTTGCCGTCACGGTCCGGCTCGAACTGCACACTTGTCTGCTGCTGACGGTCGGGGTCGTCGAGGATGCCGAACACCAACTCTCGGTCGTTGCGCGACGGGCGCAGACGAGAGAGCTCGTAGACGGTGGCGAGCTCCGCCTGCCACGGCTTGCGTGGCGATGGAATGGCCGCATCGATCGCCGCCTGAGAGACCGTCGCGACGATGCGCTTCAGGTCGTTCGGCCCACGGTCGGCTGGTTCGTTGCCACTGTCGTCGACCTCGGGTGGCTCCCAGCGAATCCCTCCTCCGATACGCAGTTCATCAACGAGGATCACGGGCTTGGGCGGCTCGCTCGACGTCCACCCTCCCACATACGCCGTCTGGAAGGTGGTGAGGCGGCCAGGTCCCAGTTTGGCCATGGCGCGGCCCGGGATCGGTTCGAACAGAGCCGCCTGTTTGGTGCCGACCACGTCCTGGCTGTCGGCTTCATCGGCCATCCGAAGGGCGATTCGCAGGTTGGTGTTGGCGCGCAGGTTGTCGCGGATCACGCCGGCAGGACGCTGCGTGGCGAGGATCAGATGCAGGCCGAGGGATCGGCCGCGTTGGGCCACGTCGACCACCCCGTCGACGAAGTCCGGCACCTCCTTCACCAACGCAGCGAACTCGTCGACGATGATGATCAGGCTCGGCGGCGCCGATGCGATGTCCTTCTTCTCCAGCGCGACGAGGTCGTTGGCCTTGTGGTGCTGCAGCAGTTCCTCGCGGTAGCGCAGCTCGGCCTTCAAAGACACCAGGGCGCGACGGACGAGGTGCGGGCTGAGGTCGGTGACGAGGCCCACGGTGTGTGGAAGGTTGGTGCATTCACTGAAGGCCGCCCCGCCCTTGTAGTCGACGAACAGGAAGTTGACGCGGTCCGGGCTGTGAGCGGCGGCCATGCCGAGCACCCACGTCTGCAGGAACTCGCTCTTGCCAGCGCCGGTGGTGCCACCCACGAGCGCGTGCGGACCCTGCGAGCGCAGGTCGAGCATGAACGGTTGGTTCGCGGTGGATCCGATCACGGCACGCAGGCTGATCTCGTCCTTGTGCCGCTTGCGCTTGTCGCCCGGGGTCGGGTACTCCGAAGGCAGCGAGTAACTCGCCCGCCACGAGTTGACCACCGTGGCGGGGTTGGAGGCGACTTCGCTGTCGATCAGGTTCAGGAATGTGACGGCACGCGGAATATCGCTGTCGTCGTCGACGAGTGCGCCTGCATCCACGACGGGAGCGAGAAGGCGAGCAGCTGCTTCTGCGGTCGTCACGTCGACGAGATCGGGAATGATGTCGTCCGCAGCGACGCCATCGCGCACGTCACCCATCCGCCATGCACCGCTGGTCGGGTCGATGACCAGGAACACCCGGCAAGCAGCCGGCAACTGGGCCTGGGTCGTGGCCAACCAGACGAGGTGCACGCCCACCGGACGGCCGCGCTCCATCAGATCCACCACCTGCGCGCGGTCCATCGACGCCGAGTCGTCCACCAACAACACGATGCGCGGCACCGGTGCGACCGATTCACTCCCCCGACGAACCGCCTCACGTTGCGCCACGAGATCGACGAGCGCAGACACGAGTGGGGCGGTGTTGGAGACCGCCAGCTGATCAACCCCTAATGGGCTGTGGTCACTGGAGGTGTGCGGCAACCACTTCAGCCACTCCCAGTCGGGCGCATGGCCGGGCGAGACGAGCGCACAGAGCACCACTTCGGCCGGGCTGTGCAAGCCACAGACCTGCAGCACCGCGGAACGTGTGGCAGCGTCTGCGTGTTGCGCCGGGCCGGCAATACCGACAGACCCGCATTCTTCGAGATCGGCGACGACCGGCACGTTCTCCACCATCCGATAGCGCTTCGGAATGTCGGCGAGTTCGCGCCACAACTCGGGGGTCGTGGTGTTACTGGACGGCATCTTGATGCCGTGACGACTGGGCCGCGGACCGAGACCGAGGCGGACATCGAGGAACGCTCGCTGGTCGGGGCGACGGGTCCACAGCATCGGCTCGCGAGTCTTGATCGCCTCGACGACCTCGACGCTGGCGGGGTATTCGGCGCGTCGACCGATGCCTTCCTGATCCAGCGCATAGTGCATCTGGATCTCCAGATCCTTGAGCCCCGCACGGAACTGACGGGTTCCCAGCTCGAATGCCTTCTTTCCGGCGAAGCGATTCTCGAAGAACGTGCCAACCATCATGATCGGGCTCAGCGCCACGAACACGATCGAAGTCACGTTGCGAGTGATCGCGAACATGATGCTCGCCATGAAGATCGGCGCAACCAGCGGGATCACCGGAAAACGTGCATGACCCGGCTGTTGCGGCGGGTTAGGGGCCATCAACTCCTCGCCCTGCACCATCGGGTCGAGCCGGGGCGAGCGGTTGAACTCCACCGTCGGTGCGGGGGCGGCGTTGGCTGCCTGTGTGGCGTGTTGCACCACGCGAAACGCTGTGTCGCCGATGACGGCCACGTCGTTCGCTCCGATGACGGCCCTGGTGACGGTGATGCCACGCAGTTGGATGCCGTTCGACGAGCCGAGGTCGGAGATGTCGAGCTGATCGCCCACGTTGATCCGGGCATGCGCCTTGGAGACCATCGGGTCGGTGAGGCGGACGTCGTTGCCTCGCCCACGGCCGATCTGGTTGCTTCCGAACTGGAGCGGGAAGGTCGTCCCCGCGTCGGGTCCTTCGACCACGGTGAGCGTGGCAGCGTGGCCGGTGGCGGCCGCTGCCGATGAGAACTGGCCACCGTCGGCGACGAGCGAGACGCGTTGGCCGGACTGAAGGCCTGAGGAGCCGAGGCCCACGGTGGCGGGGATGACCCTCTGCGTTGCGCCCTCTACACGCAGACTGACGCTGCCGACCTGCGACGTGCGTGCACCCTTGGGATCAGCGAGCGCAATTGCTGCCGCGACGTCACCCACAGTGTTGCCTGCATCGGCTGTGACGACGACGTCTTCCGATCGCCCGCCGTCGAGGTGCAACGTCAACTTCAGTTTCATGGTTCTCCCCCTGAACGAAAAATCACGACGATGATCGCAACGACGTGGTGCTGATGGCTGCCCTCAGACGACCCCACAGTGAAAGCGGTGAGCGCAATTCGGCGCGAGCTTGATCGATCTGCTGCCAGAAGTACTCCACGGCCTCGGGTGGTGGCTGACCACCACCGAACACTGCCGCATCTGCGGCGCCAGCGAGCGCGACAGCCGCCGGAGTGCCCAACATCATCGCAGCCTCGCGTCGCGTTGCCATTGCCGCCACGGGCAGCCCCACATCGCGAGCCTGATCGAGCAGCTCTGCCCATCCACCCGATATCTGCGCATGTGTTGCTTCGGCAGCTCGCCGCCGGCGGCTACGACGACGCTTCAGCACGAGAATCGCAACGATCGGCGCGATCATCGCCAGCAGCGGCACCGTCACGACGGCGGCAGCAATCACTACGCCGCGCCAACCACTCCCCGACTTCTCTGTGGGCAGCTCCGGTGGATCCGGCTGCCGGCGTTCGCTGGGGTCCTCGGACTTGGGAATCGGCGGCGGTGGCGGCGGGACGGGCGGCGGCGGGATCTCCTGCGACTCGAACAGCGGTTTGGTGCTCTTCGGTGGGTTCTGAGGCAACTCGGTGCGGTCACGCGGAGTCGGATCCACGCGTACCCAGCTCCCTTCGAAGGCAACCTCGACCCACGCCTGCACGTTCCCGCCCGTCACCGGAGTGGGTGCGCCGCTGCCATCCGGTGAGACGGCGAAGCCCATCACGACTCGCACCGGCATGTCCATCAGGCGTGCGTAGAGCGCCATCGATGCGGCGTACTGCTCGTCGCTGCCCACCATCGCGAACTCTTCGTCGAGAAAGGCATCGAGCCGGCCGAGGCTGTGGCCTGGCGGCAGCGGCTCGACCGCGGGGTTGTCGCCGATGCTGTAGTAGCCGTTGCGGAAGTGTTCTTCCAGCGCCTTCACGGTGGCGTAGCCGGGCACCTTGTCCTTCACGATCGATGCGGCGTCCGACTGGAACCCAGCGACGTTACCGATGCGCAGCGGCGTGAGCCCCGTCTGGCGATCGAACAGCGCTTTCTCGAGGTCCGGGTTCTTCAACGACGACTGTGTCATGTAGCCGCTGACGGTGTACCGAACAGGCCGGGCGGCGGACATGCCAGTGGGCAGGATCGCCGTGTTGGTGGTGGTGTTGAGACGGAACGAGCGACGCTGCTCGTCCGATTCCCACGACACGCCGGACACGATGTCGGGCATCGGCAGCCACACGCCGCTCAACTGCTCGGAGGTGATGGTGAGGTTCACGGCCTCGCCCTGTGCCTCCACCGGCACCTCCTCGCCCACGCCGATGAACTCGCCGGCGCCGGAGGAACCGTCGCCGGTGACGCGCCACACGACTCCGTCGTAGTCGTCCATCACCGCAAGCCGCAGGTACACCGCATCGGCACCTTCGACGGGGTCCGGCAGGCCGCTGACGGTGAACAGCACCTCATCCTTCAACCCGACTCGTGGATCAGAACCGTTGACGCCCGGTGCCGTAGCGGTGACGTACTTGGTGAAGCCGTTGAGTGGGCTGGCGAACTGCGAGACGTCGAACGGCGGGGTGATCTGCTGGCGCAGGACGACCCGATCGTTGGCACGTGCCAACGGTAGGTCGGGCCCGAACTGGAACCCGGCGAAACCCATCAACGCCAACATCGCAACAGCTTCCACGAGACGTCGATGGCCATGCGCTTGCAGCACCGTCTGGCGCTCGCGCGAGCGGCGCACCGCCAGCCACGCCAGCGACGCCGCACCGAGCAGCGCTCCCTGCACGAGCAGCGAGAACGGCTGGAGATCGCCGAACAGCACGCTGAGAGAGAGCAGGCCGGCGATCGGGAGCAGCACGCCAATGGTGAACTTCGTGCGGTTCGCCAGCAGCCACGTGATCAGGGCACCGAAGTAACCACACAGGTAGGGCACTGCGAGTAGGTTGCCGAGATCACCGCTGGGGGGCAGCGTCGTCAGTAGGCGCTTCCAGCCGCCCACCGACCCGTCGATCAGACCGACGAATAGTTGCGGTGTCGGAATGAAACCCAGCAGTGCCTCGTCGCTGAGTGCGATCGCACCGAACAGGAAGAACACGACCACGCTGACTGCGACGCTGAACAGCTCCGGGAGTGCCAGCTTGCAGATCGCATGGGCGGCGACGAGGCCAAGCACGGTCGCCAACACCCCGGTGACGAGGTAGGAGTAGCCGCCGAAGGCGCCGCGCAGCCCACTGAGAGCAAGGATCACGAGGCCGGCGCAGAACACGGCGTCGATTGCTTCTCGCCGCGACGGCGAGAGGTTGCGCAACCGACTCGCGATCATGAGCTCACCGTCCACATCGCACGGGTGAAGTCGTCGAGGTTCGGAGCAGTCACCAGGAAGTTGCGGCCCATCGCCCTGAACGACGCTCCCTCGTCGAGCGATGCACGGGTGATCAAGACGCGTGCGTCGCCACCGAACCGCTCCGCCGCCGCCTGGAGGTCGTGAGTGAGTGCCTTGCTCCCCGTCACCAGGGCGACCACGCTTGCCACGGCTGCATAGCGCTGCGCTGCTCGCACGGTCTGCTCGAGCAACATGACCGGCTGACCGAACTCGACGCGCGACATGCCGTCGAGCAGCGCCTGACCGGTGTGCGAGGCAACGGGCAGGTTGCCCGTCACACACGAAACTTCCTGCCCGTCGGCAAGCGCACGCAACCCGAGCGAGGCGCCCATGGAGATCGCCATCTCGAACTCGGCCTCGCTGGCGTAGTCGGCCGGGTTGTTGGTGACGACGACTGCAAGGTGCGAGCGGCGGGTGTCGATGAACTGGCGCACCATCAGTGTTCCGATGCGCGCCGACGTCCGCCAGTGCACATGCCGGCGATCGTCACCGGGCACGTACTCGCGCAGCGCGTGGAACGCGACGTCGGCCATGGAGATGTCGTTGGTGGCCTGGCCTTCCAGGTCGCGCATCCAGCCTGACTGCAGGCCCTTGAGGCGGGTGGTCTGCGGGTGGACGAACAGCTCTTGGCGATCCGTCCAGCGGACCTCGCGGCGCATCAGACCGAGCGGGTCGCCGCGAACGGAACTGGTGGGGCCGATCGTGACCACCGCACGCCTGCTGGTGGGGATCACCAACAGCTCCTCGAAGATCTCATCGGCGGCCAGCGACGGCACGTCGATCGAGGCGAGGCCCTTCCCGACTGGCAGCTCCAGGCGCACCGGCAGCATTCGCCGGCCGCCCGTGTTGCGCACCGTGAAGTCGGCCACCGCCCGATTGCCGGCAATCACCCGTGGCGGCGACAACTCCGTGAGGACCTCCAGTTCGGTGCGTCCGAAGGTGAAGGGAATCGCGATGACGAGGCCGGCGACGCACATGCCGGCGACGATCACGAACTCCTTCCAGCCGAAGTAGGCACCCAACGCCCACGCCACGAGCCCGACCACGAGCACGCCGCGGCCCAGCGGCGTCATCGGTCCCGACCACCGGACGAGTCGCGTCCGGAGCCGCCGCAGGGCGTCGACCACTGTTGCCATCGGTCAGGCAGCGCGTTCCGACGGTGGCTTGAGCTCGGCGAGGATGCGCGAGATCACCTGCTCCGGCGTCACCCCGCTGAACTCGGCCTCGGGGGTGAGCAGCATGCGGTGTGCGAACACCGGGATCACGAGCTCCTTCACATCGTCGGGGATGACGTACGTGCGGCCGTGGGCAGCGGCCCACGTACGCAGCACGCGGACGAACGAGAGACAGCCGCGGATGCTGACGCCCAGACGGCTCTCCGGCGCCCGCCTGGTCTCCTCGGCGAGGCGGGCGATGTACGACAGCAGCGCAGGGTCGAGGTGCACCCCCGAGGCCATGTGCGACATGTCGACGACGGCCTTGGAGGTGATCAGCGGGCTGACACCACTGGAACGGCTGCGGTTGGCCGCGTCGGCGAGCAGCGCGACGGTGGTGTCGTGATCGGGGTACCCGAGGCTGGTGCGCATCAGGAACCGGTCGAGCTGCGCCTCGGGCAGCCGGTAGGTGCCGGCCTGCTCGATCGGGTTCTGTGTGGCGACCACCATGAACGGCGGGCCAACCGGGTAGGCCACGCCGTCGACGGTGACACGACCTTCCTCCATCACCTCCAGCAGCGCCGACTGGGTCTTGGGCGAGGCGCGGTTGATCTCGTCGGCGAGCACGATCGTGCTGAAGATCGGGCCCTTGTGGAACTCGAAGGCCTGGTTCTGTTGGTTGAAGATGGTGACGCCGGTGACGTCGCTGGGCAGCAGGTCGGGGGTGAACTGGATGCGCGTCTGCGTCCCCTGCACCGTGTTGGCCAAGGCCTTCGCCAGCATCGTCTTACCGGTGCCGGGCACGTCCTCGAGCAGAAGATGGCCGTCAGCGAGCAGGCACGTCAGTGCCAACTGCACGGTGTGTCGCTTGCCGAGGATCGCTTGCTCCACGTTCACCGTCAGCTTGCTGAACGTGTCCGCGAACCATGCCGCCTGTGCTTCCGAGATCATCTGTTGCTCCTGTTGTCGTGCTGTTGCCGTGCCGATTGACGATTCATGACGCGTTGCTACCAGTAGCCGGATCCGTCGCCGTACTGGCCGTCGACCAAGACGAACGCGTTGGCGCCATCCGCGGCAGCGCAATTGTTGGGTGCTCTCGACCCGGTGCCGTTGCCATCTGTCGTGAAGGACCCGCCAGAGCGCTCGTAGATGGTGCCCTGGAAGCAGGTGACGCCGTACGTGGTGTTCGGCGCGAAGTTCGACACGTGAACGACGAACAGGTAGCACGTCACACTGGGGTTGGACGTGCACCCGCCGATGGCCCCGCCCTTCGTCGTCCACACCGAACGGTTCGGAATAGTGCCGGTCGCAGCGCCGTCCGTACACGCCGGCCCGTCGTTACACAACCGCACCGTCAGCGTGTGCGACTGGTTGTAGCTGAACGTCCGGCTGAAGGAACCGAAGTTGATCGACACGCCGATCGGGTTGCCGTCGAGGTACACCTGGCCGCTGGGCAGGCCCGGGCCGTTGATGTTGCCCAACGTCCACGTCCATGTGAGTGTGTAGCCACTGCGGCTGACCTGCACGTTCGGGGCCGCAGGTGGGCCGAACGGCGACACCGTGTTCGATGCGCCGCTGGCGACACCGTCGCCGTTGATGTTCACGGCCAGCACCCGGAACGAGTACTGCTGCCCGTTGGTGAGCCCGGTAATCGTCGGGGTGGTCGTGTTACCGACGCTCTGGAACGCGCCGTTGTTGATGCTGACCTTGTAGCCGGTGATCGCGCTGCCGTTGTTGTCGGTGGCGCCGATCGACAACGTGGCGCTGCCGTTGCCAGGTGTGGCGGTCACCGACGCTGGAGCGAGCGGCGGACCGGAAGGGACGTACTGCGGTGAGGACGGCCCGTCGGGCGAGGTACCCGCCTTGTTCGTGGCATTGAACACGAACGAGTAGCGGTGGCCGTTGGTCAGCGGGGCGACGTTCGCGGAGAGGCCGCTGAGGCCCGGCAGCGTCAACACCGGGCTACTGGACACGCCGTCGGCGTCGAACACGTAGAGGGTGTACGTCATCGCGTTGTCGCCGTTGCCGTTGGGGGCGTTCCAGCTCACCGCCACCGAGCCGTTACCGGCAACGGCCGACGGCGCCGTGAGTCCGAACGGAATGCCCGCCGGGATCACGCCGCTGGAGGGGCCGCTGGTGGGTGACGGGCCCTTCTTGTTGCGCGATGTGATCGTGAACGTGTACTCGGTGCCATTGGTCAGGCCGTTGATGACCACCGATGTCTGCCCTGCCGGGACGACGGCCGGGGCGACGGTTGCCGGCGTGACCGACACGGTGACATCGATCAGCGCGCTGCCGTTGTTCGGGAGCGAACCCCACGACACCGTGGCCAGTTGGTCGCCCCACTCGGCCGAGGGCGCCGTGGGCTGGCCGGGCAGCTCGTCGGGTTCGTACACATCCGACCAATCGGACCACTCGCTCCAGTCGACCTCGTTGTGCGCCCGCAGGCGGAAGCGATAGCTCTGACCATTGGTGAGACCGGAGATCACGCATGGGCTGCTGGGGCAGGTCGTTGTACCGGCGCCCTCCGTCTCCATCTCGATCTGGTCGATCGGCGCGCCGTTGTCGGGCGGCGCCGCGAACGAGACCTCGGCCGTTGCGCTCAGCTGGGCACCGACGGAGGGCCTGCCCGGCTTGTCCGGCTTGTCCTTCACAGCGACGGTGACGGTGGCCGACGACTCTCGGCTGCTGTCGTTGGTGGCATCGACGATCGTGTACAGGAAGCTGGCCTGACCGTGGAAACCGGACTTGGCGGTGAACGTGACGTTGGTGCCGTCGAAGCTCACCGTGCCCGCCACAGACGGTGTCACCTCACCGAGCCCGACGATCGTCAATGGCGCCAAGCTGGTGTCGACGAAGTCGTTGGTCGTCGGGTCGAACGTGCCCGGGCTGCCCTGCTTGACATCGGGCATGGTGTCGGCAACGGCGCGTGGCGCCGGCCGCTTGCTGCTCACGATGCGGATCGTCAGCGTGCCGGTGACCCGGCCGTTCTCGCGGCCGTCGTCGACCACGAACGTCAGTTGGCCGAACGTCGGCTCGCCGTTGGTGATCGCATCCTGCGGCGCAGACAGGACGACGGCATCGCCGGCGCCCTGGCTGATCTGCAGGCTGGCCATCTGCGTCGTCACCTCGGAGAACTGCAGGTTCGGCTCGTCCTCCGGGTCCGGGTCGGTGGCCCAGGTCCGCAGTGTGATCGCCAGCGAGTCACCCGCGGCGACTTCCAGTTCGGCGCTGTCGACCACTGGGGACTGGTTCTCCACGCCGGCGACGTGCACGATCGCGGAACCGAGCGAGATGGCGGTGCCGTCGGTGACCCGGAACACGATCAGCGCATCGCCGGCGAACTCTGCGGCGCGGGTGAAGGTGAGTTGGTCGCCCTCCCAGCCGGCGGTGCCGGCACCCGGGGTGCGGACCTCCGGGATGAACTCGCTATCGATCTCGACGACGTCTCCCTGGTCGACATCCGAGATGAACTGGAACACGGGAATGTCGATCGACGACTCGTCCTTCGCCATGTCGATCTCGATCGGGTCGATGACCGGCGGGCTGTTGACCCACTTCGGCACCTGCACCACCGCGTACGAGCTGAGCTCGCCGTCGCCGACGAGGTAGGTGAAGGTGCGCGCCTTGTCGCCCATCACGAACGAGATGGTCTTGCCGTCGGGCAGCACGGTGACACCGGGGGCGCCGACGGTAACCGCGAGAACACCGCCACTGGGCTGGTTGTCGGGGTCGTAGTCGTTGGCGGTGACGTCGAACTCCACCAGTTCACCCGGCTTGCTGGCCTGCAGCGAGTCGTCGACCGCGACGGGTGGCTTGTTGGCGATGTCGGGGGTGATCTCCACCGTCGCGGTGCCGTAGTCGACACCACCGCGGCCATCGGTGATCCCGTAGGTGAAGGTCACTGTCTGCGCCTCGCTGGGGGCGATGAACCGCACCGACCGATCACCGACGATCTCCACCTCGCCCTTGCCGACCGGCGGCGCGCTGAGTGCGTCGGTCTCGAGGAACAGCAGCTCGTCACCGTCGGCATCCGAGTCGTTCTCGAGTACTGGAATCGTCACCGTGCCGCCGGGCTTGACCTGTGCCTCGTCGGCCACCGCCACAGGCGCGCTGTTGGGCGGCCGAGCAGCGATGGTGATGCGCACCGTGCCCACACCCGAGGCGTCCTGGGAGTCCAGCAGCTTGTAGGTGAACACGTCGGTGCCGGCGAACGGCACTCCGTTCAGCCGGGCAACCGGTGTGTAGGTGAACGTGCTGCCGAGAATCGTGACCTGGCCGTTCATCGGGGCCGAATCCAGCCCCAGCAGCTTCACCGGGTCGCCGTCAGGATCGAGGCCGCTCTTGGGTAGCACGATGTCCACCGGCATGCCGCTGAAGGTTCGGGCTTGCAGCTCGGGCGGCCTCGGCGGCTTGTTGCCGTTGGATGGATTACGCACTGCGATCGTCAGCGAAGCGCCGGCCGTGCGAGAACCGTCGGAGATCGTGTAGGTGCCGTTGACCGTGTAGTCCGCCTCGGTGTCACCGGCGGCGTCGGGCGCGACGTAACGGATCTGATCGCCCTGGATGAACAGCTCGCCACGCTCGCCGTCGTTGAGGGTGACGTCGGTGAGCACGATCCTGTCGCCGTCAGGGTCTGTGTCGTTGGTGAGCGCGTCGATGCTGAGTGCGCCACCCATGTGCACCTCGGCCGTGTCGTCGATCGCGATCGGCGGTTGCCCGCCGGGTACGGCCACCACCCGCAGAGTGACTGCGCCAACCACCTCGTTGGTGCCATCGCTGACTCGGTAGGTAAACGGGATTCGCTCGCCATCGCGCACCGAGCCGATGATGGTCACGCGCAGCAGGCGGTGCTCGATGATCTCCACCGCGATCTTCTGGTTCGCGTTGTCGCCCAGTTCCACGCGCTGAATGACCAACACATCGCCATCGACATCGACGTCGTTGGCCAGCACGTCGACGAACGTCTGCTTGCCCGACGTGATGGTGGCATCGTCCTTGACGACCACCGGCGGGTGCTGCTCACCGGCCTCCAGAACATCGACACGGATGAACGCTGCGGCCTCTCCGTTCGATTCGTCGACGACGCCGTACTTGAACAGGTACGTGCCTGCGACCGCAGCCTGGAAGGTGACGGAACCATCGGTCTCCTTGGTCACCAGCGCTGCGGACGGCGCCACGCCGATGACATCCACGGTGGTGATCCGCAACCGGTCGTTGTTCGGGTCCGAGTCGTTGTCGAGCGGATGAATGGACAGCACCTGGCCCGCGAGACCGACTGCGAAATCGTTTCGGGCCTCGGGCGGGAAGTTCGTCGCGACAGGGATCACGTTGACCGTGAGCGTCGCCGACGCGATGCCCGCAGGGTCGCGACCATCGGAGATCGAGTAGGTGATCTCCACCGGACCGATGTCGGACGGCGCGGTGAAGGTGACCCGGCCGTTCGGCTGGAACACCGCCTGGCCCGCGGCCCAGGATGCACCGATGACGACCAGGTCGTCGCCGTCGGGGTCGGTGTCGTTGGCGAGCACGTTGTGCACCACTACGCCCCCTTGCTCCACCGTGTTCTTGTCGTTGACCGCTTTCGGCGGCTCGTTCGCCGTGCTGTCCGCCGGCACGACCGTCACGTCGACGGTGGCGGTGTCGGTGCCATCGCGGCCGTCGTCGATCGAGTACTCGAACTGGAACTTGCCGGTGAACTCCGGGGCGGCCATGTACTGGATGAGGCGCCCGTTCTTCGCCAACGAGATCTCACCACGATCTACCGGAAAGTCGAGGATCGGTTGGATCACCAGCACGTCGCAGTTGGGGTCGGAGTCGCCGCCGGGGCCGTAGAGCACGTCGAGCAGTGCCGTCTCGCCCTGGCGAACGACGAAGACGTCGTTCTGGGCATCCGGGTCGGAGTTCCCCTCGCCCCGATCACACTTCTCCTCCACCTCCTCGGTCTCGGTGGGCTCGACGTCCGGCGGCTGCTGTTCGTCCGGGTTGAACGCATCGTCCCAGTTGTCGACCCGCACGGTGCCGTCTGGGCCGAACAGGTACAGCTTGCCGCTGTCGGTGTTGACGACGACCTTGCCCCGGTTCGTGCGCAACTTCGGCGGCGCCGCCTCATCGGGAGTTGGCGTGCCGTCAGTGCTGCGGCCGTTGCACACCCGTACGGAACCAGCTGTCCAGGCACCGTAGGCGCACTTGTTGAGCCAGATCGGGCGGGCCGGCGCGCTGTCGGCCGGCGCCAGTTGCTCGATGTCGCCGTTGGACAGGTTCAGCCGCCAGAGACCCGTCTCATCGGCGAGCAGCACGGCATCGCTGGCGGGGCCGCTGTGTTGGAGCACGATCGTGCTGCCGAGTTGCGCCAGATCGGCGACCTTGCGATCACCCTCGTACAGCACTTTGGCCGACATGTCGAGCACGATCACGTCGTCACCGACGGTGGTGACGAGGGCGGCGTGATCCTCCAACCTGATCAGCTGCCGCTGCGTCGGCGACTCCTGCTCGGGTGTGTCGAAGCGATAGTCGACCCCGTCTGCCGGATCGATGGCGTGAGTGATGCCGGTGTCGCTGACGACGAGCAGCGATGCACCGGGGACCGAGACAGACTTCGTCTTCTCGCGATCGATGGCGGCGATCGCTTCACGGTTCTGCAAGAACAGCTGGCCGGTCTCGGGCACCAACAGCGCGCCGTTGTCGCCGCCGATGTCCACCTGGATCTCGCTCTCGAAACCGGGGCCCCCTTTGAAGCGGCCCATTGCGACATCCACCCAGCCCACGGTGCCGGGCGCCACGACGAGCACGGTGCCATCGATCTGCGCAAGGTCGGAGCTGTTGGCAACCTTGATCACCGTGTCGAGTTGGCCGAGATCGGTGTTGAGCCGGCCGACCTGGTTGTCGTTGCCGCGTGTCACCCAGATGCCGCCATCGTGCAGCGTCACCTCGTTGGCCTTGAAGCCTTCGGCCTTGGTGGCGGCGAAGACAAGACCACTTGCCAGCAGTCCGATCACGGCCACCGTACCGACGCGGTTGAGGCGAGAGTCGCGACTGAGCCCAGCACGCATCACGGTGCCACCTCCGCACAGACGACCTCGGATGGTGCCGAATCGGATGTTTCGCCCTCGGCGGTGACTGTCACACACACGGCGTCGCCCGCACCGACACCCTCGTAGGCGAACGTGGTCTCGGTGGTGCGATCAGTGCCACCGACCGCGTCGGTGCGCTCTATCGCATACTGCACCACACCCTCGCCATCGTGCGACCAACTCACGGTCACCAACTCGCCCTGGCGTTCCACCCTCACCTCGGTCACCGAAGCTGGCGCCTTCGACGAGCCTCCGCCGAAGCCGTCGTCGACCGAGACCGTCGGCCCCGTGCCCTGCGGGCCGTCGTCGTTTGACGAACCGGCAGCGAGAAAGATGCCGATGCCGATGCCGACAAGGAGCAGTGCCGCCAGCACCCACGTCCACGCGGGGTACTTCCTGGGTTGTGGCGCCTCCGTGGTACCCGACGGCACCACGGCGCGTGTGACCTTGATGGTGTGTTGTTCTTCCGGTTCCTCCGGCATCGGCAGTGACACCGGGGGCGCAAGCGGCGCACCGACAGCGGCCGGAAGATCTGGCACCGAGGTGATCAACCCGCTGTTGCGCTCGCGGGCAACCGTGCGAGACGGTGCAGCAATGGGCCCGTTGGGGTTGACGACGATACCTTTGCCCACCTTCGTCTTCTCCGCTACCTCCGCGACGACGGCCGCCGCCGACTCGATCGCCGAGCGGTCGTGCAACAGCACCAACTGCGTGGGTCGGTAGCCCAGCTCCTGCTCCGCGGCCTGCAGCATCAGTGCGAGGCCCCTCGCGGTCTGCGGCCGCCTCGCGGGATCTTTCTCCATGCCCTGGCGCAGCGCCCACTCCAGCGATGGCGGGCAGGTGCCCGGTGGCAGCGGCGGCACCGCCTCGTGCAGACCTCGGCCGACGACTTCGGCACGGTTGTTGCGCTGCCCCGGCCGCTCGAACGGCGAGTGCCCCGCCAACATGGCCCACAGCGTGGCGCACAGGGAGTACACATCGGCTCGCCCGTCGCCCGGGTGCTCATCGGCCAGGATCTCCGGCGGCGCATACGGCGGCGAGAACCCCATCGACTCGTCAGGCGACTGATCCGACTGCGCTGCCGAGATGCCGAAGTCGGTGAGGCCCGGCTCGCCGAAGTCACTCGCCAGCAGGTTGGCGGGCTTGATGTCGCGATGGATGATCTGCGCCTGGTGGGCTGTCTCGACAGCGCAGGCGATCTTCACACCCACTTCCAGCACTTGCTGGAACGGGACCGTCCCTGTCTTCACCCGCTCGCCGAAGTGGGGCAGCGGGTAGTACTCCATCACCAGGAACGGGCGACGATCTGCTGATACGCCCGCGGTGTGGATGGTGACGATGTTTGGGTGGGTCGACACCTTGGCCATCAGGTTGGCTTCTGCGGCGAACAGCCGCCGTGACCCGTCGTCGTCCACGCTCTCACGCAGCACCTTGATGGCAACCGTCCGCTTGGGCAGGTGTTGTTCGTACAGGAAGACGTCGGCGAAACCGCCACCGCCCAACCACGAGACGTACGTGTAGCCGTCGATCGACGGTGGCACACCCTGGGCTGCACTACTCATCGTCAGTCGGCCCACGCGATGTTGAGGGTCGAGTCACCGACGAGAAGCGCGGCGGGTAGGCGCAGGAGTGTTCGCTCACCGGCCGGTAACGAGACGTGACGCCCGACCCCATCGATCAGGATCGTTCCGTTGGTGGAGCGGCGGTCCTCGACCCACACATCGTCGCCCGTGCGCCCCAGCGACAGATGGGTCTTCGAGATGCCTTCGTCATCGATCGCCATCAGCGTGGCCGCAACGTCGGTCGGCGACTTGGCGACCGGATCACGACCCAGCAGCAGCAACCCGGTGAGCGAGGCGCGTCGGCCGTCGGGGAGGTGCACGAGGGCCTGTCGGGTTGGCGCGGCAATCGGCGTGGGTGCGATCGCCCCGCGGCGCATCAACGTGTGCGAAGCCTCGACATCGGCGGTGGACGGTGGAGCGAACCCGGCACCGTTGATGGGTGGCGGCGCCGAGGAGACCGCCGGAGCGACAGGAGGTGCGGCGACGTACAGCGGCGGGGGCGGCGGCACGGTGCTCGCCCTGATGGACGGCGAGCCGGGCGGCGCCGCTGGGTTTGGGGGTACCGCGCCGCCGCGCGGACCGCCGGCGCCGAACGGAGGAGGCGGCGCGACAGCTGCCTGGGGCGCGCCGCCGACGAACCACTCCGACGAGGGCACGAAGCCACCCTGGGCCGCCGGCGCTGCAGGCCGGAACGACTCCACCGACACGTCGAGCATCTGCTCGGTGGACCGCCCGAGGATTGCCCCTCTCAGTAGTTGCAGATGCACCGATTCCAGCTGGCCGGCGAGTGTCACGATCAGGCGCTGAGGCTCCGCAACGGCGGTGACGGTCAACATCTGGGTCTTCTTGCCGAGCACGCCGCGGTGCACTCGGGCCACCTGCACGACGGCCGGATTCGGGGTGGTGACGACATGGTCGTCGATTCCGCGCATCGCGATCTGCACTCGCTGCAGCACGGCAACAACGGACGAGCCACTGACGATCAGCGACTCGTTGACATACGAAACTGCCCGCGCCACTATCCTCCTCCCTCGTTCAGCGTCGCACAGACACCCTCGGGCTGCAAATGAAATTTCGTCGTCGTCACGCGTCGTCGCCGTATTCCTCGGCGCCTCCCGTGGCGGTTGCCAACGGCATCTCCAGGATCGACAGATCAGCGGCTGTGACGATGCGCGCAGCAAGCGCATACTCCACCAGCCGGGCCCGCCGGCCGGAGGCCAGGTTGCCCTGGTCGCCCTTGAGCCCCCGCACGCCCTTGTTGGTGAGCTTCTCGCAGACGTTGTCGATCTTCTTCTCGAACTTCTTCAGCGTCCAACCGAGACGTTCGGCGGCTTGGCCCGAACTGGGCAGCTCCACCGCTCCCGGCGCACCCCGTCGCAGCGCTGCCTCAGCCAGGGCCACAAGCATCCGCTTCTGGTCGTGGGTGAGGGTGACACGCCCGATCGTGGTGGAGCCGTCATTGGGTACTTCGGCCTCCTCCGACAGATACGGCGCGTCGCTCAACGACAGATCGATCTCGTAGCTCGTCGGGCCGGCGGTGAAGCGAACGCACGTCGTCCCGAACACGATCGGCATCCGGCCGCCGGGGGCGAGCCAGGCGTGGACGCCACTTGCACTATCGGAGACAGTCGCCGTCAGCTGCCCGCCGATGTTCGCAAGCCACCACAGGTTGTGTTCGAACCGAACCTCGAGGAAGCGCCGATGCAGGTAGGGATTGTCGTCAACCTGCAGATCACCTTCACGGCCGATGATGAAGGTCGCGGACCCGTCGAGCTCGTGGACCTCGCCGGCAAAGTCGATCGTCAACGCGGTCATCAGCTCACATCGAATCGGAAGGTGACGACACCGCCGAGGTCGACCACTGTGCCGGGGGTGATCTGAATGCGTTCTTGCAGCCGGCAGGTCTCCGGCGTGCTTCCCGGCACGATCACCCGCGTACCGTTGGTGGAGCCATTGTCGGCGACGTACACGAACCAGTCGGCGACATGAACTGTTGCGTGGGTGCGGCTGAGCTCCGAATTGTCGATCGCAACCTGTACTGCTTTCTCACCGTCCACTTCCGAGACCGCGGGTATCCGGCCGATCACGACCGGACCGTCGATGGGCACCTGCTCGCCGGTCGAGAAGCGCAGTACACCGAGCGTGGTACGGGGTGTTGCGACCGGCGTGCGGTCGGTGATCGGCTGGCTGCACACACGGCACTGTGCCGCATTCGTGGGGTTGGAGTGGCCGGCGACGCAACGCACGGCCATCACCATCGCCGATGTCGCAGCTGACGCCGGCGCACTGGCGGGTTTCGGAGTACGACGCCGAGCGACTGTATGGCCGTCATGGTCCGGGTCGTCGTCGTCAAGTGGAGACGCTGGCGGCGCCGTGCCGGCCGGGACAGCGGCCGTCATGTCGGGCACAGCCGTCACGACTCCGGACTTCTGACCCTGCTCGATCTGGTGATGCCCACTGCCCGTCGGAGGCGTGGCCGGCGTGGCAGCATGCTGGCCAGTGGGCGGGCCATCCACACGAACGGCCGCATCCTCCACGTGGCGATACAAAGTGTGATCCATCAGGTGGCTGAAGTCGAGATCCGCCACTTCCGAGTGAGCGGCACTCACCGGCGGTGCAGATACCGCTCGCGGCGACTCGGACTCGGGCGCCGACGGCATCATCAACGTGGAGTCCGAAGCCCCCTCGGCCACTTCGGGCTCGCCGGCATCAGGGGTTGGCGACTCCGGCTCGGCAACGGCCGACTGGGCAACCTCCGACTGGGCAACCTCCGACTCGGCAACCTCCGACTCGGCAACGGCCGGGACATCAGCGACGTGTAGCTCGACTGCCGCCGCGGGCGACACCTCGCTCGGCCCGACATCCGCCGGAACCCCGTCCGCCGAGGCATCTGTTCGCACAGATGGGGTGCCCTGCTCGCGCTGCACCGCCGACCAGGTCACCGTCGAACATGGGGCAGAACCTGCGCCGCCGAGCCAGAACTCCTCACCTTTGGGTACACCAAGCGCAGTCAGCCGTACCTGGCGGCATACCGGAACGGCATCCTCCCGCCATGTGGACACGGAGGGAGGGCCATGGGTGATCGGTGAGCCGTCCTCGGGCACAACGGTCACTTCGACCATTCCGCGCTGCAGGAAGCGAGCGGAGCCGTCGTCATTGATCACCACGGCGAACGGCGGCAATGCGGCAAACCCGAGTGCTGACAACGCTCCTGCGAGCTCGTCGAACGAGGAGCCGGCCATCAGTGCGTGCTCGATCGCCGCGCACGTCGGCGACTGAGGCGCCGCGCTCACGAGTGCCACCCCGTGCGCCGAAGCGATCAGGGTTGCGGCGCCCGCCTGATATCTCACCATCGGTTCCATGTCATTCACCCGTCATCTCGTTGGGGTTGGGTGCTAGCACATCAGAGAGCTCCGGGACACCGTCGATGAGAACTCCTGGCGGAGCGGCCGAGGGTGGTGGGAGCGCCGTCGTCACCGGTACATCGTCGATCAAGCCCTCTCCGAGTGACGGCGGTACGGAGCGATCATTCACCACGCCTGTACGAGGATTGGGTGCGGTGACGTCGAGCCCACCGCGAGGGTCGGTGCGGTCAAGATCGTCCAGCAGTTCGATACCGACGATGTCGACCACCACGACGGTCACGTTGTCGCGGGCCGGACCCGCGACGGTCTCGTCCACGAGTGCAGTCGCCGCAGTCTGCGCGTCGCCCTGGGCAAGAATCGCAGCGATCCGTTCGCTGGCGAGTTCCCCAGTGAGGCCGTCGGAGCACGCCAGCCAACGCTGTCCGATCACCACCGGCACGAGGAAGATGTCGATCTCCACGTCGGCTTCGATTCCCAGCGCCCGCGTCACGATGTTTCGGTCAGGATGGGTTGCGGCCTCTTCCACGGTGATGAGCCCGGCGTCGATCAGTTCCTGCACCTGGGAATGATCGGTCGTCACCTGCGTCAGTCCGGTGTCGGCAGCCCAGCAGTAGGTGCGGCTGTCACCGACGTTGACGACGGCGACAAGCGGCGTGGCCCACTTCGCGACCACCAGGCCGGTGATGGTTGTGCCCATCCCACCGGCAGCCCCACCGGAGCGCTGGTAGATGATGCGATTGGCTTCGGCCACCGTGGCGCGGATCTGCAACGAGTCCGCAGCGAGCGGCGCAGACAGCGAGCCGACCGCGCCGGCAGCCAGTGCCGAAGCGATCTCACCGCTCGCGTGGCCACCCATGCCGTCCGCCACCATGAACACCGGCGAGGACGCGCACAACGAGTCTTCATTGAGCGTCCGGTGATTCCCCGGATGCGTCGCCGTGCCGAACGAGACGGTCACAACAGAATGATCGGAGCGAATGCGGGCGGTGCGTGGCGCCTCTTCAGTTGTCGCGGTCATACAACGCCTCTCACCGACCCGTCGTCTCAGATGCGAGCCTAGACCGACACCGACACGCTCCACATAGGGACCAGTCCCCATCTGCATCCGGTTCCGCCCATGTACGACCCGATGGAGTCCGCTAACCTCGCCGGCATGGAGAACGAAGTCGTCGAGCCCGCCGCCGCCGCCGATCTGGAGATCGAGGAAGAGCTGTTGGTGGAGGAGATCTCCATCGACGGCATGTGCGGTGTCTACTGAGCTGATCGCGCACCCGTTGCTGGGGCAGGCACTGGCGCTGCATCCGCAGGTTGCCGTGCGGCCCGAGCCATTCGGCGCGCTCGCATATCACTACGGCAACCGGCGGCTGGTGTTCCTGCAACACGTCGACATGGTCGCCGTCGCCAAGGCCCTGGCCTCCTATCCGTCGCTCGCCGACGCCCTCACAGCCTGCGGCGTGGAGCAGCGCCGATGGCTGTCGTTCGCGAAGGCGTTCGCCTCGCTGTTGGAATCCGAAGTCGTCGTCGAACGGGGTAGCTGATGAGCGCCGACAAGTTGGTCACTCAATTGAAGACGGGTCTCGATGCCCCGATCTGCCTCACCTGGGAGCTCACCTACGCCTGCAACCTGCAGTGCGTGCACTGCCTGTCGTCGTCGGGGCAGCGCGACGATCGCGAGCTGTCCACCGCTGAGGCCAAGAGGGTGCTCGATCAGCTGCGCGAGTTGCAGGTCTTCTACATCAACATCGGCGGCGGCGAACCAATGGTGCGCCGCGACTTCTTCGAGCTCGTCGAGTACTCGGTGGCCAGCGGTATCGGCGTCAAGTTCTCCACCAACGGCGCGTTCATCGACGAGGAGAAGGCCCGCCGGCTGGCGGCGATGGACTACCTCGACATCCAGATCAGCCTCGACGGTATCGATGCGGCCACCAACGATGCCGTGCGTGGCGTGGGCAGCTACGAGATGGCTCGCCGGGCGATGGACAACCTCGCGGCTGCCAACTTCGGGCCGTTCAAGATCAGCGTCGTCGTCACCCGCCACAACGTCTCCCAGCTCGACGAGTTCAAGGCGCTGGCCGACAGCTACGGCGCCCAATTGCGCATCACCCGCCTGCGCCCCAGCGGCCGCGGCGTGGACAGCTGGGACGACCTGCACCCCACCAACGCCCAACAGCGTGAGATCTACGAGTGGTTGATCCGCCACGGCGAGAGCGTGCTCACCGGCGATTCGTTCTTCCACCTCAACGCGCTCGGCCCGGCACTGCCCGGCCTCAACATGTGTGGTGCCGGCCGCGTGGTCTGTCTGATCGACCCGATCGGCGACGTCTACGCCTGCCCGTTCGTGATCCACGACGAGTTCCGCGCGGGCAACGTGCGCGACGAGGGCGGCTTCGCCAAGGTCTGGAAGCACAGCGACCTGTTCACCGAGCTGCGCGAGCCGCAGTCAGCCGGCGCCTGTGCCAGCTGTGGTGCATTCGACGCCTGCCAGGGCGGCTGCATGGCCGCCAAGTTCTTCACCGGTCTGCCGCTCGACGGCCCCGACCCCGAGTGCGTGATCGGCGGCGGGGAGGCAGCGCTCGCCGAGCTGGCCGCCACCCCCGTGGCCGTGTCCCTCAAGCCGCGCCCGGCGATGGACCACACCAAGCCGGCACGCACCCCCGCACTCGCGTAGGCCGAGCTTGGGTCACACCGCTGGGAGGTCCTCCGGGTAGGTGATGTCGATCTCGCTGATCGACTTGGGAAAGTCGCGCCGGTTGTTCGTGATGAAGCGGTCGGCACCCGCGACCAAGGCCGTGGCGAGGTGCACCGCATCGGCAGCCTCGAGACGGTACGTCGAAGCGAGCGCCGTGGCCGTGCGTGCGATGTGGACGTCCGCGGGGCGAAGGTCGAGCAGTGCGAGGAGCCGGCCAAGCTCGGCGACCTCGTCGGTGGCGGCAGCACGCAACGGCTTCGACATCGTCTCCGCCAGCAACAGCACCGAACCGACACCAGCCAGGGCGCCGTCGCGCTGAGCAGCGAGGAATAGGGCACGAACTCTTGATCCGAGCGGGTGGGCCTCGGCCGCGGCGTAGATCACCACGTCCGCGTCAAATGCATCCATGCAGCTTCGGCTCAACGGGCCGATCGCGAGGCACGTACCTCCGCGATCAGCTCTTCCGCTCTGGCAGTGCTGAGCATGCCCTGTGGGGCCAACGGGCGCTTCGCAGCCGCCTCCATCCGCTCCTGCAGTTGCGCTGCCAGGTCCATCACTCGATCGGCCCGGCGGCTGCGCAACGCATCGGGCCGGACGATGACGGCGACCGGCCGACCATGGCGGGTGATCGTCACTTCGTCACCCTCGATCACGCGATCCAAGACTTCGGGGAGTGCGGCACGGGCTTCACTCACGGACATCGTCGACATGCAACGAACTGTACGCCGACGTACAACGATGTACAACCCGTCGCGACGGCGCTACACGTCGCCAAGGATGTCACGGCGCTTCTCGGCGAACTCGTCTTCGTTGACGAGGCCCTTCGCATAGAGGCCCTGCAGTTCTTCCAGCCGCTCGGCGGCCGGGCGGTCGTCGTGCTCGGCCTGTGCAGAAGTCTGTTCGGCCCGGCGCAGGCGTTCGTTGGTCTCACGCTGGGAACGGGCCAGTTGCTCGTTCTGCTCCTGCATCTCGGCTTCGTGTTCCATCCTGGCGCAGTTCGGCGCGCGGGTCCTTGGCGAACCACATCCGCCGCAGTGCGCTGCCAGGGTCGTCTCCGGTCCGCTCGGCGATCTCGCGTGCCTTGCCGGCGTTCACGGCCGACATCGCGACACCGGCGATGACCACAACGACGAACAGGGCCACGAATCCGCCGGGCATGGCGCCTACAGTAGCGACGTCCGCCGAGGCAGGTGACGCAACAACGAAGGGAGGCCACTGATGATCTGGTTCATGCTCGCACCCGCCTACTTCTTGGGCACCTTCCCCAGCGCGGTGATGATCGCCCGCAGCAAGGGCGTCGACATCACCAAGGTCGGCTCGGGCAACCCCGGTGCTTCCAACATCTCGCGGACGTTCGGCGCCAAGTGGGGCGTGTTGGTGTTCGTCCTCGATGGCCTGAAGGGCTTCATCCCGTGCAGCGCGGCGCTGCTGTTCGCCGGCCGCTACTTCGACGGTCGTCCGACAGGCCCCGCCTATGCGATGGCCGTCGCTGCGGTGCTCGGCCACATGTACCCGATCACCCGCCGGTTCAAGGGCGGCAAGGGCGTCGCGACGATGGGCGGCTCGTGCATCGTGCTACAGCCGCTGATCTTCGTCGTGCTCACGGCGGCGTGGTTCACGGTGCGCAAGCTCACGGGCAAGGCCTCGATCGCCTCGCTGATGCTCACCTTCGGCTTCCCACTCGGCGTGTTCCTGCTCGGCGGTCCCGGTTGGGAGATCGCCGCTGCAGGCGCCCTCGGTGTGTTGGTGCTGCTCCGCCACGTGGAGAACATCAAGCGCCTGGCAACCGGCAGCGAGCTGTCGGCATCGCGTCGCCCGCAGTCCGCCGAGTAGCGACGACCGGCGATGCAACTGCTGCAACCACTGTCGCTCGGCGCCGCCACTGCACCGAATCGGGTGATGTTCGGGCCGCACGTCACCAACCTCGGCGACGACCAACGGCGGTTCACCGCGGCCCACACCGCCTACTACGAACGGCGCGCCCGAGGCGGTTGCGGCATCATCGTCACCGAGGGCGCCAGCGTGCACGACAGCGACTGGCCCTACGAGCGGGCGCCACTCGCAGCGAACTGCGCCGACGGTTGGGCTGCGATTGCCGATGCCTGCCATGCGCACGGCTCGCTGGTGATCGCCTCGCTCGATCACGCCGGTGGCCAGGGCAGCAGCGCCTACAACCAGCGCGAGATGTGGGCCCCCTCGCGGATGCCCGAGGTGAACTCGCGCGAGGTCCCCAAGTGGATGGAGGCCAACGACATCGCAGTGGTGGTGGCCGGGTTCGGCGCTGCTGCCGCGGTGGCCGTGGGCGCCGGGTGCGACGGCGTCGAGATCAACGCCGGCCAACACAGCCTGATTCGCCAGTTCCTCAGCGGCCTCACCAACCAGCGCGGCGACGAGTGGGGCCAGGACCGCCTGCTGTTCGTCCGCCAGGTGATCGGCGCGGTGCGTGGCGCCGTCGGCGAGCGCGTGGTGGGCCTTCGCCTGTCGTGCGACGAGCTGGCCCCGTGGGCCGGCATCACGCCGGACATGGCCGTCGACATCGCCGGCCAGTTGGCCGAGCGCGTCGACTACCTCGTGGTCGTACGCGGTTCGATCTACTCCGCCGAAAAGACCCGGCCCGACTTCCACGAGCCCACCGGTTTCAACATCGGGGTCTGCCGCGACGTGCGCGCCGCGGTCGGCGGAACCCCGGTCTTCCTGCAGGGTTCGGTGGTCGATTCGGGTCAGGCCGAGTGGGCCGTCGGCAACGGCGTGTGCGATGCCGTCGAGATGACCCGTGCTCAGATCGCCGACCCGGACCTGGTCGCCAAGCTGGCTGCCGGTCGGGGCGACGACATCAGGCCGTGCATCCGCTGCAACCAGACGTGCCAGGTGCGCGATGCGCGCAACCCGGTGGTCACCTGCGTGGGCGAGCCCACGAGCGGCCGCGAGACACACGACCCCGATTGGTACGCGCCCACCCGCCGCCCCCGCGAGGTGGTTGTCGTCGGTGGCGGGCCTGCAGGGTTGGAGACCGCACGTGTGGCCGCACTGCGCGGCCACCGGGTGCGGGTCGTGGAGCAGCGCGGGCAACCAGGTGGTGTCGCCGCCGTGGCCGGCCCGGCATCTGCCTTGGTCGACTGGTTGGTTGCGCAGGTCAGGGCAGCCGGCGTCACCCTCGAGCTGGGTACCACCTTCGATGGCGCCCGCGCCGGCGAAGTGGTGGTGCAATGCACCGGCGGCCGTCCCGGCGGGCGCAGCTACGAGATCGCCGACGGCGCCACCGTGATCGATGTGGTCGCGGTGCATCGCGGCGCGGAACTTCCCGACGGTCCGATCGCCATCTACGACCCGATCGGCGGCCCGATCGCAGTCGCCCTCGCGGAACAGTTGGGCGCCCGTTCGTTCCTGATCACGCAGGATCAGATCGCGGGCAACGAGCTCTCCCGCAGCGGAGACCTCGCCCCCGCCAACGTCCGCCTGGCGCAGCAGGGCGTGCGCATCGAGAAGCGCAGCATCCTGCGGTCGGTGCGCGCCGATGCGGTGGAACTGGAGGACCGCTTCAGCGGCGAACGTCGTCTCGTGCCGTGCGTGGCGCTGGTCGACTGCGGCTTCCGCCTCCCGACCGAGCCGCTCGACGCCGCCGCTCAGGCCGGCGACTGCGTGGCGCCGCGCACGATCCACGAGGCGATCCTCGAAGCCCGCCGCGCGGCCCTTTCGCTCTGACCCGCCGAAGTGACGCGCTACGCGCTCACACGCCCTGGTCACGGCAGCAACACCGCGTCACTTCGACCCAAGGGGTTGCCGATCGGTCCGTGGCCCTACCCCGCAGGCGGCGACCTCACCAACTAGGGTTGGGCCAGTCATGAGTGCCACGAAGAGCTCCCGCCCCGTGGCGCGCCCAGCAGCGGTGCTGTGGGACATGGACGGCACGATCGTCGACACCGAGCCGTACTGGATCGAGTGCGAATACGAGCTGGTCGCCGAGTTCGGTGGCGAGTGGGATCAGGAGAAGGCGCACTCGATGGTCGGCAACGACCTGCGCGTCTCGGCGGCGATCCTGCGCGATCGCGGCGGCGTCGACCTGCCGATCGACGACATCGTCAACCGGCTGCTCGATGGCGTGATCGAACGGGTTCAACGCAGGGTCCCCTGGCGGCCGGGTGCGCGCGACACGCTCGCCGCACTGCGTGTTGCCGGCATTCCATGCGCGCTGGTGACGATGAGCTGGAAGCGCTTCGCGGACGCCGTCGTCGACGCACTCCCGCCGGGCACTTTCGCAGTGGTGATCACCGGTGACGAGGTGCAACGGGGCAAGCCCCATCCCGAGCCGTACATCGCTGCAGCCGACGCACTCGGCGTTCGAGCCAAGGACTGCGTTGCGATCGAGGATTCACCCACCGGCATCCGCAGCGCTGTGGCTGCCGGCTGCCGCACGTTCGCGATCCCGAATGTGGTCGACATCCCCGATGGTCGCGGCTACACGGTCGTGCGGTCGCTGACGGAGCTCGACGGCAGGCAACTCGGGCTCGGCCAGAGCCTCACCATGGCCCGCCGCCGCAAGCAGCGCCTGCGGCCGCTGCTCGCACTGCTGACGGTCGGCACGCTGGGAGCAGCAGCGGCAGTCACCCTGCGCACCGCCGATGCACCACCGCCGTTGAAGGACATCCCGATCAGCGCCTGGGTGCCCTACTGGGCGTTGCCCGAAGCCACCGAGAGCATGGTGGCGAACGGACGTCTGCTCCACGAGGTGTCGCCGTTCTGGTTCTCCGCGCGCAGCGCCAGCGAGATCTCCCTCGACGGAACCACCACGGCAGAGCAAGGCCCCGCCCTGATCAACTCGATCCGCGCTCAGGGCGCCACGTTGCTGCCCTCGATCGTCGACGGCATGCCCAAAGGCGCGATGGCAGCGATGCTGGCCGACCCAGGCTCGCGAACCGCACACGTCGCGGCCATCGTCACGCTGGTTCGACAGAACGGCTACGACGGCATCGACATCGACTACGAGGGGTTCGCCTTCGTCGATGGACGCTCGACCTGGGAGGCCACCCGCCCGAACTGGGTGGCATTCATCACCGAACTCGCGACGGCCCTGCACGCCGACGGACAGCTGCTCACTGTCAGCATTCCTCCGATCTACGACACCGAGCGCACTTCCGCCAGCGGCTTCTGGGTCTACGACTACGCAGCGATCGGCCAGGTGGTCGATCGCATCCGCATCATGGGCTACGACTACTCCGTCGGCGAGCCCGGGCCGATCGCCCCGCTCGGTTGGGTTCGTTCGGCGGTGCGCGCCGCCAAGAAGGCAGTCGCGGACGACAGCAAACTGGTGCTCGGCGTGCCGCTCTACGGGCGCAACTGGGTTGTCGCCACGATCGGCACCTGCCCGGCGAACGCCGAAGGAACCACGCCGGTGACGCAACGAACCGTCGACGAACTGGCCGCCAAGCGCGGTGCGGTTGCGGTGTACGACGAAGGCACGGGCGAATCCACGTTCGAGTACCAACTGGAAGTGACCGACGGCGTCACCACGTGCACCCAACGCCGCGAGGTGCACTACGTGAACGCCGCAGGAGCGCGAGCCCGGGTGGACATCGCCCGCCAGGAGCGGATCGGCGGCGTCGCCTTCTGGGCGCTCGGCTTCGATGGCGACGCCGTGTGGGGCCAAGTTGCTGAGGTCGCCCGGCCACGTGCCGGTGACGCCGCCGTGGCAGCCACCTGATCGATCGCGGATTCCGGAATAGTTGCGCGCACAACCATGTTGCAACGGTCATGACTTCGATCACCGTTCAGCGGGCAGACGACCGCTTCCTCACCGAGATCGACTGGCTGCATTCGCGCCACTCGTTCAACTTCGGCCCCCATTACTCGCCTGCGCACCAGGGCCACGGTCTGCTGTTGGTCAGCAACGACGACATCGTCGCCCCGGGCCAGGGCTTCGGCACCCATGGTCACCGTGACATGGAGATCGTCACGTGGGTGCTCACCGGCGCGCTGGAGCACCGCGACAGCGAGGGCAACCACGGCATCCTCTATCCCGGCCTCGCCCAGCGGATGAGCGCCGGCCGCGGCATCCGCCACAGCGAGTTCAACGCCAGCGCCGATGAGCCGGTGCACTTCCTCCAGATGTGGGTGCCACCCGATACGAACGGCATCGAACCCGGCTACGAGCAACTCGATCTCAACGACGCACTCGCCCGAGGCGGCCTGGTGCCGCTGGCCAGCGGGCAGGGCCACGACGGCGCGATCACCATCCACCAACGCGGCGCGGTCCTCTGGGGCGGGCGGCTGCAACCGGGCGAAACGGTCCACCTTCCCACGGCGGTCCACGTGCACATGTTCGTCGCGGTCGGCAGCGGATCGCTCGCCGGCGTGGGCGACCTGGCAACTGGCGACGCCGTCCGGCTGAGCGCTGCCGGCGCCCTGATGTTCACTGCCGGCCCGGAAGGTGGTGAACTGTCGGTATGGGCCACGGAGTAGACAACGACACACGCGACGCACTCACGGCGAAACGCGCGGAACTCGAGGCGCAGTTCCTCAAGCCGCGAGCGACGCGCCCGGCCTCCACCGCTCGCGGGGTGCACCACACCGCACACATCAGCAGCGACGTCGAGCGCACGATCCGGTTCATCGACGGCGTGCTCGGCTTCCCGTTGCTGGAGATGTTCGAGAACCGCGACTACGAGGGCAGCACCCACTTCTTCTTCGATCTCGGGCACGGCAACACGCTGGCCTACTTCGACCTGCCCGGCCTCGAGATCGGCGAGTACGCCGAGGTGCTCGGTGGCCACCACCATCTGGCGATCTCGATGGATCGCGTGCAGTGGGAGGCCGCCCGCAAGCGTCTGGAGGCGGCAGGGGTCGAGTACGCCCACATCGACGGCTCATCGCTGTGCTTCCGCGGCCCCGACGGTGAGCGTCTGGAGCTGATCAGCGACCCGCTGCTGGAGATGTACGGCAAGTCCGTCGGCTGAGCTGCGCGGGGCGGAACGCGCCACCGGCGCCCGGGCCGACAGGAGCCGTTGTGACCAATGGCACTACGATCGACGCATGGAGTTCCATTTCGCCACCATCTGGGAATCACTCGCCGACGCGATGCCGCAGCGAACGGCCGTCGTACACGGCGACCGGCGCTTCACCTGGGCGGAGTACGACGAACGCTCGGCACGCATCGCCGCAGCGTTCACCGCTGCCGGGTTGGGCCCTGACTCGAAGATCGCGCTGTTCATGTACAACGGCAACGAGTACCTGGAAGCCCACTACGGCGCCTTCAAGATGCGCGGAGTGCCGATCAACGTCAACTACCGCTACATGGACGAAGAGCTGCTCTACCTGCTCGACAACTCCGACGCCGAGGCGATCGTGTTCCATTCGTCGCTCGGCGATCGCGTCGAGCGCGTGCGAGAGCGCCTGCCGAAGCTGAAGCTGCTGATCGAGGTCGACGACGGCGCTGCCGGCCAGGTGCCGGTGGCCCGCCGCTACGAGGAGGTGATCGCCAGCAACCCGCCGATGCAACGCATCGAGCGCAGTGAGGACGACATCTACATGCTCTACACCGGCGGCACCACCGGGATGCCCAAAGGTGTCATGTACGACATGGGCTCGATGACACGCTCGTTCGCCCAGCTCGGTTTCCCGATGCTCGGGCTCGCCCCGCCCACCGAGGCGAAGGACATCGCCGCCCTCGTGCTCGGCATGGCCGAGAGCGGCGCGATGCTCACTTCGCTGCCGTGCGCACCGCTCATGCACGGTACGGGCGTCTGGCTCGGAGCCATGATCCCCCAGCTCAGCGGCGCCACCGTGGTCACCCTGCAGAGCCGCTCACTCGACGCCGACGAGGTGCTGCGCACGGTGCAGAACGAGGGTGTCACCAACATGACGATCGTCGGTGACGCGTTCGCCAAGCCGATCATCCGCGCGCTCGACGGCGCAGTCGCCGCCGGTCGCCCCTACGACCTGTCCGGGCTCAGGATGATCATCTCCTCCGGTGTGATGTGGACCGCAGAGGTGAAGGAGCAACTGCTGGATCGCATCGAGCAGGTGGTGCTGGTCGACGCGATCGGCTCGTCGGAGGGCTCGATGGGAACCAGCATCTCGATGAAGGGGATCCCTCCGTCCACCGCCAAGTTCACCCGCACCCCCACCACCAAGGTGTTCAAGGAGGACGGCGTCGAGGTCACGCCCGGCAGTGACGAAGTCGGGATGGTCGCCGCCGGCGGCATGGTGCCGCTGGGCTACTTCAAGGACGAAGCGAAGTCGGCTCGCACGTTCCGCACGATCGACGGTGAGCGTTACTCGTTCCCCGGCGACATGGCGATGCTGGCTGCCGACGGCACCCTGATCCTGCTCGGTCGCGGCAGCCAGGTGATCAACTCCGGCGGCGAGAAGATCTTCCCCGAGGAGGTCGAGGAATCCGTGAAGCGCGTCGATGGCGTGCTCGACTGCCTGGTCGTCGGGCTCGACGACGAGAAGTTCGGCCAGGTCGTCACCGCTGTTGCCTCGCTCGTCGACGGCGCCACCGTCACCGAGGCGGAGGTGATCGCCGGCGTGAAGCGTGACCTGGCGGCGTTCAAGGCGCCCAAGCGTGTCGTGTTCGTCGGGCACGTGCCGCGGGCACCAAACGGCAAGGCCGACTACGGCACCACCAAGCAACTCGCCAACGACGCACTCGGCACCGGCGATTGACCCCACCCGTCAGGGCTGGAGCTTGTCCTTGAAGAACGCGAGGACCCGCGCCACGCTGGGCGCATCGCGTTGCTCGGTGAGCACCGAGTGGTCACGCTTGGTGTTGCTCGGCAGCTCTACGGCGATGAACGCATCACCCAGAAGCTCGCGCAACGTGTCGAAGCGGGTGCCGACCAGCGCGTCGCCGGTGTAGCGCAGACCCAGCACCTGACAGCCCTCGGCGGCGCGTCGGGCAACCGTGAGCGCATCGTCGTCCGACAGGTTCAGGTCGGCAGCACGCGCCACCTTGTTCTTGCCGATGCCCAGCACGAACGGCATCGACGGCTGGCTGAGCACAGGGGCGATCATGATGTCGTCGACCATCATCCCCAACGCGAAGCCGCCGCTGAAGCACATCCCGAGCGCGCCGACGCCAGGGCCGCCGACATCGCTGTGGAGGTTGCGGGCCAACGCCCGCAGGAACCCGATGATCGGGGACGTCTGCCCCAAGGCCATGGTGCTGAACTCGCGGGCGACACACACCTTCACCATCGACTGCAGCATGTAGCCGTTGGACATCGCCTTGCCGGGCTCGCCCACCAATGACGGCATCACCACCGTGAACCCAGCTTCCACCACCTCGTTGGCGAACGCAGCCACCTTCGGCGTGATACCGGGGATCTCGTGCACCACCACGATGCCCGGGCCAGTGCCGCGGCGGTACACGTCGCGGGTGAACCCGGCAGCGGTGAACGACGACCGCGACCAACCGGCCAGCACCTCGCCCGTGTCAGTGGTGCTCATGGCAATCTCCTCATCGCGTCCAGCGCCCGCACGGCGAGCGCTTCGGTACCAACCTTGAACGACGTCAGATCGACGCCCTCCTGTGTGCCCATCGCACCGTGCAGGTAGCGGGCGTACACACCCTCGCTGATGACGGCCAGGCGCCAGCAGCTGAACGCCACGTAGTAGCCGATGCCGGTGACATCGCGCCCGGTGCGCGACGAGTAGCGCTGCAGCAGGTCGGTGTACGTCGGGAAGCCGCCGGCCGGGGTCGGGTCGTTGGCACGGCTGTTGGCAACATCACCGTCGAACCAGTAGACGCCGAGGTAACCGACGTCGGCAAGCGGGTCGCCGAGGGTGCACAGCTCCCAGTCGAGCACCGCGGCGATGCGGCCGGCGTGCACGTCGGTGAGGCAGTTGCCGAAGCGGTAGTCGCCGTGCGCAATCGCGACGCCGTGCTGCACCGGCAACCGCTCACCCAGCAGCCGAGCCACCTCGTCGATCGCCGGCAGTTCACGCGTCTTCGACTGTGCCCACTGAGTGCTCCACCGCTTCACCTGGCGAGCGACGTAGCCCTCGCGCTTGGCGAGATCACCCAGTCCGACCTCGTCGACGTCCACCGCGTGAAGATCGGCGAGCACGTCGATCAGGTGATGCCCGGCAACGATGCGCCGCGAGCCCGTGAGCATCTCCGCCTTCTCGGGGCTGTCCAGCACGACTCCGTCGACGAAGCCCATCACGTAGAACGGGGCGCCGTTGACGGCCTCATCGGTGCACAGCCCCAACGCCGGCGGCACCGGCACGCTGGTGTGCCCGACCGCCGCGATGATCCGGAACTCGCGGGCCATGTCGTGAGCGGTGGCAAGGACGTGACCCAACGGCGGGCGGCGCAGCACGAAGCGAGTGCCGTCAGCTCCCGTCACCTCGAAGGTGAGATTGGAGCGGCCACCCGCAATCAGGTCGAAGCGAAATGGGGCCACAGCACCCGTGATGTTGACCGCCAGCCACTGACTGACCCGCTCGATGTCGATGCCCTGCACGAGCGGCAACCGTAGTGCTCCGGTTGCGCTGCCGTTCAGCCAGGGCCGTTCAGCCAGGGCCGTTCAGCCGAGGGCCGTTCAGCCGGGGCGACTGACGCCGACGACCTTGCTCCAGTTCACCTGCGACACCTTGACCACATCACCGGTCTGTGGGGCATGGATCAGCATCCCGTTGCCCACGTAAATGCCGACGTGACCGATCGGCGCGTAGTAGAAGATCAGGTCGCCCGGCTGCACTTGGTCCCTCGGGACGTGCGGGGAGCTGCCGAACTGCTGGCCGCTCTGGTGGGGTAGCGAAACACCAGCGCGACCCCACGCCCACTTCGTGAGACCGCTGCAATCGAACGCAACACCCGGTATCTCGGCGGCAAATCGATAGGGCACACCCAATTGGCTGTACGCGGCCGCAACGGCGATGCCGGCCTTGCCTGACACGGGAGGCGGACTCTCGCCACCTCCGGTACTGCCACCTCCGGTACTGCCACCGCCCGTGCTGCCACCGCCCGTGTTGCCACCGCCCGTGTTGCCGCCGCCCGTGTTGCCGCCGCCGCCCCGGGGAGGAGCCACGGTGGAGACCGGGGTGCTGTTGTTCTGATCACGTACGCGTTGGGCCTGCACGGCGACGGCCGCAGCGCGACGTTCCTCCTCGGCGGCGAGCTTGGCTTCACCCAACGCGGCCTTGGCCGACGCTTCCTTTGCGAGATACGTCTGCTCGAGTGCCTCGAAATCCTTGCGCTTCTGGTCCAGCGTTGCGATCAGCGAAGCAGCTTCCTGCTGCTTACGATCGAGGATGGCCTGCTCATCGGCGAGATCGTCGACCAGCGACTGCAACTCGTCGACATCGCCGGCCCCGGTGTCGATCGCAACCAGGCCCAGCGCAGTGCGCTGGCCGGCGGCGCTGTAGGTGCTGGCATCAGAGAAAATCGGGCTCAGGCTCAGCGAATCACCGGATGTGAAGCGAGCGAGCGCCACCTGCTGCATCGCGGACTGGATGCCACCGAGCTGGGACGTGAGCTCCGCGACGCGCGCCTGCGACGCCGCGATCTCAACGACCAGCGAATCCTGGCGATCGAGCGCCCCACCGTAGTCCTCATCGATCTGACCGAGCTGATTGCGAAGGTTGTCGAGCTCATCGAGCACTTGATCGACACTGCGTTGCGCATCGTCGACGCCTTCGGCATGGACGACGAGGGGCCCGCCGAGCAGCCCGAGCGCAAGCAACACCCCGCCGATCGAGCGACGCAGCGACCCGCAGCGCGAACTGCCTTGCAAACGGCGAAGAGACAAATGGCGCAACGTCATGACGGACGACAGGCTAGCAATGTTACGAACAGATTGCGAACCACCCCAGAGAACTCCCGGCCCCTACTCCCACTCGATGGTGCCCGGCGGCTTCGATGTGACGTCGTACACCACCCGGTTCACACCCCGGACCTCGTTGATGATGCGACTCGACATGACCTCCAACAAGTCGTACGGCAGTCGAGCCCAATCGGCGGTCATCGCATCGTCGCTGGTGACGGCACGGATGATGATCGGATTGGCGTAGGTGCGCTCGTCACCCATCACGCCCACGCTGTGCACCTCGGCGGCGAGCACGGCGAAGCTCTGCCACAGTTCGCGCTCGAGGCCGGCCTTGTGAATCTCCTCACGCACGATGGCGTCGGCATGTTGCAGGGTGGTGACGCGCTCGGGGGTGACCTCACCGAGGATGCGCACGCCCAGCCCGGGGCCGGGGAATGGTTGGCGCAGCACGATCTCGTCGGGCAGGCCCAGTTCCTTGCCCAGCTTGCGTACCTCGTCCTTGAACAGGTCGCGCAGCGGTTCCACCAACTTCAGCGTCATGTCCTCGGGCAGACCACCCACGTTGTGGTGGCTCTTGATCACCGAGGCCGTGCCGTCACTGCCGCCGCTCTCGATGACGTCGGGGTAGAGCGTGCCCTGCACCAGGTACTCGGCATCTTGCAGGCCGCCGGTGTGCTCCTCGAAGATCCGCACGAACAGCTCACCGATGATCTTGCGCTTGGCCTCAGGCTCGGTGACGCCGGCAAGCTTCTCGAAATAGCGGGGCCCTGCGGTCACATGGATCAGCTCGATGCCCATGTTGCGCTTGAACGTCTCGACCACCTGATCGCTCTCGTTGAGCCGCATCAGGCCGGTATCGACGTAGATGCACACTAATTGATGACCGATCGCCCTGTGCACCAACGCCGCGGCGACAGCGGAATCGACGCCGCCGCTGAGCGCGCAGATCACCTTGCCACTTCCTACCTGGGCACGTACGGCAGCGACCTGCTCGTCGATGATCGAGCCCATCGTCCAGTTCGGCTCGCAGCCGGCCAGATCGTGCAGGAAGCGCTGCAGCACGGCCATGCCGTGCGGTGTGTGCACGACTTCGGGGTGCCACTGGACCCCCCAGATCTTGCGGCTCTCGCTCTCCATCGCCGCCACCGGCGCATCGGGCGATGACGCCGTCGCCACGAAACCCTCGGGCACGACGGTGACCGCATCGAAGTGGCTCATCCACACGTCCTGCTCGGCCGGTGTACCTGCCAGCAACTCGCCACCGGTGACCGTGACCTTCGCCCGGCCGTACTCGCCGCGCATGCCACGGCCGACCGTGCCGCCGAGTTGCTGAGCGATCAGTTGCACGCCGTAGCAGATGCCCAGGATGGGGATGCCCAGTTCGTAGATGGCGGGGTCGAGCGACGGTGCACCGTCGACGTGCACGCTCTTGGGCCCGCCGGAGAGGATGATCGCCGACGGTTCCTTCGCAGCTACCTCCGCCGCGGTGATGCGGTGCGGCACGATCTCCGAGTACACGTTGAGCTCGCGGACTCGTCGGGCGATGAGCTGCGCATACTGCGCTCCGAAATCGACCACCAGAACCGTGTGTGAGCGCTGCACCATCCCTGCGATGGTAGGTGCTGGCCGGTCGAAGCGCCCACATTCGTGTCGGCACGACACGGCCGAGCCGACAATCACACTCGCCCGCGGTGCGAACACCGCCTGCCGCTGCGACGATGGGGGCATGTCACGGCCGCACCGCCCGATCACCCTGCTCGCACTCTCCGCCTTCGCTGTGGCTGCAGCACTCAGCGCCTGTGGCGGCCAGAACCCTTACGAGTCAGCCGAGTCGTCCAACTCGCAGGCAACCTCCGTGTCCACCGCCCCCGCCGACTCCACCGTGGGTGACAACGACTTCCTGCCGGACAAGAACGTCAGTGCCTGCATCGGCGCGGTCGAGCGGCCGAACTGCGGCAGCAAGAGCAAAGGTGGTTGGCGGATGTCCCTCACCTTTGCGGTGCTGATCAGCGGCATGTCGTTCATCGGCTGGCGCATCGCCCGCAGCATCAAAGCACGCGACGCAGTGGTGAACGCCGGCACCGAGGACGGCGTCGAATCGGTGCGGTCGGCGACGGCTGCCGTCCCGGGCACGGCGGCACCCACGGTGAGTACCGACGACACACCGCTTGAGTGACGGGTACTCCTGTCCCCGTGCTCTCCAGCATGGTTGAATGTTGCCATGAGGCGATCGGTCACCCTGTACACCATGTCAGTGCTGTTCGTGTTCGCGGGCTGCAGCAGCGACGCCAGTTCCGGTGTCGGCGCGGGCGAGACCACCACCACTGTTGCGGCAGACACCACCACCACTGTCGCCGGTGCAACCACCACGACCGTCGCGGCACCGACCACAGTCGCCGACACGGCAGCGCCCACCACGCCCGCTGCAACTGTTGCGCCTCCCGCTGCGACCGCAGCGCCGACAACGGCCCCCTGCCGTAACGTCGGCAACATCTACGGCCTGGCTGACGTCTCAGGCGTCAACGTGCGTCGAGGTGACTGCGGCAAGGGCGTCGAGAACGTGCAGTCGCAGCTCAACTACAAGCTGAGCATCTCGCTCTCGGTCGACGGTCGCTTCGGGCCCGGCACGGAAGCTGCCGTGCGCGACTTTCAGGCTTTGGTAGGGCTGCCGGTCGACGGCATCGTCGGGCCCAACACGTGGGTCGCGCTCACCGACGACGGCACCTGAGGCAGGGTCCCTCAGGGGCGGCCGGCCAACAGGTCACCGCAGAACGCGACCGTGCCACTGACCAGCGCGTGCGGCGCCTCCCAGGGCACGAAGTGGCCACAGTCGCGTAGCAGGTAGGGCCCAACGTGGTTGGGGAACACCACCGCCGCCATCAGGTCGAACGCGGGGTACAGCACATGATCACTGGGGCCGAACAAGATCATCGTGCGGGTGTGCGGGTTCTTCGCCAGCGCAGCCGGCTCGCTCCGCGCCGCTGGGTTGAAGGTGCTTTCGTAGCCGCCGAAGCTGGCGCGTAGCTGCGAAGCGTCGCCGAACGGTTCGGTGTGGAACGCCACCTCACCAGCGCCGCTGAACGCGCCGGGGTGTGCCCAGAAGCGCGAGGTGTAGAACGTCGCGATGTAGCGGTGGCGCTGATCGGCGGTCACGAGCTCAGCGGCCAGCCCGTCAGGGTCGGTGCCCTGACGGAGGAAGTAGTCCGCAGCCTCCATTGGCGGACGGGTGCCGACGATGCCGGCCATCTCGTCCTTCAGGTACGGCAACGGCGAGTTGAACAGCACCATCCTGTCGACCCACTCCGGGTACCACAGCGCCAGTTGCTGGATGACCGGACCGCCGAGGTCGCCGCCGACCAGCACGACCCGATCATGCCCGAGCACATCGTGCACGAGGGCGTACAGATCCCGGGCGTGAGCGGCGACGTCATGGAACCCGTCGGGACCGAGCTCACTGTCCCCGAAACCACGCAGGTCGGGCACGATCACTTCGAAACCGGCTACAGCGAGCGGCTCGATGACCTTCCAGAACACCCGCTTCGATTCCGGCCAGCCGTGCACGCACACCAGCGGCACACCGCCGACACCTTCGCGCACGTAGGCCTGCGCGAACCCTCGCGGGGCGGCAGTGTGCACGGCGAAGCGGGAGGGGTCGATGTGCGGCGCAGTCATGATCGGACGGTAGCCGCGGCGCAACGCAGCACCTCCAGCGTGGCGCCACTGATCGCGCCCGCGATGCAGTGCGCGGCATGCACGGACCATCAGCTGCTGGCCGACTCGCCGGGCATCGCGGCCGGTTGAGCCTGAGCCCCGCCGCGCACGGCGGACACCACTAGGCTCGCGCTGCCAACCGCGCAGGGCGGATGCAGCCGTAGGAGACCTCGCGTGAAGTTGGTGGCATGAAGAACGCACGCTTGCACCGCTTCGTGCTGGCCCATCTACTGACGGTCATCGGCGAGTGGGCTGTAACCATCGGCGTGCTGCTGCACGCGTACCGCTGGGGAGGCTCGGCTGCCGTCGGCTTCGTCGCGATGGCCGTGCATGCGCCGACGCTGGTCGCCGCCCCGCTCGCTGCTCATCTGACTGTGCGCCACCCTGCGCAGCGGGTGCGGCTCGCCGGGTTCGCCATTCAAGCCGTGGCGTTCGCTGGCGCAGCGGTCTTCGCCGCTGTCGACCTGCCCGCGCCGGCTGTCGCTGCGCTCGCCGTGGTGGGCATCGGCGCGATCAACACCCTTCGTCCAACCGGTGCCGTCATGCTCCCAGCCATCTCCCGCTCCACGGAGGATCTGGTCAGCGGCAACCTGCGCGTCTCGTATTGCGACAGCATGAGCGGCCTCCTCGGGCCGTTGGCCGCAGCCGGGTTCGCCGGGCTCGGCGGTTCCACCGCAGTGTTCATCGCGTGTTCGACAGGAAGTGCGATTGCGTTCTTCGCGACGGTATGGCGGCCATCGCCGCTGGTGCTGGAGCGCCACGCTGGAGAGGCGACGCCACCACGACGGGTGATGCGGGCAGCGGCCGCTGAGCTGCGCACGCGGAAGTGGGCGATCGGCGTGCTCGGCGTGTCAGCCGCGCGCAACCTCGTCATCGGGGCATTCGATGTCCTCCTCGTCGTCGTCGCACTGCAGGCGCTCGAACTCGGCAACGGTGGGCCTGGCCTGCTGTCAGCTCTCGTCGGTGCCGGTGCCGCCGTCAGCGTGATGGTCATCACCATCGTGGTGCGACGCGCCCGGTTGCGTATCGCGCTCACCGTCGGCTTGGTCACGGCGGCGACTCTCCTCATCGTGTTCGGATCGTTCATGCGCGTGCCGATCGCCTTCATCGTGCTACCTGTCCTTGGCATGTGCCTGTCGTCGATGGAGAACCTCAGCCGCATGCTGCTGCAGCGGTCCACCGACCCGCGGAGCCTCGGGCCGCTGTTCGCCTGTCTCGGCCTGGTCGGCGGCCTCGCCCAGCTCACCGGCGTGGGCATCGCGCACGGGCTGCTAACGCTCTCCGGCGTCCGCGGTGCGATGATCGGCGTCGGCGTGGTGCTCTTCGTGGTGGTGCTCGCCACCACGCGCGCCTTGCGCGACGCCGATTCGAATGCCGACGTGCCGGTGGTCGAGATGGCGTTGCTGTCGAGGCTGCCGCTGTTCGCTCCGCTGCCGACGGCAACTCTGGAGATGGTCGCCCGCTCGGCGGAGCGCGAGGAGATCACCAAGGGCGACGTGGTCATTCGCCAGGGCGATTCGGGCGACACGTTCTACGCCGTCGCCGACGGCAACTTCGACATCGACATGAACGGGATCTTCCTGCGCACCGCACCCCGCGGCGACTTCTTCGGCGAGGTGGCACTGCTCGCGAACACCACACGAACCGCAACCGTGACAGCCGCCACCAACGGCGAACTGCTCGCCATCCACCGCGACCCGTTCCTGCTGGCGATCACCGGCCACGAAGGTTCCCACGCGGCAGCCAACGCCTACGTCGTCGGCCTCGATCTCGAGGAGAAGATGCGCCGCACCAGCGCTGCGCGCGAAAGCCTCCCCGGCCAGGAGTGAACGGTGCCTCTGCGCGCTCTAGCGTGGCGCGGTGACACCCGACGACTTTCGCCAGCACGGCCACGCACTCATCGACTGGATCGCCGAGTACCTGGAGGGCGTCGGGAAGTACCCGGTGGCCAGCCTCGTGCAGCCGGGCGACATCCGCGCGGCGCTGCCGGAACACCCGCCCTCCGAGGCCGAACCCTTCGGCGACGTGCTGGCCGACCTCGATCGCGTGGTCATGCCGGGGATCACGCACTGGCAGCACCCGTCGTTCTTCGCCTACTTCCCCGGTAACTGCAGCTACCCGGCCATTCTCGGTGAGCTGGCGGCGGCGGGCCTGGGTGTTCAGGGCATGAGCTGGGTCACCAGCCCGGCCTGCACCGAGGTGGAGACGCTGATGATGGACTGGATGCAGGAGCTGCTCGGCCTGCCCGAGAGTTTCCGCAGCACCAGCGCGACGGGCGGCGGCGTCATCCACGGTTCGGCGAGCGAGGCCACCCTCGCCTCCATCCTGGCCGCGCGATGGCGCGCAACGGGCGGCTCGATCAACACCGAAGGCGACACGTCGAAGCTCGTTGCCTACGCCACATCGCAGGCGCACAGCTCCATCGAGAAGGGCCTCCGGATCGCCGGCATCGGTACCGCCCAGATCCGCATCGTGCCCCATGACGCTGCATTCGCGATGCGCGCCGACGAGTTCGAGCGCCTTGTCGCAGCCGACCGGGCCGCCGGCCTCACGCCGTTCTGGGTGTGCTGCACCCGCGGCACCACCAGCTCGATGGCGTTCGACCCAGTGGCGTCGATCGGCCCGATCGCCCATGCCAATGACGTGTGGGTGCACGTCGATGCAGCGATGAGCGGGATCGCAGCGCTCGCACCCGAGCACCGGTGGGTGAACGACGGGATGGAGCACGCCGACAGCTACTGCACCAATCCGCACAAGTGGATGGGCGTCAACTTCGACTGCGACCTGTTCTACACGTCCGATCGCGCGGCACTCCTCGGTGCGCTGAGCATCCTGCCGGAGTATCTGCGCTCGGCGGCCGCCGAAGCGGGCGCAGTGATCGACTATCGCGACTGGCAGATCCCCCTCGGTCGTCGCTTCCGGGCGCTCAAACTGTGGTTCACGATTCGCGCCGGAGGGGCCGCCGAGGCGATCGCTATGATCGGCCGCCATGTCGCTGCCACGCAAGAGCTCGCGATGTGGGTTGCGGACGACCCCCGATTCGAGATCGTCGCACCTCATCCGCTGAACCTGCTGTGCGTGCGCCTCGTCGCCGGCAATCAGGCCACCGATGCGATGATCAGCGCCGCGAACGACAGCGGCAAGGCATTGTTCACGCGCACCGTGCTCGACGGCACCGTCGCCTGCCGCGTCTCGATCGGCGCGCGCACCACGGAGGTCGCACACGTCGCCGCCGGCTGGGCACTCCTGCAAGAGCTCGCCGACTGACAGGCCCTCGCCGCCTCCGGCCAGACAGCTTTGGCGCTGAAGTGCGGTAGTACCGCATCTGAACGCCAAAGCTGGCGGATGAGCGGCGTCGCGGCCCGACGCGACCGGAGTGGGTTGTCGGTCGTCGGGTGCGCCGGTTGAATCGGCAGGGCGCCCACCGGGCGCGACACACAAGGAGCACCCATGCGATTTCGTCTCGCAGTGCTCGTCGCGGTCACGAGTTCCCTGACCGTCGTATCGCCGGCTCTCGCCGGTCCTTCCCGTCATGCCGCTCATCCAGCAGTGCATCACACCGCAGCGGCCGACTGGGCCTTCGTGCAGCGCCAGCTGTACGAGGTGTCGTTGCGCACGTTCACAACCATCAGCACGCGCGATCCATGGTTCGACTGGAGCCACGACGGCTGCTCGGCACCGCTGGTCGGCAATAGCGGCGTGTCGTTCGACTTCCGCTCGGCCTGCAACCGGCACGACTTCGGCTACCGCAACCTGAGACTGCTGGAGCGTCGCTACGGCAGCGGGCGCACGTATTGGAGCGGCACGAACCGACGCCGCGTCGATCAGCAGTTCCTGGCCGATATGAAGGCGCACTGCCGGACACGTTCGTTCCTGCTGCAACCGTCGTGCTTCGGCTGGGCCGAGACGTTCTACGTCGCCGTGCGCACCTTCGGTGGGCCGTAGCGGTTACCTGGACGGTCCCGTTGCTAGATCGCGGGTGGTTCGTGGTCGGTCACCACGCCATGAGCCACCCGCAGCAACTGGTGCAACATCCGCGCGGTGGCACCCCAGACGGTCTCGTCGTCGAGCTCGAAGAAGAAGATCGGGCGCTCGCCCACGGCGGTGTGCCACCACTCTTCACGGAACGTGCCTGGCTGGGTGAGGTCGCTCAGTGGCACCCACAGCACGCGATCGACCTCACCGGTGCGACCGACCAGCGGCAGTGGCTCCGCGACAGTCGCGACCACGGGCACGATCCAGCTGCGGCTCACCCAGGTGCCGATCGGGTGCAGACCACCGATCACCGTCACCTGATCGGGGTGCAGGCCGACTTCCTCGTGGGCTTCGCGCAGCGCTGCATCGACGAACGACTCGCCCGGGTCGAGACGCCCGCCGGGGAAGCTGACCTCGCCACGGTGGCTGCCGAGGTCCCACGAGCGCCGGGTGAGCAGGACTTCGGCGCCGTACGGGCCGTCGGCCAGGACGGCCAGGACGGCCGACGGGCGGGCAGCCTCGAACTCGGGCTCGAGATCGGTGGGGATCTCGTGGGCGGCCACCGCGGCTGCCACCTGTTCGGCGCTCAGCGGCGGCGCGGGCACCGGCCACGGTGCGGGTGCACCCTCTCGCCAGCCGTCAGGCCGAGGGATCTGCTGGTTGCCGCCGGGGCGACGCCCTTCACCCGGCATCGCAGCGTCACGCAGTCGGGGTCCAGCCGGATGCTGCCAGCTGCGCCAGGATCTGAGGAAGGCCGGCCGTCTTCATCGAGGCCAGCACCTTGCCGGGCGTCTGTTCGCCGGCTTCCCACTCCTCCCACGCAGTGATGAGCTTGCCGAGATCGGGTGCGGGAGCTTCGAACGACATGGCTGCAGGCTACCGACGTATCCCGCCCGTGCACGGGCGAGGACGGTCACCCGCCCGAGCGCTTCGCCTTTGCGGCCCGCGCGGCGTTGACGCCACCTGCCACTAACCGGCCAGCGGAGCGGCCGAGGTCGGTGCTGCGATCGCCGCCTTTGGGCGTAACCGGCAGCTTCGGCTGCTTCACCTTCTCGGTGAAGCTGCTGCCGATCCAGACCACGAAGAACATCACCCCGAACACGGCAATGATGCCGCGAGTGCCGTTGTCGACACTGATCCAGGGCTGCACGACGACCACCGCGATGACCGCCATCAGTGCGATGTCCGTGAGCCGGTGCAGCCTGCGGTGGATCACCTGGAACGCGGCGAGGCCGCCACGGGTGATCGCCGCATTGAACATGATCAGCCCGCCCACGAGCGCCGGCATCACCGGCGTCGGGCTCTGCAACCCGCTGGCGACGAGCGCGCCACCGATGATGTACTCCGCGAGTTGATGCATCCAGAACGGACGCTTGCCGGCCTCAGCCATTCGCACGTTCCCCAAGAAGTCGACCGACGAGGCTCATCCTGGCGGAGCATATCGAACCGGCAAACGTTCGGCACCGAACAGTGAATTCAACGTTGGCTACGTGGGCAACGTTGAATTCATCACTCGAGACCGCAATCGTTCACCACGTAATGCAACGACCCCGGGGCCGTGAGGCCACCGGGGTCGTTCGGGGGGACGCTGGGTGTAACCCCACGGCCCTTCAGTGCATTCCCACCTGCGACAGGTGGGCGCAGGTCACATCATTCCCATACCGGGCATGCCGCCACCCATGCCGCCACCCATGCCGCCGCCGCCGCCCTTTTCGGGCTTGTCGGCAACGAGGCATTCGGTGGTGAGGACGAGGGCTGCGATCGATGCTGCGTTCTGCAGCGCCGCACGCGTCACCTTGGCCGGGTCGATGATGCCAGCCTTGACCAGATCCACCATCTCGCCGGTTGCGGCATTGAGGCCGATGTTGCCCTCAGCAGCTTCGACGGCCTGCGTCGTGACAGCACCCTCGAGACCGGCGTTGTCGGCGATCAGGCGGCACGGCGCCGTCAGCGACTCGTACACGGTGTTGGCACCGGTGCGCTCGTCGCCTTCGAGCGAATCGACAACAGCCTTCACCGCGACGCGAGCACGCACGAGGGCGGTGCCGCCACCGGCGACCACGCCTTCTTCGATGGCTGCACGAGTAGCCGACACCGCATCTTCGATACGGTGCTTCTTCTCCTTCAGCTCCACCTCGGTGGCTGCGCCGACCTTGATCACCGCAACACCGCCGGCCAGCTTGGCCAGACGCTCCTGCAGCTTCTCACGGTCCCAGTCGCTGTCGGTGTTCTCGATCTCGGCCTTGATCTGGTTGATCCGGCCGACGACGTCGTCGTGCTCACCAGCGCCATCGACGATGGTGGTGTTGTCCTTGGTGATGATCACGCGCTTGGCACGGCCGAGCAGATCGAGGGTGACGGTCTCGAGCTTGAGGCCGACTTCCTCGCTGATGACCTGGCCGCCGGTGAGGACGGCCATGTCCTGCAGCATCGCCTTGCGACGATCGCCGAAGCCCGGTGCCTTGACGGCGGCCGAGTTGAACGTGCCGCGGATCTTGTTGACGACCAGCGTGGCCAGGGCCTCACCATCGATGTCCTCGGCGATGATCAGCAGCGGCTTGCCCGACTTCATGACCGTCTCGAGGACCGGCAGCATTGCCTGCACGGTCGAGATCTTGCCAGCGTTGAACAGGACGTAGGCGTCTTCGAGGATGACTTCCTGGCGCTCGACATCCGACACGAAGTACGGCGAGAGGTAACCCTTGTCGAACTGCATGCCCTCGGTGAACTCGAGTTCGGTGCCGAAGGTGTTGCTCTCCTCGACGGTGACCACACCGTCCTTGCCGACCTTGTCGATTGCGTTGGCGATGACTTCGCCCACCGACGCATCGGCGGCCGAGATCGTGGCAACGGCCGCAATCTGGTCCTTGTCGTCGACGACGGTGGACTGGGCCTTGATGCTCTCGACAGCAGCCGCAACTGCCTTCTCGATGCCCTTCTTGAGGCCCATCGGGTTGGCACCGGCGGCGACGTTGCGCATACCGTGCTGCACCATTGCCTGGGCCAGCACGGTGGCCGTGGTGGTGCCGTCACCGGCGATGTCGTTGGTCTTGGTGGCGACTTCCTTCACCAGCTGGGCGCCCATGTTCTCGAAAGGATCGTCGAGTTCGATCTCCTTCGCGATGGACACGCCGTCGTTGGTGATGGTGGGTGCGCCGAACTTCTTGTCGAGGACGACGTTGCGACCCTTCGGCCCGAGCGTGACCTTGACCGTGTCGGCCAACTTGTTCACGCCGGCCTCGAGGGCGCGGCGCGCCTCATCGTGGAACTTGAGTTGCTTTGCCATGTGGTTCAGTGGCTCACTTCTCGACGATCGCAAGGACGTCGCGGCTGGTGAGGATCAAGAGATCCTCGCCGTCGACAGTGACTTCGGTGCCGCCGTACTTGCTGTACAGCACGGTGTCGCCGACCTTGATGTCGAGGGCGCTGTGGCTGCCGTTGGTGTCGCTCCAGCGGCCAGGGCCGACAGCGACGACGGAACCCTGCTGCGGCTTCTCCTTCGCGGTGTCGGGGATCACCAGACCGGATGCGGTGGTGAGCTCGGCCTCGTTGGGCAGTACGACGATGCGATCGTCGAGCGGCTTGAGTGACATGGTGCAGGCCTCCATTGGCAGTACACGAAACGTGGATGATTGCAAGGGTGGGGAGCCGCCCATGACGGATTAGCACTCCACCCTCGTGAGTGCCAAGGCTACGCACTCCGAGGGGCCGTTAGCAACCGGGAGGTGAGAGTGCTAACGGCGACGGGCGTCAGCCGCGTCGACCGGTGGCCGACCTCCCACTCGACGCAGAACCGTGCGACACTGACGCGATGCGCCAGCCGCGTGGCACCGGTGAGACGGTCGATCTGATCGAGATCATCGACGCGGACGGCTCGGTGCTCGGTGGAGCGGTCACCTCTCCGCACCCTCTGCGAGAACGACGCCTGCGACCGCGATGGCTGGCCCCTGCCGCGTTCGCGGCGCTCGGCGCCGTCGCCGTTGGGTTGTTCGTCTGGCAGCCATGGCGGATACCACCCGAGTGGCGCATGTTCCCGGCTCCCGAGCCATCACCGGCCGAGCTGAGCAACCAGCTGCTCCCCGCGGAGCCACCCGGCCTCGTGCGGGCGGTCGTCGAGCCGCCAAGCGTCGGGTCGAGCACGCCCGTCACCAGCGTCGGCTACGTCTTCGCCGAACCTGGCGCCATCTACGGCTTTCGCCGTTCGGCGCTGTTCGAGGCGACACCGACCGGCCAGCGCGACGCCGCGCGGGTCGCCGACTCCGACGACTCGCCGCCTGCGCTGACGGTGAACGGCCAACAGGCGGCGCTCGATCGATTCCGCATGCGTAGCGAGTTGCTCTGGGGGCCGCTCGACGGATACACCTGGCGCACCTTCACCAACGCGCTCAGCGCGGAGGAATCGCTCGACTTTGCCCACGCGGTCGGGGCACCGGCCGGCACGGCTGCCGTGCGCCACGGGTACCGACTCGACGACCTCGTCCCGTTGGGCAGCGTGTCGGCCTACCGGAGCGCGTTCGCTCTGCGCAACGCACTCACCGGCAGCCGCCTCTCCTCGCCGCTGAGCCCGACGATGGTGACCTTTGTCGATGAGCAGGCCCGCTCCACGCGGATCGCCTCGGTACCCGCGCCACCGGATGCGATGCAACTGGTCGAGTTCATGTTCGGCAACGGTGACGCGACGAGCGTGCACGGCGTGGCGGCCTTGTTCATCGAGTCACGCGAGGCCGGTCAGCTGATCATCTGGCTCGAGGGCGGCCGGCTGATCACCGTCGCGGGCGACCTCGGTGAGCCGGCGCTGGGCAGTGTCGCGGAGTCGGTGAGCACCGCCTCGTCGGCCGAATGGCAGATCGCCCGAGAATCCACGACCGTGTCGACCTTCCGAGTTGGTTCGACGCCGGTGGATGTCGGCAGCGGCACCAGTTTCGACGGGGTGCCGTGGCGGGTGTCGGTCAGCACCGGCAACCCAACGGTCACCTGCCTGTACACCGGAGCCGCCGGGGACACCTCGAGCTGCACGTTCAGCACTCCGCGAGTACCGGCCACCCGTACGTTCTCCGGCGCTACCGCTGCCACGGTGTTCGTGGTGGCCATCATCCCGATCGAGGAGTCCCGGCTCGTGCTACGCGTGACCCGGTCCGACGGCACGATCACCGACCACACGCTGGAGCGCCTCGACGACGAGTACGCCGGCGTTGCCGTCGAGATTGCCGCCGATGCGACGTACGCGCTGGTCGACCCCTCAGCCTGAGCGGGGACGGCTACCGTCAGCGCAGCAGCTGGACGCCGAGTTGCTCGCAGAGGCGCACCACCGTGTGCAGCGGCAGGCCGATCACGTTGCTGACACTGCCTTCCACCTGCTGCACGAACACGCCGCCGGCACCCTGCACCGCGTACGCGCCGGCCTTGTCCATCGGCTCACCGGTACCGACGTACCAGTCGATCTGCGCCGCGGTGATCCGGGTGAACGTGACGAACGAGGTCACCACCTCGCTGACCGTTCGGTCGCCGAGTCGCAGGGCGACCCCTGTGTGCACCTGATGTGTGCGGCCGGAGAGCCGGCGCAACATCGTGCGGGCGTCCGCATCGTCCACCGGCTTGGCGAGGATCTCACCGTCGATCTCCACCGTCGTGTCGGCGGCGATCACCAACGTCCCGGTGGCCGCGGCGACGGCGGACGACTTCACGATCGCCAGCCGGCCGACGTAGGGGTGCGGGGCCTCACCGGGCAGCGGCGTCTCGTCGACATCGGGTGCTGCGACATCGAACGACAAGCCGAGCTGAACGAGCAGCTCTCGCCGACGTGGGGATGCCGAGGCCAGCAGGATGCGCAGGTCGTGGCGTTCGGTGCTCATCCGCCGCTGAGCGCCATCACGTCCGCATCGTCGGGCACGGTGAGGTCGTCGAGGCGGGTGAGGTAGCCCTCGGGCAACACCACCCGGATCGGGCCGTTGGTGTGCCCGCGACGGATGCGCTCGCCACCCTCGACGATCGTCATCGTCGGGTCGAGGAGGGCGATCAGGTCCTCCAGCTCGGCGAAGGTGGACACGCTGCTGAATCGGCGACGCATCTCGCCACCTACGGGGTAGCCGGTGAAGTACCAGGACGTGTGCTTGCGGAAGTCGCGCATCGCGATCGGCTCCGTCATGTGCGGCACCAGCAGCCGAGCATGGTCGGCCATCACCGCGCATGCCTCGCCGAGCGTCGGCGACGGCGGCACGGGGCGCCCGTTGAGTGCCTCCACCAGATCGCGGAACAGCCACGGGCGGCCGAGGCAGCCACGGCCGATCACCACGCCGTCGCAGCCGGTCTCGCGCATCATCCGCACCGCGTCGGCTGCTTCCCAGATGTCGCCGTTGCCGAGCACGGGGATCTCGGGCACCTCTTCCTTCAGCTCACCGATCGCGTTCCAGTCGGCCTGGCCGGCGTAGTGCTGCTCGGCGGTACGGGCATGCAGCGCGACCGCGGCAACGCCTTCCTCGGCTGCGATGCGTCCGGTGGTGATGAACGTCAGCAGGCTGTCGTAGAGCCCCTTGCGGAACTTGATCGTCACCGGCACGCCGTAGGGCGTCGCGGCCGCAACGGCGCTGCGCACGATGGCTCGCAGCAGGTTGGGCTTCGCCGGCACCGCCGCGCCGCCGCCCTTGCGGGTGACCTTCGCCGCAGGGCAGCCGAAGTTGATGTCGATGTGGTCGACACGACCATTGGCGCAGACCTTGCGGATCGCCTCGCCGAGCATCACCGGGTCGCTGCCGTAGACCTGCAGGCTGCGCGGCTGCTCGTCGTCCGCGAACGTCATCATCCGCTCGGTCTTCGGATTGCCGTGCACCACCGCAGTGGCCATCACCATCTCGTTGACGTAAACCAGGCCGGGGGCGAACGAACGGCACATCGTGCGGAACGGCGCGTTGGTGACACCGGCCATCGGCGCCAGCACCACGGGCGCAACAGGGGTGAACGACCCGATCTTCACGTGCACGGTTGGCCACGGTACCGCCGCACGCAGCGCATAGGTCACGCCGCCGGCTCAACTCGGTCACCCCAGCGGAGCGGTTGGTTGCGACGGCGGGCCGCCTGGCGCCAATGCAGGCACCTCCACCTCGTGGACTCGCTGAACTCGCGCACCAGCACTCGGTAGACGCCTCTCGTGATCACCTCGGCGCGGCCGTAGCGGACCTGGTGACGCAGGATGTCGCTGACGCGTTGGCGCGGACGCGCGCCGCCGAGGCTGCCCAGGTCGAGGCCGGCTTCGTCCCGAGTGCGCGCGACGACCTCGTCGATCGTCAGTGGCCCACCGCCGGCGCGAATGAAGACGCTCAGCACCGCCCGGCGAACATCGATTGGGATCGGCCAGAAACCAAGCTCCGAGTGAAGGTCCGGTGAAGTCCGTACGTCATCCATCGCCCATAGTGGGTGCAGCGAGTCGGCCGCACCGGAAACCGTCGCCGACGAACGTGCGCCGGGTCACACGGCAGGGTTTGCCGTCGGTCACGTCGTTTCGATTTCGATGCAGCCGGGCGAGAACCTGAGCCCGACCCCAAGTCCGCCCTCGGTCTCGTCGTTTCGATTTCGAATCGACTCTTCGACGGCGACAGCGACAGCGACAGCGACAGCGACAGCGACAGCGACAGCGACAGACTCTCGAACAACTGTCCGCTGTCAGCGCTGCGGAGCGGCAATCGAAATCGAAAC
>JAYSPV010000091.1:0-32394 GCA_043721915.1 Ilumatobacteraceae bacterium | reverse complement strand
GGAGCGGACCCGGCCCTCGGGGCCGGGTCCGGTCTCGGATGAGTTCGTCGTGCTCGTCAGTCGGCGTCTCGCCGGTACAGCAGCACTGTGCCGGCGACGATGGCAACCACGCTGTAGCCACCGAACAGGAACGCATCCTGCGTGCGGCTCAGTGCGGCGGCCAGGGTCTTGGCGGTATCGCCGGCTGAGCGGATGGAGAGCAGGCCGTTGGCGGTGCTGAAGGGCAGCAGCCGTGACGCCTTCGCCGGCGCCATGCTGCGGATCAGGTTCTCGAGCACGAAGGTCCACACCAACGCCGTCGAGACGGCGGCCGAACTGTGGCGGATGATCATGCCGATGCCCAAGCCCATGACTGCCGCGAGCGAGGTGAGTACCAACCCCCAGGCTGCCGCGACCGCCAGGCCGGACGTGTCACCCATCTCCATTCCGCTGGCCACGGCGCTGGCGAAGCCGGCGATGATGCCCACGACGCCCATGGCGAGGCCGAAGCCGGCGGCCACGATGGCCTTGGCAGCGACGGTGACCCAGCGAGCGGGCTGCGCAGCAATGGCGTGGCTGATGGTGCCGTGTTGCACCTCTGACGTGTACATCAAGATGCCTGCGATCACTGCGAGCACCATGGTGAGCCAGGTGGCCGTCATGAACGTGTTGGACACCGTGAACGGCTTGTGGTCGTAGGGGTCGGTCTTGACGAAGGTGGCCAGCACCCACGACATCACCACACCGGCGACGATGGTCAGGCCGAAGATGGCCCGGTTCGAGCGGAGCGAGCGCAGCTTGATCCACTCGCTGGTGATGGCGGCACGCACTGCGGTGAGGTCGTGCTGACGGGTGCGGGTGACGATCCCGCGGGTGGCGGTGGGCCGCAGGTCGGTGGTGTCGAGGAGGGTGGTGGTCGTGGTGATCATGGCGAGTCCTTTGGGTTTGGGTGAGTGGTGGGGGTGTGTGGTGGCGAACGAGTGGGTGGGTGAGACGAACTTCAGGCGGCGGCGAACTCGGCGCTGGCGCCGGTCATGTCGAGCAGGATCTCCTCGAGCGAGCGGGAGACCTCGGTGATCTCGATCACCTGGATGCGATGGTCGAAGGCCAGCAGCGAGACGGCAGCGAGGGTGGTGCCCGTGGCCGTGAGGCGGTCGCCGTTGATGCTGATGCTCACGTCGTGGCGGTCCAGCAACCGGGCGAGCTCGGCGGTGGCCGCAGTACGCACCACGACCGTCGATTCGCCGCGAGCGAGCGTGGCAGCAACCGGCTCTGCGGCCAGCAACCTGCCGCCGCCGACCACGACGAGGTCGTCGGCGAACATGGCCAGCTCACCGATCAGGTGGCTCGACACGAACACCGTGCCGCCGTTGTCGGCGAACTCGCTGAGCGAGGTGCGCAGCCAGCGGATGCCGTCGGGGTCGAGTCCGTTGGACGGTTCGTCCAGCAGCAGTACGTCGGGCTCGCCGAGCAATGCGCCGGCCAGGGCCAGGCGCTGGCGCATGCCGAGCGAGAAGCCGCCGGCGCGCTGGTCGGCGGCGGTGGCGAGGCCCACCTCGTGCAGCACCTCGTCCACCCGCCGGGCAGGGATGCTGCTGAGCGCAGCCATCGACCGCAGGTGTTCACGGGCGGTGCGGCCCGGGTGCATCGCACTGGCGTCGAGCACCGAGCCCACCACCCGGGTGGGGTGCTGCAGCCGGGTGTAGCTCACGCCGTGGTAGCGGACGTCGCCGTGGTCGGGCCGGGTGAGGCCGACCATCATGCGCATGGTGGTCGACTTGCCGGCGCCGTTCGGGCCGACGAAGCCGGTGACTCGGCCAGCGGCCACGTCGAAGGTCATGTCGTTGACGGCGACGCGACTGCCGTAACGCTTTGTGAGGGCGGACACAGTGATCATGGGTTGGTGCTCCATTCGTGAGGGGTGGGAATGACATCGGGGAGCGAACGCCCCACGACAGCTCGGCCGACCGGGACGATCGAGATCAGCTCGACGTTCACCGACGTGAGATGCGACACCACACCGTGGAGGTGGGCTGCATCGTGGACCACACCGATGAGGTGAGTGTTGCCATCGGCGGGGTGCTCGAAGGTGAAGTCGTCGAGGAGCGGCCACAGCAGCCGGGCGTTGGCCCTGCCCCTGACGACGATCTCGAAGGTGGTCGGTTCGGACATGGCCTCACCGTCTCATCCGACGGTGTGACTGCGCCTCACCCCTGCGCCCATCTCACCCGGGTGATCCGCGTGACGTATGGTCCCGTGGTGCCGCGCGACGCTGAGATGGGGATGGCGGCGACGAAGCTGCGGCCACCGGGGTTGCCCACCCGCCTGGTCGAGCGCACCAGGCTCGACGTGACGCTCGACGACGCCGTCGCCCGCAAGGTGCCGTTGGTGTTGGCGAGCGCTCCCGCAGGGTCGGGGAAGTCCACGATGCTGGCATCGTGGGCAGCGCGACGGCCCGAGCAGGTGGCCTGGTTGCAGGTGGAGGACATCGACTCCGACCCTGCCCGGTTCTGGTCGTCGCTCGTCGCGGCAATCGCCCGCCACCGCCCCGCCGCCGGTGCCCACCTGGCGCCGCTGGTCGTCGGTTCGGCCGGCGACGATCGCGTGGTGGTACCGGCGATCGTGAACGAACTCATCGACGACAGCGACCACCTTGTCGTGGTCATCGACGACTACCACCTGATCGACGCTGCATCCGTGCACCGAGGCGTCGAGCGGCTGATCGAACTGTGCCCGCCGCAGCTGACGATCGTGATTTCCACCCGTGTCGACCCGCCCTTTCGCCTCGGCCGCATGCGGGTGCGCAACAGGCTCAGCGAGGTGCGAGCGCTGGATCTTCGCTTCGCTGCCGGCGAGGCGGCAGTGCTACTGGGTGCAGCCGGCGAGGCGCTCACACCGGCATCGTTCGACGAGCTCTGTGTGCGGACGGAGGGGTGGGCTGCCGGCCTGGTGCTGGCCGGCATCTCGTTGGAGCGAGTCCCCGAGCCCGACCGGTTCGTCCACGCCTTTCGGGGTGACGACCAACTGGTGGTGAGCTACCTGAGCGACGAGCTGCTCGCCACGATGGAGCCCGGCGATCGCCGGCGGATGTTGCAGACCTCCGTGCTGGAGCAGTTCAACGGGCCGCTGGTGGACGCGGTCACTGCGTCGTCGGGCGGGTCGCAATGGCTGATCGAGGCGGCAGCCCACAATCAGCTGATCGTTCGGTTGGACAGTGCGGGGGAGTGGTTCCGCTACCACCACTTGCTGCGCGACCTGCTCGCGTTGGAAGCGAAGCGCACGTTCCCCGAGTTGCTGCCGGAGCTTCACGGTCGGGCGGCTGCGTGGTTCGAATCGCAAGGCGATCATGGTGAGGCCGTCGTGCATCGATTGGCTGCCGGCGACATCGCCGGGGCGATCGACCTGATGCGATACATCGGATCTGACCTGCTGGGCCGAGGGCAGATCAGGACCTTGCAGCGGCTGCTCGAACAGATCGGCGACAGCGCATCGACCGATCCCGTGTGTGCGATGTTGTGGGGCTGGTGCGAATACCTCCGCGGCCGCTACGTCGCGGCGCAGCACTGGCTCGCCAGAGCGTCGGAGGTTTGGTCACCGGCGTACGATCCGCTGCTCGCCGCCCCGTTGCGCATCAACGTCGCACTCGGTCGCGGCGACGTGACAACCGCGCTGGAGATGGCGCGGGCGGTCAGCGTGGCCGGCGAGCTGTCGACTCGCCCAGCCGAACTGGCCACCGCCGTAGGCGCGGCCTACACGTGGGCAGGGCTGGCGGCCGAGGCACGGGAGACACTCGGCGTGGCAGTGGCGAGGGCAACGGTCGAAGGCCGTCTCACCGCGCACACGATGTCGCTGGTGTCCCTGGCCATCAACGAGCTCATCGACGGTGATGGCGCGGCAGCAAGCGCCGCGGCGGCCACGGCGTTGTCGACGGCTCGGTCCTTCGGGCTCGCCGGGTATCACGGCGTGGCGCCGGCGATCGCAATTGCTGCGGTCACATCGACCGATCCCGAGCTGAGCCGTGCCGACGCCGCGACGGCAGTGGAACTGGCGCGTCGCGCCGCCACCGACCTGGGTCGGGCGTTCGTGCTCACCGCCGCCGGCGACACGCTCCTGGGTCTCGGCGATGTCGACGGCGCTGCCCTCCTGGTCGAGGCTCGTGCGATCGTCGACCGGTGCGTCGACCCGGGCATCGCCGGGCGGTTCCTGACACGCACCGAGTCACGCCATCACGTCGGTACGGGGCCGTCGATGCCCAGGACGGAACTCGTCGAACAGCTCACCGAGCGGGAGCTGGCTGTGCTGCGCTATCTCCCGACGCAGATGTCGTTGCGCGAGATCGCAGCTGAGCTCTTCGTGTCGCTGAACACGGTGAAGACCCACAGTGGTGCCATCTATCGAAAGCTCGGCGTCAGTGATCGCAAGAGCGCCGTCCATACGGCGCGCGGTTTGCGACTCATCTGACGCAGACGCTCGGCCCACTCCCCGGCTCGCTATCGGTGGAGGTGGGTCCGCTCACCATGTGGACCGAACACGGCGATCAGCTCGACAGGCCCGTCGACCGCCCCGAACCAGTGCGGCGTCAATGTACTGAACTCCACCGCTTCGCCGGCCTCGATGATCAGGTCCTGCTCACCGAGCAGTAGCCGCATGCGCCCCGCGATGATGTACATCCAGTCGTGGCCGTCGTGCACGCGCAAAGTGTCAGGCGGCTTGCGTCTCTTGGCGCTGATCCGGACCCGGACGAGGTTGAGCCCACCAGGGCGACCGCGGTTCGTGAGCGGCCAGACCGTGAGGTTGTCGTAGGTCGCCGGCTGATGACGGACGCGAGGATCGGCCGGCGGGGCACCACCGAGCAGGTCATCAGTGCTGACCCCGAGGGCTGCTGCGAGGTTGGGAATGTGCTCCAAGGAGATCCGACGCTTGCCGGACTCGAGCCGACTGAGCATCGAGATGTCGATGTGCGCCCGCTCACTCACCTGCTGCAGCGTCAGCCCTTGCTCCGTGCGGAGTTCCCGAAGCCGGCGGCGAACCCTCGCATCGATCGACTCATCGGTAATATTTGCCAACATGGCAAGTCATGTTGCCAGAGGACGCATGCGGAGTCAAAGTGGTGTTCATGAACTATCGAACACGTCGAAGGAGAGCTGCAGGCGCCGCCGCCGGTCGCTTCGCAGCCTTCAGCAACCGGAACTTCCGGCTGTACTTCATCGGGCAGACGATCTCGAGTATCGGGTCGTGGTCGCAGTCGCTCGCCGTCACGTGGCTGGTGCTCGAGCTCACCAACCGCAGCGACCAGCTCGGCATCGCCATGGCACTCCAGTTTCTGCCGATGCTGCTGCTCGGCGCACCTGCCGGGGTGCTCGTGGATCGGATCGACAATCGACGCGTGCTCGTTGTCACGTCGGCCGCGTCAGGGCTGATGGCATTGGTGTTCGGGATCGTTGTCGCCACTGGTCATGTCACGATCTGGTGGATCTATGCGCTGACGATGTTGCTCGGCTTGGTCCTGGCGGTCGAGCGCCCCACGATGCAGGCCATCCTGTTCCAACTCGTCGGGCCGGAGCTTCTCCCGAACGCCGTCGCGATGAACGGCACCATCAACTCTGTGTCACGACTGATCGGGCCCGCTCTGGCGGGAACGCTGATCGCGCTCGTCGGCATCGAGATCGGGTTCTTCCTCAACGCAGCCTCATACCTGGTCGTGATCGCCGCGCTGCTGGCCCTGCGGTCGAGTGAACTCGTCGCCAGACCGCTTTCCGGGCGGGCCAAAGGCAAGCTCCGTGAGGGTTTCGCGTACGTGCGCACCCACCCCGATGTTGCCCGACCGCTGCTGGTCATGGCGGTCGTGGGCACCTTGGCACTGAACTTCCAGACGACGTTTCCTTCGATGGTCCGCTTCGGGTTCGATCGTGGCGCCGGATCAGTGGGGTTGGCGATGAGCGTCAGCGCGATCGGATCGATCATCGGCGGCTTCTACGTCGCCGGTCTCAAGCCGCATCCGAAGCGAACCCTGGCGATCGCGCTCGCAGGGTTCGGGGGAGCGTGCCTCGCCCTCTCGATCACGCCAGGTTTTTGGCCCTTCGTGGTGATGAGCATCGTGTTGGGATTCGCTTCCGCGTCGTTCCAATCCGTGAACACCGTCGTCGTGCAGCAGGCCACCGAACCGGCGATGCAGGGTCGGGTCATGGCGCTTCACCAGATGGCCTGGTTCGGGAGCACGCCCATCGGCGCCTTGCTCATGGGCTGGGTCATCCAGATCTCGTCACCGCGCGTGCCCTTCGCCATTGGCGGGCTCGCCGCCTTGGTGTGTGCCCTGGCCGTGATCACCGTGCGACAGACGCGCCGGACCACGGCGGCCGCAGTGTGAGCCCCCGGCATGACGTTGTGCCCTGGCGCTCGAGGGGTTTCCGCAGGGACCCGAGATTGTGGGAAATCGCACACCGTGGAGGCCCATCATGGACCAGATCGCAGTCGACAGCCAACAGCCGTACTGATCGTCGAATCCCCCTACGAGTTGGCCAGATGGCGGCCGCTCGTGAACTGGGTGTTCTACATCCCGCACGCGATCATCCTCTATGGGCTGCAGATCCTGGCCCGTGTCGTGTTCCTCGTCTACCGGGTGATGTTCGTGTTCACCGGCAAGCTGCACCCCGGTCTCTACGGCGTGATAGCGATGAACGAGCGGTACAACGCCCGCGCCAGCGGCTTCCTGGTCGGGTTCTCCGAGACCTACCCGCCGTTCGACTTCGGCACCGCCCCCAGGACAACAACTCCTACGCGCCCATCCGCCTGACTCTGCCCGCTCTACAAGACGCGCCATCGCGTTGGGCGGCACTCAACTTCCTCAAGGCCATCCCCACTTCATCGTGCTGGCGCTGTAACAGGGTTCGATCTCGACGAGGTGGATCGTCTCCTCACCACCACCAAGCAGGTGCGCCAGCGGCTGGACCTCACCCGGCCCGTGCAGTATGACGTGCTGCTGGACTGCATCGAACTCGCCGGTCACGCGCCCATGGGTGGCAACCTCGAACGCAACCGGTGGATGATCATCGACGACCCAGCGACGAAGACAGCCATCGCCACCCGCTTCGCCGAGGTCGGTCGCCACTACCTGGCGGCCAGCTCGACGGTGCGCGGCGACGATCGCAGTCAGCGGGTCATCGACTCGGCGACCTTCCTGGTGGACCACTTCACGGAAGTGCCGGCACTGGTGCTGTCGATGCGGCTCGACCGCCCACCGCTGACGGCATCGCAGGGCAGCTCGCCGCCTACTACGGCTCGGTGCTGCCGGGCGTGTGGAGCTTCCAGCTGGCGGCGCGGGCGCGAGGCATCGGCTCCGGATGGACCACCTTCCACCTCGAGCACGAGGCTGAGATCGCGGAGCTGCTCGGCATCCCGACCACCGTCACCCAGGTGTGCCTGCTCGCCGTCGGCTACTACACCGGCGACACGTTCGCCCCGGCTACGCGCCGACCGGCCTGCGAGGTGACGTACCTCAACACGTGGAAGAACCCGGTGGGCTGACGCGAGACCGTCAGCGTGTGAGCCGTAGGTGAGTCCACACGGCCAGGCGATCGTCCGCATGATCGAGCTGGAGCCCGAACAGCTCGACGGCCCTGCGGAGGCGGTAGCGCAAGGTGTTGGGGTGTACGCCGAGGATCCGTGCAGCGTCGGCGATGTCGCCGACGGCACCCAACCACTCGGCGACCGAGGTGGCGTACGCCGTGCCGTGTTCGATGTCGTGCGCGATCATCGAACTCACCCCTGGATGACGCAGCTGAGGTTCGTGCAACAACAGATCGTGGATGTGTGCCAGCAGCACCCGAGTGTGTACGTCGCCGATGCGCGCAACGCTCGGCAGGTCGGGTTGGACGATGGTCACCCGGAGTATGTCGTCGATCTCGTGCCGCATGGCGGGCAGGTCGCTGGGGTCCGACGACGTGGAGGCGATGCCGGCACGGATCCGTCCGGGAGCGACCTGTCGCGTCGCCGCCACCGCTGCAACTGCGAATCGTGTTGCCGCCGCGGCGCCACCGCCTGGAACCAGCACGTAGACCGTTCGCGCCGTGGTCGCCATCGATGCGTCCGGACGGTACGCCTTGATGTGCCGGGACAACGCACGAGCGACGTGCGTGATCAGGGGAACCTCGCCTTCGCTGTCGGGGGTGCCTGCGAACCCGATCAACGACAGCTCCGCGCCGCCGGGCAATGACAACCGGAAGGCCACATCTGCACCAGTCAGGGACCCGTCGAGCGCCCGGAGCAGCGCCGCCTCGCGCAGCTGCAGATCGAGGCCGTCGGCATTCAGGCTTCGAAGGATCTTCAGTGCTGCCAGACGGGCGCCATCGATGAGCGCCCGTTCGGCTTCGGGATCCAGTCCGAATCCACTCTCGATCGCCCAGATCGTGCCCAGAGGTTGCGAGCCGGCCTTGATCGCGATGGCCGCGCGCGGCAGTTCGTCGGTCTTCTCGGCGAAACGCACCACGCCGTCGGTCGCCAGGACGTCTCGGTACTGCCCGAGGTTGCGATCCATGTCGGGCACCCGTCGATCGAGGATTCCCTGCTCGCGAATCGCGTCGATACGTTGGCCGGCCACGGAGGAGTATGCAACCACCCGTCGGTCGAGGTCCTCGATGGCCACTGATCCGCCGATGACCGCGGCGATCGCGTTGGCCAGAGCGAACAGCTCCTCTCCCGCCCCGGACGTGGAGTCGGAGGCGAGACCCTGCGAGCCGAGCACCGAATGCATCAGCGCATCGACATGCCGCCAGGAGGCCTCGTCGGCTGCCCCGAGCACAGCAATGCCCAGCACGGAGGCCTCGGTGACCAGCGCCGTGATGTTGCCACCGCGCTGCTTCACCACGATCGCGCAGTACCCGCGCGCAGCGGCTGCCCTGAGCACATCGAGTGCTCGTGGGTCGTCCGCCCGCACGCCTGCGAGCAGCAGAATCGCGTCAGGCTCGTCCGGCACGTCGTCGACCGGATCGTGAAAGATGGTGCACCTCACCCGCTGCTCGACCCCTCGGGGAGCCGCGAGGACCTGCAGCACCGGCGCTCCGACCGCCTCCACCAGGTGCCGAATCGTGGTGGACTCCTGCCCGTCTTCACCGGTGTCGGTGAGCGTATCGGACAAGGTCATGGGCAGACCGTAGTACCGATTGGCAAAGCACGTCGCCCCGGTCCGGGCCTACGGTGTGCGTGTGACTTCTGTGCTCGATGGACACAACGACCTGCCGTGGGCGATGCGCAAGCTGTGCGGCTACGACTTGAGCGTGGCGGACCTCGCAGTCGGCGTGCCGGCGTTGCACACCGACCTACCCCGTTTGCGTGCGGGCGACGTCGCCGGGCAGTTCTGGTCCGTCTACGTGCCGTCCTCCTTTCCCGAGGTTCAGGCCGTCGTGGCCACGTTGGAGCAGATCGAGTTCGTGCATCGCATGATCGCCCACTACCCACGCGACTTCGGGCTCGCGCTCACCGCCGACGAAGTGGAACGAGTGCGCAACAGCGGGCGCATTGCCTCGCTGATCGGTATGGAGGGCGGGCACTCGATCGCCTCCTCGCTGGCAGTGCTGCGGATGATGTACGACCTCGGAGCGCGCTACATGACGCTCACACACAACGACAACACGGCGTGGGCCGACTCGGCCACCGACGAGCGCGTGCTGGGGGGTCTGAGCACATTCGGAGAAGAGGTGGTACGGGAGATGAACCGACTCGGGATGATCGTCGACCTCTCGCACGTGTCGACCGACGTGATGCGACAGGCGATGACGTTGTCGTCCGCTCCGGTGATGTTCAGTCACTCATCAGCGAGGGCGCTGTGCGATGTGCCACGCAACGTTCCCGACGATGTGCTCGCAAACCTGTCCCGCAACGGGGGTGTCTGCATGGTGACCTTCGTTGCGGAGTTCGTGTCTCCGCAGGTGGCCGAGTGGAGTGGCGAGACCTTGCGGTTGGTGGAGCAGCGCGGGGGCGACACGCGCAGCGCTGCCGAGTTCCAGCAGGCTGCGCTGGAGCGTCGTTTGTCCAGGCCGGCGCCGGTTGCCACGATCGACGATGTGGTGGCGCACGTGGAGCATGTGCGCGAAGTGGCCGGTATCGCACACGTCGGCATCGGTGGCGACTTCGACGGGACGACCATGGTGCCACAAGGGTTGGACGACGTCAGTGGCTACCCCCGGCTCTTCGACGCGCTGAGATCGAGGTCGTGGTCGGAGAGCGACTTGGAACTCCTCGGAAGCGGTAACGCGCTGCGGGTCCTGCGAGCCGTGGAGGACGTTTCGGCGCCGTAGCGATTGTAGAACGGCCGCGCGCAGCCATTGACGGATCGGACAACGCCTTCCTGGGTAAATCATCCGATCACCCCAAGACGTGCGAGAACGTGAAGCGTACGGTCGCCCCATGGCGCTGCGAGTCACGCGTGCCCGAAGGACACCATGACCCTTTCTGACCCGACCGGGAGTGCTGAAGCCCTGCTGGCGTTGTTCCCGACTGGCACCACCGTCGATGACGATGGTGTGCTGAACATCGGGGGTTGTGCAGCAACCACACTCGCCGCGGCCTTCGGCACGCCGGCGCTGATCATCGACGAGATGTCGCTGCGTCGACGAGCCCGTCGATTCGTCGACGGCCTGGCCGAGCGGTGGCCGAACTCGCAGGTGGTCTGGGCCTCGAAGTCGTTACCGCACACGGCGATCTATCGGCTGCTCGCCGAGGAGGGCCTGGGTGCCGACGTGTCGGGAGGTGGCGAGATCGTGATGGCTCTCGCCGCCGGCGTGGATCCAGCGCGGATGGTGCTGCACGGAAATGCCAAGACCGACGACGAGCTGGCGATGGCGGTGGCTGCAGGCGTCGGCACCATCGTGATCGACGGCTTCGACGACATCGACCGACTGGAACGACTGGTGACGCGTGAGCAGCACGTGCTCGTACGGGTGATCCCGGGTGTGGCGCCGCACACCCATGCTGCGATCAGCACGGGTCAGGAGGGCTCCAAGTTCGGGCTGTCGTTGCCAGATGCCAGGTCCGCCATCAACCGCATCCGTAAGAGCGCACGACTCCGGCTGGACGGCGTTCACGTTCACATCGGCTCGCAGGTGATGGATGTCGAAGACTTCACGCGTGCGGTAGCGGCTGTCGCTACCGTCGGCGAGTTCGAGGTCTACAACCTCGGTGGCGGCTTGGGCGCTCGCTACACCTATGCCGACGCTCCGCCCAGCATCGAGGAGTACCTCGAGGCACTCACCGCCGCGGCGCGCGAGGTGCTGCCCGCCTCGGCTCGTCTGATGATCGAGCCCGGCCGTTCGCTGGTGGCGGAGGTGGGGGTCACCCTCTATCGGGTCACCACGGTCAAGCGCGGCGCGACCACCTTCGTCGGCGTCGATGGCGGCATGAGCGACAACTTGGAGGTGTCGCTCTACGGACAGCGTTTCGAAGCCACGATCGCCGACCGCGTGGGCGGTGGTGAACGGTGCACCGTCGTCGGCCGGCACTGCGAGTCGGGCGACCAGTTGATCGACGGTGTGCTGCTGCGTGCGCCGCAGGTCGGTGACCTGCTGGCGGTCCCTGTGACAGGGGCCTACTGCATGACCATGGCCAACAACTACAACGGCGCCCGCCGGGCGCCCATCGTTTTTGCCCGCGAGGGCGCCCAGCGGCTCGTTCTTCGCCGTGAGACGTACGACGACTTCCTTCGTCGTGACCTTGACTGACCGGCTTCGCCGGCGTCATCGAAGCAACCAACAACACAAGGGGAACAAATGAACCAAGACCACACACACCGGAGGACGGGGACGGGCAGAGCGATCGGCGGACCTCGCCGCGTGCTCATCGCCGGTTCTGTAGCGTTCGCGCTGCTACTGGCCGCTTGCGGCGACGACAACAGCAGTGCCGACACCAAGGCGCCGGTCGCCACCGAACCCGCTGCCACCACAGCCGCGCCGGCCGTCGGAGGGCTGGCCGGGGTCGTCTTCGACCAGGCCATGCACGACTCCCTGCCCCAGGACATCCTCGGCAAGGGCGTGCTGACCTTTGCCACCGATCCGACCGATCCGCCGTTGGAGTTCTACAACGAAGCCAACGAAGTCGTTGGTGCCGAGGTCGACCTGGCCAACGCGCTGGGAGTGATCTTCGGTGTCAAGGTGGAGATGGTGCCGACGAAGTTCGACGCGATCATTCCCGGCATCGAAGCCGGCCGTTTCGACGGGTCCCTCTCCGGATTCGCCGACCGCGTGGAGCGGCAGAAGATCGTCGACTTCGTCGACTTCTACACTTCTTCCCGCGGGTACCTGATCCAGGCCGGCACCTTTCCGGAGCTGACCGATGCCACCGAACTCTGTGGCTACAAGGTGGCCGTCGCGAAGGGCACCACGATGGCTGACGCGATCACCGGGCTCAGCGACACCTGCGTCGCCGCCGGCAAGGACGCCATCGAGGGCCAGATCTACCCGGACCAGAGCGCCTGCGTGCTGGCCGTCCAGTCGGCTCGCGCGGACCTCACCATCTTGTCCGACCACGCCGCGCTGGCGATCGCTCAGGCCTCCGATGGAGCGCTCGACGTGATCCTCCGCCCGAACGAGGGCCAGGACATCAACGGTCTCGTGCTGCGCAAGGGCGACCTCCTCGCGACGATGCAGGTCGCCATCCAGGGCCTGATGGACAGTGGGGCTCTTCTCGAGATCTTCACCACCTGGAACCTGCAGGATCTGATGCTCACCACGGCAACAGCCAACGCCGGTGTCAACTAGCGACGATCGGGGGTCGGCGCCCGGCACGGACCAGGCGCCGACCCCCACCGTTGCGGCCCCGGAGAGGGTGATCGCCGCGATCCCCGTGCGGCACCCCGGGCGGTGGCTGGCCGTTGCCGTGATGACGCTGTCGGCAGCGGTGTTCGCCAAGTCCCTGCTCACCAACGACCGCTTCCGATGGGGCATCGTCGGCGACTACCTGTTCAGCAAGCCGATCATCGACGGAGTGAAACTCACCCTGCTGCTCACGTTCGCCGCCGAGGCGCTCGGCATCGTGATCGGTGTGGTACTCGCAGTCATGCGGCTCTCCACCAATCCCGTGCTCTCGCGTGCCGCATGGGCGTACATCTGGTTCTTCCGTGGGACTCCTCTGCTCGTGCAGTTGATCTTCTGGTACAACCTCTCGGCTCTGTACCCCAACGTTTCGCTCGGAATTCCGTTCGGGCCCACGTTCTTCTCCGGCAACGCCAACGATCTCGTCACGCCGATGGCGGTGGCTCTCCTCGGGCTGGGTCTCAACGAGGGCGCCTACGCCGCCGAGATCGTGCGCAGCGGGATCGCCGGTGTCGATCGTGGCCAGGCCGAGGCGGCAAAGGCTCTGGGCATCACGCCCCTGCAGACGCTGCGTCGCATCGTGCTGCCACAGGCAATGAAGCTGATCGTGCCACCGATCGGCAATCAGACGATCCTGATGTTGAAGACGACCTCCCTTGTCAGCGTGCTGGCCTTGGCCGATCTGCTGTACGCAGCGCAGGCGATCTACGCCCGTACGTTCCAGACGATGCCGCTGTTGATCGTGGTCAGTCTGTGGTACTTGGCGATCACGTCAGTACTCACCGTCGGTCAGCACTACCTCGAGCGTCACTTCTCGCCAGGTTCGGCGCGTCCTCCGGGACGCGCGCGAGCCAGACGGCTGATGCACAACCTCATCCACCTGCGGCGACCCGCGGGTTCGACACCAGCAGCAGGGGGCACCACATGAGCGAGCCGGCAGTGCGCGCGGAGGCGATCCGCAAGTCGTACGGGGCCGTCGAGGTCCTGCGCGGCATCGACTTGGAGGTGCAACCTGGCGAGGTGACCTGCCTCGTGGGGCCGTCCGGCTCCGGCAAGACGACCTTCCTCCGCTGCATCAACCACCTGGAGAAGATCAGTTCCGGTCGGGTCTTCGTGCACGGAGAACTGCTCGCCTACCGCGAGCGAGGCGGTCGCCTCCACGAGATGAAGGATCGTGAGGTGTGCAAGCAGCGAGCGTCGATCGGGATGGTGTTCCAGAGCTTCAACCTGTTCCAGCACTTGACAGTGTTGGAGAACATCGTCGAGGCGCCGGTGCGCGTGCTCAAGGAGCCGCTCGAGGAGGTGACGGTGCGTGCTCGCGAGTTGCTCACACGTGTCGGCCTGTCGCACAAGGAGGGCAGCTACCCACGACACCTGTCGGGTGGCCAGCAGCAGCGAGTAGCCATCGCCCGAGCATTGGCGATGCGGCCACGGTTGATGCTGTTCGACGAGCCGACCTCAGCGCTCGACCCCGAGTTGGTGGGGGAAGTGCTGTCGGTCATGCTCGACCTGGCCAACTCCGGAATGACGATGCTCGTGGTGACGCACGAGATGGGGTTCGCCCGTCAGGTCGCCAACACCGTGGTCTTCATGGACGCCGGGCAGATCGTGGAGATGGGGCCACCTGGTCAGATCCTCGACCATCCGCAGCACGAGCGGACGAAGGCCTTCCTGTCCAAGGTGCTATGACCGGTCGACGGCGATCTTCAATCGGGTCGCGGCGACGTAGATGGTGCTGTGGGAGTCGCCGCCGGTCAGGAAGTTCGCGAAGCTGACGACGTGTGCGGTCGCGTCCACGAACTCGCAGCGGAGCGCGTCGAGGAAGGCGTCATCCGGCGAATCGTTCGACCACAGCGCGAACACGCCGTCGGGCCGGAGGTGGCCGGCGAGTTTCCGCAGCCCTGCGGGCGTGTAGAGGCTTGCATGGTGAGGGTGCAGGAGGTGCCGCGGTGAATGGTCGATGTCGACCAGGATCGCGTCGAACCGCCGCGGCCCGTCGCCGGAGAGGAGATTGGGTTCCTCGACGAGCGAGAAGAAGTCGCCGTGGACCAAGGTGCAACGCGGATCGCCGGTGAGCTCGGCGCCAAGCGGTGTGAGTCGACGTCGGTGCCAATCGATCACTTCCTCCAGCGTGTCGATGACGTGCAGCGAGCTGACGCGAGGATCCTGCAGCACTGCTCGCGCGGTGTACCCCAGGCCGAGGCCGCCTACCGCGACAGCGAGGTCGCCAGTCGCGAGCGCATCGTCGCGGACGGCAGCGAGGCCCAGCCGTGCGAGAGCTTCCTCGCCATCGGTGAACAGGCTCGACATCAATCCATCGCCGTCGAGCATGACCTCGAAGATGTCGATCTGCAGGGTGGGTTCCAGCCTGCGACGAAGGACGATGTCGCCCATCGGGGTTGCTGCCCGGGCGAGCTCCTCGAAGGCGCGGCTCATCTGCGGTGATCCGTGAGCATGAGGGATTCGCGGCAGCAGAAGGTGGTGGGCACGGCAGTGACGATTGTCGATCTCGACCGTAGCGGTCCTGACGTGCCAGTTCGCGCTGGACTGCCTGCGTCACCCGAACACCGGCGATGTTCGTCTGTCAGTCGATGAAGAGCAACCGACCGATCACCAGCCCGGCATCGTCACTGTTCGTCGCGGTCTCGCTGATCACCGCCATGATCTCCGGCTGCGCGGACACCGACGACACCGCCACTACCGTCCCGATGCAGCGGCTGCAGGTGCTGCTCGACTACAGCCCGACCCTCTCCGATGCCGCCGCGTTGCTGTATCTCGCGTCCAATCCCTCTGTCGACTTGCTCGCGGTGACCCTCCCTGGCACCGGCGAAGCAGACTGCGAGCCCGGAACTCGTGCGACTCGCGCTCTGCTCTCCATCACCGGCGACAGTGATGTGCCGGTGGGCTGCGGGCGCAACACCCCGTTGATCGGGGATCGTGACTGGCCCGAGGAGTGGCGGACCGAGGTGAACCGGTGGGGTGGCGACTTCCTGCCGGAGGTCGAAGCCGAACCCGTTCGTGACGCAGAGCAACTCCTCGCCGACACACTCGGCGGAGCGACCGCCCCGATCACGGTCGTCGCCGTCGGCCCGTTGACGAATCTCGGCGCAGTCCTGGCAGATCGGCCCGAACTCGCGTCCCAGATCGAGCGCGTGGTGATCATGGGCGGCGCGGTCACCGTCCCGGGAAACGTCGAGGCATCTCCAGCGGCGGAGTGGAACATCTACATCGACCCAGAAGCCGCCCGCCGTGTGCTCGCCTCGGGAATCGCGGTCACCTTCGTGCCGCTCGACGCGACGAATCACCTGCCGTGGACGGAGCGACTCTTACGACAACTCGGCACCCTGGACGCGCCGGCAGCCCACACGGTGCATCAGATGGCGACGTCCCGCCCGAGCCTCGACGGGTTCTACCTGTGGGACGAGCTCGCCGCGATGGCCGCGGTCGAACCGGGCCTGGTCACCATCGAGTCGATGACGGTCACGATCGGCGACGACGGTGCGGTCACACGCGACCCGGGCGGCACATCCGTCTGGGTCGCTGTCGCTGTCGATGCCGACGCCGCGTCGCAGGAGTTCCTCCGAACGCTCAACGGCGGTGCTGTGCCGGAGGTGGTTCCTCTCACGCCCGGCGAACTCGACTACATGCTGACCATGGCCGGCATCGACTCACGCACCAATGCCGCCCTCGCCGACGTCTTCGGCAACGTCCAACCGACCGACGTCGACCTGGCCGAGGTCGCCGCCCAGTTCGTCAACGAGTTCATGTCGGCCATGGATGCACTGGTCGCGGAGCTCGAAGAAGTCGAGCCCCCACCCGCACTCGCCGCCGCTCACGCCGAGTACGTTCGGTCGGCCGCCCGTTTCGCCGCTGCGAGAGCCGATGTCCTTGCCGCGCTGGCCGATGCCGAGGGAACGGATGTCAACGAGTTGATCAATGATGCTGCGAGTCGGACCTCAGCCAATGCGTTTCTCGAACAAGCCCGGCAAGCCTGCCAGGTGCTCGAGGACTACTCGTTTCTCCACGCCGGTCCACGCCCCTGCTCTTCTGCCGCAGAGTGACGCACGTGGAGCGCGGAACAGATTGCGACCTACGAGGGTTGTCGCGCTCACATCGCGAGCAGCCGAGGGGCAACCATGACCGACACCACCGAGTGGAACGCGTTCAACCGTCAAGTGATCGAGGAGTTCCGAGCCAACGCGGGCAAGGTGGGCGGTGGCTTCGCCGGCGCCCCGATGATCCTGATCACGCATACCGGTGCGAAGAGCGGCACGCAGTACACGAGCCCGCTCGTCTATTCGCTCGACGGTGACAAGCCCGTGATCATCGCCTCCAAGGGTGGCTCGCCCGACGATCCGCAGTGGTTCCGCAACCTGCAGGCCAATCCGCAGGTGACCGTCGAGATCGGCGCCGAGACGTACCAGGGCATCGCTCGGGTTGCTGACGGAGCCGAACGAGATCGGCTGTACCGCGCTCAAGCAGATCTGATGCCCAACTTCGACGAGTACGCAGCGAAGACCACCCGCGTCATCCCGGTCGTCGTCATCGAGCGCGCCTGACGCTCGCGCCGCCGACGCGTCGCTGCAATACACGTAGCGGCTCACCCGCTACGTCGTGGCCGATTCCGCCGATCACCTCGAAGCCGGCTACACGCTGACCCCACCCACAGGCTCCGGCCGAGCGGGCGCCCGGTAGCCGGGCCGGGTGGCACCGCCGAGTAGTTTTGTGGTGTTGATCGGGGCCGGTGCAGCCGGCTCGCGACGTCTGGAGACCAACGATGACTCAAGTCGATACGTGGCAGACCCCGTTCCTGCAGGGGTTGATGGCGCCGGTGTTCGAGGAGCGCGACGACACCGACCTGGAGGTCGTGGGCGAGATTCCGGCGGCGCTGCGCGGCATGTTCGTACGCACCGGGCCGAACCAGCAGTTCGCACCTCTCGGCGCCTACCACCCGTTCGATGGTGACGGGATGTTGCATGCCGTGTACCTGCAGGACGGCAAGGCCCGCTACCGCAACCGCTGGCTGGAGTCGAAGGGCTTGCTGGCCGAGCGTGCTCGCGGGCACGCGTGCTACGGCGGGATGAGCAACTGGAAGTTCCCCGATGCCGACGTGATGGAGGAGGGCGGGATGATGAAGAACACCGCCAACACCGCCACTGTTCGGCACGCCGGTCGTTACTTCTCGCTGCTCGAGTCCGGCGCTCCCACCGAGTTCGATCGCGACCTCAACACGCTCGGCGAGCACGATTACGACGGCCGGCTGCAAGGGCCGATGACGGCGCACCCGAAGGTCGATCCGGTCACCGGCGAGATGCGGTTCATCGGCTACAGCCCGATGGGGCCGTTCCTGCGCTACTCGGAGGTGAGCGCGGCCGGTGAACTGGTGAACAGCACCGAGATCGAGATCCCCGCCCCGGTGATGATGCACGACTTCGTCGTCACCGAGAATTACTCGATCTTCTTCGATGCGCCGGCCGTGTTCGATCTCGATCGGTTGCTCAACGGCGGTGAACCGATGAACTGGAAGCCCGACAACGGCACGCGCATCGGAGTGATCCCCCGTGGTGGTTCCGGCGGTGATGTCCGCTGGTTCGAGGTCGACAACTGCTACGTGGTCCACTTCTTCAACGCCTGGGAGTCCGGCAACACCATCGAGATCCGTGCACCGCGCATGTCCGACATGCCGGGTGGCTTCAACTTCGAGAACCCGGGTGCCGCACGCGAGCCGATGCCGTGGCGTTGGGTGATCGATCTCACCACCGGCAAGGTCACCGACGGGCAGACCGACGACGTTGCCAGCGAGTTCCCGCGGGTCAACGAGCAGTTCACCGGCCGCCACACCCGCTACGGCTATGCCTGCCCGCAGCGCACATGGGATTTCGAGTTCGACTTCGAGGGTGTCGTGAAGTACGACTTCGCCTCCGACACCTCGCAGGCCCACTACTACCGCGACAGCGAGGTCAGCGGCGAGCACGTGTTTGCCGCCGACCCGAGCGGCACCGCCGAGGACGACGGCTGGCTGATGAGCTTCGTCACCGACCGCACCACCGAGCAGTCGGAACTGGTGATCCTCGACGCCCGCGACGTGGAGGCTGCCCCGGTGGCTCGCGTGAAGATGGCGGCACGGGTGCCGATCGGCTTCCACGCCAATTGGTTCGCCGACTGACACCTGGATCGCAACGCCGAACGGCGATGAAAACGGAAGAACCCGGCCGGTGGGACCGGCCGGGTTCTTCACGTGTCTCGGTGGCCCGGACTCAGGGCAGGTAGTCCTTCGCGGACACTGCTTCGAGACCTTCGATGGTCTCCACCGCTCCGCCCTCGAGGTACTCGGCGACGGGGAAGGTGAACGAGCAGATCGTCGGGTACTTCTCCGCGATACCGCACTCGACGGCCGAGCCGCTCGGCCACTGCACCAGGCCCTTGGCTGTGGCGACGAAGTCGTACAGCGACTGACCGGTGACTGCTTCACCGTTGGCCTGCATCATGTTGGCGTACATCGTGAGCGACATCAGCTCGATCACGCTCAGTGCACCGAGGCCTAGAGCCGTCGAGTCGACCTCTTCCGGGGCGACACCGAGCGCAGGCGCCAGGATCTCTTGCAGGATGGCCAGTTCGGGAGTGTCCTCCTGTGTCTGGACACCGACGAACGACCAGCCGATCGCGTCGTCACCGACTTCGTCGAGCACGGTCTTGCCCGAGCAGATGGCGGTCGTGATGGTCGGGATCGTGATCCCGAGCGCAGCCCGACCGCGAATCGTGCCGATGCAGCCATCGTCGGAGTACAACGAGAACAGCACGTCGGGGTTGTCCTTGGCTGCTTCACGCATCAGGCCCTGGTAACCGGCGTCGGTCTCGTTGTCGCCACCCTTGACGGTGATGTGCGAGATGCCGGCGAGGTCGAGGGCAGCGGTGAGGGATGCTTCGGTGCCGTTGGCGCCTGGGTTGTCAGCGCTGACGATGGCCGCTGTGGTGGCCCCGAAGTGCTCCTTCGCAACCGCTGCCATGGCGCCGGTCGTCGTGGCGTTGCCGCCGGTGAGGAACAGCGCGTTGGCGGTGTAGTCGCCGGGCAGGATCGGCAGCACGCCGATGACGGGAATGTTGGCGGCCGTGTACGTGGCGTAGTCAGGGAACAGGTCGAGACCGATGAGGACGAGCTCCACGTTTTTCCCGGCCAGCTCCTGGGCGCAGGCCTGCGACGTCTCGGGCGAGCCCTTCACTGCACAGGTCTCCAGCTTGATCGGCCGGCCACCCAGGCCACCGTGCTGGTTGAGGTAGTCGATCGTTGCCTCCATGTCGACGCGCATCTCGGGGAAGTCGAGCCCCGGCGTGCCCTCGCTGCTCACGAAGCCGACCGAGATCTCCTCGCCGGTGGGCGGGCCCAGCGTCGGGAAGATCGCCGAGTCGCTGAGCTCCGGCGCCACCGTGTCGGCGACGGTGGTGTCGGTGGCATCGGGTGCGGTGGTGTCAGCTCCGGTTGACTCCGGCGCCGCCGTGGTGTCGGCGGCCGTCGATGTCGAGTCCTTTGCGTCGTCGCTGCATGCAGCTGCGAGCAGCGACATTGCGGCGAGACCGGCTGTCAGCAGTTTTGCTGACCCCCGGCGACGTGATGAACGGGTCCTTGATGTGGTCATGTTCTCCCCATTTCCGAGACGCCGGCGGGGCCGGTGTCTTCCGATTCGGTGTGCAAGCTGCCTCTACCGTCCGTGGCCGCTTCCCCAAGCGACTCACGTGATGTGGACCGTAACACGACCTGCGGCACATATCTACCCTCAGTAAGTTTCACCCCGGCCGCGCGTGTCGCTCAACCGTCGAGGCCCATCGCCGTACCGACCACGAGGTCGTCGACCGCCGCGAAAGTGCGGTGGACCAGCGCATCGAACAGCGCCACGCCCCGTTCATTTGCCGGGTCGATGGTGAGCAGGCTGGCGCCGAAGGACACTGCGTAGAACAGCAACCCCTCCAGGTAGCCGCGCCGCACCGTCTCGACGGTGACAGCGTCCGGCGGGACGCCGTGAGCGTGCAGACCAGCCACGTAGCGCTCGATGAGGTCGTCCTCGTGGGCGCGTCGCATCTCGATGGTGAGGTTGTTGGCGCAGAAGTAGACGAGGTCGGCCTGGCCGGGCGCCCGCATGCACAGCTGCCAGTCGATGACTGCGACCGCGCCGTCCTCGTAGAAGAACAGGTTGTCGAGCCGGTAGTCGCCGTGGGTGATCGTGACCGGCTCGTCGTAGTGGCCCACGATCCATTCGGGGATGCCAGTGACGAACTGCTCGCACCACCGCAAACACCTGGCCGGGAGCTCGTCGCCGAAGCGCGCGAGGAAGAGCGGCCAACCGATCTCGAACGTGGGACCGAGCGTGAGGATCGCCGGGTCGTCGAGGCCCGGCATCCACGTCAGCGAGGCCAGTAGCGGGTGCTCGAACCATGCGGCGTGGTGGCGGGCGAGCACGTCGATGGCGCGTCGCGCCTCGTCGAGCGTTGCGCCGGCGACGTGGTCGCCCTGCACCGCCGGCGACATGTCCTCGAGGACGAGACATGGCGGGTCGGCGATGTTGACCAGTGCCTGGGGCACTCGTATCGCCATGTGCGGGGCGACGTCGCGGTAGAAGCAGTGCTCGCGTTCCCAGACGCGCATCATCTCGCCGATGAAGTGCCCGCCAGGATCAGCGGTGGGCAGCTTGACGATCACCGATGAAGGGCACGCAGGGCCGGGTGACACGATGCTCACCCTGAACAACTGCCCCATGAACCCCTCGCCGGCAGCGATCTGGGCGACCTCGATCGCGTCGATCTGCACATCCATCGCCTCGGCGAGCCAGGCGCTGGTGATCTCGCCGAGGGCTTGGGGTGTGTTCGTCACGCGGGGCGCTCCGGGAGTGCCGTCTCGGTGGCCGTCAGTCGACCACGGATGCGGGGACCCAGTTGCCGTGGAAACCGAACGGCACACGCGGAAGGTGAACTCTCGCAATCGGCTCGGCACTCATCGACCCGGCGTCGAAGATCACGAACTCGCTCTCGTTGCTGGCTCCGTCGTAGACGTAGGTCATCAGGTAGCCGTCGTCCTCGGCGCTCGAGGTGGCTGACGGAACGAAGACGGTCTCGCCGGGCAACCGGCCCCTTCCGACGTCGATCTGTGAGTGGGTGCCGGCGGCCAGGTCGTACTTGAGGATGGCGCCGTTGGCCGACATCGGATCCTCGAAGGCGGCCTCCGTGGCGTTGGCCATCATGTAGCCGTAACGGTGCTTGAGCCCGACGACGGAATCCGCGACCCTGGGGAACTCGGCAGGCGTGTCGTCGATCTGTTCCTGGCGGACGGTGCCGGTGGTGGTGTCGATGGTCCAGCGGTACAGCGCCGGCGGTGGGAAGTCGATCGGGCCGTCGCGCCAGATGTGGGGGAGCCGGGCGACATCGATGACGATCGTGTTGCCCTCCTCGTAGGCGTTCATCGGGTGGAACACGTAGCACGGGTCGAGGTCGTACCACGTGACATCGGCGTCGCTGCCGTTGCGCGGCATCACGCCCAACCGAGCGGGATAGGTGTCGCTCCAGTGGATCGGCATCTCGCCGCGCATCGCCATGTCGAGGTCGAACACGGCCGGCAGATCCATGAAGATGACGTAGTTGCGGGTGATGTTGAAGTCGTGCATCATCGTCGGCCCGCCGACGGTGATGTTCTCGACCTGAACCAGGTCGCCGCCGGCCGACACTCGCAGGTAGGCGAGGTACGGCTCGAACAGCGAGTACCCGAACCCGAGCAGCTCGCCGGTGACCGGGCAGACCTTGGGGTGCGCAGTGAACGAACCCTTCAGCTTGCCGCCGAAGTCGAGCGGGCCGACCGTCTCCAGACCGCCATCGAGCATGTACGGGAAGTGCCCTTCCTCGAGTGCCAGCAGTCGGCCGGCGTGACCGACGATGTTGGTGTTCGCCTTCGAGGCAGCCATCGCGGTGAGGCTGGCATCGATGTCGAACACCTCCTGATCCGGGTTGGCGATGAACGGCGTTGCGACGTAGCGGTTGCGGTACCACTCGGCGTTGCCGCCGCGCAGGCGGATGCCGTGGATCATGCCGTCACCGAGGAACGGGTGGTCGGCGTAACCGGTGAACGGGTTTGCCCCGTTGCGGACGTAGCGCCCGTCCAGCTCTGCAGGAATGGTGCCGGTGACGCGCAAGTCGGTGAGCGTGCGCTCCTCGGTGAGCGGCGTGAAGTTGCCGCGAAGGAAGAGGGGCAGGTCTTCGGTGGTCGACATGATCATCTGCTTTCGGTTGGGTTCCCCGGTGGAGTGGGTGTTGTTCGGTCGGATGTTCGGTGTGCTCAAGTGAGAATGCGGTCGGGCACCCAGCTGCCGTGGGCGCCGTACGGCACCCGGCGCGGCAGGTGGACGATGGCGGTGGGCGTGCCGGTGAAGTCGTGCGAGTCGATGATCAGCAGGCGCGACTCGTCGGTGTTCGTGTCGTGCGTGAGGCTGATCACCCAGCCCTCATCCTCGCCCGAGGTCTCGCTCGCCGGTGCGAAGACCGGCTCGGCGCCGCGCACACCAGCGCCGAGTTGGTGCTCCTGGCAGGTGCCGTTGTGCAGGTCGTACTTCCAGAACGCCGAGCCGTACACCGGCTCCTCGGCGTTGCCTTCGCCACCCATCGCCATCACGTAGCCGTAGCGGGCGTCGAGGCCGATCATCCGGTCGTCGACGCGGCCGAAGTCGCCGGGGCGGTCGTCGAGCTGCTGCTCGGTGACGGTTCCCTTGGCGAGGTCGATGGTCCAGCTCCACAGCCGGCCGACCTCGGCGTAGTCGTCGTTGCTGCTGCCGAACGCCTCGGGCTGGCGCGACACGTGCATCACGATCGTGTCGCCCTTCTCGTGCGAGTTGACGCCGTGGAACACGTAGCAGGGCTCGATCTCGAACCAGCGGACGTCGGCGTTGGTGCCGTTGCGCGGCATGACACCGAGGCGTGCGCCCGCGTCGCGATTGAACTGGAAGGGGAAGCCACCCTCGAGTGCGCCGAGGTTGAAGCAGACGGGGAGGTCCATGAAGATGACGTAGTTCCGGGTGACCTGGAAGTCGTGCATCATCACCATGTTGGGGATTTCGATCCCTTCCAACTGCTTCAGCTCGCCATCGGCGCCCACTCGGATGTAGTGGAGGAACGGTTGCTCCATCGCGAGGTAGCTGAACGCCAGCAGTTCGCCGGTCACCGGACAGACCTTCGGGTGTGCCGTCATCGAGGTGGTGAGGGCGCCGCCGTAGTTCTGCACGCCCAACGTGTTGAGCTGGTTGTCGATGCGCCACGGCCAGTGGCCTTCTTCGAGGCACAGGATCTCGCCGTTGTGCGGCATCACGTGCGTGTTGGCGGTGCCGCGGGTGAGGTCGCCCATGCCGGCCATCGGGTCGTCGAGCGGGTCGTCGATGTTCGGTGTCTGCACGAACCGGTTGCGATACCACTCGGCCTTACCGTTGGCGAGGCGGATGCCGTGGATCATGCCGTCGCCGAAGAACCAGTGATCCGAGCTGCCCGAGGCCGGGTTCGGGCCGGTGCGCAGGTAGGTGCCCTGCAGCTCGGGAGGGATGGCGCCGGTGACGCGCAGGTCGGGCACGGTGAGCTCGTCGAGTACGGGGGCCCAGTTGCCCCGGAGGTGCCACTTGGTCTGATTCTCGGTGGTGGTCATGGTGATGCTCCTGGGTGCGTACGGACTGGGGTTGGATTACTTGACGGCTTCGGGCGAGCGGGCCCACATCAGGCTCGCATCGAAGCTGAGCGTGTAGTCGGGGACGAACTCGATGACGACGCGGTGCGGCGAGTCGAGGAAGGTCTGGAACGCTTTCGCCGCCTCGGGGTTACCCGGGCGCAGCCCGTTGGAGAACTCGGGGTAGAACCAGTCCTTGGTCTCGCGGTCGTTGTGCACGATGCACGAGCCCTTGTAGGTCACGGTCTTGCCGCCACCGATCTTGGTGCCGGTGCTGTTGATGCACAACGAGGCCCGTGGGAAGCGGCGGATTGCCGAGATCCGTGCTCTGCGCTCAGCCGCGGTGAGCCAGAACTTGCCATCCTTGGGCAGGTACGACATCACCACGCCGAACGCCTCGCCGGCATTGTTGGTCCACATGAAGACGCACTCACGCTGGGTCTCGACGAGCTGCTGCTCGAGCTCCGGGGAGAGAGCACATTCGGTCAAGTCTTCGTAGTCGTCGGCCATCGCAGGAACGTAACACGAGCGTTGGGGAAAAGCTACTAGCGGTAAGTTAGTGTCCGCCGACACAACTGGCGGGCTCTCGGGGCTCATCCTCCGTCACCTGCTGTGCGGTGTGCCGCGTCAGGTTCCCCGATGGTCGTGCGTCAGCGTCGCGTGAGGTGGCGTCATCTGGACGGGACCACCGCGAAGGGTGAAGTAGAGCGTGAGGGTTTGGCTCAGGTGTGGATGGTTCGAAGTTTCTGCGTCATCGCGAGGTCGCCGTCGAGTCATCAGGACATGACTGACACGACGAAGGGCCGAATGGTCCATAGACGCGATGGCCGCGGGCTAGCCTCACGCGGGCGTCACTGTGCGTCAACTGCGTCAACTGCGTCAACTGCGCCAGCTCGCGTGCTACTGAGGGTGGGATCAGCTATGAGAAGGTCTTGTGAGCGGCTCGGCGCGGTGGTCGCCGTCGTTGGGTTGCTGCTGGGTCTGGTGTCGGTGGGGCGGGTTGTGGCGGCGACGCTGCCCGTTGTGCCGACGGCCACGCAGATCAACGGTCTCGTCTGGCTCGACGCTGATGCGGATGGCGTCAACGACGGCACGGAGAACGGCCTGCTAGCGGCATCGGTGTCGCTGTTCAACGCGGCCAACGTGCAGGTGGGTGCCACCATCGTCACCCCGCAAACCGGCCTTTACTCGTTCACGATCTCGGCGCCCAACCTTCTCACGGGCCCGTTCCGGGTGTCGGTGTCGCTGCCGGCGCAGTACATCGTCACCGTCGGCGGCGCCGACAACGACATCGTGCCGGTCACGCCCGCGGTCGGTGAGGCGACCAACGTGGTGGCCGGCACGCAGATCAATGCGGCGGCGCGGCCCTCGTGGGTGGCGTCGCTGGGTCGGGTGGGCATACCCGGGTACGAGTCCGGTACGGCGCCGTACGATGCGGTCTGCCCGGTGAACGGTTCCGACTGTTCCGCCACCGACCTGCTGGTGCGCTCGCAGGACACGGTGAGGTTCAACTGGTCGGTGGCGGTGTCCAACACCGAAGCGGGCACGTGGCCGGGCACGCTGACCAACGTGGTCTTCGAACAGACCTTCGTGCCCACAGCCGGCGCAACGATCGCTTCGGTCCCCATCCCCGCGGATTGCAACGGCGCCGGGAGCCCGCTCAACCGGGTGACGTTCAACGCCGATCGCTCGGTGACGTTGATCTGCAACCTGGGGACGTTGGCGACCGGCTCGGCCAAGCTGGTGGCGTCCACGGCGAGGGTCTACGGGGCCAACGGGTCGCAGTTCACGTCGACCGCTCGGTCCTATGCATCGAATGCATTGGTGAACGGCGGCAACGCCACGACGCTTCCGGTGACCACCGGCACCCTCGCCGTTCCGTCAGCGTCGGTGGTGGACACGTTCACGATCACCGCGGCGTTCCAGTACGAGGCGGTCGCGGCCATCGGCCCCACGCTCGCGAACTCCACGATCTTCTTCGACCACGACAACAACCCGGCCACCCCGTCGCTGCGCGGCGTGAGCTTCAATGCGGAGATCGGCGTCTTCTCCCGCACGAGGAGCAACGAACCGATGGTGCTGCCGGCGACGGTGCAACTCGACTTGTTCCCCACCACCGGTGGCCAGACGGCGCCGTTCACCGGGGCGCCGATCGAGTGGTATGCGCAGCGAACCACCTGCCCCACCGGGGGCGGCGTCGGCGCGTGGTTGCCTCAGACCGGTTCTCCTACCAACCCGCAGAACTTTGTCGGTACGTGTGACGTCGCCCGCACCAATCCATCAGTCGCCACGTCGCCGTACACGGTCACATTGACCAGCATGAACTTCATCCCGACTGCGACGGTGTTCGGCAGCGTAGCCAACAACCCCCCGCTCCCGCCCAACACGTACTTCAACGGCACCTATTTGGTGCCGGTGTTCGTGCCGTACACCGAACTCGACCGGCTCGACGGCATCGTGGGCAACAGCAACAACGGCGCGAACTCGTGGCTCGTCGCGCGGGTCAGTGACTTCAACCCGGTCAGTATCTCGGGCCAGACCAACAACAACGGCGCGGGCACGCTCGAGCCGGGCTACTGCTCGTCGAGCGTCAACCCGTACAGCGTCGCCGACATCACCTCGGCCGCCCACTGCCAGGACGCGATCGCGTTCAGCTCGCAGCTGGTCTACCCGGGCCTCGCCCGCAACTACGACAACATCCAGATCCCCACCAACACGCCGGGCCTGGCCTCGACCACGAGGTTCTTCAAGACGATCAACGACACCGCGTCGACCGCATGGAACGCAGGCAACACCGCCGTCGCACTGTTGCCCGGCTTCACCCAGCCCGGCGTCGACTCGAACCGGGGCGGGGGCAATGTTTCTGCCAACAAGATCTACACCGTGAGAATGCGAGCGAGCACGGACGGTGAAGTCTCCTACTACAACCCGCGGTACTGCGATGTGTTCGACAACCAGACGCAACGGCTGGTCCAGGCCAACAGCGTCTATCCGGGTGCTCCGGCCAACACTTGGGCGTGGGTCCGTTCCGTCACCAACACGCCGGCCAACCCCAACAACACCGCATCCGACTACCAGTTCCAGTTCGGTCACTTCGATCTCACCGGCATCGACCAGGTGACCGGTGCGATCATGGCCAACGCCCGCTATCCCGGTGAATGGTCGGCGCTGCAGACAGCGGCGCGGAACTGCACCACCACCACGCCGGTCGGCGGCTGGCAGAGCGACCCGACCCTCGTGCCCGGCGGCATCGACGCAGTGAACGCCGTGCTCGTCACCCGCGTCGACCCGACGGAGCGGTTCGGGTCCGACGGGACGTTCAGCTCGACCTCGTTGTTCGACTCCCAATTCCTCCTGCAGGCACGCGACACGTTCAACGGTGGCCCCGACAACGGCCAGACCATCCTCGCCGGCACGGTGCTGCCCGACATGATGGACGCCCGGGTCAGCCGCGATTTCGGCCTCGCCGACGTGGTGGCGCCCGCCACCTACATCCCGTCGCCCCCCGGCTCGACAACGGAATTCAATTTCACCGACAGCGGCGATCGCGTCACGCTGGTCCGTGCGCTTGTGGCCATCGATGCCCGTACGGTGACCGTGAGCGGCATCGGCACCGCTCCGGCCGCGGTGAGCGCCAACGGCAACGGTTTCCTCGGGCTGCCGGTGGTCTGGGAGGTGTTGCCTCGGTTGGTGTCGCAGACCGGCCAGCAGGAGACCCTGTCCACGCTCGAGATGCAGTTCGACGTGCCGGCGGGCCTCACCTACGACCCCGCGTGCTCGGCGGTACTCGGCGGCATTGCACCCACCCAGGTGCTCAACGGCGGGACGCGGCTGCAGTGGACCGTCACCAATCTGGTGTCCAGCGCCGCCGGCGTGTATACGCAGCCCGACTTCCGGGTGTGCACCCAATCGTCATTGCTCGCGGCCTCACCGTCGACCTACGTCACCACCGTGCGGACGCTGCTCAGTACCTTGGTGACGAACACCGCCTTCGACCAGCACACGGTGACGCTCACGTCGCCGGGCCAGCTGAGCATCAGCAAGTCGGTCGACGCCACGGTGGACCGTCACAACGACACGCAGGTGTACACGATCGGCGCCCGGAACTCCTCGCCGGCGTTCGCGTTCACCGGTCTGCAGTTCATCGAGGTGCTGCCGTACATCGGTGACGGTCCGAGCGGCGTCGGTGCCACGCGCACGCCGGCCTCGGACTTCGACGGTACGTCCACGTTGACGGCGGTTCCCACTGCCATCTGGCCGAACGCTGCGGGCACGCCAGTGGCGCCGATGACCTACACCTACACCGCCGACCCGCCGGCGACGGTGAGCCAGGACCCGAACGTCGTGACGAACACGTGGTGCAGCTTCAACGGCGTGTCGTTCACGCTGGTCGAGGGCGCTGGTTCCTGCCCGACGTCGCTGGCGAACGTCACCGCGTTCCGCGCGGTGCTCGGCGCAGCCCTGCAGAACAGCTCCACCACTTTCTCCACCGTGTCGATCAATTTCACGATCGCCGCCAACGGCAACACGGCAGGCGACGTGTACGGGAACCGCGTGGTCGGCTCGGCAAACGAAGTGACCCTTCCGAACGCCACTGTGCGGATCCCGCTGTTGTCCAACCAGACCACCGTTCGCATCCTCGCGTTCTCGGTGGGCGACTTCCTGTTCGCAGATCTGAACGCAGATGGCCGCTACACGGCGGGCACCGACCAGCTGGGGCCGGCCGGTGTGCCGGTGCAGGTGTGGGAAGCTGGGGCCGACGGCGTGGTCGGTGGTGGTGATGACACGTTGATGTTGTCGACGGTCACCGACGCGAACGGCCGTTATCTGTTCCCATTGGTCGAGGCCTACTGGCCTGCGATCGGAGGGGGTGAGCGAGCGCCTCGCGTGTTCGTGCGCATCCCGGCCGCGCAGTTCGCTCCCGCAGGCGCGCTCGGCGGGTGGAGCGTCACTGCGCCGCAGGGTGCGCAGGACGAGAACCAGGACGTCTCGCAGGATGCGGTCGCGGGTGCCGGTGGCGTGGTCGCCGGCGGGGTCGTTAGCCGCGTGCACACGTTGTCGTACACGACCGTGGGCACGTTCTACCTCGGCAACGAACCGCTGAACGACAACACGTTCGCGCTGCCGATGCAGGACGGGGTCGGCGATTCCTTCACCAACTTGACCGTTGACATCGGTCTGCTCGCCCCGTCGGGAATCTCGATCGAGAAGGAGGTCTGCACGCTGGCCAATGGGTCGTGCGCGGCGAACGCAGCGGTCGGTACGGGCGGTTGGTCGGTGGATGGTGTGCCGGGCGTGGGCCCGGCGAGCGAGTTCATCACGGTGGCGGTGGGCTCGAATGTGCTGTGGCGGATCGTGGTGACCAACACCGGTCAGCAGCCGCTGTCGAACGTGGTCGTCACCGACCCGCTGGTGTCCGCGTGTGCCCGAACCTCGGCCACGCTGGCCGGGTTGGCGTTGATGGCGGTCGGGACGTCGTTGTCGTGGACGTGTTCCACGACCAACATTGCTGCTGCGATTTTGCCGAACACCGCGACGGTGAACGCGACCGACGCGACAGGTGCGGCGCTGAGGGCGGCCGACACCGCCGGTGTCGATCTGTTCCCGTTGTTGTCGATCACCAAGGATGTGGCGGGTGCGCCGATCGCGAATGGCAATGGCACGTTCAGGGTTGCGTATGACATCGTCGTGGCCAACACCGGCGGGCCTGGCACGTACAACTTGAACGACACGTTCAACTTCGGTACCGGTATCACGGTGGTGCCTGGTTCGGTGGCGGTGTCCAACACGGTGCCCGGTCCGGGCCCGAATCTGATCGTGACGAACCCGGCGTGGAATGGTTCCACCGTCGCGCTGGTCGCCTCAGGCGTGCCGATCGCGGTCGGTGCGTCGCATACGTATCGGATCGTGGTGGATGTGTCGCTGCCGTTGACGGTGACGACGTCGGCACGCAACTGCACGCTCAATCAGGGTGAGACCGGCACGGGCACGTTGAACGCGGCGACGCTCACCTACAGCGGTGGGACCCTGACGGATGATGCGTGTGCACCGTTGCCACAGGTCACGATCGACAAGACGGTGGTCAGTTCGACACCGAATGGTGATGGGACATACACGGTCACTTACGACGTGACGGTGGCGAACCCGTCGACGGTCGCAACGCGTTACGACCTCGACGACACCTTGGCGTTGGGTGCGGGTATCACGGTGGTGTCGGCGTCGGTGTCGAACACGACACCGGGCTCGATCTCGACCAATGCGTTGTGGAACGGTGCGGGTGTGGTCCGCGTGGTGACCGATCAGTCGATCGGTGCGGGTGTCAGTCATGTGTATCGGGTGGTTGTTCGGGTTGATGTGCCGTTCGCGACGCCGCCGGCGGCGGGTGATTGTTCGCTGACCCAGGGGGAGTCGGGCACCGGTACTTTGAACTCGACGACGGTGACGATGAACGGTCAGACACAGTCCGATTCGGATTGTGCGCCGTTGCCGTCGGTGACGATCGACAAGGTGTTGGTCGGTGGTGCCCCGGTCGCGAATGGCGATGGCACGTACACGGCGACGTATGCGGTCACGGTCGCGAACAACAGCACTGCCGCCACGGTGTACAGCTTGTCGGATACGTTCAATTTCGGTGCCGGGGTGACGGTGGTTGCTGGTTCGGTGTCGGTGACGAACACGGTGCCGACGGGAATCGTCACGAATGCCGGTTTCAATGGTGCGGCCGACAAGGTGATCGTGTCGGGCGTGGCGATCGCTGCGGGTGTGTCGCACACGTATCAGGTCGTGGTGCGTGTGTCGGTGCCGATGGATCTCAGTTCGTCTGCGGGTGATTGCACGCTCGGTAATGGTGAGACCGGTACCGGGTTGTTGAACTCGGCCACGGTGACGATGAATGGTCAGGATCAATCGGACGCCGCGTGTGCGCCGTTGCCGTCGGTGACGATCACCAAGTCGTTGGTTGGTTCGCCGGTCGCGAATGGTGATGGCACGTACACGGTGACCTATGACGTGACGGTGGCCAATGACGGTGATGCGTCGACGGCTTACGACCTGGTCGACGCGTTCCAGTTCGGCACGGGTGTCACGGTGGTGGCGGGTTCGGTGTCGGTGTCGAACACGGTGCCGAACACGATCGTGACCAACACAGGGTTTGATGGTGCTGCTGACACAGCGATCGTGACCGGTGAGGCGATCGGTGTGGGTGTGTCGCACACCTATCAGGTGTCGGTGGATGTGGTGGTGCCGGTGGATCTGGCTACCGATGCCGCGGATTGCAGTCTCGGTCGCACCGAGACCGGTACCGGGTTGTTGAATGGTGCGACCGTCACGGTGAACGGTCAGACGGGTTCTGATGATGCGTGTGCGCCGTTGCCGGTACTGACGATCACCAAGCGGTTGGTCGATTCCGAACTGAACGGTGATGGCACGTTCACGATCACCTACGACATCGATGTGGTCAATGTCGGGTCGGTGGCCACCACCTACGACCTGGACGACGGTCTGATGTTCGGGCAGGGTGTGAGTTCGGAGTCTGCGGTCATCTCGAATACGGTTCCTGGTGACATCAGTGTCAACGCCGGCTGGGACGGGCTCGATGACGTGATGGTGGTCGAGGACGAGAGCATCGATGCCGACACCACCCACACGTATCGGGTGGTGGTGGTTGCGAGTGTTCCGTTGACGGTGACGTCGGGTGCGCGTGACTGTTCGCTCGATGAGGGTGAGACCGGCACAGGGTTCTTGAACGGTGCAACGCTGACACACAACGGCAACGACCTTGTCGACGACGCGTGTGCGGCGATTCCGCAAGTGGCGATCGACAAGGCGGTGATCGGTTCACCGGTCGCCAACGGCGACGGCACCTACACCATCAGCTATCAGATCACTGTGTCGAACACCAGCACCGTGGATGCCGCCTACGACCTCGATGAC
>JAYSPV010000090.1:0-2317 GCA_043721915.1 Ilumatobacteraceae bacterium | reverse complement strand
CATCGTCGCGACTGAAACCGAACGCCATTTGGGTGAGGTCGTTGGTGCCGAAGCTGAAGAAGTCGGCCTGCTCGGCGATCTCGGCGGCGCAGATGGCAGCGCGGGGCGTTTCGATCATTGTGCCGATGGTGACGTGCGGCTTGTTCTTCAGACCCTTCACCGCCCGGTCGATCTCGGTTTGGCACCAGCTCCGAGCAAGCGCGAGCTCCTCACGAGAGACCGTGAGCGGGATCATCACTTCGACGATCGGGTTCTTGCCCTTCTTGCGCAACGTTGCGGCGGCGGCCATGAGCGCCCTCACCTGCATCGCGTACAGGCCCGGCTTGACGACTCCGAGGCGCACACCACGGGTGCCGATCATCGGGTTGTGCTCTGCCCACTCCTCGGCGGCTGCCAGCTCGGCCTTCTCGATCTTGGTCAGACCCGTCGTGGCACGCTTGATGCGCAGCTCCTCGGCCGATGGCAGGAACTCGTGCAAGGGCGGGTCGAGCAGGCGCACAGTGACGGGCAGGCCGTCCATCGCCAGCAGGATCTCCTCGAAGTCGATCTGCTGCACGCGGCCGAGTTCGGCCAGCGCGGCGGCTTCCTCGGTCGGGGTGTCGGCGAGGATAATCTGGCGCACGACCGGCAGGCGATCGGGGGCGAGGAACATGTGCTCGGTACGGCACAGCCCGATGCCCTCGGCACCGAGGTTGCGGGCGTTGGTGGCGTCCTCACCGGTGTCGGCGTTGGCGCGCACGCCCAGCTTGCCCTTGCGGATGACATCGGCCCACTTCAGGATCGTGTGGAACTCGGCCGGCGGCTCGGCCGCCGCAAGCTCCATCGCACCCAGCACCACTTCACCAGTGGTGCCGTCGATGCTGATGACATCGCCTTCGTTCACCACGACGCCGCCCACGTGGAACGACTTGCCGTCGATCTTCACAGCCTCGGCGCCGACGATGGCGGGGGTACCCCACCCGCGAGCGACCACGGCAGCGTGCGACACGAGGCCGCCGCGAGCGGTGAGGATGCCCTGGCTGACCATCATGCCATGCACGTCTTCGGGGCTGGTCTCGTTGCGGACGAGGATGACTGCCTCGCCACGATCATCAGCGTTCACTGCGTCGTCGGCAGTGAAGTAGACCTTGCCGACGGCGGCACCGGGCGAGGCAGCGAGGCCCTTGGCCAGCACTTTGCCCTTGCCGGCGAACTGAGGGTGCAGCACCTGATCGAGGTGGTCTGCGCCGACGCGCATGATGGCCTCGACGCGGGAGATCGACCACTTGGCCGTGCCCTTGCCCTGCGCTCTGGTCATGTCGACCGCCATCTTCAACGCGGCCGCTCCGGTGCGCTTGCCGACACGGGTCTGCAGCATCCACAGCTTGCCCTGCTCGATGGTGAACTCGGTGTCGCACATGTCGGTGTAGTGCCGCTCGAGGCGAGCGAAGATGGCGAGCAGTTCCTTGTGGATCACCGGGAAGTGCAGCTTCATGTGGTCGAGGTCTTCGGTGTTGCGGATCCCCGCCACCACGTCTTCGCCTTGCGCGTTGATCAGGAAGTCGCCGTAGGGCTTGTTCTCGCCGGTGGCGGCGTTACGGGTGAAGCCCACGCCGGTGCCGCTGTTCTCGTCGCGGTTGCCGAACACCATCGTCTGCACGTTGACAGCAGTGCCCAGATCATGGCCGATCCGCTCACGCACGCGGTAGGCGATCGCACGGGCGCCGTTCCAGCTGGCGAACACGGCCTCGACGGCGCCGCGGAGCTGCTCGCGCGGCTTTTGCGGGAAGGGCTTCTTGGTGACCTTCTTGACGACGGCCTGGTACTGCTTGCACAGATCCTTCAGCGCCTTGGCCGACAGCTCGGCGTCGGTCTTGACGCCAGCGGTGTGCTTGGCCTTCTCGAGCGGGTGCTCGAAGTGCTCGCCGTCGACACCCAACACGATCCGGCCGTACATCGCGATGAAGCGGCGATAGCTGTCGTACGCGAAGCGCTCGTCATTGGTGACGTGAGCGAGACCCTTGACGCTCTCGTCGTTGAGGCCCAGGTTGAGGACAGTGTCCATCATGCCCGGCATCGAGAACTTGGCGCCAGAACGCACCGACACGAGCAGCGGGTCGAACGGATCGCCCAGCTTGCGGCCCATTGTCTTCTCCAGCTTGAAGACCTGCGCGGCGATCTCCTCATCGATGCCTTCCGGCCAGCCGCCCTTCATGTAGTCGCGGCACGCATCGGTGGAGATCGTGAAGCCGGGAGGTACCGGCAGCTTCAGCACACTCGTCATTTCTGCGAGGTTGGCGCCCTTTCCACCAAGGAGATCTTTGTACTCCATGGGAGG
>JAYSPV010000089.1:0-54714 GCA_043721915.1 Ilumatobacteraceae bacterium | reverse complement strand
GACGGCATCTGGTTGTGCTCGATCTCGACGATGTATCGGCTTCTCGCGGTCGCTGGTGAGAACCGTGAACGCCGCCGTCAACGCACCCACCCCGCGAAGAAGAAACCGGAGCTGATGGCCAGCGAACCGAACCAGGTGTGGAGTTGGGACATCACGAAACTCCGCGGGCCCGAACGTGGCGTCTACTACGAGTTGTTCGTGATCATCGACATCTACTCGCGCTACGTGATCGCCTGGACAGTGGCCGCCGCCGAGACCGGCGAACTCGCCAAAGAGTTCATCGATGCCGCAATCACCAGCCAAGGTGTCGGACGCCACCAGCTCACCTTGCACGCCGACCGCGGCACCTCGATGACCTCCAAACCCGTCGCCCAACTCCTCGTCGATTTGGGCGTCGCCCGGTCACACAGCCGCCCACACGTGTCGAACGACAACCCCTACTCCGAGGCCGGGTTCAAGACCCTCAAGTACTGCCCGGCGTTCCCCGGATCCTTCGGGTCGATCCAACACGCCCGAACGTTCTGCGAGACGTTCTTCGCGTACTACAACCACGAACACCGCCACTCCGGCATCGGGCTCCACACCCCGGCATCAGTGCACTACGGCACCGCCACCGAGATCCGTGAGCAGCGCGCCGTCACCCTCGATGCCGCCTACACCGCCAACCCCGACCGATTCCGCGGCCGCCGACCCACACCACCCAAGCTCCCCACCGTCGCCTGGATCAACGACCCCTCAAGACAAGCAAACATCCAAAGCAAATAATCCCGCTCGTGTCTCAAACCCCTTGACAGGTTCCGTCCTGGCAACGTGGCCGAATTGAGACGCAGGGCGAATCAGTCGTAGGGTTCACCACTTGTGAACCGGACATATCGCGTGGTTGTGGCAAAGCCCGGCCTGGATGGCCATGATCGTGGCGCGAAGACCATCACCCGCGCCCTGCGCGACCACGGGTTCGAGGTGATCTACACCGGCCTTCACCAGACCCCGGAGCAGATCGCCGAGACTGCGCTGCAGGAGGATGTCGACGCAGTCGGGCTCTCCCTGCTGTCCGGCGCCCACCTCACGCTCTTCCCACGCGTGATGGAGGAGCTCCGCACACGTGGCCTCGATGACGCACTCGTGTTCGGTGGTGGCGTGATCCCCGATGCCGACGCGCGGGCGCTGAAGGAACAGGGTGTGGCCCAGGTGTTCGGGCCGGGAAGTTCGTTGAAGGCGATCGCCGCATGGCTGGAAGCCGAATTGGACAGTCGTGAATCCGAAAGAGAAGACGAGGCATAGATGGACCTGTTCGAGTATCAGGGCAAGCAGTACTTCGCCCGCTACGACATCGCGGTGAGCCCGGGTGACGTCGCCTACACGGTCGAGGAAGCCGTCGCCGCCGCGGAGATGGCCGGCTACCCGGTCGTCGTCAAGGCACAGGTGCAGGTCGGTGGCCGCGGCAAGGCCGGCGGCATCAAGCTGGCCGACACGCCCGACGAGGTGCGCCTGCACGCGGGCAACATCCTCGGGATGGACATCAAGGGCCACCTCGTCAAGCGGGTGTGGGTCGAGCATGCCAGCGACATCAGCAAGGAGTACTACGCCTCGTACTCGCTGGATCGCGCCGCGAAGGATCATCTACTGATGCTCAGCGCCGAAGGCGGTGTCGAGATCGAGACGGTCGCCGTCGAGAACCCCGATGCGATCGTGCTGCTGCACATCAACCCGGTCGACGGCATCTCGCTGGCCGTTGCCCGCGATGCAGCGGTTCGGGCCAACATCGACGAGGAGGCGGTCGACGGCGTCGCCGACATGTTGGTGAAGCTTTACGACTGTTTCACCCGTGGAGATTGCGACCTCGCCGAGATCAACCCGCTGATCCTGCGCCCCGACGGCGGCGTGCATGCCCTCGACGCGAAGGTCAGCCTTGACAACAACGCCGCCTTCCGTCACCCCGAGTGGGACGAGTTCCGCGCCACCGAGGAGCTCGACGAGCGCGAGCAGTTGGCCCGCACCCATGACCTGCAGTACATCGGGCTCGACGGCACCGTCGGCATCATCGCCAACGGCGCCGGCCTGGCGATGAGCACGCTCGACGTGGTCAACCAGGTGGGTGGCACTGCCGCCAACTTCCTCGACATCGGCGGCGGCGCGAACGCCGACATGATGGCTGCGGCCCTGGGCGTGATCAACTCCGACGAGAACGTCAAGAGCATTCTGATCAACATCTTCGGTGGCATCACGCGCGGTGAAGAGGTCGCCAAGGGCATCGTCGAAGCGATGAGCCGTGTCGACCTGCGCGCACCGATCGTCATCCGCCTCGACGGCACCAACGCCGCCGAGGGCCGCGAGATCCTGGCCAATGCCGGCATCCCCGATTCCAAGCTCACCTCCAAGCCCACCATGCTGGAAGCGGCCCGCGCAGCGGTCGCCCTCGCGAACGGAACCAACTGATCATGGCCATCTTCGTCAATGCAGAGACCAAGGTCATCGTGCAGGGCCTCACCGGCGGCCAGGGCAAGTACCACGGCCTGCGCAACCAGGCGTACGGCACACAGGTCGTCGGCGGTGTCACGCCCGGCAAGGGTGGCAGCGATGTTGCCGTTGAAGGTGGCACGGCCATTCCTGTCTTCAACTCGGTCGCCGAAGCCGTCGCCGCCACCGGCGCCACAGCATCGTTCATCGCGGTGCCGCCCAAGGCTGCCAGTGCGGCCATCCTCGAGGCTGCTGCCGCCGGCATCGGGTTCATCGTGTGCATCACCGAGGGCATCCCTGCCCAGGATGAGGCCAAGGTGTTCAACACCTTGCAGCGCGACTACCCGAACACCCGCCTGCTCGGCCCCAACTGCCCGGGCATCATCAGCCCAGGCAAGTGCAACATCGGCATCACCGCCGGCGAGATCGCACAGCTGCCGACGGCCACCGGCCCCAACGTGGGCATCGTCAGCCGCTCGGGCACGCTCACCTACCAGGCCCTCTACGAGCTCAAGCAGCGCGGCATCGGCGTGTCGACCTGCGTCGGCATCGGTGGCGACCCCGTGCCGGGCACGAACTTCATCGACTGCCTGCGCGAGTTCCAGGCCGACCCGGAAACCCACGCGATCATCATGATCGGCGAGATCGGTGGCTCGGCGGAGGAAGAGGCGGCGGAGTTCATCAAGGCCAACGTCACCAAGCCGATGAGCGCCTACATCGCTGGCGTCACCGCCCCCGAGGGCAAGAAGATGGGCCACGCCGGCGCGATCACCTCCGGCGGCAAGGGCACGGCCCAGGGCAAGATGGATGCGCTGCGCGCCGCCGGTGTGAAGGTGGGCCTCAACCCCACCGAAGCCGGCGACCTGATGGCCGAAATCGTCGCCGCCCTCTGATCGAGGCCAGGTACGGCAGGCCGTGGCGCTGCTGCGCGCCCCGTATCCCTCGCACGTGTCATGCGGTGGCGTCCTTCGGCTCAGGTGGTGGGTGCAACGACCGTTCTCGATGACACAAACGCGGGCTACGGTCGTGGCCATGCCGATCGCGCCGGATGACAAGAACTGGACCTGGGTGCTGGAACGGGCCTGCCCGGACTGCGGATTCGACGCGGGTGCGTTCGATGCCCTCGACGCCCGCTCGGCCATCGAGGCGAACGCTGCTCGTTGGCAGGAGTTGCTGGCCGATCCGCGTGCATCGCAGCGCCCCGACGACCACACCTGGTCGGCACTGGAGTACGGGTGCCACGTGCGCGACGTGTTTCGGCTATACCTGTTCCGCCTCGACCTGATGCTGCACGAGGACGGCCCGACGTTCCCCAACTGGGATCAGGACGAGACCGCAGTCAGGGAGCGCTACGACCGTCAGGACCCGCACGAGGTGGCCGGCGAACTGCACGCTGCGGCCGGGATGCTGTCTGCCCGCTTCGCCACGGTGCAGGGCGACCAGTGGCAGCGCACCGGTTACCGCAGCGACGGCGCTGCCTTCACCATCGACAGCTTCACCCGCTACCTGGTGCACGATCCGGTCCACCACGTGCACGACGTGGAGCAGGGGTACTCTCGACTCACCTGAGTGCTGGTGGAGTAGCGCAGCGACGAGTTGACGGGCAACCGCTAGGGCAGCTGGCCGACGTGGGCGAGGGCTAGCCGGATCAACCGATCGTGGCCGCCCGTCATCTCGCGGCGCACTTCGTCGCTCACGGCCTCCGCAGGCGTGAACCAGCGCAGATCGAGGGCCTCCTGCGTGGGTTGGCAGTCGCCGGAGACGGGCACCACGAACGCCAGGCTGACCGCATGGTGGCGGGGGTCCTGGAAGCCGCTGATCTCGGCGTCGGGGAAGTACTCCACCACGGTGAACGGGGCGACCTCGGGTGGGATGCGCGGTAGTGCGACCGGGCCGAGATCCTTTTCCAGGTGGCGCAGTAGCGCGTCGCGGACTCGCTCGCCGTACAGCACGCGACCGGTGACGACCATGCGGCTGAGCGTGCCGTCGGCAGCCTGGCGCAGCAGCATGCCGACGTGGGTGACGCGGCCGAGTTCATCGACGCGCACTGGGACGGCATCGACGTACACGAGCGGCACGTTGGCACGGATGTTCTCGAGTTGCTCACGATCGAGCCAACCGGTCTTGGTGTCTGTCTGTTGGTCGGTCATCTCTATCCTAGGAGGAAGTAGCCAGCGGGGATGAAGTACCCGTTGAGGTCGATCACCACGTGGCCGGGATTGCTGATCTTTGCGATCACTGTGCCATCAGGCAGGTTGAGTGCCAGCAACGCGGCGTTGGCGACGGTCTTGCCCGGTGCGAAGTTGAGGTTCGAGGTGGCGGGCTGAGCTGGGCCCGGATACACGGTGAGGAATCCGGTGTTGGGTGGGCTCACGACCGTCAGGTTTGCCGAGACGCCGATCGCTTCGTCGCCGGGTACCAACGGCAGCGGCGGGATGGTCGGCGCAACGAGATCCGTGATCTGCACCGTACGGCTCTCGCCGGCGATGAAGGGGGGTGCGGCACCGGCTCGCGAGTCGAAGGCCCGTCCAGGGGCGATCGGTATGAACAGTCCATACGACGAGGCGTCGGCAGCTGTCGACGTGATGTAGCCGACCACGTCGACGATGATGTCGGTGGTCTTGGTGGTGAAGACGCTGATCGAGCCGGCGCCGGTGATCGGGACGATGGCCGTGTTTGCCGATGCGACACCGACGGTGTAGTTGACGTTGCTATGTGTGGCACCGGTCGTGCCAGTGGGCAGCGCTCGCAGGAAGCCGGTGGTGTTGGGCCGGGCGGCCGTGATGTTGACCACCAGTGCTTGCACATCGGCCATGTCGCTGATCGCCGTGCTGGGCAGATTCGAGACGAGCACGGTTTCGAGATCGGCGGCCTTGCGGGGCACGCCCAAGAAGTTGGCGGGTAGCGGTGCACCCGCCTGGCCGCGAGTGTCCATCCATCGTTCGGGTTGGGCGAGTGGGACGAAGCGGCCGGCGGTGACGTCGGCGTTCTGCCCATCGAGGTAGTAGCCCATGACATCGATGATGGCATTGCCGCCCGCCTGCAGGAAGATGCTGATCTTGCCGTCGACGCCGACCGGCACGATCGCGAAGTTCGGCCGGGCGACGCCGGGCGTGGAGATGTTGAGCGTGCTCGTGCCGCCATTTGACGCACGCAGGTACGGGTAGGCTTGGAGGTAGCCGTTGCCGACGCTGCTCGTGGAGGTGAGGTTGATGACCACCGCCGAGACGCCGGAGTCGGGCACGGTCGCCTCGCCGAGCACATCGAAGTCGATGATCGATTGAGCGGCGTAGGGCCCGGTGAGCGCGGCGGGGCCGACGTGGTGGGCACCGGGCCGGGTGTCGAGGCCCCTCACCGGCAGGGGAAGTGGGATGTACTTCGCCGGTGTGGCTGGAGCGGCTGCGGGCGGCGGAGGTGGCAGCAGGATCTTGCCGGCGCCGAAGACGTTGTCGGCCCCCGCTACTCCGAGGTCGGTGACGAAGTGCTTCACCAGCGCGGCGGTGGGCGCGCCGGGTACTGCGAGGCCCGCGCCCTGCAGGAGTGCAGCCATGCCGGCGGTGACCGGCGACGCGGCCGAGGTGCCATGGAACTCGCCGCCGTAGGCGACGCTGGAGAAGCCGGCCGGCGCGGAGACGTCGGGCTTGACCCGGCCGTCGATGGTGGGGCCCTGCGAGGAGTAGTACGCGATGGCCGTGCCAGCGGGCGCGTCGACGGCGCCGACGGCGACGACGCCTGGGTTCTTCGAATCCACCACCGGCTTGCCGGCGCTGCCCGACGGTGTGTCGTAGGTGTCTTCCACGTACCCGTCGGAGAGGGCAACCTCGACCACGTCTGGCGTGGCGCCCACCGGGGTGCGGGTGTTGCGACGCATCCGCATGAACGCGATGCCGTAGTGGCTGCCGAACGGGTTCAGTGGATAGACGAACAGGTCACCGGCCTCGAGCGGGTTGGCCCCGCTCGTCTGGCTGGAGTTGTAGACGTTCTGCACTCCCGGGGCGTCGTTGATGTCGATGGGGTAGACCTGCGCGACCGTGGGGTTGTAGCCGTATCCGACGTTCAGCTGCGGGTATTCGTCCTTCGGCTCGTAGAACTCCAGCGAGTAGTCGGTCTTCTGGCCGGTGGCGAGGTACCAGTCGTTGCTCCAGCGCACGCCGTCGAACCACACGAAACCGGTCCGGCCGGCATCGAGGCGCAGCCACGTGTCGACACCGACGCCCGGGTCCCAGTCGACGTACTGGCCGGTGCCGCCACCTACCCGACTCGCCGAGACGGTCGCGGCAACGGAGCGGCGGATGTAGGCGAGTTCACCGTCGTTGCCTGCCGAGTTGAACCAGGTCATGCCCTTGGCGACTGCCGAGTCGACCACCGCGTCGAGCGGGCCGGTGCCGTTGCCCGGGCCGTCGTACGCGGAGCCCAGCGAGCGGGTGATGACGGTGACTCCTTTGGTCTGGAACCAGTCGACCGCCGCCTGGAGATCGCTTGTCGTGCCCACCGTGGCGATGTACAGCTTGGCGCCGGGCGCCATGTCCTTGACGATCTCGGAGACGGCTAGGCCGTGATCGCCACTTACAGGGTCGTTGGCGATCGCACTGCCGCTGCACAAGCCGTAGGAGGGAAGCGACGTATCAAGACAGAACATGCGGCCGTTGCCGACGGTGGGGGCCACCCCGTTCTCGGTTTGGTTCCAGGCAGTCATGTGAAAGTAGTCGACGATGCCGACCTTGATGCCCGCACCGGTGAAGCCGGCATCGTGCCAGGCGCCAGCACCCGTGATGCCGATCTCGGCGCCGACGGTGCCGGTGCCCTGCACTTCGGTGCGGCTGCGATCTGTCGGCACGCGGCCCGACAGGCGAGGGAACTGGACGAAGCGGGCGCCGGGTGTGTTGGCCAGGGCCTTGAGCGTGGTGACCGGCATCCGAGCCTGAACCACGGCGCCGGGGACGGAACCGGTGACGGTGCCGCCGAGCGCTGCCACTGCGTTGCTGATACCGCGGTCGTCGACTGTCAGCACTTCGACCGTTACCGCGGCCACGCCCTCGGTGCGATTGGCGCTTGCCGCTGCGACCTTCGACAACAGCAAGGGATCGGTGATCTCGATCGAGCCGGATGCCGATGCAACGGGGGCCTGACCCGGCACCACTGCCGCTGCACTCAACACTGCGACGGCAAGTGCCGCGCGAACGATCCGCACGATGAAACCTCCTGGGGGTGCTGCGCAGCGTAGTGGGCGAGGGTTGAGCGGGGGAAGCGGCGGAGGGGTTACTTGCGTGATCGGCGGGGAGGGAACGGATCGCTCGGCGGCTGCGGTGGGGCAAACACAGAGGTGGCCTCGTCGATCGGGATCTCGATGCCGTCGGCGTCGATGTCGATCGGGAGGTCGCTGGCGGCGATGACGATCGGGGCATCTTCCTTGGGCTTGCGACCCAGTGCGATGTCGACGCCGAACATGCCTGCAGCCAGCATCGCGCCGGCGACGCCGTGGCGCCGCCGGGCCGTGGCGATCGGGTCCGAGATCGCCTCGATGACCACGACGTCACCGTCGTCGCGAGGCTCGTCGTCCGCGGGGAGGATGTTGTCGTCGGCCACGTCCGGCAGGCTATCGAACGCATGCGTCACCCCGATGTCGGGGCCGAGGCCTGCTGCCCGGGCTTGCACAATGCCACGCAGATGGGGTATGGCGCGACCCGCGTGTGCGAATTGCGTAGTCTGAGCGCCGTGCCCGAAGGCGACACGATCCACCGCGCTGCCGCCGCCCTGCGGACGGCCCTGACAGGTCGTCCGACCACGCGTTTCGACGCACCTCGCCTGTTCGGCCCGCGGCCCGGCGACGGTCGGATGATCGAGAAGGTGGAGAGCCACGGCAAGCACCTCGAGATCCTCTGGGACGACGGCATCGTGCTGCACACGCACCTGCGGATGAACGGATCGTGGCACCTGTACCGCGCCGTTGAACGCTGGCGGCGGCCGAGCGATCAGATGCGGGTGGTGATCGAGGTGCCCGAGTGGGTGGCAGTGTGCTTCAACGCACCGACGGTCGAGACGTATCGCGAGTTCGATCGCTTCCGCCACCCAGGGTCGGGGCGTCTCGGCCCCGACCTGTGCACCGCCACCGACCGCGAACTGTTGGAGAGCGCCCGCCGCATCCACGAGTACGCAGATCCCCAGACGCCGATCTCGGAAGTGCTGCTCGACCAGCACGTGGCCTGTGGCGTTGGCAACGTCTATCGCAGCGAGGTGCTGTGGGCGTGCGAGATCAACCCGTTCGCGGAAGTGGGTTCGATGGAACCCGCGGATTGCATCCAGCTGATCAACGCCGCAGCCCGGATGCTGCGCGCCAACCTGCAGCGCGTCTACCGGGTCACCGCAGAGGAGATCCATGGCGGACTTGCCGTGTACTCACGCAACGGGCAACGTTGCGCGCGTTGCGGCGACACGGTGCAGGTGCGGCGGGTCGGCGAACACGCCCGTACGTTGTACTGGTGCCACGGCTGTCAGGTACGCCACTCGCCGGTCGTGGCAGCGCCGGCCGCCGACGCCGGTCCTGTCATGGATCCGCACCCGGCCGCTGCGAGGTACCTTGCCGATCTCCCGTGGCGACGAGACTCCCTCGCAGGCTGAGCTGGTCCGTCTGAGGTCGTGGCGTTGGGCGCGCCCGGTCGCGTTTGCCGGTTGGTCTGGTTCGTGCTGAGGTCGTGGCGTTGGGCGCGCCCGGTCTCACTCGCCGGCTGAGGTACCGGTCACTTCTCGCCCGCCGGTCGCGAGTTGGCCGAGCAGGTGGGCCCAGCCCTCGCCCAGCGGCGTGCGATCATCGAATGCGGGGTGGGTGAGCCCGGTGACCGTATGGAAGATGGTGGTGGCGAGCGAGGTGGCCACCACGTCGCCGACGCCCACTGCACGTGCGACCGCCGCTTGTGCGGAGAGCTCGGCCTGCGCCGTGTCGCCGAGTTGGGCGTAGGCGCCGGCAGCCGCCACGTAGGCGAAGACCTCGTCGAGGTAGGTGGCACCGGGAGCGCCGACAACGGCATCGGCATGCCCGACTGCCAGCTCGGGTTGGCCCACCGAACTGCGGATCAGCGCCGACACTGCGTTCAGGAATGGGTGATCATCGAGCAGCGGGCCAACTGATTCCAGCGCTGCGAGCGCGTCGTCGGTGAGGCCCTTTTGAGCAAACGCGAGCGCGAGCACGACGGTGGGTTCGGACAGGCGACCGCCCCCTGCCGCGATCTCGGCGATGGCGCGCTGTGCAGCATCGATGGCGACGGTTGCATTGCCGCGGTGCACGGCGGCGCCGGCCACGGCGAGCAGGGGCACCGGGCCTTGGTGGGCGGTACTGGCCAGCGAGAGCAGCTCCTCCGAGCTGCGTTGGGCTCCGGCGTTGCGGCCGAGTGCGACCTGTGCTCGAACGAGCGCGGCGAGAGCTTGCGCGAGGCCGAACTTGTCGTTCAGCTTCTTGAACCGGAGGCGGGCGTTGTCGGCGAGGTTGGCGGCTTCCTCGAGCTTGCCCTGCCAGAGGCTCAGGTCGGCGAGCAGCGTGTTCATCATGCTCGCCGCCCACAGGTCGCCGCGCAGCTCGGCTTCCTTGCCGACCTTGTCGGCGAGCGCCTCGGCGCGGTCGAAGTGACCTTCGAAGAATTCCACGAACGCGAGCAGCCCGAGCGCCCATCCGACGCCGTTGCGGTCGCCGAGCCGCTCGTGGGTCTCGGCCGCGTGACCCAGTTGCTGGCGAGCCGCCGAGAGATCGCCCGAGAGGAACGCGATCCATGCGCGGTGCTGCTCGATGTACGCAAGGCCGCGCTCGTCGCCGAGCTCGGCGTACAGGCCGTTCGCCTCGCCGAAGAACCACTCGGCATCGATCAGCGAGCCGCCGAACAGCTCGATGTACCCGCGCACGCGCAGAGCGCTTGCGAGCAGACCGGGGTTGTCGACCTCGCGCAGCAGATCGACCGCTTGACCGAGCTCGCGCCGGGCGTCGTCCATCCGGCCCTCGATCTGGCTGAGCGAACCACGCAGCCGGAACGACTCGGCCTGCAAGCCGACGTCGGCGAGTTGCTCGGCGATCGCGGCAAGCGCATCGATGTCGTCGTTCGCTTCGACGAACACACGCTGTTCGATGTAGGCCGCGGCGCGCACGAGGTAGAGGTGGGCGAGATCCGCGGGCGGGGTGTCGCTCCCGGCCGAGAGCTGGAGGGCTCGTGAGGAGTGGCGTACCGCCATTCGCAGGCTGCCGGTCTCCAAGGCGCGGTCAGCGGCGTCGGCGAGCAGCTTCACCGACCGGAGGATGATGTCGGGAATCACGCCTTCCACCGCCCCGAGCTCTTGGACCAGTTCGGCGGCGGCGGCGGTGTGGTGTGCCCGGTCGTCGAGTTGGCCGATGGTGCCCATCGCCATTGCCACGCCCGCGTGTCGTTTCGCTCGGTCCGCTTTCGTGAGCGTCTGATAGGCGGCATCGCGCACGGACTCGCTGCGGAACTCCCACCGCCGCCCACGTACCTCGAGCAGGCCGAGCTCATCGAGCTCCTGCAAGACCCCTGGGCCGAAGTTCTGGCCGAGCTCGGTGGCGAACTTCTCCAGGCCGATCACTGAACCGCTGGTGCCCAGCACGGCTGCGTTCTCGAGCGTCTGGTGCTGTTCGGCGGTGAGCTGGTCGAGGCGAGCGGCGATCAGCGTGCGCAGGGAGTCGGGCAGCTCTTCATGGTTGCCGCCCGCCTCGGTGAGGGCGACGAGCTCGAAGAGGAACAGCGGGTTGCCGCCGCTGCGGTCGTACAACGCGGTGAGCAATCTCTCGTCGCGTGGCGCGTCGTCGAGCAGGGCGCAGGCCAGCTCTTCGGTATCGGGCCGGCTGAGCGGCTGCAATGTGATCGACAGCACCGTGCCACGATCCGAGCGAGGGGGCCAGATGGTGTCGTGGCCCGGCCGCATGGCGGTGATCAGCAGGAAGGAGTGGCGGCCGAGTGCCGTGACGAGGTGCTCGAGGAGGTCGAGCAGCACGGGGTCGGCCCAGTGCAGGTTGTCGATGCTGAGCACCATCGGCCCGCGATCGGAGCGGGCTTCGAGCACGATCGCGACAGTCTGATGGATGGTGTTGCGTGCGCTGACGGCATCGAGTCGATCGATCGGCGATGGATACCCGAGAAGGTGGGTGAACACATCGACCAGACGCTCGACGCCGGCCGCATCGATCGTCGGGAACATCTCCTGGGCGCGCCGCAGAGCGGCCTCACGTGCGGTGTCGATGACCACACCGCTGTCGAGGTCGAGGTAGTTCGAGAGCGCGCTGGCGATCGGCCACCAGACGTTGGCCTCGCCGTAGGGCACACATGCTCCCTCCAGCACCGAGGCATCCCCGCCCAGGCTGACGCGACGAACGACCTCGTCGACGAAACGGCTCTTGCCGACGCCGTTGTCGCCGTTGACGTGCAGCAACACGCCGCGGCCGTTGTCGACGACCAGCTCGAGCGCGGCTTCAGCCATGGCGAGCTCGGGGTGGCGCCCGACGATGCCGACTTCACGGCGGCGCCGCCGCCGCAGACCCGGGGGAGCCGTGGGCTCCATTGCCAGCCAGGTCTGCAACGCCTGTTCGCGCCCCCGAACCTTCAGCTCGCCGGCCGGCTCGTAACGGAAGGTGTGCGACGTGAGGCCGTGGGTGACCTCACCGACGAGCACACCGCCAGGCGGTGCTGCCGCCTGTAGGCGCGAGGCGATGTTGACCACGTCGCCCATCGCCGTGTAGTCGGTGCCGGCCAGGGTGCCCACCAGCACCTCGCCCGTGTAGATGCCCACTCGCATCCGGATGTCGTTGCTCCCGGCGAGCTCACTGGTGGCGACGTACTGGGACAGGGTCTCCTGCATCCGCAGCGCGGCGCGCACGGCCCGCTCGGGGTCGTCCTCGTGGGCGACCGGCGCCCCGAACAGCACGAGCATGCCGTCACCGAGGATCTTGTCGACCTTGCCGCCGAAGTCGCCCACCACTGCGACCAGGCCTTCGAAACAGGCGGCAATCAGTCGCTTCACCTGCTCTGGGTCCATTCGTTCGGCGAACGCGGTGAAGCCGACGAGATCGGCGAACAACACGGTCACGATGCGACGTTCCTCGGGCTGGGCGGACGCGACGGAGTGACCGCACGATGGGCAGAACCGTGCATCCGCCGGAATCGGGGAACCACACGCAGTGCATCTCATCACCCAGGGAGCGTAGGCGACATCCACCCAGAGGCGGACGCCCGAATTCGCAGATGCGGTTAGCGTGATCCGTGATGCCGTCCGTCCGTCTGTTCCGCTGGCTGCGCACGCACACGACTGCCGCGGATTGGATGCTGGCGGTGTTGCTGGCGGTCATCTCGGTGGTGTTCCACCTCACGCTGCGCGCTGACGGCATCGCGACACCGAGTGCCTTGGGCGTCGCCCTCACCATTGGTGCCACCCTGCCCCTGGGTTTGCGTCGGCGGGCACCGGTGCTGGTCCTGGCCGGTGTCGCCATCTGCCAGATGGGGCTCGAGGCGATGAACGCTATGGGCCCCGGCTGGGTGGGCGTGACGATCGCCGCCTACACCCTTGGCGCGTACCGCAGCGGCCGGCTGCTGTGGTTGGTGAGCGGAGCACTCTTCGCAGGTGTCGTGGTGTTCGTGGCCACCGGTGTCGCCACCGGCGACGCGCCCTGGCAGGCGCTGGTTTCGACGCCGATCTTCTTCGCCGCGTCGATCATCGTCGGCGACAACGTGCGCCGCCGCCGCGAGCGGTCAGCGGAGTTGGTGGAGCGCGCCGAACGTGCCGAACGCGAGCGGTTGCTCCTTGCGCACCGGCACGTTCAAGAGGAACGCACGCGCATTGCGCGCGAGTTGCACGACGTCGTGGCGCACAGCGTCAGCCTGATGGTGATCCAAACGGCGGCGGCGCGTCGCAGCCTGCACGACACCGCCAAGGCCGACGCCGTGCTGTTGACGGTGGAAGAGACTGGTCGTGCCGCGATGCAGGAGATGCGGCGGATCCTCGGCGTGCTGCGCGACGCCGGCGACGGCGAGGAGCAACGCAGCCCCCAGCCCGACCTGGCGGCGATCGAGGCGCTCGCGATCGCAGCCACGGACTTGCCGGTGGCGGTACGCACCGAGGGTGATCTCGGCCACCTGCCCTCCGGCGTCGAGCTGTCCGCCTACAGGATCGTGCAGGAAGCCCTGACGAACGTACGCCGCCACGCCGGGCCGGTGAGTCAGGTTGACGTTGCGATGCTGCGCCGCAACGGGTCACTGGTCATCGAGGTGGCCGACGACGGGCGCGGTGCTGCTGCACTGCACGACGCGCTCAACGCCGGCTACGGGCTGATCGGCATGCGTGAACGGGTTGCCGCATACGAAGGCGAGCTGCTGGCCGGCCCCCGGTCCGGCGGCGGTTGGCGCGTGCGTGCCACCTTTCGGGTGGAGGCGCTGTGATCCGCGTCGCCCTGGTGGACGACCAGGTGATGGTGCGTGCCGGCTTTCGGATGATCCTGGAGAGCGAACCCGACATCACCGTGGTGGGCGAGGCCGGCGATGGGCGCGCCGCGCTCGACCTGGTTGCCCGCAGCAAGCCCGACGTCGTGCTGATGGACGTCCGGATGCCCGTGATGGATGGCATCGAGGCAACTCGCCAACTTGCCGCCGTCGGCGGCGAGGAGAAGGTGCTGATCCTCACCACCTTCGATCTCGACGACTACGTGTATGCCGCGCTGCGGGCGGGCGCCAGCGGGTTCCTGCTCAAGGACGCGCCAGCCGACCAGCTGATCAATGCCGTGCGCGTCATCGCCGCCGGCGATGCGTTGCTGGCACCTTCGGTGACCCGCCTGCTGATCGACGAGGTGTCGCGTCGCCCGGCGGTGGATGCAACCGTGGTCGCGCCCGGGATCGCCGATCTCACCGATCGCGAGCTCGAGGTGTTGCGGCTGATGGCGCGCGGCCAGTCGAACGCGGAGATCGCAACGCAGCTCTACCTGGGCGAGGCGACCGTCAAGACCCATGTCGGGCGGGTGCTCACCAAGCTCGATCTGCGTGACCGCGTGCAGGCCGTGGTGGTCGCGTACGAGAGCGGGCTGGTCACGCCCGGAGCGCCGGATCAGCCATTCGGCTGACGCACGTCACCCTGCAAGGTGATGCGAGCGGGTGCTTTCGTGGGTACAACTGGAGCCATGACTGATACCCCCACCATTGTGGCTGCGGCAGGCGCCGACGATGCGTCGAAGATCTACGGTTCCGGCGACAGCGAGGTGCGTGCACTCGACGGCGTGTCGGTGGAGTTCGAGACCGGCAAGTTCACCGCGATCATGGGCCCTTCGGGCTCGGGCAAGAGCACGTTGATGCACTGCCTCGCGGGGCTCGATTCGCTCACCACCGGCGCCGTCTACATCGGCGGCACCTACCTCGCCACGCTCAACGACAAGCAGCTCACCGAGCTACGCCGCACGGCCGTCGGCTTCATCTTCCAGGCCTACAACCTGGTGCCCACGTTGACGGCAGAGGAGAACATCACCCTGCCGCTGCTGCTCGGCGGCACGAAGGGCGATCAGGCGTGGATCGACCGCGTGATCGACACGGTGGGTCTGCGTGACCGTCTCAAGCATCGTCCCAGCGAGCTCTCCGGTGGTCAGCAGCAGCGTGTCGCGGTTGCCCGCGCGCTCGCCAGCCAACCGACGATCATCTTCGCCGACGAGCCCACGGGCAACCTCGACAGTCGCACCGGCGCCGAGATCCTCGACTTCATGCGCCTCGCCGTGCGTGAGCTGGGTCAGACGATCGTGATGGTCACCCACGACCCGAACGCGGCCAGCTACGCGGACCGCGTGATCTTCCTCGCCGACGGCAAGGTCGTCGACGAGATGACCGAGCCGACCGCCGAGAAGGTCCTCGACCGCATGAAGCGCTTCGGTGAATGAACGATGTTCAAGCTCAGTCTCAAGAACATCTGGAGCCGTAAGGGCCGCCTGGTCCTGACGGCGCTGGCCGTCATTGCCGGTACCACGTTCCTGTCGGGTGTGTTCGTGTTCACCGACACCATCAAGGGCAGCTTCAACGCCATCTTCGCGGATGCCTACGCCGGTACCGACGCGTTTGTGCGCTCGTCCAACGTGATCGAAGGCGACTTCGGCGAAGAGACCCGTGACCGGATCGATCAGGCGCTGGTCGATGTCGTCGCCACGGTCCCAGGGGTCACCGAGGTCAGTGGCGACGTGTTCGGCAGCGCCACGGTGTCCTTCGACGGCAAGGTGCTCGGGCAGGACGGCCCACCGAAGTTTGCCGGCGCGTGGATCGACAGCGAAGGCTCCCCCTGGGCGATCGAGGATGGCCGAGCGCCCGTCGGCGCCACCGAAGTGGTGCTCGACGTCAGGTCTGCCAAGGACGCGAAGGTTGCGGTCGGCGACACGGTCAGCATCACCACCATCGGCCAACCGCGCGATTTCACCGTCGTGGGTACGGCTCGTTTCGCCGGCAACGACACTTCGGGTGCTGCGAGCTGGTCGTTGTTCGACCTCGCGACCGCGCAGGAGTTCGTCGTCGGCGACCCGGACAAGGTCGACAACATCGTGGTGCGCAGCGACGGCTCGGTGAGCGACGCCGAGCTCGCGGCCAACGTCGAGCAAGCCATCGACGACCCGGAGATCGAGGTGCTCACGGGCGCCGAGATCACCGCAGAGAACCAGAGCGCTGTTCAGGAAAGCCTCGGGTTCATCACCCTGTTTCTCTCCGTGTTCGCGCTGATCGCGATCTTCGTCGGCAGCTTCATCATCTACAACGTGTTCAGCATTTCGGCCGCTCAGCGCCAGCAGGAAAATGCGTTGCTGCGGGCCATTGGCGCCAACCGCAGCCAGATCACGCGCTCGATGTTCGTCGAGGCGACGGTCGTCGGCGTGGGTGGTTCGGCACTGGGTTGCGCAGGTGGCCTCGGGCTTGCGACGGGAATCCTCGCGCTGCTGAGGTGGCTCGGCTTCGGCCCCACCGACACCCCACTGGTGATCGGAGCGTCGGGATTCGTGATCACGATGATCATCGGCGTCCTCGTCACGCTGGTGTGTGCGATAGCGCCCGCCCTGCGTGCTGGGCGTGTCCCGCCGCTCGCTGCCATGCGTGATGTCGCAGTCGACCGCGCTGCCGTGTCGGTTCGCCGCAAGGTGATCGGTGGCATTGCGATCCTCACCGCAATCGTGGCGGTCGCCCTGGGTCTGCAGGGGAACGCCAACTGGCTGGGCCTCGGTGTCGCCAGCCTGTTCGTTGCGCTGATCGCGCTCGGGCCGTTCGTTGCCGCTCCGGTTGCTCGTGCTGCTGGGCCGTTGCTCACCAAGCTGCGCGGGCCGGCCGGCACGATGAGCGGCCGCAACGCCGCCCGCAACCCCAAGCGCACGGCGCTCACCGCCGGGGCCCTGGCCGTCGGTCTCTCGTTGTTGATCGGTGTCGCCACGCTGGGTTCTTCCGCCAAGGAGAGCACTCGCAAGATCATCGGCGAGTCGTTCTCCGCCGACTACGTGGTCTCACCTGAGCAGGGCAACGGTGGCCTCGGCATTCCGCCCACCGTGGCGGCCGACATCAAGACAGCAGGCGTCGGTGACGCCCTCGGCCTTGCCGCCACTCAGTTGTTCGTGATGGAGGACGGCGAGTTCGACAACAAGGGCGTGCTGGCGCTGGTGCCCGAGGATGCGCAGGCCGTGCTGCAGTTGAAGTTCGTCAGCGGCGGGTTCGACGCGCTCGACACCGGCACCATCCTGTACTCCATCGACAAGGCGGAGCGCGATGGACTGGCGGTGGGCGACGCAGTCACCGTGAAGCTGCTCGACGGCACCGAAGTGCCCCTCACCGTCGGCGGGATCTTCGATGACGACGTGTTCGGCAACCTCATCGTCGACCGGGCGCTGTTCGACGGTCAATCGGCGCCGGTGTTCGACCTAGCGGTCTTCGTTCGTACCGATGACGGCGTGACGGCCGACAACAGCGACGCACTCGCTGCGGTGGTCGACGGTTATCCGACCGCCAAGCTGCAGAGCCGCGAGAGCTACATCGACGAGCAGAGCGGTCAGATCGACACGTTCCTCAACTTCATCTATGCCCTGCTGGGCATGTCCATCTTCATCGCAGTGATCGGCATCGTGATCACTCTCTGGTTGTCGGTCTACGAGCGCCGGCGAGAGCTCGGCCTGCTGCGAGCAGTGGGCATGACCAAGCGGCAGGTGCGCAGCAGCGTGCTGTGGGAGAGCATGATCACCGGTGTGGTCGGGGTCCTTCTCGGCTCTGCGCTGGGCGTCACACTCGGCTGGATCATCGTCAAGGCGTTCGAGGACCAGGGCCTCAGCGTGTTCTCCCTGCCGTGGCCGACCATCCTGGTCGCAGTGGTCGTCTCCTTGGTGTTGTCGGCCCTTGCAGCGTTCATTCCTGCGTACAAAGCAGCGAACGCCGACATGCTCACGGCGATCGCCACCACATGACGGCTGGCATGGACAATTCCGCCGGACCCAGGGGAGGATGACTCCGTGTTTCGGCTCGCGATGAGAAGTGTGGCTGCACGATGGCCGCGCCTGATTCTGACGGCGCTGGCCATCGTGGCCTCCACCTCGTTCCTGTCCGGCACGTTCGTGTTCCGCGACACGATCGAGCGCACGTTCGACGCACTGTTCGCCGACGTGTACTCACGCGTCGACGGCTACGTGCAGAGCAGCAACTCGGTGGAGAACCTGTTCGGCCTGGAGCGTCGTGACCGCCTGCCGTCCGACGTGCTGGAACAGGTGCGCGCGGTGCCCGGCGTGTCCGAGGCGCAGGCCGAGATCCAGGACGACGCCGTCGTCATCGGCAAGGACGGCGAGCCGATCGAGCGGCCCACCGCGCCGACGTTCGGTGCCGCGATCACGGCCGGCGACCTGTCGGTCTGGCGGGTGAAGACCGGCCGGCTGCCATCGGGTGGCAGTGAAGTGGTGCTCGACAACATCACCGCCTCCGACGAAGGGTTCGTCGTCGGCGACCAGGTGAAGGTGAATGCCGCTGGCGGGTCGCGCACGTTCACGCTCGTCGGCATCGTCGAGTTCGACGACATCATCTCGCCGTCCAACGCGACGTGGGCGCTGTTCGACCTGCCGACGGCAGAGGAGTTCATCGCCAAGCCGGGCTTCATCGACGCCGTACTCGTGCTCGGCGACGGCAGCGTCACGCCCGACCAGTTGGTGCAGCGACTGCGCAGCACGCTCGACCCCGAAGTGGCAGAGACGCTGACCTCGCAGGAGATCATCGACCAGACGCAGACCGAGGTGGAGAAGACGCTGAGCTTCCTCACTGTCTTCCTCGCGATGTTCTCGTTCATCGCGCTGGCCGTCGGTATGTTCGTGATCTTCAACGTCTTCTCGATCACGGCCGCGCAGCGCCAACGGGAGAACGCGCTGTTGCGCGCACTGGGCGCAAGCCGTCGTCAGATCACGTGGTCGATGATGATCGAGGCTGTCGTCGTCGGTGTGTTCGGCTCGCTGCTCGGTCTGTTCGGCGGCATCGGGTTGGCGGCGGGCATCAAGGCGTTGCTCAACGCGCTGGACTACTCGATCCCCGCCCGTGGGCTTGCGGTCGAGCCGCGCACCGTCATCGTCACCCTGCTCGCCGGCACGATCGCCACGGTGCTCGCCGCGATCGGGCCTGCCATCGGCGCCGGTCGCATCCCGCCCGTCGCGGCGATGAGCGACGCGATCCTGGAGCGGGTCGGTTCCGTCCGTCGCCGGGTGATCTGGGCCGTTGTGATGGCGGCGATCGGTGTCACCGCGATCGTCCTCGTGATGATGGGCGCCGATGCGGTACTGCTCGCGGTCGGCGTGGTCGGCCTGTTTGCCGCGCTGCTGCTGCTGGGCCCCGCGCTCGCCAAGCCGATGGCGCGCATCATCGGAGCGCCGGTGCAACGGATGCGTGGCATCACCGGTGCGATGGCGCGCGGCAACGTCCAGCGCAACCCGCGCCGCACTGCCCGCACCGCCGCCCCGGTGCTGTTGGGCGTCGCGCTCGTCACGGGTGCATCCGTGTTCGCGGCCTCGATCAAGGCACAGATCCGCGACGTGGTCGGCAACACCTTCCAGGGCGAGTACGTCATCAACTCCACCAATGGCGGCAGCCTCAGCTTCAGTCAGGAGTTCGTCGACACGCTCAACGCGTTGCCCGAGGTCGGCAATGCCAGCGGCCTCGGCTTTGCATTCGTGGCAACGGCCGACGGCAAGGCCGCGCCGGGCGCGGTCATCAACCCCGACACCGCGGCCGGGCTGGTGAACCTGGTCTTCGAGCAGGGCTCGATGGCCGAACTCACGCCCGATGGGGTGTTGATCAGCCGCGGCGAGGCGAAGGGCAAGGACCTCGCGCTCGGTGCCACGCTCACCCTGTTCATCGATGGCGCGGACGTGCCGCTGACGGTGCAGGGCATCTACGAGAGCACCGACTTCATTCCCGCCCGCACCTACCACCGCGACACCTTTGTCGGGACCAGCATCGCCACGCCTGCCGGCATCGTCTCGCTGAACGCCGCACCCGGTGTCGACGAAGCGGCGTTCCGTGAGGGCGTGCAGGCCGCCGTCGACGACTACGGCATCGGCGAACTGCAGGACCGCAACCAGTTCGTCGACAGCCGTGCCGACATCGTCGACCGCAGCCTTGCGTTCATCTACGGCCTGCTGATGCTGTCCGTGCTGATCGCGTTGTTCGGCATCGTGATCACCTTGCTGCTCGCTGTGTACGAGCGACGGCGCGAGACTGGCGTCCTGCGCGCCGTCGGTATGACCCGCGTGCAGGGCCGCACCACGGTGCGGTGGGAGAGCGTGATCACCTCGTTGTACGGCGCGACCGTCGGCGTGTTGATGGGCCTCGTACTCGGCTACGTCGTCATCGTCGCACTGAAGGACCAGGGCCTCACTGAGTACAGCGTGCCCGTCACCACCATCATCTGGATCATGGTGCTTGCCTTCGCTGCGGGTGTGATCGCCGCAGTTGTACCGGCGATCCGCGCCACCCGGATGAACGTGCTGCGCGCGATCGCAGCCGACGGCTGATGGAGCTCTCGCCCGCCCTCCGTGAGTTCGTCACCGAACGGCACCTTGCCGTGCTGGTGACGATGCGTGCCGACGGCACTCCGCACTCGGTCCCGGTCGGCTTCACGGTCGGCGACGGCGTCGTGCGGGTGATCACGTTCGGCCCTTCCGTGAAAGCCGCCAACGCGCGCCGAGGCTGTCGGGCCACCATCACCCAGATCGATGGCGGTCGTTGGGTCACCTTCGAGGGTCCGGTGCGGGTGCTCGACGATGCTGAGTCCGTGGCGGCCGCGGTGGTGGCCTATGCGCGGCGCTACCGTCAACCCAAGGTGCGCGACGATCGTGTCGTGATCGAGATCGAGGTCGACCGAGTGATGTGCAACAGCAGGTTGAAGTGAGCGAGTCCAGCGGCAGGGCTCCCCTGTTGAAGAAGTTGGGCATCGTCGGCGATGTCGTGTTCACCGTGGTGCACCCCCCGCCGGGCTTCACCGCCGCGCTCGCCGACACCGGCGATGCCATCTGGCAGCGCAACATGATCCCGCCGATCGACGTCGTCCTCGCCTTCTTCACCGAACGCGCCGAGATCCGTGCCGAGTGGGCCGCTTTGGCAGCAGCAGCCGAGCCCGCCGGTGCCATCTGGGTGGCGTGGCCCAAGCCGAACAGCGGAGTACCCACCGACATCGACGAGGTTCCACTCAAGGCGCAGTTGTTCAAGTTCGGTTGGGACGAGAACAAGGCGTGCGGCATCGACGACACCTGGACGGCCATGCGCTTCTCGATGCGCAAGGACACACGTCCGCCCTGGAAGCGCTGAAGCCGCCCCGAGCGCGGCAACGCCCCGCCGGCCCCGGGGGGCGGCAGCGGGGCGTCGTCGATCTGTGTGCGGGTTACTTGTTCGGCTGGGGGAGAACCCGCAGGTAGGGCTTGACGGTGGTCCAGCCCTGCGGGAAGAGTGCCGCGGCGTCCTCGTCACTGACGGAGGCACCGATGATCACGTCGTCGCCATCCTGCCAGTTGGCCGGGGTGGCCACCTTGTAGCCGGCGGTGAGCTGCAGGCTGTCGATGACGCGCAGGATCTCGTCGAAGTTGCGCCCGGTGCTGGCCGGGTAGGTGAGGGTGAGCTTCACCTTCTTGTCCGGGCCGATCACGAACACCGAACGGACGGTGAGAGTGTCGTTCGCGTTCGGGTGGATCATGTCGTAGAGGTCGGCGACCTTGCGCTGCGGATCACCGATCATCGGGAAGTTCACCGGCGTGCCCTGGGTCTCGCCGATGTCGCCCTCCCAGCGGAGATGGCTCTCGACGTCGTCCACCGAGAGGCCGATCACCTTCACGTTGCGCTTGTCGAACTCGGGCTTGATCTTGGCGACGTAGCCGAGCTCGGTGGTGCACACCGGGGTGAAGTCCTTCGGGTGGCTGAACAGCACGCCCCAGCTGTCGCCCAGCCACTCGTGGAAGCTGATCTCACCCTGGGTGGTGGGGGCGGTGAAGTCGGGTGCGGTGTCGCCGAGGCGGACGGTCATGGTGGGCTCCTTGTGCAGGCTGGGTGACGCATTGTGTGCGAGGAGTGCAACGCTATCCATATACCCGACTATTCCGGTCGGGAATGGGTTTTGGTTGCCAGGTGACTATATGGTCACATATGATCGGCTCGTGGGACCCGACCGTGCGGCGATCGAACCGACCGACGGCTCAGTGTTCAAGGCGCTTGCCGACGACACTCGCCGGGCGGTGCTCGATGCGCTCTTCGAACGCGACGGGCAGACCGTGCAGGCGCTGTGCGACCGGTTCCTTGAGATGACCCGCTTCGGCGTGATGAAGCATCTCGGGGTGCTGGAAGCCGCCGGTCTCGTCACCACTCGGCGCGAGGGACGCAGCAAGCTGCACTTCCTCAACCCGGTGCCCATCCAGCAACTCGCCGACCGTTGGATCGGCAAGTACGCCCAACCGTTCACCCGCGCACTGGTCGACCTGCAGGTCGACCTCGAACACCGATCCGCCTGACCCACCGATCCATCCGAACGACAAGGAGCCCGCCGTGGCCATCACCCGTCACCAGTACCGCATCTTCATCAAGGCGCCGATCGAGCAGGTGTGGAACGCGCTCGTCGACCCGGCCTTCACTCGTCGCTACTTCCACGGCACCACGTTCGACGCACCGCCGCAAGCCGGGCTCGGGTACCGCACGTCGATGGGCGACGGTCAGCCCGCAGTCGATGGCATGATCGAGGCCTGCGAGCCGCCGCACCGCCTGGTGCAGACCTGGCACGTGCTCTACGACGCGGCGATGGCCGCCGAGCCGGCCTCGCGAGTGGAGTGGTTGCTGGTAACGGCGGGTGATGGGCTCACGCAGCTTGACGTGATCCACGGCGATCTCGCACGCAGCCCGCTCACCTGGGCACACGTGAAGGACGGGTGGGTGTGGATCCTCGACGGCCTCAAGACGCTGCTGGAGACCGGCGACGATCTCCCGCCGGCGACCATCGAGCCGACCGGCGCCATCGAAGACGGCGCCGGCGAGTGGCATCGCGCTCAGGGCATCGAGTGTCACAACAGCACGTGGGAGATGATCGGGGCCGACCGCACACCTGAGCACGACGAGGAGATGTTGCGTCGTGCGTACGCCTCCGCGTACCACTGGCAGCGGGCCCGCGGCGCGACCGCGATCAACGAGGCGCGAGCGCTCTACGTGCTGGCCAAGGCACACCTGCTCGCCGGGCTGGTCGAACGGTCGCTGCACTACGCCGACAAGTGCATGGCGGTCACTGCCGGGGCGGGCGACCTTGCGGCGGACTTCGATCATGCGTACGCACACGAGGTGCGGGCGCGTGCGTTGCTGGCACTCGGCCGGGAAGCCGACGGCTTGGCCGCCTGGGAGGCTGCGAAGGCCGTGGCGATCGCCGACCCCGAGGACAAGGCCATCGTCGACGGCGACTTCGCCGACGCGCCCTGACCCCTCACTCGAACGCGAGGGTCAGTGCTCGCTGAGGCGGCATGACGACGGGCATGCTCTCGATCGGTGTGGTCGGCGTGATCGGCGTGATCGGTTCACGGCACGTCCCAGCGGTACGCTGGCGCACTCCGGTGGTGCCACATGCCGTGCGTGCCCCGGAGCTTCACCCGATGATCTTCCTCACTCGCTCGAACCCCTCCCGCCACGTCCTGTCGGCTGTCGCCCGGGTGATCGTCGTCGCGTCGCTCTGCTCGGTCACGGGTTGGGCCATTCGGTCGTCGGTTCCGGCGAACGCATCGGGAACAGCCACTCGGGGTGCGGTCGCCGTGGCCGAGATTGCTGCCGCCGATGGGCCGGCGAGCGCGTCGGTGCCTGCGGTTCGTGTCCAGCACGTGGCGCCACCCAACTTCCCGATGGAGCCCTTCCCGCGGTGCCACATCCTCGACAACTTCGGCGACCCTCGTAGCGGTGGCCGTACGCACGCCGGCTCCGACATGTTGGCCACGCTCGGCCAGGAGGTCTATGCGATAGCCAACGGCACCCTCACCTTGCAGACGTTCGCGTCGAGCGGCGGCAGCAGCAGCCTGTCGGGCAACCTCTGGAAGCTCATCGCCGCGACCGGCGGCACATACTACATCTACGCGCACCTCGCTTCGTTCGCTCCCGGCCTGAGCAAGGGTTCCGTGGTCAGGGCCGGTCAGCTGATCGGGTGGGTCGGCGACACGGGCAACGCCGGCCCCGGTAACTACCACCTGCACTTCGAGATCCATCCCGGTGGTGGCCAGGCAGTCGACCCCCTGCCGTTGCTCACCATCCCCGCGGCCTGCAAGGTGTACTGATGAGCATCGTCGTAGCGCTCGATGGCCTCGCCGGTGCCCTTGCGCCGTATCCATGGGGCTACCTGCTGACCGTTGACGACACCCAACGCACGCACACGTTGGCGGTGCCCACCGACCTCAGCGACGGCGCCCTGCATGTACACGCCGGACGCTCCAGCCTCGCCAATGCAACGGCCCGCCCGGTGGTCACGATGGTGTTCCCGCACCCGCAACCGGGTGGCATGTCGCTGATCGTCGACGGAGTCGCGACGGTGGCGGGCGAGTTCGTGACGGTCACTCCGCAGCACGCGATCCTGCATCGCCCGGCGATCGCGTCGCCGTAGCTGTTCGGAGCCGTTCGCTACCGCCGTCAGCCGGCGTCGCGCAGGTCGACCCCGAAGTTGGCCTGGAACGCGTCGTAGTACGCGTCGTCGTCGACGGCGGTACCCATCGCCACCCACTGCTCGTCGGTGATCGCTGCTCGGCCCTCGATCATCCCCTTCGCCCCCCAGCTGACGGCATAGCGCAGCTTCGGCTCGTCGGTGGTGACCGCGTGGTGGATCAGCGCCGCCACTTCGAACGGATCGGTTGCATGGGCCAGACCGGCGGCGTACATCTGGAACATCCGCTGGTAGGCAGCGGCGTAGGCGCCCGTCTCGTTGGGCATCTCCAGGTTCTTGGCGAAGATCGCGCTCTTCGTGATACCCGGTTCGATGATCACGACGCGCACACCGAACGGGGCGACCTCCAGCGCGAGCTGCTCACTGAGACCTTCCAGCGCCCACTTCGAGCTGACGTAGGGGCTCTGCGCGATGGCCCCGAGCCGGCCGACCACCGAGGTGACGTTGACGATGCTGCCGTGGCCGCGCTCGCGCATCCCGGGCAGCACCTCCTGCAGGCAGCGGACGGCGCCGCACAGGTTCACGTTCATCACGTCGAGGTGCACGCTCGACGGGCACTCCTCGACGGTTGCGTTGCCGCCGATGCCCGCGTTGTTGACCAAGACGTCGACCACGCCACCGCTGGCGGTCAGGATCTCCTCGAACCCGGCCCTCACGGAGGCATCGTCGGCGACATCCAGTTCCACCAGGTTCACCTCGACCCCTGCGTCGGCCGCCATCGCCTGCAACTTGCCCGCCTTGTCGCGGCTGCGCACCGTACCGAACACGACGTGCCCCTGGGCGGCGAGATGGATGGCGGTGGCGCGACCGATGCCGCTGTTGGCGCCGGTGACGACGGAGATGGTGCTCATGGCGGGCGATCGTAGGCGGTGGCGGCCGCTGCGTGCGGGCCGACGGGCGCGACGATGGTCATGCCGCGTCGGCGCTGCCCTCTGCTGTGGGGTCGTGAACACCCACCGGCTCGAACTCGTCGAACCACACCGGGTCGGGATCGCAGCCGATGGCGAGGCTGCGCACGATGTCGCCATCGGTGAGCACCACATCGAGCAGCAGCAGACCCTGGGCCATGTGTGCACGACGCAGGCCGTGGTAGCCGTTGTACTCATCGGCGGTGGGTGGCCGAGTGGACACGCGCGGCACCACGATGATCGACATCGTCTGGCAGAACGGCGCCTCGACCCCCGGGAGTGCAGCCATGCCGACGAGCAGGCCCACCTCAGCTGGGGGGTCGAGGAGCAGCGCGGTGACACGGCGGAGCTCGTCGAGCAGCACGAGCGCCTCGCGCTCCACCGGTAGGCCGACCACGAAGTTGGCGAGCATGGCCGCTTCGCCGAACCCGGTGATGACGATCGGCTCGTCGGCCGGCGGATGGCAGATGGTCCACCGCCGCCCCATGGATTCCAGGCGGAGCAAGTGGTCGCGGCGAAACGCACGAAGACGCGGAATGAACGGCATGAGACGACCCCCGAGGGACACGAACAGGAATGATCGGGGGAAGCCGTTGACGGCCGAGAGTACCGGCTGGTTAGAGCAGTTCCGCTACGTGCGAGGCGATCTCTTCCGGGGTGACCATCGGGTTGAACCGCTGGACGACTTCGCCCTCACGGTTGATCAGGAACTTCTCGAAGTTCCATCCGATGTCGGCGCCCTCGGTTTCGCTGCGCAGCCACTGGTAGAGCTCGCATGCGCCGTCGCCGTTGACCTCGATCTTGTGGAACATCGGAAAGCTCACGCCGTACTTGGAGGTGGCGAACTCGAGGATCTCCTCCTCGGTTCCTGGTTCCTGTGCGCCGAACTGGTTGCACGGGAAGGCGAGGACGGAGAACCCGGCTGCTTCGTTGTCGTCATGGAGCGTACGCAGACCTGCGTACTGGCCGGTGAGGCCTCAATTACTGGCAACGTTGACGACGAGACAGACGCGGCCACGGTAGGCCTCGAGTGCAACCTCGTCACCGGTGATCGACGTCATGGTGAGGTTGTACAGGTGTGACATGGAAGGGATCCTAATTGTTGTGGTGGTGCCAGCGTTGTGTCAGACGGCTGCCCAGTTCCAGCAGCGGCCAGGCGACAGCGATGAACGCTGCGGCCACGCCGTACGCCCACGCCTCGGTGATCGGTAGTTCGAACAGATCGCGGCTCCACGGCATCACGAACGCAAGACCGAACAGCGCCATCATCGTGATCACCAGCGCGGCGCGCAGCCGGTTGAGCGGGCGGGCAATGCGGTACAGGTTCATCAGTGCCACCGAGCCGGCCACCAGCACGGCGACGGTGCGGGCGTGATCAGCGTCGATCGAGCTGTCGAGCTGAGCGATGGCGAACACGCTCATCGTTGCGACCGCGATGACCACACCGGCGGGCACCGCTTTGCCGAGGACCCGTCGCAGGAATCCACCGCTGACCCGCGTGTCGTTGGGCTCCAGCGCGAGGAAGAATGCCGGCACGCCGATGGTGAACCAGCTGAGGATCGAGAGGTGGATGGGGCGCAGCGGGTACGCAAGGGCGAACACGCCGGTGAGCACGGAGAGGATCACCGAGTAGGTGGTCTTGGCGAGGAACAGCGCGGCAACGCGCTCGATGTTGTTGATCACCCGCCGGCCCTCGCTGACGACCGCCGGGAGCGCCGAGAAGTTGGAATCCATCAGCACCAGCTGGGCGACACCGCGGGTGGCGGCGCTCCCCGATGCCATCGCCACGCCGCAGTCGCTGTCCTTCAGGGCGAGCACGTCGTTGACACCGTCACCCGTCATGGCAACGACGTGGCCGCGGGCCTGCAGCGCCTGCACCATCGCACGCTTCTGGTGCGGTGTGACCCGGCCGAACACGGTGCCGTTCTCGATCGCGTCACTGAACTCGGCGGTGCCGTCGGGTGGCAAGGTGGTGGCGTTGACGTTGTCGGCCCAGTTGGCAAGGCCTGCGCGGCGGGCGACGGCGCCGACGGTGACGTTGTTGTCGCCACTGATCACCTTCACGGTGACGCCCTGATCGGCGAAGTACTGCAGCGTCTCGGGAGCGTCGCTGCGAACGACGTCTTCCAGCAGCACGAGCGCCACCGGTTGCACGGATGGAAGCGTGGGTTCCACCCCGTCCACAAAGGCGCCGTCGGTGGTGGCGAGCACGAGGACCCGCTGCCCGAGTGCTGCGTGGGCCTCCACCTCGTCCTGCAGGCTGCCCGCGTACGCAGTGGTGAGCACGTTCTCCGGGGCGCCGAGCACCCAGCTGCCGTGCTCGGCAAACGTCATCCCGCTCCACTTGCGGCCGGAGGAGAACGGCACCCTCCCGGTGACGACCCAGGTGGTGTCCGTCGTGCCGGCCTTCGTGAAGTGAGTCTGGAGCGCCTTGGTGGTGGCATTGGGATCGGTGTCCAGCTGGGCGAGTGCGGCCAATGCAGCGTCGATGACGAGCGCATCGGCCTCGTCGAGGGTCTGGACGGCTGCCACTGCCAGCGAGCCCTCGGTGATCGTGCCGGTCTTGTCGGCGCAGAGTACGTCGACGCGGGCGAGCACTTCGATCGCAGGCAGCTCCTGCACCAGGCAGCGTTGTCGAGCGAGACGCACGACGCCCACCGCGAACGCGACGCTGGTGAGCAGCACCAGGCCTTCGGGCACCATGCCGACGAGGCCAGCGACAGTGCTGATGATGCTCTCCTGCCAACCCACGTCGCGCCGGATGAACTGGCTGCTGGCCAGCAGCAGGCCCACCGGGATGATCATGTAACCGACCCAGGTGACGATGCGGTTGATGTCGTTGCGCAGCGGCGAGTTGATCAGGGTGAAACGACGGGCCTCCTCGGCCAGCTTGGCTGCGTAGTTCTCAGCGCCCACCTTGGTCACGATCACCCGCCCCGTCCCGGCCACGACCGAGCTTCCGCTGAGCACGTCGGCGCCGACCGGCTTCACCGTTGGGTCGGACTCGCCAGTGAGGAGCGACTCGTCGATCTCCAGGTTGTCGCTGACGAGCACCGTGCCGTCGGCCACCACCTGCGCGCCACCACGCAGCTCCATCACGTCGTCCTGCACCAGTTCGTGGACCTGCAGCTCCACCACCTGGCTGTCACGTACAGCGTGCGCCCGCGGAGCGTTGACCACGCTCAACTGGTCGAGCACACGTTTGGCGCGCAGCTCCTGCACGACACCGATGACGCTGTTGGCGATGATGACGCCGCCGAACAAGGCATCCTTCGGGCTGCCCGCCGCGATGACGAGGGCCGCAAGGATGCCCACCACGAGGTTGATCGGCGCGAACACGTTGGCGCGCACGATCTGCCCGACGGTGCGAGTAGGCACCGCCGGGATCGTGTTGCTGAGGCCACGAGCGACGCGGTCGGCGACCTCCGCAGCAGTGAGGCCGATGGTCGGGTCGGTCTGGCGTTGGGTCACGACGTCGAACCCTAACTGCCTCAGTGCATGCGCCGCCGTGCGGTGACCCGCATCATCAGACCCGCTCCGATCAGGCTGCCGGCCAACCACGACAGTGCTGCGCTCTGGGAACCGGTGCCGGGTATCACCGCCCCGTCGGCGAGCACGAGGACCGGTGTGCTGTTGGTGATCCGGCCCTGCGGTCCGGCGCACGAGATCGTGCCCGTGTAGGTGCCCGGTGCAAAGGTGGCAGGAACGGTGATGTCGAACTCCATCAGGCCCGCTGGGGTGACGGAAGTGGTCAATGGTCCGAGTGCCAACTGGCCGCCGGCGGTGGTGAGCGTGGCGGTCGCGGTGGCTCCTGGCAGGCAATCCCAGGTGCTGGCGGTGAACCACAGCTCGGCGCCCGGGCTGGTGACATAGGCGCCGTACGCGTTGTAGGTCCACCAGTACTCGCCGGGTGGCGCCTTGACGGTGACGCCCGGTGCGCTGGTCGCGCCGGTGCCGTCGCTGCACTTCACCTGGAAGTAGAGGGTCCGGCGCGGCGTGGCTGCGACGGCCTCGAACGAGATGCCCTGGGGCGTATCGCTGAGGCTGAGCGCGTTCATGTCGAGCGGTACGAACGGTGCGACGCCCTTGGCGAAGTTGGGGCCGAGGGTCTGCTGCAGCACCTGGCTGACGGCGGAACCGGCCGGGCAGGCAGCCCCGGTGACGGTGATGGTGTCGCCGGCGCTGACCAGCGTCGGTGACGGGGTGAGGGGTGCAAGGTCCGCGCGTGCCGCGCCCAAAGGGAGCAGCGCCGCCAGAAGGGCAATTGGAAGGACTCGCAGGATGCCTCTCATGGCCTCACCGTACTGTGGCGTGTTGCGCGTCGGAAGGGTCTGAGGTCATGTCGCGCACCGTCGTGGCGATGACTACCGTGTGCGCATGGCAATCTCCGACGAGAAGTACGTCTCACTGGTCACCTTCCGCAAGGACGGCACACCGGTGGCCTCGCCGGTGTGGATCGTCGCGCTGGCCGATGGCAGCGCCGGGTTCACCACCGAGGACGGCAGCGGCAAGGTGAAGCGGATCCGCAACAACTCGCGGGTCACACTGCAGGCGTGCAGCGTGCGCGGTGCGGTCAAGGATGGTTCGCCGGTGGTGGAGGCGACGGCGGAAGTGCTGGTCGGCGCCGATGCGGCCCCCGTGCGGGCAGCGATCGGCGGCAAGTACTCGCTGATGACGAAGCTGTTCAAGGTGGGCGAGCTGTGGCGCAAGGTTCGCCGCAAGCCCGAGCCGCCCGTGTGCGCCGTGCGCCTCGTCATCGGCTGATCGGCTGATCGGCAGATCGGCGACGCAGCCTGTCTCAGTAGGCGAGTTCGGCAGGCATCGGCGACGGGCGCGGCGCGAGCATGGTGACAGCGGTGCCTGCATGTGCAGCCGCACGTGCGGTGTAGAGGCCGGCAGCGCCAGGTGTGGGGGTGGGCACCCCGCCGACATGGATGACGTCGAGCGAGGCGCCGCCCACCACCACCAGCAGTTGCGGCTGCTTCGTTGCTTCCGCTCGCAACCATCGCTCCACTCAGGTCATGCCTGCAATGTGGGGAGATGACTGTGGGCCGAAGCGACGCGGCTGGTGGGCGTCAGCGACCGCGTCGGGAGTAGCCGTAGCCACCCCCGCCGAGCAGGAGGACGAGCACCACGATGATCAGGATTGTTGTCATGTCCGCCACATACCCGGATCGCGCCGGGCCCAAACACGGCGAGCCCGCTGTCGGGCCACTGCCGCGCTGGCTGCGCGGGCGGCCCGCCTCGGAACTCCGCGGCACGCCCGCGTAGCATCCGCACCACGTACAGCTGAGGGGGCCACGTGGCACACGATCTGATCATTCGCAACGGCACGATCGTCGATGGCACCGGTGCTGCGGGCTATCGCGCCGATGTCGCGATCGACGGCGATCGCATCACGGCGATTGGCGACCTCTCCGCAGCGACCGCCACCCGCGAGATCGACGCCGCCGGGCTGATCGTGTCGCCGGGGTTCATCGATCTCCACACGCACCTCGACGCACAGGTGGCGTGGGATCCGCTGATGACCTCCAGCTCGTGGCACGGCGTGACGACCGTGCTGATCGGCAACTGCGGCGTCACGTTCGCCCCGGTGGCGCCCGACAACCGCGTGTTCCTTGCCGAGATGATGGAGAGCGTGGAGGATGTGCCGCGTGATGCCATCCTCGATGGGCTCAGCTGGGAATGGAGCACGTACCCGGAGTACCTCGACGCGGTGCACAAGATGCGCCCGGCCCTGAACATCGTCGGCATGGTGGGCCACTGTGCGATGCGCTACCACGTGATGGGTGAGCGCTCGCTCACCGACGAGGCGCCCACGCCCGATGAACTGAACGCGTTGCGCGACATTGCCGAGGAGTCCATTGCGGGCGGTGCGGTCGGGTTCTCCACCTCGCGTATCTTGCTGCACACCGTTCCTGACGGGCGTTACGTGCCCGGCACGCTGGCCCCGCTCGACGAGTACCTCGCAATTGCCGATGGGATGAACGCCGCTGGCGGTGGCCTGTTCCAGGCGGTGAACGATTTCATGACCAAGCCCGCGGTCGAGACCGAGCTGTTGCGCGAGATGGCTCGCTCGTGCGGCGATGTGCTGTTCTCCGGTGGCGCCGGCAACACCGGCAACTCTGGTGTCGACATGTTCGGAAGGTTCCTCGCCGACACCAACGCCAACGTCGGTCGGATGACCATGGCCACCCAGACCCGGCCCAGCGGCTCGCTGTGCGGGCTCGCCCAGATCGCGCCGGTGAAGGGCAAGCGGTGGAAGGCGCTGCTCGCGTTGCCGACGCTCGCCGATCGTGTGGCTGCGCTGAAGGATCCGACGGTGCGCTCGGGCCTGGTGGAGGAAGGCGTCGAGAAGGGCCTCTGGTACGACGCCAACCACATCTACCCGCTGGGCACCGGCCCGTCGCCCGACTACAGCGAGACGAACGGCCGCTCGGTGGCCCAGCGCGCCGAGGAACTCGGCGTGCATCCGGTGGACTTCGTGATCGACCGGCTGATCGCCAGCGACGGTCACGAGCTGTTCAACACCTGGTTCTTCAACCGCAACGTCAGCGGGCTCGAGCAGGTGCTGGCGATGGATCATGTGTACCCCGGGCTCGCCGACACCGGCGCACACGCCGGCCAGATCTGCGACGCCGACATGAGCACGCACTACCTGTCGTACTGGCAGCGCGATCGGCAGCTGGCGACGCTGCCCGAAGCCGTGCGCCGGCTCACCTCGATGCCCGCCGGTGTGCTCGGCCTTGTCGATCGCGGTGCGCTCAAGGTGGGCCAGTTCGCCGATGTCAACGTGTTCGACATCACGACGCTGGCCTCCACACACCCGACGTACGTGAACGACTTTCCCGGTGGCGCCGGCCGGTTGCAGATCGGTGCGCGCGGCTACGCGGCAACCGTGGTCAATGGCGCTGTGGTCACCGAGCAGGGCGCCAACACCGGTGAGCGCCCGGGCAGGGTCATCCGCGAGTTTGCCCGCGGATGACCCCGAAGGACAGCCGAGTTCGGCGATCGTGTGACCTGTCGTCGTCGCTCAGTCGCGGTAGCCGCGTCCACGCAGGCGCATCAGCCAGCCGATCATCAGTCCGCCGAGGGCGGAGAGGATGATGACCAACCAACCAGGTGCCATTGCCTCGTCGATGAAGTAGCCCACCCGCACGTCGGAGCGGTTGTCGAACGCAACGGCGACGAGGATGACGATGAGCGCCACTACCACGAAGAGGCGAATGACGCGCCCGAGGTCGCGGCGGTGGACCGCACCGCTGGCCCGATCGATGTCGTCGCGCTCGGCCATCAGACGTTCTCGACGACCGTTGAGTGCTTGGCGGAGCGGGGCAGCATCATTGCGGTGAGCACTACGAGCAGACCGGCGAGTACCGCCAACCAACCCAACGACGATTCGATGGCGAGTGATTCTTCGAATGACGTGCTCTGCACTGCGGCCACAAAGCCGGCCACGCCGAGAACTGCGCCGAAAAACATTGCGCCCGAGCGCGAACGGGTGGTACCGGCGATGAGCAGGCACAGTCCAAGTGCGACCTCGATCAGTCCGAGTGTGGCGGTGTGTCTGAAGCCGAGCACTTCGACCACGGGGTCGGACATGGCGCCCTCCATTCCGGCGCGGACGGCTGCAACGAGGCCGACGAGCAGCAGTGCCAGGCCGACGAGCGCAGCGATCAGGGCATCGGGCTCGAAGTGGGAGCTGTATGCCCTGCGCACCCGTGAAGTCGCGAGCGGTGCAGCGACGACGTAGTCGCCCGGTACCTGCTGGTGCACCACGGTCTGTGCGACCGGGGTCTCGAACACTGTTTCCGACCGTTCGTAGTTGGGGCCTTCGTTGAATGTCATGTACTTCTCCGTTCGTGGGTGGTGTGTGTGAGGTTGTGTGGGTCACCACGAGAGGGTGCCGACCGTCCGCATGGTGGGAAACACGGCGAGTGCAAGGCCGAGGGGTCTGAGCACGAGCGTGAGTTCCGATGAGTACCCCGCGTTCAGGGGTCTCAAACACTGGGCGCGTATGACGATGTCGCGCACGAGAGATGGCTGACGCTCCGGTGACGACTGCCGCAACGGCAGCCGCAATGGCAGCCGCAATGGCAGCCGCAATGGATCATGTGTATCCAGGGCTCGCCGACACCGGCGCACACGCAGGCCAGATCTGCGATGCCGACATGAGCACGCACTACCTGTCGTACTGGCAGCGCGATCGACAGTAGGCGACGCTGCCCGAAGCCGTGCGCCGGCTCACCTCGACGCTGGCCTCCACACATCCGACGTACGTGAACGACGTTCCCGGTGGCGCCGGCCGGTTGCAGATCGGTGCGCGCGGCTACGCGGCAACCGTGGTCAATGGCGCTGTGGTCACCGAGCAGAGCGCCAACACCGGCCAGCGCCCCGGCCGTGTCATTCGCGAGTTTTCTCGCTCGTAGCCCTGAGTCGTTCGAAGCGTCGCTCGCGCCGGTAGCGGTCGAGCAACGTCAGTGGCCGGCGGGATCGGCGCCACCGAGCAGACCGGCCACCACCCACAGGATGGCGAACAACGCACCGCCGAGCACGAGCACGCCGGCGACGCTGCGCCGTGTCAGCGCGCTCCGGTCTTCACGGAAGCAGAACGCGATGTAGGCGATCACGACACCCGTGCTCGCGAGGATGGCGCCGGCATAGGGCCCGTCGACGAAGTGCTGAGCCGACCCCGACAGCATTCCGGTGCCCAACGACACGATGGTGGAAACGCCGAGGAATCGAAGCAGTTGCCGATCGATCTGGAAGCGGGACTCGATGACGAACTTCATGCAGTAGATCAGCATGCCGAGCCCGATGAGTGCGCCGTACTTGAGGCTGCTGCCGCCGAGAGTGGAGGCATGAACAACGCTTCCTGAGATCAGACCGATCCCGATGTACTGCGCGAGATGCGCTGTGAAGGACCGGACCAGGTAGGTGTCCCGTCGGTCAGCCGGAGCTGAGAGCGTCGACTCGACTGTCGGTGTGCCCATTTCGTCGATGACTATCACTTTTGATACCTCTCGTCGGCGGAATTCGTTGAGTTAGCACTATATCTCTGCCCGTTGAGGAAGGGGTCGCGCGGTGGCCAACACGACGCCGTTGCAGTCTCATCAGGCCACAACCGGGAACTCTCCCGGTGACAGCGGGCTGTGATCGCGCGCATTCTCTCAGGGTCAGAGCGGCCACCCTCGGCTGCCCGCAGGGAGGTCAACGCGATGAGCTGGTTCGACGACGACGAAACACCGACGCCGCAAGGGCCGAGCATGTTGGACGACGCGCTCGACGCGCTCGACAAGGCGGCCGACAAGGTCGTGGCTGATTTCGATGCCGATCCCGTCGGGTACACGGCATCGTTGTTGGGCGCTCCGAAGATCGACATCGATCTCGACAACGACGACGGGCACATGTCGGTGAAGGTGGAAGGCCTGTTCACGTCCATCAAGGGCGACTGGGACGACGCCAAGGGCGCGACCGTCGAGGGGCAGGCAGGGATGGATTGGGGCGCGATGCCACTCCTGAAGGGAAAGGCGGCAGTCGATGCCGAAGGCACCCTCCAGGAGGTGACGACGGCCGCCAAGCTGACGATTCCGGTGGACGGCGTGCTGGTGAGTGCGGAAGAGGCGTCGTCGTTCGTGCGGACCGAGGATGGATTCAAGGCAACGATGTCGACGATGGCCGGCGCGAACATCGACGGGATCGACCTCAAGGGTGGCACGCACCTCGGCTACGAAGATCAGGGCGACCGTGGCTACAAGGTCAACTTCGGGCCGGACGTCTCTGCCGGGATGGGCACCGGCAAGGTAGCGCCGGGGCTCGACATCTTGGAGGGTGAACTGAAGTCGTCGACCGACTTCTCGTTCGGCGAGACCGATGGGCAGACGACGGTCGGAGTGCAGCGGACGGACACGCTGGCGGGCAAGGTGTTCGGTCAGACAGTCGCGTCCGTGCAGTCCAGTGAGGGTGTTGCGTACACCACCGGGCCACAGGGCGAGCGGTTGATCTTCAACGAGTCGTTGGAGGGCACGCTGGGCGCCGGGCCTGCGACCGCCACTGGCAAGGCTGGCGGTACCTGGGAGGTTGGCACCGACGGCCAGGGCAATGAGGTAGACCGTGTGACGCTCAGCGACTCCGCCAAGGTGACCCTGCCCGGGATGGACCCAATCGCTGGTGGCGACAGCGTGACTTTCGAGAATGCGACCGGCATCCACGAACTGCTCGACGATGCAGACACGATCGAGCAAGCCGACGATGCTGGGTGGGTGCCCTCGGACATCGAGTTCCCGGCCGACTCGGGCGAGATCGTCGTTGACGAAAGTCCGATCGAGACCATCGCCGAGTCGAGTTCCGAGGCAATTGAGTTCCCGGCTGAGACGGTGGTGATGCAGGAGCAGGAGTACCAGCCGGAAGTGATCGAGTTCCCCGCCGAGACCATCGAGGAAGGCCCGAGCGCGATCGAGATCCTCGAAGGAGCCGATGAATCCTTCGTCGATCAGCCGTACGTGCTGGAAGAGCCGGAGTACCAGCCCGAAGTGATGGATGTCATCCAAGAAGACAACGCCTACGAGGCCCGCTACGGCGGTTCGTTCGAGACGGAGCCGGTGCAGTCCGGCGACAACGCCGACGGTGCTGAGATCGACTTCAGCGAGGCTGAGTACACGGAATAGTCGGCGGTCGTGGTGGCTGAGTCCGGCCACCTGTTACTCACAGAACTCGGAGCGAGCCCTCCGACAGAATTGAGTAGCGGTTACTCATCCAGGTGATCGGGAGGTGGCGCATTCTGCAGTCATCACCTCACAACCTCACTCGGAGAACCGCGATGTACCGCAACAGATTCACCCTGATAGCTGCAACCCTCGCCGGCTCGCTGCTGGCCATTGCCGGTTTCAGTGCCGGCCCGGCCCACGCCGACGTCGACCCCGATTCCTTCGTCCTTCGCTACGAGATCAACTGCAACGACCTGACGCTGACGGCCAAACTCTCCAACGGTGGGGGCACCGCGGAAGGCTTGAGCTTCGTGATGGAGACTTCTGAAGGCTCTGCCGTCGGTGGGTCGTTCAACAGCCAGAACAGTGAGGACCATTCGCAGGTGTTCAGCCTTCGAACGGCGTGATCGTCGAGTCGGTGGGTGTGCGTGATGCATCCCTCAACACCTTCATCTCGACCGACCTGGACCTGATCTTCTTCTCCGAGGATGACTGCTACCGCAAGGCCGTGCACAAGGTCATGACCGACGACATGCAGATCAGCTGCGTCGACGGCTGGCTCCATCTCTCGATCCGCGTGGACAACACCGGCGACTACGACGAAAGCCTGGCGGTCTGGGCGGATGGCGCCTGGCCGGATGAGGCCACTGCGGGGGCAGCTTCCAACGCTGGCTGGTCGGCGTTCGAGCAGTTCGAGGCGCCGGCTCTTGGGGCGCACGAGATCGACGTCGACTTCAAGGTCGACGACATGCTGCACACCGTCATCCGCAACTGGGACACCGATGAAGTGATCTACAACGACGGGTCGCGGGCGTTGCAGGGCTCAGAACTGGCCTGCGGTGGCAACGTGCCCGAGCTGGAGAGCGTCGGCGGCGAGACGGCCGAGTCCGGCAGTGGTGCAGGGCTGCCGGACACCGGTGCAGGGCTGCCGGCCACCGGGGCCTCGTCGTGGGTGCTGGCGATGGTCGCCCTGCTGCTGTCGGGTGCCGGTGCGCTACTGGTGCGCAGCATCCGCCGCCCGATCTGACGTCAGCGACGCCGGGTTGCTCGGCGCTCCGAGTGAGCGATGCCGCCCTCGCCTCGTGCGTGGGCGGCCTCGTCGCGCCACGGATGTCGGCCTCGGGTACCGACTACCGGGAAGATTCCGAGTGACAACGCCCGGCGCGGTCGTCATGCTGGTGCAATGAGCCTCGGAGACATGTTCGACAAGGTTGGCGATGCCGTCCAAGATGGCGTCGACGCGGTGGACGACAGCGCCGAAGCAGCGACGTCGATCTTCGACAGCTCCGACGACTGAGCAGCAGTCGCCCGATGGCCCAGGACCTACCCAGCGGCACTGTGACCTTTCTGTTCACCGACATCGAGGGTTCGACGCGCTTGCTGGGTGAGTTGGGATCCGATGCATACGCCGCTGTCGTTTCGGAGCATCGCCGGGTCATACGTGCGGCATGTGCCGCCCAAGGCGGGATGGAGGTCGACACTCAGGGCGACTCGTTCTTCATCGCCTTCCCAACGGCAACAGGTGCGCTTGCCGCCGCTTCCAGCGCACAGGCCGCCCTCGCCTCCGGTTCCGTTCGGGTGCGCATGGGGATTCATACCGGGACACCGCTACTCACCTCGGAGGGCGGGTACGTCGGCCTCGATGTGAACCGCGCGGCGCGGATCGCTGCTGCCGGACACGGCGGTCAGGTCCTTCTTTCGTCATCGACCACGGCGCTCGTCGTCAGCGATCATCTGCGCGATCTCGGTGAGCACCGCCTGAAGGATCTCTCGGCGCCGGAGAGGATCCATCAGGCTGGCGATGGGGAATTCCCGGCGCTCAGGAGCCTCCATCGTACGAACCTGCCGGTGCCGGCGACGTCGTTCCTCGGGAGAGAGCGGGAGGTGGGCGAGGTGGTCGCCCTCCTGACACGCCCTGACGTGCGCGCTCTCACCCTCACCGGGCCCGGCGGCACCGGCAAGACACGGCTGTCGATGCAAGCCGCCGCTGCCGTGAGCGATCAGTACCCCGACGGTGTCTGGTGGGTGCCGCTCGCCTCGCTCCGCGACTCGCGATTGGTGGTCGAGGCCGCCAGCCAAGCCGTTGGCTCTACGAAAGGCCTTGCCGAGGCCATCGGCAACCGTTCGATGTTGCTCGTCTTCGACAACTTCGAGCAGGTCATCGAGGGCGCCTCCGACCTGTCGGAGGTCTTGGCCGCATGTCCGCGGCTCCAACTGCTCTCGACGAGCCGTGAACCGCTCCACCTTCTGGGCGAACACGAGTACCCCGTCCCGCCCCTCGCACCCGATGAAGGTGTCGAGCTGTTCGTGGCTCGGGCACGGACGATTCAACCCGCGTTCGAATCCGATGCGGCGGTTGTCGAGATCTGCCGACGATTGGATGACCTGCCACTGGCGATCGAGCTTGCTGCGGCACGCGTTCGGGCCCTTGCGCCGAGCCAGATCCTCGAACGCCTCGACCACCGCCTCGTCCTCCTGACCGGAGGTGCCAGGAACGTCCCCGAGCGCCAACGCACGCTGCGCGCGACGATCGAATGGAGCCATGAGCTGCTCTCGACACACGAGCAGCAGCTGTTCGCCCATCTTTCGGTCTTCCGGGGTGGGTTCACGCTCGAGGCTGCCGAGATCGTTGCAGATGCCCAGCTCGACGCCCTCCAATCGCTCGTCGACAAGAGCCTTGTGCGCTTCGCCGAGACACGGTTCCGGATGCTCGAGACGATTCGCGAGTACGCGCTCGAGCGGCTCGAGGCATCGGGTGACGCCACCGCTGCCCGACGCCGACATACGGAGTTCTTCCTCGATCTGGCAGAGGAGGCGCTTCCGAACCTGAAAGGCGACCCGAAGTCGTGGCTTGACCTGCTCGAGGCTGATCATGACAACTTGCGTGGCGTGCTCGATCGACTCGCCGACGAGGGCGAGACGCAGCTCCATCTGCAGCTTGCCGGCGCGCTGTGGAAGTTCTGGTACCAGCGCGGTCATGTCCCCGAGGCCCAGCGGCGTCTCGAGATGGCGCTGAACGCCGACCCGAGCCCCACGACAGCGCGGGCTCGTGCCCTGACCGGAGCAGGCGGAATGATGGCAGAGTACGGCGACGTTGCAGCCGCCCGCCGCTTCGACGACGAAGCACTTGCGCTGTATCGCTCCGTCGGTGACACGTCGGGCATCGCCGAGACCATCTACGTGATGGGCCAGAACGCCTCCTTGGAGAAGGACTGGTCGACGGCCGGCGAGCTCTACAACGAGGCACTAGCGAGCTTTCGGGAACTTGGCGACGACCACTACATCCTCCTTGCGACGGATGCGCTCGGCTGGGTGTACGACGAGCTCGGCGATCGGCCACGGGCGGTCGCGCTTGGCGAGGAGAACCTGAGAAGAGCACGCAAGTTGGGGAACCGGCGCATCGAGGTCGGCGCGTTGCACGCGCTGTCGTACTGGGCCACCGAAGCCGGCAGGGCTGATGAGGCCATAGCGATGATCGCTTTGGCGCACCGGATCAACCGTGATCTTGGTCAGCGGAGCGAGATCGTGGGTGACCTCAGCCGATTTGCCCGGGCCCTCGCCGAGGCCGGCCGCCATGAGGCATCAGCACGACTGCTCGGGCGGTCGAACGCGATTGCGGCCGAGTTGGGAATCGAGCGCAGCTGGGAGCGAACACGCAATGACGAAACCGTTGCGCTCCTCAGCGTCGCAATGGACGTCGCCGCGCTCGACGCCGCGCTCGACGCCGGCCGCGAGATGTCCACTGATGACGCAGTTGCCTTGGCGGTTGGCGCGACCGGTTCCGCTGTCGAAAGCCTCGGGTAGCTGAGGGCTACTTGCCCCATCGGTAGGCGGTGAACTGGGCGTCCATGCGGGCGTCCTGTCCTGTCGAGAAACTGTTCATGCAGGCGTCGTCGCTGTAGTCCATGAAGTTGGTGATGGGGTCGTCGCCGGCGATGCTCGCGCAGGAGTCACGGCCGGCCGGGCAGCCGTACGCGGGGCTCTTCTCGGCCGGCGTGTCGGCCACCATGTCGCCGCCGGTCGACTTCCTGGCACAGCCTCCCTGGAAGGTGTGGTAGAGCCCCATCCAGTGCCCGATCTCGTGGGTGGCGGTGTCGCCGAGATTGTAGGGAGCGGCCGTGCCCCCTGGTAGCGAGGAGTACAGGATCACAACGCCGTCGTTCTTCGGGTTGGACGCATACGACGATGGGAAGGTGGCCCACCCCAACAAGCCCCCACCCATGTTGTTCGAGTAGATGTTCAGGTCGTCGGCCGTGCCTTGGCGCAGAGCGTTCTTCATCTGCGTCTCTGCCGTTCCGCCAGAGGCCGTGTACCACGTGGCATTGGTGGTGCGGTCGGTGCTGACAAGATTGAACTGCCAACCGGTGGGGGCGTATGCGGCGTTCAGGACGCTGATCTGGGAGGTGATCTGCGAGTCCGGGATGTTGCCCTCTGCGGGGAGCGAACCGTTGTTGATGACGTGCCAGTAGACGCTGATGGTGCCACCGGTGACGCCAGCGGTGGCGGTCACCGAGCCATCAGCGTTGCGCTTTCCGTTGCCCTGAGCGACGAGCCGGTTGCCGAAGTCGGCCTCCATGCCGCGCACTTCTTCCGCGGTCAGGTCATTCCTGTCGCCAGCGGCCGATCCTTCGCGGATCTTGAGCACGCTGCCGCCCACCCCGCAGCTCTCGATGGTGCTCGGTGCGGCGATGACGTATCCAGACCTCTGACCGGTGGCCGGTAACGCACCCGGCAGCAGAATGACGAACGAGGCCAGGAGTGATCCTGCCGCTGCACAGCGAATGAAACGAGTGCCCATCACGAACCCCCCAAAGGTCAAGCAGAACGGTACTCCCAACGGTCAGGCCGCACAATGGATTCCTCGCCGCCAGACAGCCAACGGCCTGTCGCCGGTTCGTGTTGTCAGGTGTACTGTGTGTCGAGAGGGGGTCCGAGCATGATTGAGCCACCGGCGTTGGCGCCCGAAGTGGTCTCGGCGAAGCCCCACTCGTCCGCCGTCGAGTCGGGGGAACTGGTGCGCGGTGGTTCGGCCTCGGGCGCGGCCGTCGGCGGCTACTTGCGCAAAGCCGATCGCGTCGCGTCGGAAGTCGTGCAACGCGTGGGTGCGGGGAACCCCGGCCGGCTGATCCGCCGCAGTGCCGCCCTGGTTGTCGGCGCAGCGAACGATCCCTACGAGCGTGAGGCTGATCGTGTGGCTGCCGAGGTGGTCGGGCGGCTGTCGAGCGCCGGCACTCTCCGCCGCGCGTCGAGCACAGCCGCCGACCCCCCTCGGTGGCATGCCGGTCGGCGACGACATCGAGCGCGACATCGCCGGGTCCACGGGTCAGGCGTTGCCCGCAGAGGCGAGCAGCAAGATGGAGTCGGCGTTCGGAGCTGACTTCAGCGCCGTCCGAGTGCACGCGGGCCCACGCGCGGCCGAGCTCAACGACCGGCTCCAGGCCACGGCGTTCACCACGGGCAACGACCTCTTCTTCCGTGACGGGATACCCGACGCCTCCACCGGTGCCGCGCAGTCGCTGCTCGCGCACGAATTGACGCACACGGTGCAGCAGGGGAGCGCTCGGCTCCTGCGGAAGGCCGACGTGCCCGACCTCGCCGACGTGGTGGACGTGGCGCCCATCGGCCCGCGGTCGGTGGGCCGCGACACGATCCAACGCCACGCATCGTGGGAACACAAGATGCTCGGCGACGTTTCTCCGGATGCGCTCGAGATCATGGGCGCAGCGAGGAATACAAAGTCGGCGCAGGGTGATGGGCCCGAACGGGGCACCCGAATGGCCCAGGCGGATGATTCGGGCGAGATGTTCGAGCTGATGAAGGTCACCGAAGGGCCCGACGCCGGCAAGGTCATCGATCAAGAGTTGGTCCTCCACACGATCGAGCAGGAGATCAGGCGGCTCGAATACTTCAGGGACATGCCACCGACAGCTGCCACCGAGGACGAGTCGGCATGGCTCTCCCAACAGGACCGCAGCGACCGTTACGGCGAGGCGTACGGCGACGGCGACGCGATGGCTGCCTACCACCAGCTGGATGACGACCGGACATGGCAGGTTCGGCTCGTGGAGATTCCACTCCCTGGCGGCGTCAAGGAGGTGGTCACCTACGGCGAGATGAACACGCTCGCCGACTTCTACGGCAGTACCGAGGAACTCCGCCGGACGGACCCGGGGAACTTCCACCGGATCGTCCAGGGCATCCGCCAGGAAAGCCTGTTCAAGTTCATGCGGCTGTTCGAGGAGATCTCCGGCACGAAGAAGTACCAGGAGAAGGCCAAGGCGGCACGCGAGGAGAAGGCGGCGGGACGTTCGACGTCCGAGAAGCTGATGGGTGCCGCAGCGACCGCGGGCACCCTTGGGCTGAACCAGATCAACAGCCCGTTGTCCGAGGCCTCGTCGGAGTATGCCGGCCTCGGGTTCGACGGCGCGATCGGCAACACCGGTACCGGTGACCTGCTCGGTGAAGCGCGCCTCGCTGGCATGGTGCCAGGTCAGGAGGGGAAGAAGGCGCTGCCCGGTGCACTACCCACGGCATACGACGCTGGGCTCGGGCGAAATGCCTGCCACTTCGCCCCTGAGAGCTGGCACAGCTGGGCTGCACAGCACAAGAAGGCTCGTGCACTCGCCAACCAGGCCTGGACGATGACGCAGGAAGCCGACGACATGGACAACGGCCTCGGCGGCCATCTCCGTGAAGCGCTGCGCGCGAACGCCGGGAAGAAGGCCAACGAGGCACTGACCGAGAACGGGTTCGGCGATCACTTCCTGCAGGACTCCTACGCGGCCGGGCACCTCATCAACAAGACCCAGATCATGCAGTGGTACGTGAAGTGGCTCGACACCGAGAAGTGGAAGAGCGACCACATGTCGGCGGAGGCTTGGCGGCACATCCAGCAGATCGCCTACGGCCAAGGCGGGCTCGCCGACACTGCCCAACTCGATCGCAGCCAGGTCGGCACGACGGCCGCCATCGACCCTCAGTCGGTCGAGAACCAAGGTGGCGACTGGCAGTCACGTTTCACCGCGCTCGGCCTCAAGACCCCAGGGTCGGTCACGCCAGGCAGTGCGATCGTCGGATTCACCGTGTGGTGGCAGGGACGAGCGGCGCGAACCAAGAAGCGAAGCCTGACGACGATGGTGTCGCGAAGGTGGACGGTGCCGGGATCGCGCACGGAGCCGCCGCCCAGATCGGCGACAGCAGGATGGAGAAGCTCACCTACGAGCTGCGCGAGGACTACATCCCCAAGGACTCCAGGAAGTTCGACGAACTGATGGAGGTCGACGAACTGATGGAGGTCGACGAACAGACGGGGAAGCGGGCCGAAGGGGCGGACAAGACCTACGCCCGAGAGATGGCGAAGATCACCTACGCCGACTACCACAAGTTCCTCAACAACGGGTTCACCCAGGCCGCGTCCAACGTGCTGCACGACCGCTTCTGCAAGGACGGACTCAGCGTCGCCAGCAACGAGGGAGACGTCGGTTTTCGCATCTACGGCGACAATGCGATGCTGCAGAAGGAGAGCTCGAAGGGGCTCGTGCATTCGTCGAAGACTGCGAACATGTCACGTGACTCGATCTACGGCATCATCCAGACCGGCATTGCGCCTCACGCGTTGAACGCCCTCTCCGATCGATTCCCCAACCAGCTCGAGGGCATGCCGCTCATCGATTGGCACAAGCCCGGCGGCCCGCTCGACACGATCTGCCACGACGAAGTCTTCCCGCAGGCGCAGAGCGATCTGTTGAAGGGACGGGTGGCGGGACTCCTCAAGAGCAACGGGCTCACCAAGCAGATCTCCAAGGACGACACGCCCCAGGTGCACTCCGGCGAATTCTTCTGACGCCCTATCATGCGCGCAGCTCGTCGATCAGCGCGAGCGCGGCGTCGACGGTTTCGTCGACGCCGCCGCCCGAGATGCGTACTGCCCGGGTGCCCTTCGTGATGTCGTCGATCTGATGCAGGCTGCGGGCGCCATGCGGGCGCATCCGGTGCGTCTGACGGGCGATTCCGGCAATACAACAGCGACGAGTGGGTGCCCACACTGCGCCACATCGCCAAGGAAGGCCAGATCTTCGTGATCGGTGTGACTGCGTTCCTGCGCGGCAGCGATGTGCCTCGGGATCTCTCGAACGCTGCCGGGCGTCGCATGCTCGACCCCACTGGTCACTACTCGCGTCCCGACGTGGTGTCGCTCCGGCAGCCCGCCTTCGGTCGCGATTAGAAGGTCACGACCCGATCGGCGCTGGCGATGAGCGCTGCGACGTCAGGTGGGGTCGCCCATATCCCGTTCACTGCGGCGAGGTCGTCGTCCGTTGCCCCCCGGGCAACTGCACAACCCTTTCAAACGTGTACCGGAACTGAGCGGTCGACTGCTTTCGCGGCGAGGTCGCGCAGGGCCGGCAGCCCGACCCCTTCGACGCCGTCGCGCACGCCGGCTCGCAAGATCTCGGCCGCGTCACCCAGGAGCATGATCCGTGCGGTCTGGCCCGCCTCGATGGAACCGTTCACAGCCAGATGCCACGGCAGCGATGCGCGAGTCGGGTCCGATGGACCACACGACGAAATGTAGAGAATCTCCATCCCTGCGACCGTACTCCCTTCTCGGCCGCTGTCGAACGGGCCTGACCTCAGGCCGCGTCCGTGTTCCCCAACGGGGCGTGTTCGACATTCATCGGCCCAACGTCAGACCGACGAGTACAAAGGGTGGCTCGGTGTCACCCGAGGCGGCGCGGTGAGCGTCTGTCGGTGTATGACTGCGGTGATCGAGATCGAGGGCCTGTGCAAGGAGTACCGACGACGGGGACGTCCCCGGAAGGTCGCGGTCCAGGGCCTGGACCTGTCGGTGCCCGAGGGCGGCGTGTTCGGCTTCCTCGGCCCCAACGGCTCTGGCAAGACGACCACCATCCGCTGCCTGCTCGGCCTCGTGCGCGCGTCTGCGGGCACCATGTCGGTGTTGGGCCGACCGTCGCCGGGCGATCTACGAGCAACGATGCCGAGCATCGGTGCCATCGTCGAGACACCGGCACTGTTTCCCACGATGACGGGCCGCGAGAATCTCGAGTTGCTCGGGGCGATGAACGGCATCGGACGTCGACGCGTCGCGGAGAGCCTCGAATCGGTCGGACTCGCCGATCGGGCCGACGAGAAGGTCAACAAGTACTCGCTCGGCATGCGCCAGCGTCTGGGGCTCGCGGCGGCCCTGTTGAAGGATCCGGCACTGCTGGTGCTCGACGAGCCGGTCAACGGGCTGGATCCCGCCGGCATCAGGGAGATTCGCCAGATGCTTCGACGGCTCGGTGCCGAGGGCCGCACCGTGTTCTTGTCGAGTCACTTGCTCGCCGAGGTCGAGCAGACCTGTGATCGCGTTGCCATCATCGACGACGGCCGGCTGGTGTTGTCGGGCCGAGTCGACGAGGTCCTCGCGGCCGCAGCCAAGCCCTCGGTCCTCGTGGGACTCGACGACGTAGACGCTGGATCGCTCGTGTTGGCGCAGGCGGGCCTAGGTGTCGAGCGCGACGGTGCGCTCCTGCGCATCAGCATCAAGCCGTCGGAGGCGTCATCCGTCACCAAGTTGCTCGCCGACGCCGGTCTCTACGTGAACGAGCTCCGGCCCGACTCGGTGTCGCTGGAGGACTTGTTCCTCAGCATCACCGGCCGCGACACGACCGAGGAGGTCTCAGCATGAACAGCTTCGGACGACTGCTATGGGTGGAGATGCGACGTGCGATGCACCGCAGGTTCGTGCGCTGGATGATCGCACTCGCGCTGGCTTTCTGCGCGCTGACCGGCGTGGTCGCGTTCACCTCCAGCCGCGACCCCTCGAAGCTGGGTTCCGACCACCCCGTCCACATGGCGACCTGGTGGACCAGCGGAGGAGGAGGCGGTGACTCGCTCCTGCTCACTGCTGCACTGTTCCTCGTGTTCGGCGCGGCGATGTGCGGTGCCTCCGTGGGCGGTGCCGAGTGGCGCGCAGGAACCATCACGACCGCGCTGACGTGGGAGCCGTCGCGCGTGCGTCTGCATGCCGCGCGTACTGCATCCGCTGCGATCATGGCCTTCCTCATCGGCTTCGCGCTGCAGGTCGTGTTCCTCGCGTCGACGCTCCCCGCCGTGTTCCTCAACGGCAGCACCACCGGGACCGATGGTGATTGGTGGGCCGGCCTCCTTCTGGCGTCGACGCGCATCTCGGTGATCACCGCGATGATCGCGGTGCTCGCAGTGAACATCGCGACGATCGGCCGCAACACGAGCGCCGCGCTGATCGGCATCGCCGTGTGGGCGTTCGTTGCCGAGCGGACGATCGCCGGGCTCAAGCCAGGTTGGGCTCGGTTCCTGATCGGCGAGAACGTCGCGACCGTGGTGCCGTGGTCCGCACTCGAGGATGTCGGGTTCGATCGGCCTCCGACCGTCGCGCTGGCGACGCTTCTCTTCTACCTCGCCATCATCGTCGCCATCGCGACCTCGACGTTCGTTCGGCGCGACATCGCTGCCACGTCGTAGAGGCGCCGCGTAGACCGTGCGTGTTGCGGCCCGCACCAGCTGGCCGACTGCAGCAGACTCCCTGCGAGTTGCGCCTGGCCGACCGTTGGGAGCGTCGCTCATCTGCCTGCGGCGCGGCCCGCTAGCTTGCTGGATCGGACGGCTCGACCGATGGCACCCTATTTCGCGCCAGATTTCGCGCCGTCCGCGAGCTCCCGTGTCCCGGGGGGCGGCCCGAAGTTGCTCCGGGCCCGGTCGTGGTTCGGCGTGCGAGGGGCTTGGAACGCAAAGCAGCGCAAGATGAGGGCGTCGGCGTGGTGGATGCTTGGCGTCCCGGTCGGCCCGAAGCGACCAATCCAGTGTCTGGCAGCCGCTTAGCTCCGGCTGACGGGGCGCCGTCGCACCGCGAGGACAACGGCTACGCCGCCCGCGATCAGCATGGTGGCGACGAAGGCCTGCGACCCCGGAGACGGACAGTCATGGCCGATTCTCATCACGTTCGGCGAGGACGGCGCGATGACGAGTTCCAGCTGGGTTTACGAGGGTAGGGACTACCTACCTCGCGGGCTTGGCGCCGATGACCAACGGTGGGATCACATTCACGTTGAGCCCGCCCGATAGGCCAACGCAATTGAACGCAGTGGTACCCATCTTCGGAGCGCCGTCGCTTCCACCGACCGTGCCGCTGGAAGCCCCGGACTGCGGCCTGTGGCCTGATGAAACCTTCCCACCCTGCGAACCGGCCGGATGATTGCCGGCCTCTCAACTCCAGCAAACTCCTCCGCGTCCACATCGATACCGGCCCACCCCGAAGAGCTCACCATTGGCCAGCGCGACGTAACTCACGCCGGGGTGTGGTGCTCCATCTCGTTGCGGCGGGAGCGATGCTCCTCGATGGTGATCTCGCCGGCAGCGAGACGCTCGTCGAGCTGATCCAGTGGCGAGCGACTGTGCTCTCGGCCCGTTCTCAGCCATGGAGGCACCAGCAGCGCGATCACTCCTCTCAGCGCTCATCGACGGCGAGCTCGCCGAGCTCGACAGTCACATCCGTGAGCTCGGCGTCGCAATCATCAGAGCGTGATCCGTCGATGCCTGCGGAGGACTTCGCGGATGGCGTGCACGACTCACGCCGCTACGCGGGGCAGTGATCCTTGTAGACCGCTACCTGAGAGTGCCCGTCGCCTACGTGAGGTCACTGCCAGCGTCCGGGGATTCTGAGTGTGTCATCGTCGGTCAGCGTATGTGGCTGCGCCAGGTGTCCGCGGTCCAGCGATCGAACACGCATCCGTGGGTTCCCCGACCTACTGCGATGTCATGGTGGCGCCGAGTTGGGTTGCGATCACATAGTGGTCCGTCGAGTGCCACAGCACCGTCACCTGACCTGCTTCGACGGTGAAGATGTCGATTCCAATTACCTCGAACGACCGTCCACTGGCCGGCAAGCCGGCCCAGTTACCACGATGAGTGCCGCGGAACGTCACACGGCTGACGACGCGGTCCGCGCCGAGCGGGATCAACTCCTCGATCGTGACCTTGAAGTCCGGGAAACTCGTTCTGAGGGAGACCACAGCGTTGCGAAATTGAGCAATATCGAGAGCCTCCCCATTCTCGTGCACAGCGGGGTGGAACAGCTCGTCCAGTGCGCCAACGTTGCCCTCATTCCACACCGACTCCCAAAGTCGGCGGACGACGGTTACAGCGTCAGAGTCACTCATCTTCCAGACTTTAGACCCCCGGTAGTTGCTGTCGGGGGCTCGCACGTGGACGTCAAAGGTCGGTTACTTGCGACCGTCGAACCACGAAGCACGGACGTCGGACGTCAGGTGAGAATGGCGGTCGGGCGTGATCGCAGCATGCGCTCGGCGTCGGCGCTGACCGTACGGAGAACCTCCGCTGCCGGCCGGAGGGCTGCGAAAGTCGATGGCGTCGGCGGCGAGTTGGCGGCAGACATCATGGTCGAGCGAGGTCAGATCACCGGGGAACACCATCGAACCGTCATCGAGGACGGGGATCTCGATGTCGCCAGTGGTGTCTGACCACGTATCGAGGGTGGTCTCGTGGATCCAGGGTCCTGCCTGGTACGGGGTCAGGAACGAGAAGACGTCCGCTGTCGCCGATTCGACGGGGAGACGGTCGACATCTTGCGTGGAGCGCTCCGAGCCGTCGTCGTTCAGCCTTCGGATGTGGACGCTATTCGGGAATCGTTCGTCGGCGAGTTTCTGAGCGAGTCGGATGTCGAGCAGTTCGAGCGGCAGCAGGTAGCGCTGGCTCAGGGTTCGTGCGGTGGTGGGCGCGTGCAGAGCAGCGATCTGCGAGGCGCGAAGCGAGCCGAACTGGACGCGATCGACGCCGGTGAGGCGGGCGGTGTGGTCTCGCCATTGCTGCCAGACCGCTGTGCGCTGGTCGGGGGCCATCAGCACGACCGACGCGCCGACTGCTTCACGACGCTGAATGAGTTCGGGCACCGGTGACGTGCCAGATCTCTAGATCGCCCTTGCCCTTGACGGCGATGGTTCCGCGTGGCTCGCAGTCGAAGTCGTCACGCACGAGTTCGTAGGTGGCGCGGGTGATTTGGACGGTGCCGCGCTCTCCGTGCGACTCCATGCGACTGGCGGTGTTGACGACGTCTCCCCAGAGGTCGTAGATGAACTTGCGAGCACCGATCACGCCCGCCACGACAGGCCCGGAGTTGATGCCGATTCGGAACTCGAGGTGTCTCCCGTTGAAGTGGTGGGTGTTGACGTAGTCCAGAATGTCCAGCGCCAACTGCGTGATGACGACGGCATGATCCTTGCGCCGCTCGGGCAACCCGGCAGCAGCCATGTAGCAGTCACCGATCGTCTTGATCTTCTCGACGCCGAGCGAATCGGCAAGTCCGTCGAAGGCGGTGAACACCGCATTCAACAAGTCGACGAGTTCGGCTGGCGGCATGTCGGCCGACATGGGTGTGAAGTCGACGGCGTCTGCGAACAGCACCGTGACGCTGTCGTGGTGCTCGGCGATCGTGTCGGGCTTTCGCTTGAGGCGCTCTGCGATCGAGGCCGGCAGGACGTTGAGCAGGAGGCGATCGGAGAGCTCCTGGGCAGCTTCGCGTTGGATCGTGAAGTACTGGAGAAGCACGAAGGCCACGAACGACACGCCTGCGATGTTGAACACCGTGAACCACTCGATCGTGCGCTCGCTCAGGTCCGCCCGATCGGCGACCGACGAGTTGAGAAGGAGCGATGCGACGATTGTTGCGATGAAGGCGACGAACCACCAGCGCGCCTGGCGATAGCCGCTGAAGACGAGGGCTCCGAGCGGGCAGGTCAGCGACCACAACACCACCCCGCTCGAGCCGATGAGCCCGCCGAGGGACAACCCGAGTAGGAACGGCAGCAGCAGCGACAGGGCCAGCTGACTCGCCCGGAACGACTGGTACCGCCCGAAACGAGCGAATGTTGCAATGCTGACGAAGCTCAAGGCGGCGTACGACAGCGGAATCGCTCCCGCCCCCTGCTGCCCGAGAGCCAGGTAGGCGAGTCCCCAACCGACCGCCGCAAGCGCCATCATCAACGACGAGGCGACGAGCAGTGACTTCTGGAGGCGCAGCTCTTCGTCGTCGCCGTCCCGACCGCCGATCGAGGTGATCCGTTGCACCACCCGTTGCCAACGAGGTGGCTTCATGGATCGACACCCCATCGCGCCGCAGCTGCAGCGACTCTGCTCATGGCGACGAGTATGGCACCCCCGGGGACTCGCGGCTCCGGCTCGTCCCGTTATCCTTCTAGGCCAGACGGCTCGACCGAAGGCATCCTGTTTCGCGCCAGATTTCGCGCCGTCCCCGCTCCCGTAGCTCAGGGGATAGAGCAACGGTTTCCTAAACCGCAGGTCGCAGGTTCAAATCCTGCCGGGGGCGCCACAAAAGACCAGCTAGATCATTGTAAATGGATTTGTTCGTCGTCGGCTTGCTGATGAGAGCCCATGGTGCGTCCCATGCGTCCCATGCGTCCCATATCGCCTGATACGGTGCTCGATGTGACCGTATCGCAGGGGACCCCCGATTACGGCGAAGTGCTTGCCGAGGTCAAGCGTGACATTCAGGCGTCGCGCACCCGTGCGGTGCTTGCGGTGAACAGCGAGCTGATCGGGCTCTACTGGAGGATCGGTCGTCGGATTGTCGAGTTGCAGGCGTTGGAAGGTCCTCGTTCGCAGGTCGTGGCCCGTTTGTCCGCCGATCTGCGTTCCGAGTATCCGTCGATGCGCGGGCTCGGCCGATCGAACATGAACTACATGCGCGCGTTCGCGGTTGCGTGGCCGGACGAAACATCTTTCCAACGACTCGTTGGAAAGATCCCCTGGGGACACAATCTGGAACTGATCGACCGCCTCGACAATGCCGACGAACGCAACTGGTACGCGCAGCGCGCCCTGGAGCACGGCTGGTCGCGTGCCGTGCTCACCCATCAGATCATGAGCAAACTTCATCTGCGCAGCGGAGTAGCAGTGTCCAACTTCGCGGCCGTGCTTCCCGCGGCAGAGTCGGAACTGATGCAGCAGGCAACGAAGGATCCGTACAACTTCGAGTTCCTCGGCCTCAGCGAGCAGATCATCGAACGAGAACTCGAGGAAGCGCTGCTCGCTCACGTGCAGCGCTTCCTCATCGAACTCGGTGCCGGATTCGCGTTCGTCGGCCGCCAATATGCGCTGGTCGTCGGCAGCCAGGACTTCTTCATCGATCTGCTGTTCTTCCATATCCCAACCAAGCGCTACGTCGTGCTCGAGTTGAAACGCTCACCGTTCACCCCCGAAGCGATCGGCAAACTCAACTTCTACGTCAACGTGATCGACGATCAGCTTCGCCGAGAAGACGAACGCGCAACCGTCGGGCTCCTACTGTGCGCGAACCGAGACGACCACGTCGTGCGCTACGCCCTGTCAGGCATGTCGACGCCGCTGGCCGTCGCGGGCTACACGCTCGGTGAACTCCCCGGCGAGGTCCGCGAAGCCGTCCCGGCGGAAGCGGCGCTGCTGACCACCGTCGAAGCGGTCCTGGACGAATTTCAGGCGTGACCATGCGTGGCTCACTCCGCCAGCGACGCCCCGGCTCATGGGAACTACGCATCCACGCAGGACGCAACGAAACAACAGGCAAGGCGATGTATCTGTCGCGGACCGTGCGCGGCGACCGTGACACCGCTCAACGAGCACTCGCCGCGCTCGTCGCGCAAGTCACCGACTCATCCACATCACCGACTTTCGGGACCGTAGGCGAGTTGTGCGACAAGTGGTGGAGATACAGCTCACCGAACCTCGCCCCGACCGTCGCACGCGAGTACCGCCGCATCATCGACCAACGCCTCATCCCGACCCTCGGACACCTCAGACTCGCGGACCTTCGTCCGAATCGGCTCGACGCCTGGTACGCCGAACTGCTCGCCACCGGCGCAGTCACCGGCAAGCCGCTGTCGGCCAACTCAGTGCGCCGCATCCACGCCGTCCTGCACACCGCGATGGAACAGGGCGTTGCGTGGGACTGGATCGGTCACAACCCGGTTCGCCACGCCTCACCACCACCCGCCCGACGATCGCGACTTCACTTACCGAGCGCCGAAGAGGTCAACAACCTCATCGCGGCCGCAGCGAACGTCAACCCCGATCTGCCGCTGATGTTCCGACTCGCCGCTGTCACCGGCGCACGACGCGGCGAACTGTGCGCGCTGCAATGGCAACACGTCGACACAACCCGTCGCACGTTGCACATCGCCGGCCAAATCGCCCATACCCCAACAGGCCCCGTCCAACGCCCGACGAAAACCCACGCTGAACGACGCCTCACCCTCGACCAGGTCACGATCGACGAACTCCACCGGCTGCGTTCCAGCCGACCCCCCGACGGCGCCGCCGCCGACCGATACATCTTCAGTCACACCCCAGTCGCGACCAGACCGTGGCGGCCTGACTACGTCACCCTCGCGTTTGCTCGCCTCGCCGCACAACTCGGCATTCCCGACATCCGACTCCACGACCTACGTCACTTCGCTGCGACCACGATGCTGCTCAACGGCATCGACGTCCGAACCGCCGCCGGGCGCCTCGGCCACGCGAGGGCATCGACCACCCTCGACATCTACGCCCACTACACCCAACCCGCCGACCAGCGCGCCTCAGACACCCTCGCCAACTCCCTCAAACCACCAATGCAGCGATTGGATCGCGAAGCGACGGGTGAGGAGTAGCGATGTACACCATTCGTGGCACCAAGAAGTTCCTCGACCGCGTCGGCCCGACGGTCACCGAGCCGCCTGCTCACACAACCGTCCTGGGCGACTGGTACGCGAACGTCTTGCTCTGGCGACCTCAGGTTGCGTTGTTCGTCAACGCCACCACGTTCCTGCCAGTGCTGATGCCGCTCGCCCCGGCCAAAGGTGTCGGCACACGGTTCGCTGCAGCGATGGCTGTCGTGATGAATCGCCTCGGGATCGATCCCCGGTTCGTCGACGCCGAAATGAACGAGATGACGTCGACGGCGCTCGCCAAGACTGCGAGTCGCCAGGTGCTCGGCGTGATGACCGAGTTCGCGTTCATGGCCGAGCACACAATCAAGACCGGTCGGTCCGACCCGAACGACCTCCTCGGACTGTCCTGCTGGCTCGCCGACACCATCGTCGGGCCGCTCACCAAGGACGACCACTACACCCCGTTGGGCGCCCTCCGCCGTGTCGTTGCCTCTGCGTTGCCCGACGCATGAACGCAACCACCAACGGGTTTGCTAACCGCAGGTCACTGTCTCTTCGGGCCGCACCCGCGTGTTTGTCGGCGGCCCCTCGGCCCGATCCTTCGGCCCCGAGTTGTCCCAACTTTTGTCCCAACAACTCCAGGTGTCTCGGCGGACGAGAGCACACTCGGCGGGCGCATGCTGCGCGAAAGGCCTGGCAGGAGCACATTCGACGGACGCCAGCGCACTCGACGGACACAGCCGGACCGATTCCTAAACCGCAGGTCGTAGGTTCGATTCCTACCGGGGGCGCTCTGCAAATCGGCTCTCTACCACGGGATATTACCTGGTAGAGAGCCGTGTGCACGGCCCTCGTGTCCGGCCCGGACTGACCTCCAGTGACCGTGCGTGACCTCCATTTGCCTCTGTCATTGGGAGGAGATTGGGAGCAGATCTAGACGAGCAGCCGATGGGCTCTGCCTCGATGCCGGCGGCGCCGCGCGTGGTCACGCCCCGTTGACCGGCTGGGGACAGATGATCAACGACTCGGCGTTCGCGTCCAGCCCGCGTGGTATGCGCAACATGCGCGACGAGCAATCGATGTACCCCACAGTGTTCGAACAGGCCAGGTCGCTGACATCGCTCGGCAGCAAGCCGCTCGTGGTCGTCACCGCCACCGAGTCGATCGACAAGCACGAGGAGTGGACCGACCTGCAGGACCGACTGGCAGCACTGTCGACCAACAGTCAGCTCACGCCGAGCATCGACGCGACGGACTCGCTCGACGAGGCGCCGGACGCCATGCGCCAACTCGAAGCGGGCACGGTCCGCGGCAAGGTCTGCATCTCGGTGCAGTAGAGACATCCACCATTCTCAACGATCAGGCACAGTCACATCCGCTTGCGACAGGAGCGATCGAACCGCCTGTACAAATTCCTGCACGGGACTCGGCCGCACACGCCCGACCGGGGCGGCACTCCGAACTCGCTAGGGTCGACGACAGCCGACCGGTACGGTCCTCGAACCGGACGAAAGGATCTGGATGCCAAGGGCACTTCTTCAGGGTGGCACCGCCCTCGAGTACGAGACGTTCGGCGAGCCGACCGACCCGGCCATCCTGCTGATAGCCGGGTTCGGCGCTCAGATGATCTCCTGGGACAGCGGTTTCTGCGAGGGCCTTGCCCGACGCGGCCGATTCGTGGTCCGTTTCGACAACCGAGACACCGGCTTGTCGACCAAGTTCGAGCAACACCCGGTCGACCTGCACGACCTGATCGGAGCGGCGTCCATCGGCGAT
>JAYSPV010000088.1:0-2785 GCA_043721915.1 Ilumatobacteraceae bacterium | reverse complement strand
ACGGCTGATCGAGTGCGTCGAACAATCGCACGAACGACGTAATGGCATCGCGTTCGCGTGCGTCAACTGGTCGGCGGGCAACAACGGAGGCGCGGATGGTCTGGCTGGATTCGGGCACATGACCACGGTATGCGGTCGATCCATGTTCGCCCCCGCACGTAATCGTCAAAATCGCCACTTCAGGAAGCGACACTACGCGCCGATAGCCCTTGCGAACGGTGGTGGGGGCAACCACATCGCCAGGAACCCACACCACGACTGAGGCGGGAAGAACTCATCATCATGGAACCCGACGCACAACTCGCACCACGGGTGCTACTGGCAGTGGCAGATCCTCTGCTGCGGCGGGTGGCTGCATCCGCGCTGCGGTCGCGCGGTTACTCGGTGAGCGCAACGACCGAAGAGGAAGCCGCGCTGACCCTCGCTCGGTCGTTCTCCCCCGATGTCGTGATGGTCGACCTCGATCTGCCGTCGCCCGACGGCGGCGGCAGCCTGTTCGACACCATGCGAGCCCTCACGGATGCGTACATCGTCGGCATTGCTCCCCCCGATGCCGACACCGCCCGCATCCGTGCACTTCGAGCCGGCGCCGACGACGTGGTCGCGGCGACGCTCAACCCCGACGAGTTGGCCGCCCGTTGCCAGGCGCTGTTGCGCCGGCCGCGCCACCTGCACGCCCGCTGGGACCCACTGCAGGCGTCGGTCATCACGCTCGGCGCGCTGACGGTCGATGTCGGGCGCAAGGAGATCCGCGTGCACGAGGTGGACGTGCCGGTGACTCGCATCGAGTTCGCCTTGTTCGAGCAGTTGTGCCGCCGGCCAGCCGAGGTCTGCTCGCGATCCGAGCTGCTGGAAGAGGTGTGGGGCCCGAACTGGGTGGGCGACACCCATGTCGTCGACGTGCACCTCTCCAACCTGCGTCGCAAGTTGCAGCAGCGGGCGCCGGAGCTGCGCTTCATCCACACCGTGCGCGGTGTGGGCTTCCGTCTCAGCAACGACCTCCTGCGGGCCGCCGAAACACCGATGATCGCGGTGCACACGACCGACGAGACGCCCACCGACGACGACACCGAGTCCGACCGCGAGCTGATCTCGGCCTGAACCGGAGCCGCGCGCACAGCCACGCGTGCGGGCAATTCGAAAAGCAGTAATGTCAGCGCCATGTGCGCTGGATGCTTCACCACAGTCGATTCCTACGTGATGAGTGCGGTCGCCCTTGGCGCCGCAGTCGAGGCCGGGGTGTGCCGGGTGAAGGCGATGTTCGACGCCGAGTACGCGGCCAGGCGCCCCGTGATGGTGTGGGAGCGCAACGCCGCCTTCTGCCAGTACATGGGCCTCGATCCTGCGACGGTGCTCGGGGCGAAGCCGGCGCCGCTGCCGGTGACAGACCCGCTCGTGAGTTGGCAGCCGGCATTCGGCACGGCGACCTTCGCCGCCCTATGAGAACGCGGCTGCTCTACGCCGCCTCCGTCGTTGCCTACATCATCATCACGCTGTTCACCAAGCGGCTGCTGACGTGGAACCTGGCGATGCTGTACTTCGTGGTCACGATCGACCTGTTGCCGCGCCTGTACCGACGGATCCGCTTCGGCGAGTCCGCTAGCGAGGTGGGCGCATGAGCTGGGCGGCTCACGAGTTCGAGCACTACTTCCTGCAGAAGCACGTCGGGGTGAAGGCTTCGTTCTTCGGTCTGGTGGTCGGCGCCTCGGTCCCCGATCTGTTCACCAAACGGTTCGTCTACGGGGCGAGCAACCCCGCACAGTTCCACCGCGGGTGGCCGGGCATGGGGTGGACGCACTCGTTCATGTTCGGGCTGGTCATGGCCTTGCTGGTGCTCGGGCTCACTCGCAGCCGTAACTGGGCGGTGGGGATACTCGTGGGCCAGTGGGCCCACGTGGCGACCGACATCTGCGACACCGCCGGGGTGATGCCGTTCTTCCCGTTCTCCACCGAGAACTTCTCGATCTCGATGTGGAAGCACGCAGCTTCCGCCGGCCGCCACGGCGATGCCGCGGGGTACTACTCCAGCCTTGGTGGTGTGTGGGACCTGTTCTGGTTCCTGATGGTCGTTCTCTTCGCACGGAACGTGCTGAAGGCTGAGTACTTCCGTCGCGTCGTGATACCCGCCGATGTCGGCGTGTGGTCGTTCTTCCACCGGCGCCTTCACCTCAGCGCGAACGGGATGCTCGTCGTGTACCGGGCGTACTTCCTGTACGGCTTCGCGCGAATGACGGCCTGGTTCCTCTACGCGCGGTTCGAGGTGAAGGTGCCATGGCAGCCGTGGTGGGGCGGCCCCGGCTACCTGCCCGGCAACGACCTCAGCGACGCCGGGCCACTGGAGATGGTGGCCAAGACAGCGTTCGGCGGCGTGTTGTTCTGCGTGTTCGTGTGGTTGCTGTGGAAGGCGTTCGGGCGCCGGCTGTGGAACCGTGGCTACGACCCGGCAGTCACCGAACGCGGCGAAGGCCTGCGCGCCATCTTCCACTAATGCTGTCGTTCACCGCGACCGCCCGGAGGGAACATCCAGGCTGCACGGATGAAGGTCCGACCGCGGTACCGCCTGTCTGAGCCAGTCAATGGCCGACTGCGTGATGTTCGCAACCGCGCCTGCATCAAACATCGCACGTGCCAATGACGGAGCCGGAGCCAGCGTCAGCGTCAGCGCCCAGCTTCGACGACGGTCGTGGCGGCGCGCCAGCCGATTTCGGTGCCGTCTGGGCGGTAGTGGTGCCAGTGGCCGTGGGGGTCGCGGTAGGTGCGGTAGCCGCGGGATTTCCACCGGTTG
>JAYSPV010000087.1:0-5097 GCA_043721915.1 Ilumatobacteraceae bacterium | reverse complement strand
GGGGCGGCCCGCCGCTCTCGAGCGGCGGCCGGCCGGTCATCTGATACCGAGGTTCAGATGGCTTGGATCGACTCGAGGGCCGTGAGCGTCACGTCGACGACAGCGGTGAAATCACCCGAGCCCTGGCCATACCCGCCGATGATCTGGCCACCAGGCAGCTGCAGCACGAAGATCGCCTTCGAGGCAACGCCGTCACAACCTTCGAATGTCACCTTCGTGGCGCCACCGAGGCTCGTCGGGAAACCCAAATCGTCGTTGCGCGTGGTGCAAACACCGTCGGCGGGTGTCAGGAAGTTCAGCATCGACTCCACAGAGACACCTTGGTCCGGCCTGGCAGCCAGGACCCAGATCCCGAAGGTTGTGTGGTCGCTGAGGAAGTCCTGGACAGACGTGGACGCGATGACCGACGCGAGCGTGAGGCCGTCGCCGCTCGTGAACTCCGACGTCCGCATGTCGAGGTCGGGCATTTCCACGGAGAACGACCCTGAATCGTCCGTGTAGCGCGTGAACGTGATCTCGTCGCCGCCACCGGTGGTCGTCGGCGGAGCGAGTGTCACCGGCGCAGCAGTTGCCGGAGGCACCGTGATGACGAACGTCTCGGGCGGTGCAAGCGTCGTCTGGGCGGCGTCGGTCGTCGAGATGGTGACGATGGTCGTGTTGTCGCCCACGGGGGTGACCTTCTTGTCGTCGCCACCGGTGAACACGATGACGCCAACGGCGACCGCTGCCGCGGCGGCAACTCCACCGATGATCAGCCCTGTCTTGTTCTTGGGGGCCGGCGGCGGACCCGACGGGGCGTAACCCTGTGGCGGGTAGCCCGGTTGCTGCGGATAGCCCTGCTGCGGATAGCCCGGTTGCTGCGGATAGCCCGGTTGCTGCGGGTAGCCCTGCGTTGGGGGCATCTGCTGGGTCGGCGGGAACTGCTGCGGCTGCTGCGGATATTCCGGCTGCTGCGGGTAGCCCTGTGTGGGCGGCATCTGCTGGGTCGGCGGCGTGTACTGCGGCGGGTTGACCGGCGGCTGTCCAGAGGGCGGCGGCGGCGGAAGCGGTTCGTTGTTTCCCATCGCGGTCAGCCTATTGCGCGCGATGGCACCGCGCGTCCATCGGTCAGCCGCGGCGGCGGCGGATCTCGGCGGTGATCGCTGGCACGACCTTGTGCAGGTCCCCGATCACCGCGTAATCGGCCTTGGTGACCATGTTCGCCTCGGGGTCGGTGTTGATCGCAAGGATCTTCTTCGATGCCATCGCGCCGACCCAGTGCTGGATGGCGCCGGAGATGCCGCAGGCCATGTAGAGGTCAGGGGCGATGCGCGTACCGGTCTGGCCGACCTGGTCGGTGTGGTTTCGCCAACCGTTGTTGGTGACGGCCCGCGAACAACCCACCACTCCGCCGAGCAGCGCCGCGAGCTCTTCCAACGGAGCAAAGCCCTCGGCCGAGCCGACCGCACGTCCGCCGCCGACAACGAGTGGCGCAGTTGCCAAGGTGACACCTGCGGCGCGCTCCACGCGCTCGGACACGATGGTGCGAGCACACGTGGCATCGAGCTGCGGCGTCATCACCCGCGTAGCAATTGCCACCTGGGCCTCTGAGGCGTCCACGGCGTGGTGGGTGACGGTGATCAGCTTGATCGGCGCCTGCAGCGTGCAACGCTCGAGCAGCGAGCCGCCCCAGCGGACACGCTCGATCTCCCATGTCTCACCGGCTGTGACCTGGTTGCAGTTGGCGACCATCGGCAGGTCGAGCCGGGCAGCTACCTGCGCCATCAGTTCGTTCCCACGCTCGGTGCCGGTTGCCAGCACCGCACTCGGCGAGTGCTCGCGCACCAGTTGGACCACGGTCTCACCCCAGGCCTCGGGGCCGTAGTCGGTGAGCAGCTCGTGATGCGCCTGAACGACCAACGAGGCACCGTGGTCACCAAGCTGAGGAGCAAGCCCATCGGCTGCGGCGCCGATGGTGACAGCGTGTACGGCCTCGCCCAGACCTCGCGCGAACGTGAGAGCTTCCAGGCTTGCCGACGCGATGGCGCCACGATCGTGGTCGATGACGACGAGCACTGTCACTTGAGGATCCCCAGTTCTTCGAGAAGGTCGACTACGGCCGATGCGGCCTCCGGACCACTACCCAACATCACCGTCTGGCTGGCCTGCTCGGCGGCTTGTACGAGAGTGACCATCTGCTGGCCACCGGGCTCACCTTGCGCGACGACCTGTTCGACCTCCACCTTCTTCGAGGCGAGGCGACCCTTGAGGGTCGGGTAGCGGGGCAGGTTGATGCCCTCCTTCACCCCGAAGACGGCCGGCATCGGCACGGTGTACACCTCGACGCCCGACTCTGATTCGCGCTTTGCACGCACGATGTCACCGTCGATCTCGATGCCCTTGATGCCGTTCACCGACGGACGACCGAGGGCGTAGGCCACGCGGACACCGATCTGGAAGTTGCCAGAGTCGGCAGACTCGTTGCCGAACAGGATCACGTCGAACGGGCCGCCCGTCGCCTCGATGCCTTGGATCGCCGCGGTGATCGCGGCGGCGGTGCGCTGGGGATCCCAGTCGGCGACGTCGATCGGCAGCAGCACCGCCTTGTTGATGCCGATGCTCGCGGCGTAACGCAGTTGCTCATCGGCCTCGGCCGGGCCGAGGGTGAGCACGGTGGACTCGCCGCCGTGGCGCTCGATCAACTGCACCGCCTCCTCCACCGCGCACTCTTCGTGCGGGCTGGTGGTGAACGCCAGATACGCCGTGTCGACGGCTTGGCCGTCGGGTGTGAGGTTGATCTTCGAACCGGGCGCGGGCACGCGCTTGACGCAGACGAGGACCTTCATCTCAGCCCTTCATGCGGCTGTCGGTGGGATCGAACAACGGTGTCGCGCCGGCGACATCGACGGTGACTGGGTACATCTCGTTCATGTACATCACCTGCAGTTTGGTGCCGACCACCGCGTGCTGCGGGGGCAGGTACGCAAGTAGGAGGTACTTGCCCACCGACGGCCCTGCACCGGCGGTGGTGACCCGGCTGACGCGCCCCTTGGAGTCGAGGATGCGCTCGCCAGCGAGCGTCAGGATCGGCTCGTTGCCCCCCGTCGGGAAACGGTCGTAGCCATCGGCGCAGCGCTGGCTGTCCATCGACAACGTGCACATCACCGCGGCAACGGGCTCATCTCGCGCGGTGAGGTAGGCGGCCTTGCCGATGAAGTCAGCGCTCTTGACCTTCGGGCGGGCCAGACCGGCTTCCACCGGGTTGTACTCGCTCTCCAGTTCGGCTGCCATCAGGCGGTAGCCCTTCTCGATCCGGCCGGTGACGGCATAGACGCCGATGCCCACCGGGATGATCTCGAACTGCTTGCCGGCCTCGAAGATCGCGTCCCACAGCTTGAGGCCGTGCTCCATGCGGGTGTAGATCTCCCAGCCGTTCTCGCCGACGTAGCTGATGCGGAACATCGTGCACGGCACACCTTCGATCAACACCTCACGTACCGCGCCGTAGGGGAAACCATCCTGGCTGAGGTCGTAGGCGCCGGTGGTGTTGTCGGTGACGATCTTGCTCATCGTGGCCGCTGCGTGAGGGCCCCATACACCGAGCGTGCAGGTGCCCTGCGAGCTGTCGGTGAACGTGACGGCTTTGCCCGTGCGAGCGTTGAACTCGGCCATGTGCTTGTTGAACCAGTAGTTGTCGCGGCCACCGTCGAAGGCACCGGTGATCACGCGATAGTGGATGAGCCCGAGGCGCTGAATCGTGAGGTCGCCACGAAACCCGCCGTGGGGCGTGAGCAGCGGGGTGTAGATGCTGCGACCGACGGCAACGTCGACGTTGTTGACGCACATGTAGTTGAGGAACTCGACAACGCCTTCGCCCTCGAAGTCGAACTCGTTGAACGCGGTGAGGTCGACCACGCCGACGCTCTCGCGCATCTGCAGGTGTTCGGCGTTGGTGACCGGGTGCCACCAACGGGCATCCCACTCATGGGTGCGCGGCTGGCAGGCGTCGGGGAACTTCGCCATCAGCGGCTCGTTGCTGGCGTACCACTGCGGGCGTTCCCAGCCGCGGGCGTCGAAGAACGTCGCGCCAAGGGCTTCCTCGCGTGCGTAGAACGGGCTGCGCCGCATGCCGCGCTGGCTTGCCCACTGCTCACGCGGGTGCACGATCCCGTATGTCTTGTTGAAGTGCTCGTTGCACCGCGCGTTGATGTGCCACTCGGTCTTCTCGTGGGGGTAGAAGCGGCTGATGTCACTGCCGTGCGGGTCGCACATGTGCGGGTAGCCGTAGGTCATCCACTCGGCGACGAGCTGGGCGATGCCGGGGCCTTCCTTGATCCACACCGCAGCAGCGCTCCACAGGTTGCGCACTTCGACGGTCTCGCCGAGCACCGGATTGGCGTCGGGCGTGAGGCTGAGGAGGCCGTTGATCGCATAGCGGATCTCAGCATCGCCGAGCATCTCCATCAACTCGATCGCCTGCTCCATCTGCGGGTCGAAGTCGTCGTACGTGAGTGGCAGTTCCGTGGGGGTCAGGGCCGACGCGGAGTTGGACGGGATGTCGTCGGGGCGCATCAGGATCGGGCGGTGGGCGTAGCTGCCGACCTCCATCGAACCGGAGGACTGGCGCTCGTAGCAGAACGTGTCCATGTCGCGGATGATCGGGTAGGCAAGTTCCTTGTTCGACTCTTGCAGGATGTCGATCGGGCCGACGTCGGCCATCTGGTGCACGGCGGGAGTGAGCGGGATGTTGGCACCTGCCATGCGGGCGATGCGTGGGCTCCACACACCACAGGCGATCACCACGTGCTCGGCATCGATCCGGCCACGGTCGGTGAGGACGGCCGAGATCTGCGGTCCGCCCGGCGTGTCGATGGTCTCGAGACCCTGTACTTCGGTGTTGGCGAACACCTGGAGGGCGCCCGCCGCGACCGCTTCTTCGCGCATCTTGGTACCGGTGGCGAGCGAGTCGACGACCGAGACGCTCGGCGTGTAGTAGCCGCCGAGGAGGATGTCTTCGTTGATGAACGGCACCATCTCTTTGATCTCGGCAGGAGTGACGAGTCGGGCGTCGATGCCCCACGCCTTGGCTGACGTCATGCGGCGTTTGAACTCCTCCAT
>JAYSPV010000086.1:0-9044 GCA_043721915.1 Ilumatobacteraceae bacterium | reverse complement strand
CTGTGAAGAAGGGTCGTCACCGTCGCTTCGAAGAAGCACGGAAACTCAAGCAGGCTGGTCCCAGTGCATTCGATCTGGGATTCGGCGGCAGCGATCAGCGTCAAGCAACTGAAGAAGACGAGTACGCCGCTCTGGCGGAGAAGTACGGCGTCACCTTCGACGAAGACGACGAGTCCGACGACTGATTCTCACTGCGCGGCTGCCGGGCCTGGTTCCTTCGTTTGAAAACCGGCTCCATGTCTTCGCAGAATCAGACCCCCAACATTCGTAACGTCGCCCTGGTCGCTCACGTCGACCACGGCAAGACCACCCTCGTCGATGCCTTGCTGCGTGCGACGGGCACGTTCGCCGCCCACCAGGCAGTGGTCGACCGGGTGATGGATTCCAACGACCAGGAGCGCGAGCGTGGCATCACGATCCTCGCCAAGGCCGCCTCGATCACCTGGAAGGGCACCAAGATCAACTTGGTCGACACGCCCGGTCACGCCGACTTCGGTGGCGAGGTCGAGCGTGCGCTGACCATGGTGGATGGCGTGCTGCTGCTGGTCGATGCCGCCGAGGGCCCGCTGCCCCAGACGCGCTACGTACTGCAGAAGGCGCTCGCGAGAGACTTGCCGGCGATCGTGATCATCAACAAGGTCGACCGCCACGATGCCCGTGCCGAAGAGGTGCTCGACGAGGTCTACCAGCTGTTCATCGATCTCGATGCAGGCGACGAGCACATCGACTTCGAGATCATCTCGGCGATCGCGCGTGAGGGTAAGGCGATGCGCGGCATCGGCTACCCGGAGGACGGGTCGGATCTGTCGGCGTTGCTCGACACCATCATCGAGGCCATCCCGGCGCCGGTCGGCGACGCAAGTGCTCCGCTGCAGGCAATGGTCACCCAGCTCGACGCCAGCGACTACCTCGGCCGTCTGGCCATCGGTCGCGTGGTCAATGGCGTCCTGAAGCGCGGCGAGACCGTCGCCCTGCTCGAAGAAGAGTTCGCAGAAGGCCAGCCGCCGCTGAAGCGCCGCCTCTCGCAGCTGATGGCCTTCGAGGGTGTCAGCCGCAACGAGGTCGACGAGCTGAGCGCCGGCGACCTGTTCGTCGTTGCCGGCTTCCCCGAAGTCGAGATCGGCGACACCATCGCCTCTGTCATCGATCCAGTCGCGTTGCCGCGGCTGGTCGTCGATGAGCCGGTGCTGCGGATGACCTTCGGCGTCAACACCTCGCCGCTCGCCGGCAAGGACGGCAAGTTCCTCACCAGCCGCCACCTGATCGACCGCCTCAACAAGGAACTGCTCGGCAACGTGTCGATCAAGTTGTTCGAGACCGGTTCGCCCGACGTGATCGAGGTCGCCGGCCGTGGCGAGCTGCAGCTGGCCGTGCTCATCGAGTCAATGCGCCGCGAGGGCTACGAGCTGCAGGTCAGCCGGCCCGAGGTGATCACCAAGGAAGTCAACGGCAAGAAGTTCGAGCCGCAAGAGCGCGGTGTGTGCGACGTGCCCGACGAGCATGTGGGCACGATCACCCAAGAGCTCGCCCCGCGCAAGGGCCGCCTCACCGATCTCCGCACCGGTGACGCGGGGCGCACGATCGTGACGTTCGAGTGCCCCAGCCGTGGTCTCATCGGGTTCCGCTCGCTGCTGATGACCGCCACCCGCGGTACGGCGCTGTTGCACCAGCATCACATGGGCTGGATGCCATGGGCGGGCGAGATGCCCGATTCACGTGGCGGGGCGATGGTCAGCGACCGGATGGGCACCACCACCGGCTACGCGCTCGACAAGTTGCAGCTCAGCGGCGGGTTCTTCGTCAACCCCGGCGAGCAGGTCTACGAAGGCATGGTCGTCGGTGAGTGCTCGCGTGAAGACGAGATGGTCATCAACGCGGTACGTGCGAAAGAGAAGAACAACATTCGTACGCACAGCCACGACGACGCTGTGAAGCTGCCGGCCCCGAAGATCCACACCCTCGAAACCGCGATCGAGTGGATCGCCGGCGACGAGCTGGTGGAGGTCACCCCCAAGGCCATCCGCATCCGCAAGCGTCATCTGGGCCTGGAAGAGCGCCGCAAGGCCAACAAGAAGCCCAGCTGACCTTCGCGGAGTTGCCCCCGGCGGAGCTAGTCGGTCACAGCGGACGCCCCGCGAAGTGACACGGTTCTCGATCACAATCCCTGGTGTTCTCGGGAACACTGCGTCACTTCGGTGCTCGCACACAGCGGGCCGCTGGGTCTGATGGACGACGCCCGAACCATGCCTGCGGTGGCTAGTGGCGCACGGCGGGGTGGGGGAGCGGCGTCCACTGCGGACGATCGATCAGCTCCACCATGCGGTCGTACGCCCACTGGCCGACCATCTCGACGATCTCGTCGCGCAGGTACACGTAGGCCGAGACCGCTCCGACGAACGCTTCGTCGGTCTCGGTGCACACCCAGTGGAATTCTGCCCCACCCGGGCCCCAGTCGCGGCGCTTCCACTCGCGCAGGGTGGACGTCACGTACCCGTGGTCATCGGTGTGCTCCTCCAACCTCAGCGGAAGCTGCCAGCACACGTCGGGCTTCCAGTCCATCGGCCGCTCACCGGCTTCCAGAGCAGCGATGTGGAATGCGCACCCGGCGCCGCCTTCGAAGCCGGGTCGATTCAGAAAGATGCAGGCGTCCTTCACCAGGCGGGTGGTGGTGGCGCCGTCGACGACGTCGAAGATGCCACCGGCCTTGCCCTGCTTCTTGAACTGCCAGTGTCGCTTGCTGAGCCTCGCGGACGACTCCACGACGGTCTGCACGTCGGCGTCGTCGATGAAGTGGGCGCCGTAGCTGCAACAGCCCTGCGACATCTCGGTTGCGTCGCTGTCAAGCACCCCTTTGCAGCCACAGCCGAAGATGCAGCTCCAGTTGCTGCGCAGGAAGGTGGCGTCGAACACCCACGTTCGGCGGGTGTGGTCGTCCTCGAAACTGATCCATTCATGGGTGTCGATCGGCACGATCGGCGACGCTAGCAACACGCGGTCCTTCAATACACGGTGTCCGAATCGGCGTGCTCGGTAGGCTTGGGTCTTCATGGGTACGCCACCGCAAACAGCCGATCAGCTCCGCTCCGCCTTCCTCGACTTCTTCGCGGGTAAGGCGCACGCAGTCGTGCCCTCGGCCAGCCTGATCCCGCACGACCCCACAGTGCTGTTCACGGTGGCGGGCATGGTGCCGTTCAAGCCGTACTTCGTCGGCGATGAGGCGCCGCCCTACAGCCGCGCCGTGAGCAGCCAGAAGTGCGCCCGCGCCGGTGGCAAGCACAACGACCTCGACGATGTCGGGCGCACCAAGCGACACCTCGTGTTCTTCGAGATGCTCGGTAACTTCAGCTTCGGTGACTACTTCAAGAACGAGATCATCCCGTGGAGCTGGGAGCTCACCACCGAGACGTTCGGGCTCGACGGCGACCGCCTGTGGATCACCGTCCACGACAGCGACGACGAGGCTGAAGCGATCTGGCACGAACAGGTCGGCGTGCCGATGAACCGCATCCAGCGCCTCGGCGACAAGGACAACTTCTGGCAGATGGGCGATACCGGTCCCTGCGGCCCGTGCAGCGAGATCCACATCGACCGCGGCCCCGCCTTCGGCCCCGACGGCGGCCCGCTCAACGACGTCCACGGCGATCGGTACATGGAGTTCTGGAACCTGGTGTTCATGCAGTACAACCAGGCGCCCGATGGCAGCCGCACGCTGCTGCCCAAGCCCTCGATCGACACCGGTCTTGGCCTGGAGCGGATGCTCTGCCTGCTGCAGGGCGTGGATGCCGTGTGGGAGACCACACTGATGCAGCCGCTGATCGATCAGGCGTGCAGCCTCACCGGCCGCAGCTACCGCGCCGGCGACTACGAAGACCGCGACAGCTTCGCGATGCGCGTGCTCGCCGAGCACGCCCGTTCCGCTGCCATGTTGGTGAGCGACGGCGTGTTTCCCAGCAACGAGAACCGCGGGTACGTGCTGCGCCGGATCATTCGGCGTGCAGTGCGTTACGCGTACCTCCTCGGCACCGAGAAGCTCGTCATGCCATCGCTGGTCGAGACGGCTGTCGACGTGATGGGCGGCGCCTATCCAGAGGTCGCCGGTAACCGCGACTTCATCGTCAACGTGCTCACCCGCGAGGAAGAGCGCTTCCGCCAGACGCTGAAGACCGGCCTCGGCATTCTCGAAACAGAGCTGACGGATCACGCCGACGAACTGCCGGGCGGCACCGCGTTCCTGCTGCACGACACCTACGGCTTCCCGCTCGAGCTCACCCAGGAGATCGCCGGCGAGCGTGGTGTCGCCGTCGACAACGCAGGGTTCGAGACGGCGATGCGCAGCCAGCGCGAGCGGGCCAAGGCGGGCCGCAAGGGCACCGCCACCGACGACGACCGCCTCGATGGCTATCGCGAGGTCGTGGAGGCGAACGGCATCACCGAGTTCGTCGGCTACTCCGACGACACCGCCGAGGCGATGGTGGTCGCCGTGTTGCCGGGCGACCAACTCGCCGACGGCACCGACACCGTCGAGATCTTCCTCGATCGCACCCCCTTCTACGCCGAGGCCGGCGGCCAGGTGGGCGACACCGGCGTCATCCGGACGCTCGGTGGCATCGCGCACGTACTCGACACCACGTACGCGCTGCCCGGTCTTCGCCGTCACATCGCGCGTGTCGAAGGCGAGATCCTCGTCGGGGACTCAGCCACCGCGTTGATCGATGTGGCACGGCGCGACGCAATCCGTCGCAACCACACCGGCACGCACATCCTCCATCATGCGTTGCGCAAGGTGCTGGGCGAGCATGTCAAGCAGGCCGGCTCGCTGGTCGGCCCCGATCGCCTGCGGTTCGACTTCAGCCACTACGAAGCGGTCACCGCCGACGAGATCCGTCGCATCGAGGAGCTCGCCAACGGCGAGACCCTCGCCAACTCTCCTGCGCGGGTGTTCGAGACCACCAAGGACGAGGCAACGTCATTGGGTGCAATCGCGTTCTTCGGCGACAAGTACGGAGACGTCGTGCGCGTGCTCGAGGTCGGCAGCTCGATCGAGCTCTGCGGTGGCACCCACGTTCGTGCGGCGGGCGACATCGGCACGATCAAGGTGATCAACGAGAGCAGCATCGGCAGCAACCTGCGCCGGATCGAGGCCACGACCGGCGAGAACACACTGCGGTTGCTGCAGCGAGACAGCGCGGCGGTCGCCGAGGCCGCCCGTCTGGTCGGCGCGCCGGGCGACGAGATGGTGGCCGGTGTGCAGCGACGGCTCGACGAAATCAAGAGCCTGCACGACGAGGTCAAGGCACTGCGCGCCAAGCTGGCCACCGGGCAGGCTGCGGAGATCGCCGCCGGCGCGGTCGAGGGTCGCGTGGTCACACGCATCGATGGCCTTTCACCCGGTGATCTGCGCGAGCTCGCTGTCGCCATCCGCCAGCAACCAGGCGTGGCGGTCGTGGTCCTCGGTGGGCTCAGCGACAGCGGTGGTGTTTCACTGGTCGCGGCGGTCACTCCGGCCAGTGGGTTGATGGCCGGCGATCTGATCAAGGACGCAGCGAAGGCCGTAGGCGGCGGCGGCGGTGGCAAAGGCGACATCGCGACGGCCGGCGGCAAGGACCCGGCGGGCCTCGACGAAGCGCTGCGCATCGCAGCTGCCGCAGCTGGAGACACTGCGGCTGGAAACACGGCAGCGCAGGGCTGAGCGATGCGTGCGCTCGGTATCGATCTCGGATCCAAGCGCATCGGCATCGCGGTCAGCGACCGCACCGGCACGATTGCTTCGCCACTGACGATGATCCCTCGGTCCGGTTCGGTCCGCCGCGATCACGAACAGATCCGCAAGCTCGCCGTGGAGGAGGAAGCCGAGATGCTCGTCGTCGGGCTGCCGTTGAACATGAACGGCACCTCCGGGCCTGCCGCGAAGGCTGCCATCGCCGAAGCCGATGCCTTGGCTACGGTGGTGGGCGTGCCGGTCATCACCTTCGACGAGCGCCGCACGACGGTCACGGCCGATCGCGCATTGATCGAGGCCGGGATCGGCGCGCAGGCGCGCCGCAAGCTGGTCGACAAAGTGGCCGCTGCGGTGATGCTGCAGGCCTGGCTCGACGGGCGAGCGGCGCAGCGGTGACCTTCGTCGATGAGACCACCTGGCGTCGCGACCCGTGGGACGACGCAGACATCACCGATGCGCTGGTGATCGAACGACCGCGACGTCAGCGGCGGCCGTTCAAGTGGCTGACGTGGCTCCTGCTATTCGTCGGGATGGCCGGCATTGTCGCCGTTGGCGTCGGAGGGCTGTGGTACACCGAGCAGGTCAACCCGAAGGGCGACCCTGGTGCGCCGGTGACGTTCACGGTCGACGCCACCGACACGCTCGAGACGGTGAGCGAGCGGTTGGAGGCGGATGGACTCGTCACCAGCGCAAGCCTGTTCCGGTGGTACGTGGACCAGCACGGTGGGCTGGAGCTGATCCCTGGTTACTTCCGGCTGCAATCGGCAGATCACATGGGCAACATCATGCGCATCCTGCGCACCTCACCCTCGCAGACCTTCACCAAGGTCACCTTTCCGGAGGGCTTCACGTTCGAACGGATGGCCCACCGACTGGAAGAGAAAGTGCCGCGCCTCTCAGCAGTCGAGTTCACCAACGCAGCCACGGACGGCTCGGTCACCTCGGTGTGGCTTCCTGCAGGCACCGACAGCCTGGAAGGCCTGCTGTTCCCCGACACCTACCAGGTCTCGAACGGGGAGAGCGCGGCGCAGGTAATTCAGCGAATGGTTGTGCTGATGGAACGCGTCGGCGACCAGGAAGGCATCGTCGACCGCTCGGCCGCGTTCGGGCTCGACCCATACAAGATTCTGATCATCGCCAGCCTCATCGAACGCGAGGCGAAGGTACCCGAGGATCGCGCCAAGATTGCACGCGTCATCTACAACCGGCTGTTCCTCGAAATGACGTTGGACATCGACGCGAGCCTGTACTACCAGCAGGATCCCGCACTCAGCTTCTCCCAGTTGAAGGCGATCGACACTCCGTACAACCTGTACATGCATACCGGTCTACCGCCGACACCGATCGCCAATCCCGGCCGTGCGAGCATCCAGGCGGCGATGTACCCGGTCGCCAATCCATCGTTGGGCGATCCGATCTGCGTCGGGCTCCCCGACGACTACCCGTGCCTGTACTTGTTCTACGTGCTGGCCGACGAAGATGGCCGCCACGCATTCTCGGCGACGTTGGAGCAGCAAGAGGCCAACATCGAAGAGGCTCGTCGCAAGGGTTTGCTGTGATCACCGGCGCCACCCGGATCGCAGCGGTGATCGGCAGTCCGGTGCGTCACTCGTTGTCGCCCGCACTGCACAACGCGGCGTTCCAGCAGCTCGGGATCGACTGGGCCTACGCCGCATTCGAGGTGGCGCCCGGTGATGCGCCGGCCGCGCTCGCCGCAATGCGCGTGTTCGGGCTCGGCGGGTTGTCGGTCACGATGCCGCACAAGGAGGCCGTCGCCGGTGCTGTCGACGCGCTCGATCCAGCCGCTGCTGCGCTGAGGTCGGTGAACACCGTGGTGCCCGAAAGGGACGGTTCGCTGAAGGGTTACAGCACCGATGGCGCGGGGTTCGTCGCCTCGCTGGCAGCCGCCGGTGTCGTGGTGGCCGGTCGCAGCGTGTGCGTGCTCGGCGCAGGTGCTGCCGCGAGGGCCGTGATCGACGCGCTCGCGCGTGCCGGCGCCGCCCGGGTGACCGTCGTCAACCGGACACCGGCGGCCGCCGAGCAAGCTGCTTCCCTCGCCGGTGCCGCGGGTGTCGTCGGCGTCGCGGCCGATGTTGCGGCGGCTGACATCGTGGTCAACGCCACCTCGGTGGGCATGGGTTCCCAGGAGCTCCCCTGTGATGCCTCGTGGCTGTCGGCCGGTCAGGTGGTGGCCGACCTGGTGTACCACCCCCGGCGCACGGCGCTGCTGCAGACTGCGCGGGCTGCGGGTGCTACCACCGTCGACGGGCTGGGGATGTTGGTTCATCAGGCCGCACTGCAGCAGCAGCTGTGGCACGGATCGTTGCCCGATGTGACGGCGATGGCGGCTGCGGCAGAGCGGGAACTCACCGCGCGTCGCCAGTAGCCTGACACGAATGCTTCGTTACCTGACCGCCGGCGAATCACACGGGCGAGCGCTCGTGGTCATCATCGAAGGCCTACCCGCGGGGCTGGCGCTCACGCTCGACGACATTGCACCTGAGCTGGCCCGTCGTCGCCTGGGGTACGGTCGTGGGCCGCGGCAGCGCTTCGAGCAGGATGAGATCACACTCGTCGGCGGTGTCCGTCACGGGCGCACGCTCGGGTCGCCGTTGGCGATCGAGATCAAGAACAGCGAGTGGTTCCGCAGCGACAAATGGCACGAGGAGATGTCGCCAGCGCCGGGCCAGACGAAGGACCCGCTCACCTCGGTGCGTCCCGGCCACGCCGATCTGGTCGGCATGCAGAAGTACGGGTTCACCGATGCCCGCGATGTGCTCGAGCGTGCCTCCGCCCGCGAAACAGCCGCCCGTGTCGCCGCCGGGGCGGTCGCCAAGAAGTTGCTCGCCGAACTTGGCGTGTCGATCATCTCGCACGTCATCCAGATGGGCTCTGCGCGCGCTGCTGCGGGTGTGCGGCCGTTGCCGGCCGATCTCGACGCAGTCGATGCCGACGACGTGCGCTGCTTCGATCCCGTCGCGTCTGCAGCGATGGTCGAGGAAGTGAAGGCTGCTGCGAAGGACGGCGATTCACTCGGTGGCGTCGTGGAGGTGCTCGGGTACGGCGTGCCGGTGGGGCTCGGCAGCCATGTGCACTGGGATCGCAAGATCGATGCCGCACTCGCCCAGGCCGTGATGAGCATCCAGGCGGTGAAGGGCGTGGAGATCGGCGACGGCTTCGACGTTGCCGGCCGGCGGGGCAGCAACGCTCACGACGCGATCGTGTGGGACCCAGCCCTGCGCAACGGCGAGGGCGACTACCGCCGCGAGTCCAGCCTGGCCGGCGGCACCGAGGGTGGCATCACCACGGGTGAGCTGCTGGTGGT
>JAYSPV010000085.1:0-6766 GCA_043721915.1 Ilumatobacteraceae bacterium | reverse complement strand
AAGCTCCCCACCGTCGCCTGGATCAACGACCCCTCAAGACAAGCAAACATCCAAAGCAAATAATCCCGCTCGTGTCTCAAACCCCTTGACAGGTTCCGGATCGTGCTGTCGATCTATGTCTGGCCCGATGACTTCGCCAACGACTCGGGCTTCGCGCTGGAGGAGCATCAGACAGCGCGACTCGCGGAACTGCGATGTGCGTTCAACGTTGTCTTCATGGCAGCCAACTCGGGGCCTTTGGAGTAGCCGCTCAGAGCTTTGGTTATTCCGGTAATCGCGCAGCCGAAATCCGGTTATTCCGGTGATCGGGTCGGTGCAGGCCGGCGACTCCGGCGCCAGAACTGCCGCTCTGCTCGCGCTCGTGAGGGCGGCGCTCAGGCAATATGGACGTGTGACATCGCTTCGACTCATTGGCTACTGGAACGGTGAGCTTGCCCACGGCTGGCCCGACATCCTCGACTACGTGGACGCGGGCTGGGACGAGGACGAACGCCACGCCGTGAGTCAGTACGTCTCATCGGGAACATTGGCCCGTACGTTCATGGGCCGCTCCACCTGTCGTCTGTGCGGAGCGGCGAACGGGTCAGGCGAATACACGGATGGCACGTACATCTGGCCGTCAGGTCTCGGGCACTACGTGGACGAGCACGACGTGCGTCTCCCAGATGAGTTCGTCCAACACTCCGTCAAGCGACTCGGCCAATTGGAAGCCGCCGACGTTGATGACGGCTGGTGGAAGAGCCGAGCAAACCGCGCATAACTGCCGCTAGGCGCTACGTGCCGTCCGGCGTCGGAGAGCGCATATCGACGGATGAGGAACCAGCGGTAGGTGACGCGATGCCGAGGGCTTCTTGTGCGCTTGGTAGCGACCAGCGCTACCGAGCGCACAACTTGGAAGCGCTGGAGCGCGTCAACAAACGTGCCGGAAGGTGACACGAGCAAACGCTCCCTGACACAGCTCTAGTGACGCGTGAGTATCTCGGGACCGTGATCGCCGACCAGCACGGTGTGCTCGGCGTGCGCTGCCAACGAGCCGTCGGCGGTGACGATCGTCCAGCCGTCGTCGAGTTCGATCACGTCGTCGTCGCCACCACCGAGCAACATCGGCTCGATCGCGAGCACGTTGCCGGCCATGAGTTCCAGGCCGCGGCCGGGCCGACCTCGGTTCTCGACGTCGGGTTCCTCGTGCATCGCGCGGCCGATGCCGTGACCGCAGTAGTTCGCAGGGTTGCCGTATCCGGCGCTGGCCACTACTGCCTCGATGGCAGCGCCGACATCGCCGAGGTGTTTGCCCGGTCGCATCTCGCGGATCGCAGCCGCAAGTGCTGCCTCGGCAGTAGCGATCAGCCGCAGCGCCTCGGGACTGCCCTCCCCCACGCACATCGAGAATGCAGCGTCGCCATGCCAGCCGTTGACGATCGCTCCGCAGTCGACCGACAGCAGATCCCCGGTTTCCAACACCCGCGAGCCCGGGATGCCGTGGATCACCTCCTCGTTCACCGACGCGCAGATCACGCCAGGGAAACCGTGGTAACCGAAGAAGTTGCTCTCGGCTCCACGGCGTTCCAGCACGTCGCGCCCCACCCGATCCAACGCGGCGGTGGTGACGCCCGGCGCAACGGCGCGACGAATCGCAGCGTGCATCTCGGCCACCACACGCCCGGCGGCGCGCATGTCGCGCAGCTGTTCGGGCGTTCGAGCGGGTATTGCGCGTCGTCCGAAGCGTCCGCCCCGCGCGGCTGCCATCGTCAGTTCTTCCGGCGCGAGTCTTCGACGGCCGTCGTCAACCGCACGAACACCACGTCGGGCGACGCCACACCATCGATGATCGCCAGTCGGCCGTCGCGCTGGTAGAACTCGATCAGCGGCGACGTCTGCTCCTCGTAGAGATCCAGACGGTGTGCGATCGCCTCGGTGGTGTCATCGTCGCGCTGCATCACATCACCACCGCAGACCTCACAGATCCATGGCATCTTCTCGCTGCCGTTGGCTACGTAGTTGGTGCCGCAGTCACGACACACCCGACGTGCCGTGATGCGCCGCAGCACCAGCTCACGGGGCACATCGAGATCGATCACGACATCGAGCGGACGCTCGGCGGTGATCTCGTCGAGCGCGACTGCCTGACCAACCGTGCGCGGAAACCCATCGAGGATGTAGCCGCGCCCGACGGTGTCGGGTTGGCTGAGCCGTTCACGCACCAAGCCGACCATGATCTCGTCGCCCACGAGGCTGCCCGCGTCCATCACGCGCTTGGCCATCACACCGAGTTCGGTGCCCTCACGGACGGCCGCCCGCAGCATGTCGCCGGTGCTGATGTGGGGAACGACGAAGTGACGCGACAGCCGCACGCACTGTGTTCCCTTGCCAGCGCCTTGGCGCCCGAGCAAGATCAGCCGGGCGCCCGGGATCACTTCAGGAAGCCCTCGTAGTTGCGCAGCATCAGCTGGCTATCGATCTGGCGCATCAGCTCGAGGGCGACACCCACAGCGATCAGCACGGTGGTGCCGGCGAACGGGAAGTTCCGCACATCGAACGCCCACAGCAACAGGTAAGGCGTGATCGCGATCAGCGCGACGAACACAGCGCCGGGGAGCGTGATGCGGTTGACGGCCTTGCCCAGGTAGCGCTCGGTCTGCGGACCGGGGCGCACGCCGGGGATGAAGCCACCCTGGCGACGAATCTGATCGGCCTGACGAATCGGATCGAAGGCGATCGAGTTGTAGAAGTAGGCGAAGGCGATGATCATCAACGAGAACAGCGTGATGTACACCGCGCCCTGAGAGTTGACCAGATTGCCGTCGACCCACTCCTGAACCCTGAAGCGCCAGGAACCGCGCTCGGAGCTGCCGAGCAGATTGGTGAGCAGCACCGGCAGCAACAGCACCGAGCTGGCGAAGATGATCGGCACCACGCCGCTCTGGTTGACCTTCAGCGGAATGTATGTGCTCTGGCCACCGTACATCCGCCGACCGACCACCCGTTTTGCGAACTGCACGGGTATCCGTCGTTGACCGAGCTCGACCTTGACGACCGCCACCACGATGCCCAGGCACAGGGTCAGCAGCAGGCTGAACACGAACCAGCCCTTGGAGAGATAGACGTTGTAGAAACCCGCGGGAAGGCTGCTGACCACCGATGCGAAGATCACCATCGACATGCCGTTGCCGATACCACGCTGGCTGATCAGTTCACCCAACCACATCAGCACCGCAGTACCGCCGACGAGCGTGACGATCACCAGCAGGCCACGCGGCCACATGCCGTCCGGCAAGAGGCGCAGGTTGGTCGGTAGGCGCTGAGCGGCGCCGAAGAACGCGTTGCCGTTGCCGTTGCCGAAGATGAACGTCAGTGCCGTGGCCTGCAGCGTGGAGATGGCAATCGCGAGGTACCGCGTGTACTGCGTGATCTTGCGCTGCCCGACGGCGCCCTCCTGCTGCAACTTCTCCAGCTTGGGGATGACCACACCCAACACCTGCATGATGATGCTGGCGGTGATGTACGGCATGATGCCCAGCGCGAAGATGCTGAAGCTGGCAAAGGCGCCACCGCTGAACAGGTTCAGGAAGCCCAGCGCACCCTGCGTCTCGGCCGAGGCCTTGAACTGGCGAACTGCTTCCTCGTCGATGCCGGGCACGCGGATCGCGACGCCCACTCGGTAGAGGGCCACCATGGCCAGCACGAACAGGATCTTGTTCCGCAGATCGGGCACCTTGAAGACGTTCTTCAAGTTGGAGAACACGGGTTAGCTCCCTGAGGGTTTCGAGACGGCGTGGACGTGAGGGCGAGAATCAGCGGTTGGTGAACTGGTTGCCCTTGACCGGCGGGCGACCCTGCTTGAAGGGCAGCGGCAGGAGCGTGACGCTACCGCCTGCAGCGGTGATGGCTGCGTCAGCGGCCTGCGACACGCCGTGGGCGCTGAGCTGCACCGCAATGGTGAGCTCGCCACGAGCGAGCACCTTTACGAAGGTGCCCTTGCGAACCAAGCCGGCCGCAACCAGCACTTCGGGGGTGACCACAGCTTCGCCCAGCTCATTGAGCTGATCGAGGTTGACCGGGCTGTACTCGACGCGGAAGGGGTTGTTGAAACCCTTCAACTTCGGGACGCGCTGCTTGAGGGGCATCTGGCCACCTTCGAAGCCACGCGCCACCTTGCCGCGACCACGCGACTTCTGGCCCTTGGTACCGGCGCCGGCAGTCTTGCCACCTTTGCCGCCGATGCCGCGGCCGACGCGCTTCTTGGGGCGCGTTGAGCCTGGGGCGGGAGCGAGTTCATCGACGCGCATGTCAGTTCACAGTTCCCTTGTTTGAGGAATCGGCTGCGTTCTCCGTGACCTCGATGAGGTGGGGAACGCGGGCCAGCATGCCGCGAATCTCGGGCCGGTCCGGCAACACGTTCGTGTCGCCGATCTTGCGCAGGCCCAGGGCACGCAGCGTGCCACGGTTCTTGGGCTTGTTGCCGATCGCCGAGCGCGTTTGGCGCACGGTGATGGTTGGGCCCTCATAGTTGGTGTCTTTGCGCATCAGTGGGACTCCCCTGAGGTGATCTGCTTCTTGCGCTCGTTGTACGCATCGAGCATGCCCTTGGGCACGAAGGTCTCGGCGGCGAGACCACGGCGAGCCGCAACTTCCTCCGGGCGCTGCAACGACGCAAGACCGTTGATCGTGGCGCGAGCCACGTTGATCGCGTTCGACGAGCCGAGGGACTTGCACAGCACGTCGTGGACGCCCGCCTCCTCGAGGATGACGCGGGCAGCGCCACCGGCGATGACGCCGGTACCGGGGGCCGCTGGCTTCATCATCACGCGACCGGCGGAGTTGATACCGATGATCGGGTGAGTGATGGTGCTGCCGGCCAACGGGACGTCGAACAGGTTCTTCTTGGCCTCTTCGGTGCCCTTCTGGATTGCCAGCGGCACTTCCTTGGCCTTGCCGTAGCCGAGCCCGACGCGACCGTTGCCGTCGCCGACCACGACCAGAGCGGTGAAGCTGAAGCGACGACCACCCTTGACGACCTTGGCCACGCGGTTGATGGCGATGACACGCGACTCCCGCAGACCGTTGGGGTCGGGAGCGCGCTCTTCGTTGCGATTGTTGCCGTAATTCGACGGTGCGGCCATCAGAACTCCAAACCTGCTTCACGGGCCGCAGCAGCAACTGCGGCGATGCGACCGTGGTAGGCGAAGCCGCCACGATCGAACACGACTTTGGTGATACCTGCAGCCTTGGCACGCTCGGCCACGAGTTGGCCCAGCTTGCCGGCGGCAGCGACGGTGGCACCGGAACCTTCGCCCTTGATGGCCGGCTCGGTGGTGCTGGCAGCAGCAATTGTGCAGCCGGCGACGTCGTCGATCACCTGAAGGGTGAGGTGCTTGTTGGAACGGAACACAGCCAGGCGCGGACGCGCGGCGGTGCCGTGGATCTTCTTGCGCACCCGACGGTGGCGGATGAGGCGGCCATTGCGGCGTTTTTGTGCGGTGTTGCTCATACGAGTGGCTCTTCCTGGCTACTTCTTGCCGGTCTTGCCGGCCTTACGCAGGACCTTCTCGCCGAGGTAGCGCACACCCTTGCCCTTGTAGGGCTCGGGCTTGCGCACGGCACGGATGTTGGCGGCCACCTGGCCGACGACTTCCTTGTCGATTCCGCGGACGATGATGCGGGTCTGGGTCGGGACTTCGAAGGTGATGCCCTCCGGCGCTTCCATGAGCACCGGGTGGCTGAACCCGAGGGCCAGACGCAGATTGGTGGGGGTGAGGGCTTCGGCGCGATAACCGACGCCGATGATCTCGAGTTCCTTGGTGAAACCGTCGGTGACACCGACGACCATGTTGCTCACCAGCGTACGAGTCAGTCCGTGCAACGAGCGGTTCTGGCGCTCGTCGTTGGGACGCTCGACGAGCAGGTTGCCCTCTTCGCGGCGAACCGAGATCTCACCCGGAACGGTGCGCGACAGGCTGCCCTTGGGGCCCTTGACGGTGACATCCGCTCCGTCGATGGTGACTTCCACACTGCCTGGGACAGCGATCGGTGACTTACCAATGCGTGACATGACGAATCCTTCCGATCACCACACGTAGCAGAGGACTTCGCCGCCGACCTTGCGCTTGCGCGCTTCACGGTCGGTGAGCAGCCCCTGGCTGGTGGACAGGACGGCCACACCGAGGCCACCGAGGACGCGGGGAACCGAGTCGCTCTTGCGGTAGATCCGCAGGCCTGGGGTGGAGATGCGGCGCAGACCGGAGATCGTGCGCTTGCGATCGTTGGAGTACTTCATCGAGATGGTGAGCACTTCGCCGGGAGCGGTGGTGGACGGAGCCACGGTGAAACCGGTGATGTAACCCTCCTTCTCGAGGACGGCGGCCAGAGCGACCTTCTGCTTGGATGCGGGCATGCGGACCTCGTCATGCATCGCCGTGTTGGCGTTGCGGATGCGGGTGAGCATGTCGGCGATGGGATCAGTGAGCATTGGGTCTCCTCACCAGCTCGCCTTGGTGACACCGGGGATTTCGCCCGCATGGGCCATCTCCCGGAGACACACTCGGCACAGACCGAACTTGCGATACACCGAACGAGCACGACCACAGCGACGGCAGCGCGTGTAACCGCGCACCTTGAACTTGGGCGTCGCGTTTGCTTTGTTGATCAGCGACTTCTTTGCCATGACGGTGCCCTCTACTTCTTCTTCGCAGGCTTGCCTGCGCCCTTGCCGCCGCGCACAGGGCCACGACGCTTCTGCTTCTTGGGTGCCGCACCTGCGTCTTCGCCC
>JAYSPV010000084.1:0-15961 GCA_043721915.1 Ilumatobacteraceae bacterium | reverse complement strand
CCGCAACAGCGTCCCCTGCGAGGAAGACTGGGGCTCCGGTTCAGTAGTGGGGTGGGGTGATCACCCACAGGACCTTCACCGGTTGCTTGCCGTGATTCGCGCAACGGTGCGCCTCGGCGCTCGAGAACGCAAAGCTGTCGCCGGCCTCCAGCTCGAAGTGCTGCCGCCCGACCCACAGTTGCAACGTGCCCTGCATCACCAGACCCGCCTCGGCGCCGTCGTGGGCGTAGAACTCGCTGTCGGCGCCTGCGTGGATGGTGCTGATCAACAGCTCCAACGGCCCCGCCAGGTTCGGCGAGAGGAGTTCCTCGGTGATGCCCAGACCGGTGAACGTCAGGTTCCGGCGGTTCGTTGCGCGCACGATGATGTCGCGCTCCTCCTCCGGACCCTCGTGACCGCTGTGGAAGAACCAGTTCATGTGTACGCCGAGCGCGTCGGCGATCTGCTTCAGTACGCCGATCGGCAGCCGCGACACGTCGCGCTCGATCTGGCTCAGGTAGCTGACCGAGATGCCCACGCCGGACGCGACGTCGGCCAGCGTGCGACCGTGCGCCTTGCGGAGCTCGCGAATTCGCCCGCCGATGTGCGCCTCGGCGTCATATCCGTCATCGCCACCCGCAGACGTTGCCTCGCGGGCCGTGCTGAGCGCTCTGATCGCCATGCGTCGGAACCTCTGCTTCCCGAGCCCGTCCGCCCTACGACCGCACCCGCGCCGAGCGTGGGTCGTACCACGGGTCGAGCGACGCACGAGCCGCGATTCGCTCCCCGGCCACCTCGATCTCGTAGTTGCCCGACAACACGTACTCGCGGTCGCACAACGATCCCTCCGGCGCGGCGACGTAGCCCATGCCCAGCGACGCGTCGATCGTGTGACCGAACATGCCGGACGTGATGCTGCCGACGATGACGCCATCGCGCCAGATCGGCTCGTTGTGGTAGAGCAGCTTGTCCGGGTCGGCGAGCGCGAACTGCACCATTCGACGGGTGAGCCCAGCCGCCTTCTGCGCCAGCAACGCCTCGCGGCCGATGAAGCCACCCGCCTTGTCCCACGCGACGACGAAGCCCAGCCCTGCCTCGAGCGGGGTGTCGTCGGGCGACACGTCGTGGCCCCAGTGGCGGTAGCCCTTCTCCGTGCGGAGCGAGTTGAGGGCGTGGTACCCGGCATGGCGCAGGCCGAATGCGGTACCCGCGGCGACGAGCGCATCGAATACACCCGTCGCGAACTCCGTCGGGATGTACAGCTCCCAACCCAGCTCGCCCACGTATGTGACGCGGCTGGCCCGCACCCGCGCGTAGGCGAGGTCGATCTCGCGCGACCAGCCGAATGGGAAGGCCTCGTTGGACAGGCTGTTGGCCGGCGCCGGGCCCGCGAGCGACTGCAGCAGATCGCGCGAGTTGGGACCCATCACGCTGAGGACCGCGTACGACGACGTGATGTCCGTGGCGACCACGCGCGCATCCTCCGGGATGTGGTCCTTGAGATAGCTGAAGTCGCGCACCTGCGTGGCCGCGGCCGTGACGATCAGGTAGCGATCTACGGCGAGCCTGGTCACGGTGAGGTCGGCCTCGATGCCGCCGCGCGCGTTGAGCCACTGGGTATAGACGATCTTGCCCACGGGAACCGCCACGTCGTTGGAGCAGATGCGGTTGAGCACAGCCTCGGCATCGGGGCCCTCCAACTGGAACTTGCCGAACGACGACTGTTCGAACACGCCCACTGCGTTGCGTACCGCGTGATGCTCCGCCGCCGAGTACGCGAACCAGTTCTGCTTGCCGTAGGTGTACTCGTACTCGGCCTTCACGCCCTCGGGGGCGAACCAGTTCGTGCGCTCCCAACCGGCCACCTCGCCGAAGCACGCACCACGTGCGGCAAGCCGATCGTGCAGCGCGGACCGGCGCACGCCGCGCGCCGTCGTCGGTTGGAAGAACGGCCAGTGCATCGCATACAGCAGACCCAACGTCTCCACGGTGCGGTCGCGCAGGTAGCTCGCGTTGCGCTGGAACGGCATCGCGCGGCGGATGTCGACGTCCCACAGATCCATCGGTGGGTGGCCGTCGATGATCCAGTCGGCCAGCACCTTGCCGGCGCCGCCGGACGACTGGATGCCGATCGAGTTGAACCCGCACGCCATGAACAGGCCCTTCACGTCGGGTGACTCGCCGAGCAGGTAGCGGTCGTCGGGCGTGAACGCCTCGGGACCGTTGAAGAACAGGCGGATGCCGGTGTCGGCGAGCAACGGCATGCGATGTGTGGCCGCCTCGACGAGCGGCGCGATGTGCTCGAAGTCCTCCGGCAGCGAATCGAAGCAGAACGACTCGGGGATGCCGCTGCTGCCGTCGAGCTTGGTCATGCCCCAGGGCTTGGAGACCGGCTCGAACCAGCCGACCAATAGCTTGCCCGCGTCCTCCTTGAAGTAGCCGCAGCCGTCGGGGTCGCGCAGCACGGGCATGTCGGGCGAGATGCCGTCGACGACTTCGGTGACGATGTAGAAGTGCTCGGCTGCGTGCAGCGGCACGACGGCACCGACCTGGTCGCCCAGCTCGCGGCCCCACATGCCCGCAGCATTGACGACGGCATCGGCTCGGATCTCGCCGACCTGGCCATCCATCTCGTACTCCACACCGACGGCACGCCCGTGCTCCGTGACGATCCTGGTGACCTTCACGTTCTCCTGGATGCGCACACCACGCGCCCGAGCACCCTTCGCCAATGCCTGCGTGGTGTCGATCGGGTTGGTGATGCCGTCGTTGGGCAGGTGCACGCCTCCGACGAGGTCGTCGACCCGCGCCAGCGGCACCAGTTCCTTGATGCGGTCACGGTCGATGATGTCGACCTGCAGGCCGAACACGCGAGCCATCGAGGCGCCCCGCTTGAGCTCCTCGAAGCGTTCCTCGTTCGGTGCGATGCTCACCGAGCCGCGGGCGCGGAAGCCGGTGGCCTGACCAGTCTCTTCCTCGAGTGTGGCGAACAGGTTGGTGGTGTACTGCGCGAGCCGGGTGAGGTTGTGCGTCGCGCGCAGCTGGCCCACCAGCCCGGCCGCGTGCCAGGTCGTACCGCATGTGAGCTGCTTGCGCTCGAGCAGCACCACGTCGGTGACGCCACGCAATGCGAGGTGGTAGGCGACGCTGCAGCCGACGATGCCACCGCCGACGATGACGACGCGGGCGTTGCTGGGCAATTCGGGCATGGAAGGCCTCCGGCGGTCTTCACCGGTGCGTGCCACCGGCTTGTGTAATTTCGTCTATTCTTACACAACGACGTCGAGTCGGCGCCCGCCAGGGTGGCGCCGTGGAGCCGGGTCGTGAAGTGAAGCCGAGTCGTTAGGCGAAGGGGTACGCACATGAACGAGCAAGCGAGAGTCGTCGTCATCGGAGGTGGCATCGCCGGCTGCAGCGCGCTGTACCACCTGGCACAGATGGGCTGCACCGATGCCCTGCTGCTGGAGCGCGACGAGCTCACCTCCGGCAGCACCTGGCACGCGGCCGGCAACGTGCCCACGTACAGCACCAGCTGGAGCGTGATGAAGGTGCAGTCGTACACCGCGGCCCTCTACCGCGAGCTGGCGAAGGACCCTGACTTCCCGATCAGCTACCACGTCACCGGCTCGGTGCGCCTGGCCCACAGCCACGAGCGCTTCGCCGAGTTCCGCCACGTCACCAGCATGGCCAACGCGCAGGGCATGGGCTACGACATGCTCACCCCCGACCAGCTGGTCGAGATCTACCCGTTGGTGAAGACGCACGACCTGGTGGCCGCCCTGTGGGATCCGCTGGACGGCGACATCGACCCATCGCAGGCCACCCAGGCCCTCGCCCGCGCGGCGCGCGCGATGGGCGCCCGCGTACGCCGATTCGAGCGCGTCGTCGGCCTCGTGCAGCATGCGAACAGCCATTGGACGGTCACCTCGCGCACCGCCGACGGCACCGAGCACGTCGTGGACTGCGAGCACGTCATCAACGCCGCCGGCTACCGCGCCGGCGAGGTGATGGCACTGCTCGGCCGTCACCACCCGATCGCCCAGATGTCGCACCAGTACTACGTGACCGAGGAGATCGCCGAGCTCGCTGCCCGCGAGTTCCCCCTGCCGCTGCTGCGCGACCCCGACACCAGCTACTACCTGCGCCAGGAACGCAACAGCTTCATCCTCGGGCCCTACGAGTGGCAGGCCACCGCAATGTGGCGCGACGGCATTCCAGAAGTGTTCGCGAACATGCTCTGGAGCGAAGACCTGGAACGCCTCGAGACCCAGATTCTCGACGCCGGCGAGCGCGTGCCCGTGCTCGGCGACGCCGGTATCGCCCGCGTCGTCAACGGCCCGATCCCCTACGCACCCGACGGCAACCCGTACATGGGTCCCGAGCGCGGGCTGCGCAACTTCTGGCACTGCAACACGTTCAGCTTCGGCATCGCCCAGGGCGGCGGCGCCGGCAAGGCCATCGCCGAGTGGGTGCTGGAGGGCCGGCCCGAGTTCGACATCTGGAACATCGACCGCCGCCGCTACAAGGACTATGCGACCACGCAGTACACGATCGACAAGGCGATCGAGGTGTACCAGAACGAGTACGCGATGGGCTTCCCGTTCGAGGAGCGCCCTGCCGGGCGCCCGGCGTACACCTCGCCGCTGTACGAGACGTTGAAGGCCAAGGGCGCCTACTTCGGCGCGCGCGGCGGCTGGGAGCGCCCCACCTGGTTCGATCCGGAGGGGCTCGTCACGGATCACTCGCTCTCGTTCTTCCGCAAGAACGGCTGGCGGCCCGAAGTTGCCAAGGAGTGTGCCGCCGTGCGTAACGGAGTGGCCGTGCTCGACCTGCCCGGCTTCAGCAAGTTCGAGATCAGCGGCCCGGGCGCAGAGGCGTACCTCGATCACCTGCTGTGCACGAAACTGCCCAAGCTCGGTCGCGTGGGCCTGTGCTACGCGCTGCTGCCCGACGGCAAGGTGCTCAGCGAGCTCACCATCACCCGCCTCGCCGACACCGGTACTGGCAACGACATGTTCTACGCGGTCGGCGCCGCGAGCGCAGAGTGGCACGATCTCGACGTGCTGGAGGCCGCGCTGCCCACCGACGGCTCTGTCACGATCACCAACGTCACCGCCGATCGTGGTTCGCTGATCGTGGTCGGCCCGCGCTCGCGCGACGTGCTCGCCCAGGTCACCTCCAGCCCGCTCGACAACGCAGCGTTCCCGTGGCTGTCGGCCCGCGACATCAACACGGCCGTCGGCCCCGTGCGCGCGTTGCGCGTGGGCTACGTCGGCGAGCTGGGCTGGGAACTGCACGCCACCAACGACCAGCTCGTACCGCTGTACCACGCCATCTGGGCGGCCGGCGAGCAGTACGGCATCCGCGACTTCGGCATCTATGCAGTCGACAGCCTGCGGCTCGACAAGGGCTATCGCGGCTGGAAGCAGGACATGGAGATCGGCTACTCCCCCTTCGACTCGTCGCTCAACCGCTTCGTCGACCTGAACAAGGCGGACTTCGTCGGCAAGGACGCACTCGTCGCGGAGAAGGCGGCCGGTTCGCCGTGGCGCTTCGTATCGATGACGCTCGATGAGGCCGGCGACGCCGACGCTCCGTTCTGCGCCACGATCTTCGACGAGGCCGGCAACAACATCGGCCTCGCCACATCCGGCGGGTGGAGCTTCACGTTGGAGAAGAGCATCGCGCTCGGCTTCGTGCGCCCACAGTTCGAGGCCGAGGGCACTAAGTTGCAGATCAAGATCTTCGGCGAGTTGAAGGCCGCCACCGTCGGGCGCGAACCGCTGTACGACCCGACCAACGAACGCCTGCGGGCGTAGCGGCACGCGGCACCCCCGGCACCCGTCGGGCGCCAGGTCACCGTTCGCTACGCTCCCGACGTGGCTACTTCGGTACGCACCCTGCTCTTCTCCGACATCGAGGGCTCCACGGCGTTGCTGGAAAGAGCGGGCGAACAGTGGCCCGAACTGCTGCAGCGCCACCGCCGGATCATCCGCGACGCGGTTGCCGCATGGGCGGGTGTCGAGCGCGGCACGGAAGGTGACTCGTTCTTCGTCACGTTCGACTCGCCGTCGGCGGCGCTCCGCGCTGCCGTGCAGGCACAGCGCGAGATGGAGACGGCCGACTGGCCCGCCGGCCTGCGGGTGCGGGTGCGCATGGGGCTGCACCTCGGAGAGGTGGACGACCTCGACGGCGGCCTCGTGGGCCTGACCATCCACCACGCAGCACGAGTGGCGGCGACTGCCCACGGCGGCCAGATCGTGGCGAGCGACGCGGTCCGCGACCACGCCCGAGTGCTCCCCGAGGAAACCACGCTGCAGTCGCTGGGCATACATCGGCTGCGCGACGTCGGCACGATCGCGCTATACCAGGTGGAGCATCCGCTGCTCCAGCGCTCGTTCCCCGAGCCGCGCGGGGTGCTGGGCAGTCGCACGAACCTGCCTCGGCCGGTGACCGACTACGTGGGTGGCGATGCGCTGCTCGCCGAACTGAGCGAGCTGGTCGGCCGCGGTGGGTTGATCACGCTGACCGGCACGGGTGGGGTCGGCAAGACACGGTCGGCACTGGAGCTGGCGTGGAGGTCGCTCGCCGAGTTTCACGATGGTGCCTACTTCATCGACCTCGCACCGGTGACCGATGAGGGCGCGGTGCCCGCCACCCTGGCCGACGCATTGCCCGTGCTGGCGGCGGGTGAGGCGTCTGTGCTCGACAGTGTGCTCGACTGGATCGGCGACCGGCGGTTGCTGCTGGTGATCGACAACTGCGAACACCTGCTCGCCGAGGTGGCCGAAGCAGTCACGGCGATCCGAGCGCGCTGCGCCAAGGTGGTGACGGTGGCGACCAGCCGCGAAGCGCTCGGCGTGCGCGGCGAGCACGTGGTGCGGGTGCCGTCGCTCGACGCTGCCGGCGACGCGTTGACGCTGCTGTGCGAGCGAGCTCGTGATGCCGACTCGTCGTTCGACCCGGCCGGCCACGAGGCAGTGCTCGAGCAGATCTGCCGGCGCCTCGACGGCATCCCACTCGCCATCGAGCTGGCGGCCGCACGACTGCGATCGCTCTCGCCCACCGAACTGCTCACTCGACTGCAGGACCGCTTCCGGGTGTTACGCGGCAGCGGGCGCGGCACGCTCGAGCGGCAGCAGACCCTACGCGCCACGGTCTCGTGGTCGTACCAGCTGCTCACGCCCGACGAGCAACGGCTGTTCGAGCGGCTCTCTGTGTTCTCCGGCGGGTTCGACCTGGCTGCAGCGGAACGGGTGTGCGGCTTCGACCCGGTCGACGAGATCGACGTACTCGACCTCGTCGGCCAGCTCGCCGACAAGTCGATGGTGGTGGTCGAGCGCGGCGGGGCGTCCACCCGCTACCGGCTACTCGAGACGCTGCGCCAGTTCGGCGAGGAGCAGCTCGACGTCCGTGACGAGACCACGCTGCTGCGCGGCAGGCATGCCCGGCACTACGTGAGTGTGGCAGCCGATCTGGCGCGCCTCGTCGCCTCGGCCGCGCAGGTCGAGGGCTCACGGGCGATCGACGCCGAGTGGGACAACCTGCGTGCCGCGCACCTGTGGGCGCTCGCGCTGCACGACCTCGATCCGGCCGAGAGCATCGTGCGCTCGACCTTCTACCATGCCGAGAGCCGGATGTCCGCCGAGCACAAGGAGTGGACGCTGCGAACGGTCGAGCTCGGCATCGAGCTGGGCAGGTCGTCAGCGGAGATGATCGGATTCCACGCGTTCTGGCTCAGCATCGACGGCCTCGACGAGCAGAGCATCGAGTGGGGTCAGCGCGGCATCGCCGCTGCGCCTACCCCCGACGATCCGATGACCGCCCAGTGCTGGTCGATGTTGGCCGGAGCGTCGAGACTCTGTCCACCCGGGTCGGCCGAGGTGCGTGAGGCGTTCGAGTGCCAACGACGCGCTGTCGCGAACATCGACAACCTCGACCAGCACTGGTGGGCGCTCATCGACCTGGTGGACGCGGCAATGAATGCCGACCCTGAACAGGCCACGGCCCTTCGGCGTCAGCAGCACGAGATCGCGGTCCGCGTGCCGGCACCGTCGCTCGTCGTGTACTGCGCTCTCAGTGACGGTCACGCACTCCTCGACCTCGGCGTGCAGTCGCCCGACCTCGCAATGGCCCGGCGCCACTACGAGCGGGCGCTCGAGGCCGCTCGCGACGCGTCGCACGTCATGTTCGAGTCCCAGGCCCTGCGCGCGATCGCCCTGGCCGCGACCGGCCTCGGAGCGCCCGACGCGCTCCTGCGGTGCAGCGATGCGCTCGATGCGCTCTACGAGCTCCGCTACTGGCAGAAGCTGTGGCAGACGATGGATTCCATCGCAATGGCCGTGGCCTCGGTGGGCCGCACCGCCGACGCCGCAGTGCTGCTCGGCCACCTCGACGCCCATGTCGTCGGGGCGGGCCTGGAGGCCACCCTCGGCTACCGCGACCGCGCCCGCACGCTCATCGATGCCGATGGCGGCCACGCGGATGCCCGCGAGCGGGGTGCCCGCATGTCATCCGACGAAGTGGTCCTCGCCGCCGTCGGCTACTGCAGCGCAATCGAACCGTCAGCGTGACACCCCCGCCACTCAATCGTTGGGCGGCGCCGGCTCGATCGTGATCGGGACAGGGCCACCGCCGACCCCGCCGTCGCCGCCACCGGGCGGCTGGATCGGATCGACGAACGGGAAGCACTGGGCGCCCGCCAGCGCGAGGTCCTGGCAGATCACTGCCCGAGCGATCACCCAGACGCCGTCGATCTGGTAGGCGATGCCGAAGCGATCGGTGAAATTGGTGATGTTCGTCCCGATGTCATAGCGGAACCAGGCCTCCGTGGGCGACGTGAATACCAGCTCGGTGATCGTGTGCGTGGCCGTCTTCGCGGTCTCGGCGAATCCTCCGTTGTCCACCTGCTCCACCGCGTCGGCGACGCCGCTGGTGTCGTCGAGCACCAGCTTCTCGTCGAACGGTATGTCACGGTCCCACAACAGTGCGAACACATCGACGATCTGCTGCTCGGCAGCGGCCGGATCGTCGGGTTGCTCGCCCGCTGCAGGCAGCTCGGGCGGTGGCGGGGTGCAGGCCTTCTGCCATTCGAGGTCGCCGTCTCGCGGGAGCTCGCCGTACGCAACGTTCGTGACCCCAGCAGCGTTCGCGAGGCCGATGTCAAACTCCACGGAGGACTCGCCCGGCGTTGCCAGCACGACCCAGCCGTTGACCGGAGCCGCCGAATCGACGCTGCCATCGGCCCAGGAAGCGGTCGCCAACGTAGTGTCCGCCGCGACCTGCAGCACCAACACCCGGAACCGCTGCCCCTCCGCGTAGCCCGACGAGAACATCGTCAGCGACAGGCCACTCTCGCGAGGCTCTGCGTACCGCGAGCCGTTGCTGATCCCGATCGCGTCCTTGTACGTCATGGCGACGCGGATGCCGCCCACGGCGAAGCACCATGGCGCCGGCACCCACCCAGCGACGCCTGGCACCGTGTTCGGTGGCGCAAACCCGAGCGGTTCCGCGACGGCGTCGCCCTCGAAGTTGCCACCCCAGTTGCCGTTGTCGTGCACCACCACGCGGATGCCGGTGTCGGTGACGCGCTGGTACAGCATCTCCAGCTTGTCGCCCATGTAATCGCTGCCGAAGTCGGGGAAGTCGCTCGGCTGTTGCGGCCCGACGTCGATGTGGACCGTGTCGTCGACCTCCGTGTCGGGCACGACGACCGCGAGGGTGGACGGCGGCGCGGCGACATCGTCGCCACTGCGGAGCAACATCAACCCGGCGACGAGTCCACCGATCACGAGCAGCGAGCCGCCGACGAGCAGCCACGTGCGTCGCGACGGGCCACGATCGAGATCCAGGTCGTCCAGCTCGTCCGGGTCGGTCTCATTGATTCGCATGCTGCCCTCCGCGCGTACATCGTCGCGCATCTCACGGGACTGCGGCGATCAGCACACCGACGCTCGGTGTGTCAGAGGAATGACAGCGAATGCCCGGTGGTCGCGGCGACGGCGCCCACCGCCTGGGCTGCGTGTTTCGCGTGGTAGCTGCTGCGTGTGAGCGGGCTGGCCTCGACGTGCCCGATGCCCAACGCCTCGCCGACGTGCTTCCACGTCACGAACTCGGCAGGCTCGGCCCACCGCGCCACCGGCAGGTGGTTGGTGGTCGGCCGCAGGTACTGACCAATCGTGACGATGTCGGCGCCGATCGCCGCCAGATCGTGCAGCAGGCCCCCGATCTCCTCCGCCGTCTCGCCGAGCCCGAGCATGAAACCGGTCTTCGTGGTCATGCCGGCGGCCTTCGCCCGGGCCAGGACGGCCAGGCTCCGCGCGTACCCTGCGCTCGGCCGTACGGCACGCTGCAACCGGGCCACCGTCTCGATGTTGTGGTTGAAGACGTCGGGCCGGCCCGGGCCGTCGCCGATGAGCGCCGACAACGACGCCTCGTCACCCTTGGCGTCGGAGACCAACGTCTCGATCGTGGTACCCGGCCGGGCGACACGTATCGCCGCCACGCACTCGGCAACGTGGGCGAACCCGCCATCGGGAAGGTCGTCACGGGCGACCATCGTCAGCACCGCGTGCGCCAGGTTCATCTCCCGAATCGCCGAGGCAACCCGTGAGGGCTCGTCGACGGCCGGGGCCATCGGCTTGCGAGTGTCGACGAGGCAGAACCCGCATGCACGCGTGCAGCGCTCGCCCAGCACCATGAACGTCGCGGTGCCGTCGGCCCAGCAGTCACTGAGGTTGGGGCAGCCGGCCTCCTCGCACACTGTCACCAGGCCGTGGTCGCGCACGGTCTTCTTCAGGGCCAGCACCTCGACACCGATCTGCACCTTCGGGCGCAGCCACTCGGGCTTGCGCGCACTGATCGCCAAGCCATCGGTGACACCGGCCTGTGCCAGACGGGCCGCCGCCCGCTGGCCCTGCACAGCAGGCACACCGTGATCCGCGGCCTGACGCACTGCGGCGCCTGGGCCTTCGCCACGAGAAAACGGCGACAGGTCGTCGGGGCGTTGCTTCCACGCGACGTCCTGCCGCTCGATCGTGCCATCACCCCACAGATCTGCGGCGCGGCGAGCGACGATCTCGGCGACGAGCGCCATGTCGACGTCGACGCCTTCCTCGTGCAACGAGGTGACCGGCCGATCCTCGATGCCACACGGCACGATGTAGTCGCGCAGGTAGCGCATGTCGGGCGCGACGTTGAGGGCAAACCCGTGCATCGTCCGCGAGCGGGCAAGGCGCACTCCGATCGCGCAGATCTTGCGTGGGTTCGACCCGCTGACGCCCACCCACACCCCGGGGTACTCGCGCAGCGTGCCGACATCCGCCACACCCAGCTCCTGCAAGGTGCCGACGATCAGCCGTTGGATGGCAGCCACGTGCCCGCTCGCTCCCAGCGAGTTGGGCACGTTGACGATCGGGTAACCGACCAGCTGGCCGGGCCCGTGATAGGTGACGTCGCCGCCGCGTTTGACGGCAACCAGTTCCGCATCCACCGACGCCGGCGCGACCTTCACGTTGGCGGCGAGATCAGCGCGCGGGCCATGGGTGAACACGTGCGGGTGTTCGAGCAGCAGCAGATGATCGCTGGAACCGTGCTCGAACATCGCCTGCTGCAGCGCCAGTGCCTCGCGGTACGGCACCCTGCCGAGCCAGCGCACGTGCAGGGGCTGCGTGGTCATCGGGACGTGCTCAGAGCTCCTGGGACCAGTCGCGGGTTTCGAGCAACTGCTTCACCCTCACGAGGAACCCGGCCGCATAGGCGCCGTCGAAGGCACGGTGGTCCCACGCCATCGCCAGGTTGCCCACGGGGTGAATGACGATCGCCTCACCGCCATCGGCAAGCGAGGCGACGACCGGCTTGCGCACGATCGCATCGGTCGACAGGATCGCGACCTGCGGCTGATTGATCACCGGCATGGTGAGCACGCTGCCGGCGGAGCCGTTGTTGGTGATGGTGAACGTGCCACCGCTGATCTCGTCGGGGCTGAGCTTGCGGGTCTTGGCGCGACCGGCGAGATCGTTGATCTCGCGGGCGATCGCACGCAAGCGTTTGGTATCGGCACTGCGCACCACGGGTACGAGCAGGCCCTCGTAGTTGAGGTCGACTGCGATGCCGATGTCGATGTAGTTGTGCACGACGAGTTCGTTCTCGCCGACGCTGGCGTTCAGGTGTGGGAACTCACACAGCGCATCGACGATCGCACGGGTGATGAACGGCAGGTAGGTGAGGCTGAACCCTTCTGTGGACTTCCACTCGCCCTTCACCTTGCCGCGGGTCGCGTCGACATTGGCGAAGTCGACCTCGACCACGCTGAACGCATGCGGGCTGACGCTCTTCGACATGATCATGTGGCTGCCAGTGAGCTTGCGGATCTTGCTCAACGGCACCGTCGTGTCGCGCTCACGGGACACCACCACGGGCGCTGGCTGTGAAGCGGCGGGGGCAGCAACAGCCGCGGCGGGGGCAGCAACAGCCGCGGGGGCAGCAACAGCCGGAGCCGGTGCAGGAGCCACGACGATCGGGGCGACCACGATCGGGGCGACCACCGGCGCCACGGGAGCGGCAGCGATCGGCGCCAGGCTCACCCGGTCGATGTGGTCGAGCACGTCGTCGCGCGTGATCCGGCCACGCGGGCCCGAGCCGGCGATGTCGTCGGGGTTGATGCCGTGCTCTGACACCAACCGGCGCACCACGGGCGACAGCAGTCGATTGTCGTTACCCAGCGCCTCATCGTCGAGCGGCGCGACACGTGCCTCCGGAGCGGGTTGCGCAGCAGGGACCGCAGCCGGCCGCAGCCTCGGCACCTCGGCGACCGGCGCAGGGGTAACCTCCGGTACCGCGACCGGCGCGGGGGCCGCCTCGACCACGGGTGCGGGCGGCGCAGTGGCCACCTCCACTGCGGGGGCGGGCGGCGCAGGCGCTGCCGCGGGCGCGGGCTCACTCTCGGCTGCCCCGACGACCGCGATGACCGCACCCACCGGGACGGTGTCACCCTCGGCGGCGCGAATCTCGAGGACGACACCCGCGACGGGAGACGGCACCTCGGTGTCCACCTTGTCGGTGCTGACCTCGAACAGGGCTTCGTCGGCGGCGATCGTGTCGCCGACCTTCTTGAACCAGCGCGTGATCGTGCCTTCGGTGACGGTCTCGCCGAGTTGCGGGAGGGTGACGTCGGCCATGGTGGGTTGCTCCTCTAGTGCGAAGTCGGGGTGTAGCGGATCACGCGTTCAGGCTGCGGCCTGTGAGCGAGAGAACAGTTTCACCGAAAAGCTCGGTGAGGCTGGGGTGGGGCTGGATGAACTCTGCCGCTTCGGCGACTGTGGCTTCCCAGTTGACAGCAAGGTAGCCGCCACTGAGCTGCTCAGTCACCCAGGGGCCGACCATGTGGACGCCGAGGATCTGGCCCGCAGTACCGTCGGCGTTCTTCTTGGCGATGATCTTCACCAGGCCGTCGAGTTCGCCGAGGATCTGGGCTCGGCTGTTGGCGCGGAACTGATGCTTGGCGACCACCACGTCGAAGCCGGCCTCGCGGGCGGCTTCCTCGCTGGGCCCGGCGAACGCCACCTCGGGGTGGCAGTAGATCGCCCACGGCACCCGGTCGTAGCGGATGGGGTTGGGTGCCTCGTCGAGGATGTGCTTGGTGACGAGGATCGCTTCGGCGTATCCGACATGCGCGAGCGCCGGAGTGTTGATCACGTCACCGATCGCGTAGACGCCCGGTTCGGCGGTGCGGCAGTACTGATCCACCTCGACGAACCCGCGATCTCCGACGACGACAGCCGTCCCCTGCAAACCCAGTTGATCGGCGAACGGGCGACGGCCGACGCTCACGACCACCGCATCGACCTCGAGGTTCTGTGCGTCGCTGTCGGCCGCTCCGAAGTGCACTGTGGTGCCGCCGATGCCATTGAGCGTGTGACCGAAAACCTTGACACCGGTCTTGATGTCGATGCCCTTCTTCGTGAAGCTGCGCACGACAACGTTGGCGACATCGGAGTCGAGACCCGGAAGGATCTTCGGCAGGCCCTCCAAGATCGTCACCTGGCTGCCGAGATCGGCGAAGGTGCTGGCGAACTCGCAGCCGATCGCCCCGCCACCGATGACGGCGACACGAGGGGGCACGACGTCGAGCATCAGCACTTCGTCGCTCGTCATCACAGGACCACTTGGTTCGAAGCCGGGGATCGTGCGCGGCACGCTGCCCGCGGCCAGGACGACGTTCGTGCCGGTGAGCGTGCTGACCGAGCCATCGGGGTGCGCGACGGTGACCCTGCGGTTCGCCCCGAGCGTGCCGACTCCATCGAGGACGGTGATCTTCTTCGTCTTCATGAAGCCGCCCAGGCTCTTCACGATGCCATCCACGATCCGCTGCTTGCGTGCCTGCGCCGCTGCGAAGTTGACGGTGCTGGGGCCGCTGGGCTCGATGCCGAACTCGGCGGCGTGCTGCACGTGGCGGTTCACGGCCGCGGTCTCGAGGAGTGCCTTGGCCGGGATGCAACCGCGGTTGAGGCAGGTGCCGCCGAGCGCGCCCTTCTCCACAACCGCAACGGTGAGGCCGGCCGAGGTGGCGTACAGGGCCGCGCCGTAGCCGCCGGGGCCGCCACCGATGACCACGAGGTCGAACTGCTGCTGCTCCATTGGGTTCCTTGCTCCGTTCTGGCCCGGTGTCGTGAGTGGTGCGCCGGACCGCTCCTGGACAACTACCTGGCCAACGGTACCGGCTCGGTACGGCCCTCGCAGCAGGTGGTGGTGATTACACCAGCTTCCAGCGCACCCGATCCTCGGCCCGCTCCAACAGCAACTGACGAACGGCGGTGGGGAACCCGACGTTCGGGAAGGCGATCGCGCATTCGACCTGCTCCACCGTGAAACCCCTGCATGCCCCGTCATCCTCGGCGGGCAGTGGCTTGACCGCTTGGTCGACACCGATCAGCGTGAAGCCGGCGACACCCTCTGGGTCGTTCACACCCGACACCTGAATCGTGACGACGAACGTGTCACCCCGATCCTGCGTGTCGACCACCGTGACTACCGCGTCACCCGCCCTGCCCGTCGAGCCGACCACCAACGGCTCCGCAACAGGTCGCTGGTTGGCGAGACGGAGCAACTGGAAACCGCCGGCGAGCAGAATGGCAAGGCCGCATGTGACGGCCAGCAGCAGAAGAGTTCGGGTCCGCATGGCGCTACAAATGCTACGGGGGTAGCGTCTGGCCGATGCGTCGTGAGCTGATCGCCCTCTCAGTGTCGGGGCTGCTGCTCGTGGCGTGTGGCGGCACCTCCGCCGGCACGGCAGGCATCCAGCCCGACACCACAGCAACGCAGGCGGCGAAGCCCTCACAGCCGCCGGTCACCGAGCCGGCCGGGAACGACGCCGGTTCCGGCACGCCCGACACCGTCGCAGCGACGCCGGCACCGGAAGCGCTGCAGTTCGCCGCCCCCGCCGTCGGCGGCGGCGAGATCGATTTCACCCGGTATGCAGGACAGACCGTTGCTCTGTGGTTCTGGGCCCCCACTTGAAGCACCTGCAATCGTGAAGCCCCCTCGGTCGAGGCGGCAAGTGTGCGGTGGGCCGGCCAGGTCACCTTCGTCGGCGTCGCCTGGGCCGGTGACGACGATTCGTTCCAGGGTTTCATCGACAAGCACGGGCTGACGTTCCCACAGGTGAGCGACGACGACGGCAATGTCTACGCGAGGTTCGGCGTGCCATCGCAGCCGGCGCTGGTGATCATCGACGTCACTGGAGAGGTGCAGCAGCTGTTCGGCGCCGTCGACGACGATCTCCTCGACGACCTCCTCGCCGACACCATCGGCTGAGCCTCCCCGACATCTCGAGGTGCGTCAGGAGGTCGCGGCGTTCCGCCGAGCGACCGTGACGCGACGCAGTGGCGGCAACGTCGGCGGCGGTTGTTTGCGCGGCGGGAGGTCAGCCAAGAGACGCTCGGTGACATGGGCAATCTCTGCGACTGCGGCTTCGAAGGCGGCC
>JAYSPV010000083.1:0-20228 GCA_043721915.1 Ilumatobacteraceae bacterium | reverse complement strand
TCGGTGATCTGTCGAACTTCAACCAGCAGGCCGATCGGATGCAGCAGGGGTTGCTCAACCAGCAGTTCCTCGGACGACTGCTCAACGACCCGCAGGGCTTCGCCGGTGACCCCGCCTTCCAGGACGCCGACGGCTCGCCGGTGATCGCCGTCGGCGACACGCAGTTCGTCGGCAACAGCCAGGGCGGCATCCTCGGTGGGGCCGCCAGTGCGGTGAGCACAGAGTGGTCACGCGTGGTGCTGGGCGTGCCGGGCATCAACTACTCGCTACTGCTCCCCCGTTCCAGCGACTGGCCGCAGTTCCAGGCCATCTTCGATGTCGCCTACACCGATCCGGTTGATCGTGTGCTTACGCTGCAGCTGATCCAGATGCTGTGGGATCGAGGCGAGAACAACGGCTACGCGCAGCACCTGAGTGCCTCGCCGTACCCCGGCTTCGAGGCCAAGCAGGTGCTGCTGGTGCAGGCGTTCGGTGATCATCAGGTGGCCAACGTGTCCACCGAGGTGTTGGCGCGCACGATCGGCGCCACCACCCGTGTGCCGATCATCGCCGCGGGCCGCAGCCGCGACGTGACACCGCACTGGGGCCTCGACCCGTTCGATCCGGCGGCCCCGACCAACGGCATCGTCGTGTTGTGGGACTACGGCACGCCTGCGCCGCTGACGGTGAACCTGCCGCCGACCGAACCCGAGTACGGCCAGGACCCGCACGGCGCCGGCAGCAGCGAGCCAATGGTGTTGCAGCAGGCGCTGACCTTCCTGTTCACGGGCGAGCTCACCAACCCGTGCAACGCCGGCCCCTGCCGGAGCACGGTGCTGACGGGGTGAGACGAGTCAGGCGGTGAGGCCGAGAAGGACGGCGATCAGCTCGCCGACCGGACGAAACGTGAGCCCCGCGATGGCACGGTGGGCGTAGCGCACGATGCCGTCGGCATCGATGATGAACACGCTGCGCCGCGGGAAGCCCAACGGGCCGAGCGTGCCGTAGGCGCCGGCGACGGCCTTGTCGGTGTCGGCGAGCAGCGGGAACTTGAAGCCGTGCTTGCCGGAGAACTTCTCGTGGCTCTCCACACTCTGCGCGGAGATCGCGACCACCTGCGCGTTGAGCGCCTCGAACTGGGAGAGATCGTCGTTGTAGCTGTTGAGCTGCTTGGTGCACACGGGCGTGTCGTCGCCCGGGTAGAACACCAGCACCAGCGGCTGGCCGAGGAAGTCGCGCAGCGAGACCTGGGTGTTGCCGGTGGCGGGCAGTGTGAAGTCGGGCGCCCGGTCGCCGATGGAGAGGCTCATTCCCCCACCTGCTCCATCAGGGCGTCGCTGATGTCGAAGTTGCTGTAGACGTCTTGCACGTCGTCATTGTCCTCCAACGCGTCGATGATCCGCAGGATCTTGCGCGCATCTTCTGCGTCGGTGACCTCGACGGTGAGGCTGGACACCATCGTGCTCTCGGCCGAGACGACCTCGAACTTGGCAGCCACGAGGGCGTCGCGCACATCGAACACGTGGGCCGAATCGCAGGTCACGCGCCAGTGGCCGTCGCCCTCGTCGGCGATGTCGTCGGCGCCCGCATCGAGTGCAGCCATCATCACGCTGTCCTCGTCGCCGCCGTTGACGATCAGCACGCCGCGGCGGCTGAACTGCCAGCCAACGGCGCCGGGCTCGGCCAGCGAGCCGCCGAGCTTGGCGAAGATGTTGCGCACATCACCACCGCTGCGGTTGCGGTTGTCGGTGAGTACGTCGACCAGCATGGCCACGCCACCGGGCGCGTAGCCCTCGTACATGATCGACTCGTAGTTGCCGCCGTCGGTGAGGCCGGCGCCGCGCTTGACGGCACGGTCGATTGCATCGTTGGTCATCTGGGCGGCCTTGGCCTTCTGGATGACGGTACGCAGCGGGGCGTTCGAGTTCGGGTCGGCGCCGCCCTCACGAGCGGCGACTTCGAGCAGGCGGGCGATCTTGTTGAACACCTTGGCGCGGGCCTTGTCGGCGGCGCCCTTCTTGTGTTTGATCGTTGCCCATTTGGAATGGCCCGACATTGGACTATCCCCTTTCCTTCATGCTGATGAAGCCGTTGTGGTGAAGAAACATCTCGTGCAGTCGTGCGTCGGGGGTGATCTCGGGATGGAACGATGCCACCATCACATGCCCTTGGCGGGCCAGGACCGGCGCGCCGTCGTAGGTTGCCAACACCTCGACCGAGGCGGCGGCGGACACCACCTTAGGTGCACGGATGAAGACGGCGTGGAACGGGGCATGGAGATCTGCGACGTCGATGTCGGTCTCGAAGCTGTCCACCTGGCGGCCGTACCCGTTGCGCTGCACCGTGATGTCGATGACGCCGAAGCTGCGCTGGTCGGGCCGGCCGTCGAGCACATCGGTGGCGAGCAGGATCATTCCGGCGCAGGTACCGAACACCGGCATGCCGTCGCTGAGTCGTGCTCGCAGGACGTCGAACATGCCCGAGGTGTCGAGCAGACGCGACATCGTGGTGCTTTCCCCACCGGGCATCACCAGTGCGTCGACCACGGCGAGATCGGCGGGCGTGCGGACCTGACGGGTGGCTACACCCAGGCCGCGCAGCGCACGTTCATGCGCGGCGAAGGCGCCCTGCAGCGCGAGCACGCCGACAACGGGCTCCACCTGGGGGCTCCGGCTTCGAACACATCAGGATCGATTACCAGCCACGCTCGGCGAAGCGAAGCGTGTTGTTGATCTCGTCCATGCCGATGCCTGTCATCGGGGCACCGAGGCCACGGCTGACCTTGGCGAGGATGTCGGCGTCGCGGAAGTGCGTGGTGGCCTCGACGATCGCCTTGGCTCGCGGCATCGGGTCGTCGCTCTTGAAGATGCCCGAGCCGACGAACACGGCCTGAGCGCCGAGCTGCATGGCGAGGGCGGCGTCGGCCGGGGTGGCGATGCCACCGGCGCAGAACAGTGGCACCTGCAGCCAGCCGGTCTCGGCGATCTGCTGGACGAGCGGCAGTGGCGCCTGCAACGTCTTGGCCCACTGGAACAGTTCGGCGTTGTCGGCCTGCGTGATCTTGCGGATGTCGCCGATGATGCTGCGCAGGTGGCGTACTGCCTCGACGATGTTGCCGGTGCCGGCTTCGCCCTTGCTGCGGATCATGCATGCGCCTTCGCTGATGCGACGCAATGCCTCGCCGAGGTTGGTCGCGCCACAGACGAACGGGACAGTGAACGCCCACTTGTCGATGTGGTGGGTCTCGTCGGCCGGGGTGAGCACTTCGCTCTCGTCGATGTAGTCGACGCCGAGAGCCTGCAGGATCTGCGCCTCGACGAAGTGGCCGATGCGAGCCTTGGCCATCACTGGGATGGTGACGGCGGCCTTGATGCCCTCGATCATCTCCGGGTCGCTCATGCGGGCCACGCCACCATCGCGGCGGATGTCGGCAGGCACACGCTCGAGGGCCATGACGGCGCAGGCACCGGAATCCTCGGCGATCTTGGCCTGCTCGGCGTTGACGACGTCCATGATGACGCCGCCCTTCATCATCTCGGCAAGCCCAGCCTTGACGTTCATGGTTCCAGTGGCGCGAGAGGGTGACGTCTGCGAGGTCATGGCTGCCAGCGTACCGCTGCAAGGTGGGCAGCACCCCAGCCAGATACAGGTGTCCGCGCTACCAGCCCCGGTCCGGTGCACCCGTCGAGGTCGACCGCACCATCACCATCCGTTGGCGGACACCGATGCCGAGGTCGCAGTAGCGGTTGTTGGGGAACACCGAGCACCCGACACGATCCGGCACCCATGTCGTAACCGCGGCGACGAATGAACCGCGTCAACGGACCATCCAACCCCGGCGCGCACTCCCCGATCGCGTGGCTGGCGACCCCACGACGCACCCGCCTCACGAGCCGACAACACCGCCGCCTCGACCCGCTGCTCAGCATCACGACGCAACGCCGCTGCAGCCCGCAACTCCCGCAACACCACCGCGTCCACCACCTCCGCATCGCCGCGCTCCAGCGCCGCGTCGGCATCAGCAACGATCTGCTCGACCTCGACGTCGGTCAGATCCCCTCGGATGCTTCTTCCTTGTCGATCCCATGCCCATCACCCCTGTCCCAACACCGTCAAGGGACGAGCCTGAAGGCCGGGCAGTGAGTGGGCTTGACAGCCGAGAAATGGCGACGATCAAGCGTCGCGATGCGAGTGACACCGAGTCGCTCAGCAATGGCCACGAGGCTGGCGTCGGTGCCACCAATCGGGAAGTCGGCGTAGACCTCGATCAGCTCGGCGATGCGCACGAAATCACCCGCAGTCAGCACCTCCACGAGCACATCACCCGCCGCGACCGACGGGTAGAACTGGGCCTCAGCACCCGATCCGAGTTGCCGTTCGATCATGTAGCCCGCCTCGGCGACCACCAAGGCTGTCGTCACCAAGGTGTCGCTGGTCATCGCCACCAGGTCGGCGCAGACAGTGTGCGCCCGATCGGTGTTATCGGCCGCCGCCAACAGCACCCCGGTGTCGACGATCAGCACAGTCAAGAACGGCCGAAGCCCTCGGCCAGCATCTCGTCGAGATCGGCGCTGTCACGACCCGAGGTCGTTGACCCGAGACTGACGAAACCAAGCTTGCGCCGAGCCGGCGGCAACTTGTCCGCGAGTTCGTCCAGCAGCGCTTCGACCGTGATTTTGCGACGAGCAGCCTCGGCCGCAAGCCGCGAAGCCAGTTCCTCAACCGTGATCGACATAACCAGAGCCTACGCCACCGTCGCCAGCGTCGCAGCGCGAATCGAACGCGCCTTCAACTACGAGGCCGCAGGATCTGGGCCCGCAGCCCTTGGGCACCACACGCGAACCCCAATCCAACCGAGGCCTCCGCCACACGCTGACAAGCCCTTCACGCTCACTCACACAGAAAATCCGACAGTCCCTTAGTCGAACTCCACCGCGGCACGCTGCCCATATCGATTACACGACTATTGCGGAGTTGTTCCTCGCGAGTTCCACGAAGGTACGGCCCGGTGTGAGCAGGATCGGGTTGCCGGTCGAGTCGCTGAGCGTGATCGGCGCCAGACGATCGGCCCGGCTCCATGTGCCTCGCACCAGCACACCGCCGGTGAACACCCAGACCTCGCCACTGCCGATGGTCTGCGCCTCGGGGCTGTTGCCGTCGGCGGCGCTGGGCTGGTAGTCGACGAACATCACCACCACGTTGTGCGTGCTGACCTGGCCGCTGAGGGCATCCATGTGCGGGGTACCGGCGTTGCTGCGCAGGTAGGTACCGCTGGCGGCGTCGAAGCGCCACTCCACAGCAAGGCCGTCCATCTCGAGATTCACACCCGCGCCCGCCTCCCCGGTCGCCGCGCTACCCGCCGCAAGGTACTTGAACTGCTGCGCCGGCGGGCCCGCGTCGGCCGGGGCGAGTGACCATGCGCCGTTCGACGAGGCGTACAGATCATGAGGGCCCTTGCGATCGTTGGCTCGGAAGAAGCCGGCAGCGCCGTAGACACTGCTGCGCTGCGCACTGAGGTCGACGAGGTCGCTGCCCTCGATCGCCGCGGTGACGCCCGGGTTGCCGCCACTCCACAGGAACAACGGGCGGTTGAGCGACCCGAGCAGCAGCACGTCCTGGGTGCGACCGGAACGGATCGGGCCGACCGGCTCGGCACCCTGAGATTGCAACACGATCGCGAAGCGCGTCTGCACCTCGACGATCTCCTCGAAGACGATGTCGGCCTCGTTGAGCCCGCTCTGTGGTCTGGCCGCTTTGTTGTTGTCGATCTTCACCACCAGCGCCGGCCGCGCCGCCGCCACAGGATCGGTGACCGCCAGACCCGTGAGCGGGTACACCGGCGCGGGGGCAGCAGTGGTGGTGGTCACCAGCTCGGTGGTGGTCGTCTCCGGCAAGGTGGTCTCGGTACGAGCCGGAGTACCGACCGGCACCGTCTCGCTCACCGACGAACTCGACGACTTGCTGTCGCCGCCGCAGCTGGCGGCCATGATGGCGACCAGCACGACAGCTGCGACACGAGAGCGCCCCATCACAGCTCTCTCAGCAGTGCAATCCGCTCGTCGAGCGGCGGATGGGTATTGAACATCTTGTTCCACTTCCCCATCTTGCCGTGGTCGCCGACGCCCGACATCGGCTGCTCGATCCACAGGTGGGCCGTAGCGGTGGTGGCCGAATGCGTGACCGTCACGTCGTCGCGCAGCTTCTCCAACGCCGCGATCAGGCCAGGTGGGTAGCGGGTGATCTGGCAGGCGGAGATGTCGGCCAACGTCTCGCGCTTGCGACTGATCGTGGCCTGCATCGCCTTGGCGATGAACGGCGCAAAGATCAGCAACGCAAAGCTCAGCAACGCAATCGGGTTAACGCCGTCCTTGCGATCACCCGAGCGGCGTTCGCGACCACCGTTCCACCACATCATCCGCATACCGATGTTGGCGAGCATCGCGACCGCACCGACGAGGGTCACGGCCAGCGTGCTGACGAGGATGTCGTAGTTGCGGATGTGCGACAGCTCGTGGGCGAGCACGCCCTCAAGCTCCACCCGGTTCAGCTTCTCCAGCAGGCCGGTGGTGACGGCGATCGCTGCATGCTTCGGATCGCGACCCGTGGCGAAGGCGTTGGGCGCCGGGTCGTCCACTATGTACACCCGCGGCTTGGGCAACCCGCTGGCAATGCAGAGACCCTCCACCAGGTTGTGCAACCGCTGGTATTGCGCCGGGTCGGCGGGGTGCGCTCGGCTGACGGCCAACGCAATCGCATCGGCCTTCCAATAGCTGACGAAGGCCATCACCGCTGAGAACACCAGCGCGAGCACCGTGCCGAGGGTGCCGTTGCCGAGAAGGTAACCGAAGGCAAGGCCGACGAGGCCGAGGATGACGACGAAGCTTGCGATGAGCGCGATGGACCGTCGCTTGTTGCTGCGGATCAGTTCGAACATGGGCGGTTCAGAACTGGACCTTGGGCACCTCGCGGGCGGCCTCGTCGGTCTCGAAGTACTCGCGCTTGTCGAACTTCAGCATCCGAGCGAAGAACACGGTGGGGAACGCCTGCAGCTTGTTGTTGTAGCCCAACACGCTGTCGTTGTAGAACTGGCGGGCATAGGCCACGCGGCCCTCGGTGGCGCTGAGCTCCTCCTGCAACGCGAGGAAGTTCGTGTTCGCCTTCAGGTCGGGGTACGCCTCGCCGAGGGCGAACATCTGGCGCAAGGCGCCGGTCATCATGTTGTCGGCCTCGGCCTGGCCGTGCGGGGTGGAGGGGGCAGCCATCGCTGCATTGCGAGCGTTGATCACCGCTTCCAGGGTGGTCTTCTCGTGCGCCGCGTAGGCCTTCACGGTCTCGACCAGGTTGGGGATGAGATCGATGCGGCGCTTGAGCTGCACGTCGATCTGCGACCAGGCGTTCTCCACCTGGTTGCGGCCGCGGATGAGGCCGTTGTAGCTGGCGATGGCGTACAGCACGAGTGCTGCCACCACCACGAGCCCGATGATCCAAGGCATGTCGACTCCGAAAGCTAGGGGCGCTGCACAGGCTGCGCCGTGTTGCCTGCATCATACGGCCGCCCGCGCGCCCCAGGTGGGTTCACCGACCGCGTACGAAAGAGGTGACCCAGGCGACAACGTGGACCGCCACTCAGCGGCGATGGTTGCGCGAGGACCAACGCGACATCAACGGCCACGGCGACATTGGGCGCCGACGCGAACCCGGCGGGTCGGCCACCGCTCTGTAGATCTCGGCGTAGCGCTTCGCCAGCGCCGTCATCGAGAAGTCGTCGGCCCGCCGGTCGCCCGCGGCCGTCAACCTCGCGACCAGCGCGTCATCGGCGAGGGCACGGCGCAATGCGTCGGCCAACTGCCCCGCATCACCCGGATCGACCAACAGCGAATCGACATCGTCGGTCGCGACGTTGCGGTAGCCATCGAGAGCGCTGGCGACAATGCACGTGCCTGCGGCCATCGCCTCGATCAGCACGACGCCGAACGATTCCCCGTGCAGCGACGGCGCGCAGAACACGTGCGCCCCCATCAGACGCGAGATCTTCTCGCTGTCGCTCAACCGACCCAGCCACACAATGCGGGCATCGCCCTGCGTCTGCGCCCGCAGCCGATCGGTGTCAGGCCCGTTGCTGGCAACCCACAGCGTGACCTCGGGCCCCAACTCGGCCATCGACGCGACCAGCACGTCGAGCCCCTTACGTTCCTCGTGGCGCCCACAGAAGAAGATCGTCGGGCCGGTGGTGGGCCACGGCGAGGCGTTGCGGTAGTCGGCCAACTCAACCCCGTTGTAGAGGATCTCGTAGTCCGCCGGGATGTAGGAGTTCACCAGCTCGGCCGCGTGCTTCGATACCGCGACGTTGTGTGCGATGTTGGCCGCGGCCGGCTTGATCTGGTGCTTCAGGTAGCGATAGCTCGCGCTCTCCCCCGCCGCGTGGAACGTGGCCACCACAGGAGCCGGGTGCAGCAGGATCGAGGTCATCGGCGGGCCGGGTGCAAAGGCTTCGTGGAGATGCAGGACGTCGAACTGCTCCTCGAACAACACCCGCATGGTGCGCAACGCACACGCCGGATCCGGGGCCAGTGGCGCCACAGAGCCGTTGGCGGACGTGGGCAGGCTGTTGCCCAGCGGCGTCACGAAAGTTGCCGGCGGCGGCCCGTCGCACGGGCCCAAGACGCGACACTCGATGCCCATCTTGCGCAGTTCGCGAGCCAGGCCCATCACCTGCGCCTGCACACCTCCGGGCACGGACAGGCTGTACGGGCTGACCATTCCCACGCGCAACAATCGATCGGCGCCCGGCATGGACGGCACGCTATCGGCAAGCGCCGAACCAATCGGGAACCAGGAGGGCGCGAGATGCGTCAGAGTGTGTACCTGTGCGGCCGACCAACCGGAGCTCGTCGTTGACCACTTCCCCACCCAACCCATCGGCCATCCGGTTCGGTCGTGCCCTTGTGGCCTCGATAGCGGTGCTCCTCGGCTGCATGTCGCTGTCGGGCAGGGCCGAGGCCGCCGCACCGCCGGCCGCAGCAACCCTCGAAGTCGCTGCCGGCCTGCGCGGCTGGCACGATCAGGGTGACCACGTGGTGGTCACCGCCAACGTCTCGGCCGACGAACTGTTCTCGGGCCGCATCGATGTCGTCGCGCCGTCCGGCGCCACGGTCACCAAGAGCATCCAGGTCGCCGGAGGCACCACGAAGTCGTTCATGCTCGTGGTGCCCAGCTCTTCCGACGGCTCCGCGATCGACGTGCGCCTGTTCCACGGCGACGAGCTCGTGGCCAAGAAGGCGGTCGCGATGCGCGTCGCCGAAGAGGTCGAGCTGGTGGGCGTGCTGCCTGCGTTGGTCACACGGGTCGGCAAGCTGCCCGAACAGGTCAACTTGGCTACCGAGGCCGGCAAAGCGCAACTCGCCGAAGTGTCGCTCGACCAGATGTCGTTGGGCGCCGCCGCGCTCGACGTGTTCGACAGCATCGCGGCGACAACAGCCGACGTGCGCTCGCTGCAGCCTGCCCAGCTGGCTGCATTGCTCGGGTGGCTCAACCGCGGCGGTCGCCTGCTGCTCGATGACGGCGGCGACCTCTCGGCGCTGCCCGTCGACTGGCGACCCGGCGCGGGCGGCTGGGCGCTCGCGGGACGCGGCGAGGTACGCCTTGTGAACGGGAAGGCGTCGAGCGGCAGCTGGGCGGCGATCATCGAGCCGACCGGCATGGCCGCCAACGAGTTCAACGGCTTCTTCGGGGTGGGCGAGCAACTGGGCTCGGTCCAGCAGGACCTGGCCGCCCGTGCCGGCGTGAAGCTTCCGTCGATGGTTCCGCTGCTCGTACCCCTGCTGGCCTACTGGCTGCTCGCGTCCGTGATCGTCTACTTCGTCCTCAGGGGGATGCGCCGCCTCACCCTCGCCTGGGTGGCGATACCTGTGCTCGCGGCCCTCACGGCCAGCGGCGTCGTGTGGTACGGCCAACAGTGGCGCACCGCCGGAAAGCCCGCCGCAGCGGTGTTCGTCGACGGCTACCCCGGCGGCGGAGACGCCGTCGCCAGTGTGCTGACCTTCAGCCGCGACGGTGGCACGGTGAAGGTCGGCCTGCCCCAAGGTTGGCAGAGCGACAGCGAAGTTGCGTTCTTCTTCAATGGCGGCTCATCCATCACACCGACCATCGAATCGGGAAACGAATCGAGCCGCCTGCAGGTACGCCTGGAACCCGGCCAGGTCACCACCGGCAACGTGCTCGGCCCGACGGCCGACGTCGGGCTCACCGCGCAGGCCACGATCAACGACGAGCAGGTCGTGGGCACGGTGACGAACACCAGCCCGTTCACGATGCAACAGGTCGCCGTCTTCGGGCCGGGTGGCGCACAACTGGTCGGCACCCTCGCGCCGGGCGACTCGGCGCGATTCCGGATCGACGCGGATGCCCTGCCAACCGGGTTCAGCCTGGCCGACCGAGTGTGGGACGGCACCTCGGACCCCCGCGCCGACAAGGACGAGATCGCCGAGCTGGGCATCTGGAGCAACGCCAACTACGGACGGGTGATGTACCCCAGCGCGATGGTGCGTGTGGCCGGATGGACCACCGAGATGAATGTCGGGATCGAGACGGCCCACGGCGTCACCACCACCACGGTGGTCACCAGCCTCGCCCCGATTCGGCCAGGCAGCGGCCCCCTGCGTTCCGGAGCGGTGCGAGTGCAGATGGTTCGCTCCCCGTTCACCCAATTCGGTAACGGCACGTCCGACACAATTTACCGCTATCTGCTGCCACCCGATGCGCAGCTGGGCCCGCGAACAGTGCTGCGCCTGCCTGTCGGCCTGTCCAGCATCGAGCTGTGGAACGGCAGCGGCTGGATCAAGGCCACGGCAACGAGGACCATCGTCACCGTCCCACCGACGAGCATCATCAACGGCGTTGTGATGGCGCGGATACCCAACGACGGCGAGTTCTTCCCGTCGGATCAGGCCCCCGAACTGCGCAGCGCCACCTCGCAGGACCCGACATGAGCGATGCAGCCGTCACTGCCGCCGTCCACGCCCAGCAGCTGACCAAGCGCTACGGCAACCTGGTGGCTGTCAACCAGCTCGACCTGATCGTCCCGCGCGGCTCGATCTTCGGGTTGATCGGGCCCAACGGCGCCGGCAAGAGCACCACCTTCGCGATGATGGCAACCCTGCTGAGGCCCACCTCCGGCCGGATCATCGTGATGGGCGCCGATCCGGCGGTGAAGCCCCGCACGGTCCGTCGACGGATCGGCTACATGCCCGACAGCCTCGGCGTGTACGACAACCTGCGCGTCGACGAGTACATCGAGTTCTTCGCCGCGGCGTACGGCATCCAACGCGCCGAGTGGCCGGCCCTGGTGGACGGACTGCTCGAGCTGGTCGACCTCAGCGTGAAGCGAAGCGCGATGGTGAACTCGCTCTCGCGTGGCATGAAGCAACGCCTCAGCCTTGCCCGCGCCCTCGTGCACGACCCCGAACTGTTGATCCTCGACGAACCGGCGAGCGGCCTCGACCCCCGAGCCCGCGTCGAGCTACGCGAATTGCTGCGGACGCTGAACGCGATGGGCAAGACGATCGTCATCTCCTCGCACATCCTGGCCGAGCTGGAAGAGATGTGTACCGACATCGCCATCCTCGAGGCCGGCAAGCTGCTCGCCGCCGGCCCGCCGAGAGAGATCCTCGAACGGCTGGGCGGTGCACGCACCGTGCGCGTGCGATTCTCCACCGGCATCACCGAATCATTCACTGTTGCCGACGATGCAGAGCAGGCCGCACTGCTCCGCCGGCTGTTGGTCGACGAAGGCCGCGAGGTGGTCGAGTTCATCGAGGAATCGGGCGGCCTCGAACAGCTGTTCATGACCATCACCGAGGGAGTCGTTCAATGATCAACCCGGTGCTCGGTCGCGAGCTCAGAGAACGGATGCGCACCGGTCGCGCGTTCGTGGTGATCGGGGTCTTCCTCTCGCTGCTGATCCTCACCGTCTACCTCGTGTACCAGGGCGCGAAGACGACCGGCGAGATCCAAGCCGACCTCGCCCGTCAGACCCGCCTGGGACGCGACCTGTACGAGTGGGTGCTGTTCGTCATGCTCGCGCTGGTGCTGTTCTTCGTGCCCGGCCTCACCGCCGGCTCGATCGCCGGCGAACGCGAGCGGCAGACACTGCTGCCCCTGCAGGTCACCCTGCTGCGCCCGCGGAGCATCTTCGTCGGCAAGGTGCTCGCGGCGATGAGCTTTCTCGTGCTGTTGCTCGTGGCCGCACTGCCGGTGATGAGCGTTGCCTACCTGTTGGGTGGCATCCGGGTGCTCGACGGCGTGAAGGGCCTCGGCATCATCTTCGTCGTCGCCGTATTGCTGACCGTGATGATCGCCTCGCTGAGCAGCTTCACCAAACGGGTGCAGACGGCGACGCTGATGGCCTACGGCTTCACCGCGCTGCTGATCCTGATCGGACCGTTGCTCTACTTCACGATGCGAGTCGCCGATGGCAGCTCGGGCACCGACCTGGAGAACCCGCCGGCCTCCCTGCTCGCGGTCAACCCGATCGCCATCGTCGCCGACGCCACCGCCGGCGAAAACGCCAACGAAGGCGGCAACCCACTGCGTTGGTCGCGTCGCGAAACTGCCAATGCGAAGTCGTACAACGCCGACAGCTGGTTCGCCTGGTTCCCCGAGGACGACTTCGGCGCGCAGTTCCGCATCATCAACGGCCGGCGCGAGGGCTTCCCCGCCTGGGGCATCGGAGTGCTCACCCTCGGTGCTCTCTCGGCCGCCATGTCCCTTTTCGCCATCCGACGACTACGTACCCCTGCGGAGACTGAACGATGAACACGACACTCACACCCCTGTTCCGTGCTGTCCGCCGGCGCCTGCGCGTGGCCTGGGCGCTCACCACCCTGCAGCTCATCGCGCCGGTCGTCGCGCTCGGGGCACTCGGGCTGGTGCTCGCCGGCAGGTTCTTCGACCTCGCATGGGCCGAGCTGGCGGCGCTTGTGCTGGTCGCAGGCGTCGTGACGGTGGTGGCCAGTTACGCACTCGTGTGCAGGGTTCCCGATCTGCTCGTGGCCCGCGCCGCCGACCGCGGCCTGCGCACCCGCGATGCGTTCGCCACCTCGCTCGAGCTGGCCGATCACCACGACGACTTCGCCGACCGAGTGCGCCACCGAGCGCTGGAACTGGCCGATGTCGCCACACCCAAGGAAGCAGTGCGCTACCGCCTGCTGCGCAAGCCGACCGGCATCGCCGCGCTGATCGCCCCGGCTGCACTCGTGCTCGCGTTCATCGCCAACCCGCAGGACGCGCTGCGCGAGCGGCGCGCCGACGACCGAGCCGCGATCGAGGCGAGCGCCGACGTGTTGCAGGCCGAGGCCCAGCGCATCGCAGAGCTACCAGGTGGCCAGGATGCCGCCGACCGGCTGGCGCAGCTCGCCGACGAGCTCTCCAAGACCGACTCGCTGCAGAAGGCCGACGATCTCCTGCAGGAGGCCGCAGCCGAACTCGGCGAGAAGACAGGAACCGACACGCTGGCCAAGATGGCCGCTACCGAAGGACTGCAGCGGAGCTTGGAGAACTCACCGTTGCCGGGTGCGAGCAGCGAGCAGAGCGTGCAGGACCAACTGGAGGCGCTGGCCGGTGAGTTGCCCGGAATGAGCGACGGCGAGCTCGCTGAAGCAGCGGATCGGTTGGAGGCACTCGCAGCGACTCAGGAGGCCGGCGACCCGGCCACCGCCGACCTGTTGCGTGAGGCCGCACAAGCGATCCGTGACGGCGACATCCCGACCGCGCAGGCTCGACTGGGAGAAGCCGGCCAAGCCAGCGCACAGGCTGCCACCGAAGCAGGTGCCCAAGCGGCCGCCGGTGACGCCGCACAGGCCGCCGCAGCAGCCGGCGAACGACTCCAGCAGGCACGCGATGGCAAGCCGGGCTCCGGGCAGTCCGACGGCTCGGGCTCGGGTGAGGGCCAAGGCCAAGGTGAGGGCGAAGGCCAAGGCGAAGGCGAAGGTCAGGGCCAGGGCTCAGGTGACGGACAGGGTCAGGGCCAGGGCGCCGGGGGCAATCCGTCGGGCAATGTCAACGGCGGCGGCGGGTCAGCGGGCCAGGGCGGACAGGGTGGCCAGGGCACCGGTACCGGGCACACCGACGGCAGCGGTGGCCCCGACACCGACACCATCTTCGACCCGGCGCACGGCAGCGGCGGCGAAACCGGCTCGGTGGGCGGCGGCACCGGCAACGGTCAGGGCGGCACGATCGGCTCGACCGATGGCCAGACCAACAACGGTTCGGCGAACGTGCCGGTATCCGATGTCATCGACGACTACACGCAACAGGCCACCGACGCGATGAACAATCCGGCGGTACCGCCGTCGATCCGCGCTCTCGTCCTGGCCTACTTCAACCAACTGCAAGGGAAGAACTGATGTCGCACTCACCGTCAGCCGTCACCGTGTCGCCCGAGCGTTATGCCGAGATCGCGCGCGAGATCGAGAGCGAGGTGGGAAAGGTCATCGTCGGACAGGACCAGCTGGTGCGCACCATCGTCACCTGCCTGCTCGCCGAGGGCCACGCATTGCTCGAAGGCGTGCCGGGCCTCGGCAAGACGATGCTGCTGAAGGCGCTCTCCGAGGCGGTCGACCTGCCGTTCAGCCGTGTGCAGTTCACCCCCGACCTGATGCCCGCCGACATCGTCGGCACGCAGGTGCTGGAGGAGGACGATCGCGGCCACAAGACGTTCCAGTTCCGCCCGGGCCCGGTGTTCGCCAGCTTCGTCCTCGCTGACGAGGTGAACCGAGCCACACCGAAAACGCAGTCCGCACTCTTGGAGGCGATGCAGGAGCGCGCCGTCACCGCCGGCGGCGCTACCCGTGCGCTCCCGCGCCCGTTCCTGGTGATGGCCACCCAGAACCCGCTCGAGATGGAGGGCACCTACCCGCTACCCGAGGCACAGCTCGACCGGTTCCTGTTGAAGGCGCAGGTGCCCTTCCCCAGCGCGGAGGACCTGGTGACCGTGCTGGAACGCACTACCGGCACGCACTCCGTGCAACTGCACTCGGTGGCCGACGCACCGACGCTGATGGCGATGATCGAGCTCACACGCCAGGTGCCGATCGCCAGCCACGTGTTGCGCCACGCCGTCGATCTGGTCGTGGCCACCCACCCCGACTCGGCCACCACACCCGACCTGTTGCGCCGCTACGTTCGCTTCGGCGCGTCACCGCGCGCCGCGCAGGCGATGGTGCTCGCCGGCAAGGTGACGGCTCTGCTCGATGGGCGGCCCAACGTCTCGATCGCCGACATCCGCTCCGTTGCGTTGCCTGCCCTGCGGCACCGGCTGGTCGTGGGGTACGAGGCAACCGCCGATGGCATCGACACTGCACAACTGGTGAAGTCGCTACTGGACAGCGTGAGGGAACCAGCAGCCGGGATGCGCGGCGCGCCGTGAACCCACTGCTCGAACCACGTCTGCTGACGCAGCTGGAACGATTGCAGCTCGGCACGCGCCGTCGGCTCGCAGGACGATTTGCCGGCGAGCACCGCAGCACCCGCTTCGGCAACTCACTCGACTTCGCCGACCAGCGCGAGTACCACCCGGGCGACGACTACCGCCGCATCGACTACGCGGTCTACGCACGAACCGGGCAGCTGTTCATCAAGCTGTTCGAGGCGGAGGACGATCTCCACCTGCGCATCCTGCTCGACGTGTCGGCGTCGATGGGCCACCACGACAAGCTGCAGCAGGCCAAGCGCCTCGCCGCCGCGATCGGGTTCCTCGCCCTCACCCGCCGCGACTCCGTCACGCTGCACCTCGAGCCGGCGCAGCGGCCGCCGCAGCGGTTCACCGGTCGCCACGGCGTCACGGCACTGTTCCGCACCCTCGAAGCACTGCAGCCCTCGGGCACCACCGATCTCATGTCGGCCGCCGCCGATGTGCTCGCGCGTCCAGGGCCGGCCGGCGCCACCGTCGTCATCAGCGATCTGCTGACACCCTCCTGGGAGCCGGCCATCGATCGGCTGCCTGCCCGCGGCGGCGACGTCACCGTGTTGCACGTACTGGCCACCGAGGAGATCTCCCCCACGATCATCGGCGACCTCGATGTCGTCGACGCCGAATCGGGCGAGCGGGTGCCCGTCAGCCTCAGCCACGACAGCGTCAAGAGCTACCGCGAGGTGGTCGATCGCTGGCTCACCGAGACCGCCGCCCGCTGCCGCAGCCGGGGTGCCTCCTACCAGCAGGTGCTGGCCGACGAGCCGATCGAGGATGTCGTGCTCAAGGGCTGGCGCGAGCACGGGGTGGCCCGCTGATGTCGGCCTTTGCGATCTCGCTCGCCAGCCCGTGGGGCCTGGCCCTGCTCGGCCTTGCCATTCCGGTGGTGCTGTTGCACATCCTGCGGCCGCGCCGCCAGTCGGTCACCGTCAGCTCCACCTTCCTGTGGCGGTCGCTGGAGCGGCCGGTCAGCAGCGCCACCCCGTGGCAGAAGCTGCGTTGGAGCATGCTGTTGCTCGCGCAGTTGCTGGCCGTGGCGCTGATTGCTCTCGCAGTCGCCCAGCCGGTTCGGCTGGAGGCTGCCGCGCTGTCGGAGCACACCGTGTTCATCATCGATGCGTCCGGCTCGATGGCCGCGCTCGATGGCCGCCCCGATCGGCTGCAACTGGCGATCGAACGCGCCACCGCACTGCGCGACGAGCTGCCCGACGGCGGCATCGCGTCGATCGTGGTGGCTTCCGATCGACCCCGCGTTGTGCTCACCGCCAGTGACGACAGCGGCTCGTTCGCCAGTGCCCTGCGAACCGTCGAGTCCACAACCGGGCACGCCGACTTCGCAGGCGCGTTCAGCCTCGCGGAGAGCCTGGACACCAGCAGCGCCGACATCGGGTTCGTCTTCATCAGCGACGGTGGCCTCACCACCGACGAGGAGAAGCTGATGCCGCCGAACACGCGCTACGAGCGCGTCGGCGAGCAGAACGTGAACCGCGCCATCGCCCGCCTCGACGTCGAACCGCGCGGCAGCGGACTGCATGCGCGGGTCACGGTACGCAACTACGGCGATACGGCAGTCACCCAGTCGGTGCGCATCGACGTCGACGGCGTCACCTCCAGCGAGCAGTCGGTCGCGATTGCTGCCCGGAGCACGACCGTGGTGGAGGCGGATCTGCCGCCGGGTGATCGCATCGAGGCGTACCTCGACGGTGGCGACCTGCTCGCGGCCGACGACGTCGGTGTCGGCGTCGGCGCGCGCCGCCCCGACCTGAAGGTGCTGATCGCCGGAGATGCCCGCTTCTGGCAGGAGCTGTTCACGTCGATGCCCGGCGTCGAGGTGAGTGTCGTCGAGGTTCCCGAGGGTGGCGTCGCACCCGACGGCGAGGGCTACGACGTGGTCGTCTACTCAGGGGTCCGGGTTCCGGCCGCGCCGAAGGCCTCGTTCCTGGCCGTTGCCTCACCTGGCGGCATCGACGGCGTCACCGTCGTCGGCACTGCCGAGACCCCGTCCGTCACGTTGCTGCGCAGCGACGACGCGCTGCTGTCGGACGTCGACCTCACGCAGGTCGCAATCTCGCAAGCACTCCGGGTGACGGCCGACAACTCCGTCGACGTGCTCGTCGCGGGCGAGAACGCTCCGCTGCTGCTGCGCGGCGAGTCCGGCGGCCACCGTTTCGCCCTCCTCACCTTCGCGCTCGCCGATTCCAACCTGCCCTTGCAGGTGGCCTTCCCGATACTCGGCGACCGCCTGCTCACCGAGCTCTCCGGCACCGCCCTCGCCACCGCCTCGATCGAAGTGGGCGGCAACCTTCCGATCGATCCGTCCACCGCCGGCGAAGTGGCTGGCCCCGATGGCCAACGTCGTTCGTTCGCTGTCGGCGACCCTGCACTGCGCGCCACGAAGCCGGGCTTCTGGGTGATCGAGGTCGACGGCCAGAAGGATCGACTGGTCGCTGTCAATCCCCCGGCGGCCGAGAGCGATCTCTCGCCGCGTGACACGCTCGTGCCGCCCGTGGACGACGCCGCGCGGCAGGTCACGCCCGCGCGTACCGCCCACTCGTTGCTGCCGTGGGTCATCTATCCGCTGCTGGCGCTGCTGGCGCTGGAGTGCTGGCTCGCGTGGCGCCGGCTCGGCGTCGGCCGCCGCCAGTGGCGCATCGCGGTTGCAGCTCGCATCGCCGTCGCAGCGTTGCTGATCGGCGCCCTGTTCGCTCCCACGATCCGGCGCAGCAGCGATCGGGTGGCAACTGTCTACGTGCTCGACGGCTCCGCCTCGCTAGGGCCTGCCGGTGAAGCAGCAGCCCTCGAGTGGCTCAACCAGTCCCTTGCCGCCCGGCCCGATGATGCGATGAGCGCTGTCGTGGTCTTCGGCGGCGATGCACGGCTCGACCGTGTGCTGGAGCAGTCCTCCACCTTCGATGGCCCGGCAGTGGTCGTCGACGAAACAGCCACCGACATCGCCACTGCGCTGCGGCTCGGCTCGGCGGTCCTGCCCTCCGACGCGAAGCGCCGTGTGGTGATCATCAGCGACGGTCGGGTCACCAGCGGTGATGCACTGGCCGAAGCACAGCAGCTCGCCGGCGACGACGTGCAGATCGAGGTGCACACCATCGACACCTCGATCGGCGCAGACGCCGCGGTGGTCAGCATCGATGTACCGCGACTCGCCCGTGTCGGCGACAGCATCACCGTCAGGGTCAACGTGGAGGCAACCCAGGCCGGCGATGCAACCGTGGTGCTGCGTCGCGACGGCGACGAGGTCGGTAGCCAGAACGTGCAGCTGACCGTCGGCGCCAACGTCGTCACCTTCACCGACAACGCCGGCGACACACCGGCAGCTGTGCTGCGCTACCAGGCGATCGTCTCCAGCGCCGGCGATGCCCAGCCGCGCAACGATGCCGCGTTCGCCGCCGTGCCCGTGGATGGCCCGGCGCGGGTACTGGTCGTCGAAGGCACCGCGGGCGAAGCCGACGGCGTGTCGGCAGCGCTCCAGGCCGGCGGCGTCGCCACGAAGGTGATCGGCCCCGCCGAGGTTCCTGACGTCCAGAACCTGGCCACCTACGCCGGCATCGTGCTGGTCGACGTGCCCGCCTCCTCGCTCACCGGCGAGCAGATCGAAGCCCTCACCGTGGCAGTGCGCGACCTCGGCCGCGGCATGGTCACGATCGGTGGAACCCGCAGCTACGGCGTCGGCGGCTACCGCGACTCGCCGCTCAGTGAGCTACTGCCGGTGGACAGCGAGATCCTCGACCCCAAGCGCCGCAAGACCGTCGCCGAGGTGCTCTCGATCGACACCTCCGGCTCGATGGCCGCATGCCACTGCGCCGACGGTGCGATGAACAGCAGCGTCGACCAAGGCGGCATCAACAAGACCGACATCTCGCGGGCTGCCGCCGAACGGACCATCGAAGCACTGACCCAGAACGACCAGATCGGAGTGATGGCCTGGACCGCCGGCACCGAGTGGGTGATAGATCTGCAGACGCTGCCCTCACAGCGCGAGATAGACGAGGGTCTCGGCCGCCTGCGGCCCGACGGCAACACGAACCTGATGGTCGCCCTCGACGAGCCCGCCGAGAAGCTGCTCGCCAGCAACGCCGAGCTCAAGCACATCATCGTGTTCACCGACGGGTTCACCGACGTCGCGCTGATCGACAAGCTGGCCGACCGTGCTGCCGAACTGTACGAGGAACACGGCATCACGGTGTCGGTGCTCGCCACCGGCGAGGGTGCGGCGCCGTCGCTGGAGAAGATCGCCGTGGCCGGCCACGGCCGCTACTACCCCGGCACCAACCTCGCCGATGTGCCCCAGATCATGGCCGAGGAAGCTGTGATCGCCAGCCGCGACTTCATCAACGAGGGAAACTTCCTCCCGGAGGTCACCTCCAACGACCCGGTGGTTGCACCGTTGACGGCCTCGCCAGAACTGCTCGGCTACGTCGCCACCACCGCCAAGCCCGGCGCCACCACGATGCTGCGCATCGGCCCGGACCGCGACCCGCTGCTCGCCAGCTGGCAGGCCGGGTTGGGCAAGGTGGCCAGCTGGACCAGCGACGCCGGTGAGGGCTGGTCGCAGCGCTGGGCCAACTGGGACGGCTACGTCGACTTCTGGAGCCGCGTCGTCAAGAGCACCTTCCAGCAGGGCGACTCTGCAGGCGCGGCACAGGCCCAGGTCGCCAACGGTCGGTTGCACATCACCATTGAGGGCAGCGGCAACTTCCCCGACGGCGCCATCGCCACGGCCACCGTTGCCGGGCCCGATGGCCAACGCTACGAAGTGCCCCTCGAT
>JAYSPV010000082.1:0-76615 GCA_043721915.1 Ilumatobacteraceae bacterium | reverse complement strand
CATCCACTCGCCGTTCACCGGTCGCACCGTGGAGGTTTCGTTCATCTCCAAGCGCAAGGCCGACTCGGCTCGGTTCGGCAACCCGATCGGCTGAACGTCGGCACCCCCGGCCAGCCGTCAGCCGTGGATCGGCCCGCTCGCGCCGCGCAATGACGGCGCGGCGCGGCCGGTGCGGCTGGCGATGATCTCGGCGCAGATCGACACCGCTGTCTCCTCCGGGGTGCGGGCGCCGAGATCGAGCCCGATCGGCGACATCAGCCGTCGCAGTTGCTCGGGCCGATCGATGCCCACCTCCGCAAGGCGTTCCAGTCGCTTGGCGTGCGTCGTCCTGCTGCCCATCACCCCGATGTAGCCGGCTGCGGTGGCCAGCGCGCCCTGCACCGCCGGCACGTCGAACTTCGGGTCGTGGGTGAGGATGCAGACCGCGTCACGGGGGCTGAGGTCGCCGCCGCGCTCGGCGAACACGGGCCCCGGCCAGGAGACGACGACCTCATCGGCCATCGGGAAGCGGCGCCGGGTGGCGAAGATCTCGCGGGCATCGCAGACCGTCACCCGGTAGCCGAGCAGCTTGGCGACCTTCGCCAGTGCGGCAGTGAAATCCACGGCCCCGAAGATCCACATCTGCGGTGGCGGCGCCCAGCTCTCGATGAACGCGGCGACCGTTGGTGTGCCGGCCAGGTCCTCCGGTGTGGTCTCGCCGTTGGGCCCGTAGTGTCGGATGCCGCTGCGCCCCGCTTCGAGCTCGGCCAGCGCATCGCGTGCGGCAATGCGGTCGAGCTCGGCGCCGCCGAGAGTGCCCAGCGGCGTTGCGTCGGTCGTGACCAGCAGCTTGCTGCCGATGCCCGGCCCGTCGATGATCGTGACGAGGGCCACCGGGTCCTGCGCCAGGATGTGGGCGCGCAAGGCGTCGTACAGCACGTTCACCAATCCAGCGGCTCGATGAACAGCCGGATGATGCCCCCGCACGTGAGGCCGACGGCGAACGCCTCGTCGTCGCTGTAGCCGAACGTGACGATGCGAGCCGGGGCCTCGCCGTGCAGGATGGCCAGCGCCTCGGACACGACCGCGCTCTCGACGCAACCGCCACTGACGCTGCCGGCCACCTCGCCGTGCTCGTTGACGGCCATTGCAGCCCCCGGCTCGCGAGGCCCTGAACCTTCGATGTCGACCACTCTGGCGATGGCGACGCGGGCGCCGGCGGCGCGCCAGCGGTCGATGTCGTCGATCAGTTCCTTCATCGTGCAACCGCCGACTGCCGGCGCTGCGGTGCCCCGGCGATCACCCGTGCCAACTCGTGCATGGCGACCAGGCTATGGCCTTCGACGAAGTCGTCGACGAACGGCAGCGCAGCGGCCATGCCTCGCGCGAGCGGCGCATACCCCGGGGTGACCTTTAGTGGATTGACCCACACGGTCTGGTACGAGATCCGTTGCAGGCGCTGCATCTGATCCGCCAACACCTGCGGATCGCCGCGGTCCCATCCGTCGCTGAGGATCACGACGATCGCACCGCGGGCCATGCCGCGCACACCCCATTGGTCGTTGAACACCCGCAGGCAATCGCCCAGGCGCGTGCCACCGCTCCAGTCGTGCACCCGCTGGCTGGCGGCAGCCAGGGCCGTGTCGGGGTCGCGGCTGTGCAGCTCCTTGGTCATGCGCGTCAGGCGGGTGCCAATGGCGAACGCCTCCACCCGTTGGCGCCCGGACACCGCCGCGTGCACGAAGCGCAGCATGGCCCGTGCGTACGGCTCCATCGAGCCGGAGATGTCGAGCAGCAGCACCAGCCGGCGCAGTCGTTCGCCCGGCTCGCGCCAGTGGCGACGGATCGGCTCGCCGCCCGCCCGCAGCGAGGCTCGAACCGTGGCCTGCAGGTCCGGCCGCCGGCCGCTGCGGGCCGCGCTGTAGCGGAACGATCGGCGCGGTGGGCCGATGAACCGCAGCTGGGTCATCAGGTCCTGGGCAAGACGTATTTCGTCGTCGGTGTACTGAGCGAAGTCCTTGTGGCGCAGCACCTCCATCGGACTGAAACGCAGGACCAGGTGTGGTGTGTCGTCGGCTTGGGTGCTGTCGTCGGAGGCGTCGTCGCCTTCCTCGTCGCTGTCGTCGTCGACCGCAAGCGTGATCTGCAGCGTATCGTGCGCCGTCTCGTCGACGCCCCCGGCGGCGGCCAGCCAGAACACCGCGAACGAGCGGTCGTACAGCTCGATGTCCTCGGGCTTACGCACGAGGGTGGCGCGTCCCGCCCAGTAGACCTGGTCGCGGTCGTCGAGGCCGACCTGGCCGAGAGCATCGACGAAGGTGAGCACGCTGCCCATCGGGACGCGTAGGCCCGCCCCACGCAGCACGCGAGCGAAGGTGACCGCAATCTTCTCAGCGGGCGTGTGCGTCACGATGACTGGAAGCCACGCTCGAACGCATGCTTGACGAGATCGGCGATGCCGTGTTGGCGGGTTCGGTCCTGATCCTCGCGGTACTTCAACACCGCACCCAGGGTGGCCTCGACGACGCCTTCGTCGAGCTCGGTTCGCCCGAGCGCAGCCAGTGCCTGTGCCCAGTCGATCGTTTCGGCGACCCCTGGTGGCTTGTACAGGTTGAGCGTCCGCAACGCTTCCACCGCGCCGGCCACCTGGCGGGCCAGCCGATCCAGCGCCTGTGGCACGCGCATGCGCACGATGCGGACCTCGCGCTCGAAGTCCGGGTGCTCGACCCAGTGGTAGAGGCAGCGTCGCTTCAGTGCGTCGTGCACGTCGCGGGTGCGGTTGGAGGTGAGCACCACGATCGGCGGGCGAACCGCGCTGAAGCGGCCGATCTCGGGCACCGTGATCTGGTACTCCGACAGCACTTCCAGCAGGTAGGCCTCGAACTCGTCGTCGGCGCGGTCGATCTCGTCGATCAGCAGGACCGGTGGTGTGTCGCCGGTGTGATCGATCGCTTGCAGCAGTGCGCGCTTGAGCAGGAAGCGTTCGTTGTACAGCTGCTGCTCGAGCGCGCTGGTGGTGAGGCCCAGTGATTCACCGGTGGCCTCCGCGGCGCGCAGGTGGAGCAGTTGGCGGCTGTAGTCCCAGTCGTAGACCGCTTGGGAGACGTCGATGCCCTCGTAGCACTGCAGGCGGATCAGCTCGCCTCCGGTCCAGCGGCTGAGCACCTTTGCGACTTCCGTCTTGCCGACCCCGGGTTCACCCTCCAGCAGTAGCGGGCGACGAAGCGTCATCGCCAGGAAGACCGAGGTGGCCAAGCCATCATCGGGGATGTAGCCGTGCAGGCTGAGGGCGTGCGCGACTTCGGCGGGTGAGTTGGGCTGCGTGGCCATTGCGCGTCAGGTTAGGGCCGGATGGCAAGCTGGTGCTCGATGGACGAACTTCGCGAGCTACGAATCCACGCCCCGGTGGCCGCACGAGTCGCGGTCTTCGTCCGCTCCGGGCGGGTGCCGAACGAGGTGTCCTCGGTGGCCGCGCGAGCCGACGGGGCCCGCTGGGTGGCAGAGTTCCGCGCTGCGGTCGGCGACCACTACTGGATCCAGGTCGATGACGGCCCGCCGCTACTCGACCCCAGCTGTCGCGACCTGCTGGTCACCCCCACCGGCCCCCGTAGCGTCGTCCGAGATGCCTGGGGGCGTCGCCCGCAGGGTGAGCCACTGACGGCCGGGCCGGTGGTGTACGAGTTGCACGCTCGCGGCTTCGGTCAGACGTTCCAGGGCTGCATCGAGCACCTCGATCATGTGGCCGCCATCGGCGTCAACGTGATCGAGCTGATGCCGGTGCACCCGTTCGACCCGGCCGACAACTATTGGGGCTACATGCCGCTGGTGTGGGGCGCAGTCCATCGGCTGTACGCAGCCGAGCCTGACCGCGCAGCCGAGGAGCTGGCCGACCTGGTAGCGGCAGCGCACGACCGCGCGATGCACGTCTGGCTCGACGTCGTGTTCAACCACACCGGCGAGGGCGACGCCGACATGCCCACGTACAGCCTGGCGGGCCTCGACAACGCGCACGTCTACCGGCACACCGCCGACGGTGAGTACACCAACGACAGCGGTTGCGGCAACGACATCGACCCCGCCGACCTGTACGTCCGCCAACTGGTGATCGAAGCCCTCGACCGCTACGCCGATCTGGGCATCGACGGCTTCCGTTTCGACCTCGCCTCACTGCTCACCCGCGACGGCGGCGAACTGGTGCGGATGATCAGCGAGTGGGCAGCGGGGCGGGGCGTGGTGTTGATCGCGGAGCCGTGGGACATGGGTTCGTATCAGGTCGGCTCACCGGTGTGGCCGGCAGATTGGCTGCAGTGGAACGACCGCTTCCGCGACGACGTGCGTGGCTTCCTGCGCGGCGAGGGTGGGCTGGTGGGCGCCGTTCGCGAGCGTGTGCAGGGCAGCCCGGACCTCTTCGGCCCGGACGGGGCGGCGCGCACGGTCAACTTCCTCACCGCGCACGACGGGTTGACGCTGCACGACCTCACCCTCGTCACCAGCGACCGTCACCGCTCGTGGGACACAGGGCCCGAGCTGCGGCTGCAACAACTCAAGAACCATGTCGCGGTGCTGCTGTTGTCGGCAGGAACGCCGATGTGGGTGATGGGTGACGAGTTCGCTCGCACTCAGGGCGGGCACGACAACCCGTACAACGTCGACGGACCGCTGACCTGGGTGGACTGGTCGCGTGCGCGCTCGTTCCACGAGCTCACCCAGTTCATCACGTCGCTGGTGCGACTGCGTCGTGACCACCCACCTACCGGCTTCCGATTCTACGGCTGCTGCGGCGAGGTTGACGAGGCGCCGTACTCGAGATCGATCGCATGGTGCGCCAGCGGCCTCTATGTGATGGTCAACGCATGGTGGGAGCAGCTGACTTTCGAGATCCAGGAGCCGGGGGAGTGGTTGCCGGCCGTTGCCACCGCCGACCCCGCAGCGCGCGGCGAACGCTCGATCACGCTGATGCCACGCAGTATCGTGGTGTTACAGCGGGCCTGAGCCGCCCTAGCTGTCGAAGCCGAGACCGAAGCGATCGAGGCTGCGCAACCACAGGTTGCGCTTGCCGGTCTTGTCCTCCCGATCGAGCGAGTAGCGGGTTGCCTGGATGCCGATGAAACGGAACGGCTCGGGCGGGAAGGGGATCGGCTTGCTCTTGACGAAGTCGGTCTGGGTGGCCTTGCTGCGCTTGCCGTCGAGCATGTCGAGCATGACCTCGGCCCCGAAGCGGGTGGAGGCGACGCCGAGACCGGTGTAGCCCACCGAGTAGGCGACCCGGCCCTGCATGCCGCGGCCCCAGAACACGCAGAACCGGCTGCACGTGTCGATCGCGCCGCCCCAGGCATGAGTGAACTTGAGCCCTTCCAGCTGCGGGAAGGTGTCGAAGAAGTGCTTGCTGAGCTTGGCCCAGGTCTCGGGCCGGCTCTCGAACTCGGTGTTCATCTTCCCGCCGAGGTAGTAGATCACGTCGTAGCCGCCCCACAGGATGCGGTTGTCCTCGGTGAGCCGGTAGTAGTGGAACTGGTTGCTGATGTCGCTGAGGCCCTGGCGGCCCCGCCAACCGATCTCGGCCAACTGCGCGCTGGAGAGTGGCTCGGTGACCATGCAGTAGTCGTACACGGGCGCGATGTAGTGGCTGACCCGCTTGAGCAACGGCTTGGACGCGTTGGTGGCCAACGCCACCTTGCCGGCGCGGATGCGGCCAAGCGGGGTGTTGATCAGCACACCCACGCCGTCCTTCTCGATGCTGGTGGCCTTGGTGTCCTCGTAGATCCGTACGCCCAGCGACATCGCCGCGCTCTTCAGGCCCCACGCCAGGCGAGCAGGGTCGACGATCGCGGCCCGATCCTTGCGCCACAGGCCGCCGGTGTAGGTGGGGGAGTTGACCTGTGCCTGCATCGCCGCCTGATCCAGCCACTCCACCTTCTGGCCCAGCGCTCGCAGCTGTGTGTAGTCGTCGCGCAGTTCATCCAGGTAGCTGGGTGAGTGGAACGTGGTGGCGATGTCGATCACACCGGTGCGCTCGTAGTCGCAGTCGATGTTGTACCGCTCAATAGCGGATTCGATGTCGTTGAGGTTCTTCAGCCCCAGCTCCTCGAGCAGCGGCAGCTCCTGCGGGAAGCGCTCCTGGCCGTTGGCGACACCGTGCGTGAGGCTGCTCTCCATGAACCCGCCGTTGCGGCCGCTGGCTGCGGAGCCGACCTCGTGCGCCTCGATCAGGATCACATCGCGGCTGGGGTCGCGCTCCTTGGCGATGATCGCCGTCCACAGCCCGTTGTAGCCGCCGCCGACGACGCACAGGTCGCAGCTCTCGGTGCGCACCAGCGTCGGGTTGCTGTCTGGCTCGTCGGCATCCTCGTACCAGTACGGGTACGGGTCTGCATCTGCAATCGCATCCAGGTGGAACGTGTGGACGTGCGAATCTTCGTCGTCAAGGTTGAACGACATGGTGTCACCATCAGTCAGGTATCGGCGATGTGTCGCCAGGTTAGCTGTCGGGCACGACGTTGGCAGTGGCTGGCAGGATCTCGAACTGGTACTCGTCGAACCGTCGATCGAAGGTGGCCAGCCGGCCGATTCGATGGCGTTGGGCCATCACCAGAGTGAGGGCAAGCTGCGGATCTGCGGCCATCGTCGATCGGCGAGCGACCCGCCGATGTTGGAACCCCACCCACAGGAAGTCGACCGGTGCGAAGACTCCTCGGCGACGCAGGCCGATCTGGCGCAGCGGGTGCTGCATGTCGAAGAAGCCTTGGAGGTGGTCGCTGACGGCGACGAGTAGCACCTTCTCGCGCTCGTACGCGTCGACCAGGCGCACGTACTCGGCTGTCGCCGCGTGATGATCGGGGTGGTCCGTCTGTGCGACGGCGTTCAGGAACGAGAGCTCCAGCAGCACCTTGGGTGGGTCGATCATGTCGCTGCCCGCTGGAGCCCGTCGCCGTCGATCGGGTTGCCCAGTGCAAGGCGAGCCGTGCGGCTGCGGGTCTCGCGGCTGCGCTGCTCCATCCGGTTCCAGAACCAGAAGGCGCCGAAGGTGATGCCCCAGCCCACCAAGCCGTCGATCACCCAGTGCTCACCGAGGTACACCAGCGCGGCGAGCATCGTGATGGGGAACAGGAACAGCACTGCCTTGACCCACCACTGCCTGATCCACTGCATGAAGAACAGCGGCACGATCAGCGCGAACGAGGCGTGCAGCGACGGCATTGCCGCCACCCCGTTGCCGTTGCTGAGCTGGATCTTGTAGTCGTTGGTGAAGCCCTTGAAGCCCATGTCACGAAAGCCGCGGCCGGCATTGCGATGCAGCTCGGGGATCAGCCGGTACGGAAACTTCGGATCGCCGACCATCCACGGTGGTGCGGTCGGCAACAGGACGAACATCAGGCAGGCAACACCCAACAGCGTTGCGAACCGCTTCATGAAACGAGTCCACTGACGATGGCTGAGCACCCACAGCACCGCCATCGCGATGATCGGGAACACGAAGTGGGTCATGTACGTGGTGGATGCGATGTAGTCGTACCAGCGCACCGAGCGCTCCCAGAAGTGGTTCTGCAGCACCACGTTCGGGTCGTTGCCGAAGAACATCACCCGATCGATGTTGCGCATCGATTCCACCTGCAACGGGTACGGCCCGACCTGGAACAGGCCGAACACCTCGAAACCGTTGTCGGCGGCGCCACGCGTCTTCTCGTAGGCGAGCCACATCACGCAGTACAGGACGGAATCGATGAGCAGGATGCCCCACGTCCGCCAGCTGCGGCCGACGAACGCGCAGACCAGGAAGATGCCGACGCTGATGGCGACCGAGATGCGGTCGACCGGGAGGCCTTTGAGGCGCAACCACAGCAAGTAGACGACGAGGTAACTGAGCATCGCGACCAGCCGCACCGGCTGGAGGATGTCGATCGGCACGACCGACTTCAGCGAACGGCCGGGCACGGGTGCCACGAACGTCGGTGCCTCGCTGGTGGTCGACATGGTTGCCCACGCTACCCACCGTTCATGCTCCGTTCAGTGCACCCCCAACCACCTTTTCCGCACTCTGTGGCTACCCGGCAGCTTCCTCGAGGGCGCGGCGCACCAGCACCTTGGCAAGGTGCGTGCGGTACTCCGGGCTCGCGTTGAGGTCGTTCTGCGGCTCGGCCTCCGCCGCCGCCAACTGGGCGGCGTCGGCGATCGACGCCCCGCCGGCCAGGGCAGCCGACACGCTGGTCGCGAGGATCGGAGTGCTACCCATGTTGACGAGCGCGACGCCGCTGCCACCGTTGCCGTGCCAGGCAGCCACGCCCACGATCGCCCAGTCCTGGGCGCGACGGACGAACTTCTGGAAGCTCCAGCCGGCGCCGCCCATCTTCGGGACGCGCACCTCGGTGAGCATCTCGTCGGGCTCGAGCGCCGAGGTGAGAAAGCCGTGGTAGAAGTCCGTCGCAGCGATCTCGCGGGTGCCGTTGGGGCCCTGCGCCACGTAGGTGGCGCCGAGTGCCAGCGTGGTGGCCGGAAGATCGCTGGCCGAATCTGCGTGGGCAATCGTGCCACCCATCGTGCCGCGGTGACGCACCTGCGGGTCGCCGACGTAGCCGGCCGCATGGGCCAGCAGCGGCACGTGCTCCTTGAGGAGTGTGCTGTTCTCGACATCCATGTGCCGGGTGAGGGCGCCGATCGCGATGTGATCGCCGGCGTCACGGATGTAGCTGAGATCGCTGACCCGGCCGATGTCGACCAGCACGCTCGGCGAGGCGAGGCGCAACTTCATCAACGGCAACAGGCTGTGGCCGCCGGCGAGGAACTTGGCATCCTCGCCGTGCTGCCCGATGAGGCTGATCGCCTCTGCCGCCGATCCGGCACGGACGTAGTCGAATGCTGCGGGGATCACTTGCTTGCTCCGTTCGCTGTAGCGCAGGCCAGGACCGACTTGACGATGTTGTGGTAACCCGTGCAGCGGCACAGGTTGCCTTCCAGCCCGATGCGCACCTCGTCCTCGGTGGGGTTCGGGTTCTCCCGCAACAAGCTCGTGGCCGCCATCACCATGCCGGGCGTGCAGAAGCCGCACTGCAGCCCGTGGTTCTGGCGAAAGGCCTCCTGCATCGGGTGCAGGACGCCGTCAACGGCCATGCCCTCGATGGTGGTGATCTCGGCACCGTCGGCCTGCACCGCCAGCAGGGTGCAGCTCTTCACGGCCTCGCCATCGAAGTGGACGCTGCACGCACCGCACGACGAAGTGTCGCAGCCGATGTTGGTGCCGGTGAGTGCCAATGTCTCGCGCAGGTAGTGCACGAGCAGCGTGCGTGGCTCGACCTCGCTGTCGTGAACCGTGCCATTGACGGTCACTGAAATCTTCACGTGGTACCCCTTTGTCGTCGTCGTCCGTCAACTCACCGCGTGGTGCCCCCAGTTGGCTCGCCCATCATGCACCAAATCGGGCGCCGCGTGCGAGTGGGCGTAACCTCACCGCGATGAACTCGGGTCGCTCGCACGGTCACTCCCATGGGCATGTCGATGGTTGGCAGGCGAGTGCACGGATAGAGCGCACGCTGTGGGTGACGGTCGCGGCGTGGGCGCTCGCAACGCTCATTGGTCTGCTGCTGCTGTGGCCATCGGCCAGAACTGGCAGTGGCTACCGCACCGATCCGACGGTGCACGGCAGCGTCGTCGCGGTCGAGGTGGGGGCCTGCACCGGCACGGCGGTGGAAGACCTGATCGAGTGCCGCCGGCTGACGATCCAGCTGACGACGGGGGCGAACCGCGGCGAGCAGGCCGTGCTGGAGCAGGGGATCACCGGCTCCGATCTTCGCCAGCCGGAGATCGGCGACACGCTGGTCCTCACCGAAACCGTCCTCGCCGACGGTTCGACGGTCTACAACTTCGCCGACTACGAGCGGGCGAGCTCGATGTGGCTGCTGGTCGTGCTGTTCGTGGTCGCAGTCGTCGCGCTCGGCCGGTGGCGCGGCGTCGGGGCGCTGGCCGGGCTCGCACTCAGCATCGCTGTTCTGGTCATGTTCGTGCTGCCCGCGCTTCTGGAGGGCATGAATCCCGTGATGGTGGCGATCGTCGGCGCATCGGTGATCGCGTTCGCCTCGCTGTACCTCGCGCACGGGTTCGGCGCAGCAACGAACGTCGCACTGCTCAGCACGCTGGCGGCGCTCACCCTCACCGGTGTGCTGGCGTGGGTCTTCATCGAGCTCACGACGTTGACCGGTCTCAGTGACGAGAACTCGCTGTTCCTCGACGCGCTGGGCGTCAACGTCGACCCTCGTGGCCTGCTGCTCGCGGGCGTGGTCATCGGCGCGCTCGGGGTGCTCGACGACGTCACGGTCACGCAGGTTTCGGCGGTCGGCGAGCTGCACCGCGCCAACCCCGATCTCTCGTTCCGTGAGCTGTACCGATCGGCGTTGGTGATCGGCCGTGATCACATCTCGTCCACTGTCAACACGTTGTTCCTCGCCTACGTCGGGGCTGCGCTGCCGCTGCTGCTGCTGTTCACCGAGGTGCGCGAGGCGATCGCCAGCACTGCGATGCGCGAGCAGGTCGCCGTGGAGATCGTGCGCACTCTGGTCGGCAGCATCGGCCTGGTAGCGGCAGTACCGATCTCCACGGGCCTCGCAGCGGCGGTGCTGATGGCCAGAGCGGCGGCGCCGATCGGCACGGCTGACGCCGGCCCGCACTTGCACAGCTGAACCACTCATCTGCCGCATAGCGCGCGAGATTGTCAGACGGTGGCGGAGGCGGCGGGTTCGGTCGCGGCCGGGGCGGCAACAGCCGGACCCGGGCGCAGGAACCACACCAGCGCAGGGATCACGTACGCGAAGTACGCGAGGACGCGGATGCGCTCGGGATCCGGGGACCAGCCGAACAAGCCCTTGACGAAGTCGTGGACCACGCCCGAGGCCAGCGGACCGTCGGTGACTCGCCACATCGGGTCGATCAGCCAACCGTCCTCGAAGCCGAGCAGCTCGCGGAACTCGTGGAAAGCCTTGCCAAAGAGCCCGGCGGCGAAGAGGATCAGTAGCACGCCGGTGTAGCGGAAGAACTTGCGGAGATCGATTCGCGAGCCGCCGACGTAGATCAGGTAACCGATGGCGGCGCTGATCACCAGACCGACGAGGCCGCCGAAGACGACGGCAGTGCCCGACGAGTCGCCGGTCTCTGCGCCGAGCAGGAACAGCACGGTCTCGAAGCCCTCGCGAGCGACGCCGATGAAGGCGACGAGGGCGAGGGCGCCTGCGGTCTGCGCGCCGTCGACCTGAGTGCGCAGGTGGCTGCCCATCGTCCGAGCATTCTTGCTCATCCAGATGATCATGTAGGTGAGAACGAGGGCGGCGCTCAGTGCGAGCGCCCCTTCGACAGCCTGCTCGCCCTTTCCTTCGAGACCGTCGGTGGCCAGGTGGACGGCAACGCCGGCGATCAGGCAGACGACTGTTGCGATGGCGGCACCGAGCCAGACTGAGCCGAGCTGCGACTTCCGATCGGTCTTGACGAGGTACCCGACGAGGATCGCCAGAACGATCGAGATTTCGAGGCCTTCGCGGAGTGTGATGAGGAATGCTGCGCCCATGCCCCAATGTTAAGCATGCTGAACACTCGATTGCAACTCGTTCATGCCGGTTGCGACCGACCTAGCGCGTGCCCCACACGAACCGGTGGGTGTGGATGCCGAAGTAGGTGAAGCTCTCCACGCTGCGCACGTCGTCGATGCTGCGGATCTCGTCGTCGATCACCGCCAGCAGGCGTGCGCTGTCCTCGCACAGCACCTCCACGAGCAGATCGAACGAGCCGCTGGTGAACACGACATAGATGACACCCTTGATGTCGGCGATGCGATCAGCGACCGCGCGTACGTTGCGCTCCACGCGCACGCCGAGCGCAGCCATCACCGGGTAACCCAGGGCGAGCGGGTCGGTGACCCCGACCACCTGCACGACGCCCGCATCGAGCAGGCGTGCCACGCGCAGCCTGGTGGCAGCAGGGGAGAGACCGATCAGCTCGGCGAGGTCGGCGTAGCTGGCGCGGCCGTCACGCTGCAGGGCGTCGATCAACTGGCGATCGAGATCGTCGAGGGGGATCTGCGTGGTCATGTCGTGCCTGCGGACAAGCCGAAGTCGGCGGAGATGTTGGCGCCGGTGATCGGCGCCGCCGCAGGCTGGGCGAGGAACCAGATGATCTCGGCGATCTCCTGGGGGCGGATGAACCGGGCGCGTGCGCCTTGCGGGTACCCGGCGAGGAGCCGGTCGAGGTAGCCCTGCTGATCGTCGGCGGCGTACACGGCGGCCTGCCCGCGCAGCATCGGCGAATCGACGTCGCCCGGGCACACCGCGTTCACTCGGATGCAGTGGGGTGCAAGCTCCAGCGCGAGTGCCTTGGTGAGGATGCTGACGCCACCCTTGGACGCGCAGTACACCGCGGCGCCGGCGTTGCCCTGGATCCCTGCGTCGCTGGACAGGTTGATGACGCAGCCCTCGGTCGCGGTGAGGTGGGGGATGGCGGCCGAGGTGACGAAGTACAGCCCCTTCAGGTTCACCCCGAGCACGCGATCCCACTCCGCCTCGGTGGTCTGCGCACTCGGGCCTTGCGTCCACACGCCGGCGGCATTGACCACGGCGTCGATCCGGCCACCCCATGCAGCCGCCTGCTCGACGGCAGCGCGGCAGTCGGCGACCATCTGCAGGTCGGCGACGATCGCCAGCAGCCCGTCGGTGGTGGCGACGGGCTGGAGGTCGACAGCGGCGACGTGCCAGCCACCGAGCAGGAACCGTTCCGCAACCGCGCCGCCGATGCCACCGGCCGCACCGGTGACCAGCGCGACCCTGGTTGCGTCTGCCTGTGTCGCGCTCATGGCCGCCAAGAGCGATCTTCGGGCAGCGAGTTGCCGCCGTCGATGACCAGCAGTTGGCCGGTGATGTAGCTCGCAGTGGGGTCGGCCAGGTAACGCACTGCCGAGGCAATCTCCAGCGGTGTACCCGACCGGCCCATCGGGGTGAGCGAGCCTGCCACCTGCTCACCGGGCAGTTGTGAGCCGGTGGCGATCCAACCGGGAGCCACTGCGTTGCAGGTGATGCCTGCGCCGGCGGTCTCGAGTGCGACGGCTCGGGTGAGTCCGAGCATTCCCGCCTTCGCCGCGTGGTAGGCGACGTGGCCGTGGAACGCCTGCACCGGCCCGGATGTACTGGCGATGTTGACGATGCGGCCGTAGCCGTGGCGGCGCATGATCGTCACGGCCGCCCGAGTGACGGCGAAGCAGGTGGTGAGGTTGCGTTGAATGGCGTCGTGCCACTCGGCGTCGGTGGTGCCTTCCAAGTCGACGGCAGTGCCGTCCATCCCGACCGCGATCATCCCCGCGTTGTTGACGCAGATGTCGAGCCGCCCGGCAACCTCCAGCGCTGTGGCCACCACCCGCTCGCAGCTACCGGCCTGCATCAGATCAGCAACGACGCCGGTGGCGGCGTGGCCTTCGCCGACCAGTTCGGCGACGCGCTCCTCGATGCGTTCGGTGGTGGACGACAACACGACCGCGGCGCCGTCCTCGGCCAACGCGCGGGCGATCGCGAACCCGATGCCATGGGCACTGCCGGCGCCGGTGACGAGCGCGACCTGGCCCCGCAGGCTGTGAAAGACGCTCATCGCAACAAGTGTTCCACGGCCTCGCGGAACACCTCACCATGGAGCTTCACGTCGTCGGCGGTGTGGTGCGGCGACATCAGCGCCATGTTGTGGAACGGCGTCAGCAGGACGCCGCGGTTCACGGCCCAGAGATGCATGAACGCATCGAGCTCGTGGTCCACCGCGGCAGCCGCTGCAGCGCCGTCGCGCGGCGGCGGGCAGAACCAGTACTCTGCGCGGCCGCCGAGCTGCTGCACGTTCCACGGCAGACCGAACTCGTCGATCGTGGCCTGCACGCCGTCGGCCCACTGGGTGGCGAGCGGGATCATGTGCGCAAAGTCTGCCTCGCACAAGGTGGTCGAGAGGGTGGCGCGCACGGCGGCCATGGCCAGCGCGTTGCCGGTGAGGGTGCCGCCGACGCCACTGGTGTCGACGCTCTTGTCGGCCAGCAGCGCATTGATACGGGTGGCGATCTCGGCGGTGCAGCCGTAGGCCGCGGCGGGCATTCCACCGCCGATCGTCTTGCCGATCACGAAGAAGTCGGGCTGCAGGCCCCACGCCGCAGTCGCGCCGCCAGGCCCGACGCAGATGGTGTGCGTCTCGTCGATCACCAACAGCGTGCCGTATTTGCGGGTGAGCGAGCGCAGCGCATCGTGGAAGCCGGGGTCGGGCAGCACGATGCCGATGTTGGTGAGTGCCGGCTCGGCCAGCACGCACGCGATCTCGCCCGTAGCGAGTGCAGCTTCCAGCGCAGGGATGTCGTTGAACGGCACGACCACGGTGGTGACGGCAGGGTCGACCTGGGGGCCGATGTTGCCCTGGCGGGCGACGGGCCGGCCGCTGGCGTCGAGCGTCACGAGCGTTTCGTCGACGCTGCCGTGGTAGCACCAGTCGAACACGAGGATCTTGGAACGCCCCGTGAGGAAGCGGCTGAAACGCAGCACGAACCGGTTCGCGTCGGTGGCGGTCATCGCCATCTGCCACGCGGGCAAGCCGAAGCGGCGGGCGAGCTCCGCGCCCACCCAGGCGGCGTCGCCGCTGGGCAGCATAGTGGTGATCCCCTTCGAGGCCTGGCGGTGCAACGCCTCCGCCACCTGCGGCAACCCGTGGCCGGTCATCGCGCCGGTGTCGCCGAGGCAGAAGTCCACGTACTCGTGCCCGTCGACGTCGCTGAAGCGAGCCCCGTGCGCCTCGTCGAAGAACAGCGGGAACGCGCCGGGCCAACGCGTCATCCACGCCATCGGCACGCCACCGAGCAGGTTCGTGCGCGCCTGCGCCGCCATCTCCGCCGAGCGAGGGTGCGTTTCGATGAAACGCTGCTCCTCGATGGCATGCAGGGTGGCAAGGCGTTGTCGATCAATCATGCGATGCAGCGTACCGCAAGTGATCCGCTTGTCAAAGATACATCAGACGAGCGATTCGTTCTTTGACCGGAGAGACGGGACCGGCGATGCGGCGGGCCGTCATGCCGCACGACGACCCGGTGGCCCAGTGTTGTGGACGGTGCCGTCGGGTAATCGCAGGGTCAGTCGACGGTCGGTGCTCAACGCCAGGATCCAGCCGTCGCGATGCACCCGAGTGTGGTGGTGCACACACAGTGGCAGGAGGTTCTGCAGATCAGTCCGGCCGCCGTGGCGCCACCAGCGGACGTGATGGATCTTGCAGTGATCGAACCGGGTCTCACATCCAGGGATTGAACACGTGGCGTACAGCGCTCGCAGTGCACGGCGTTGTGCCCGGTTCGCGAGGCGCGTGCTGCGGCCCAGATTCAGTTCGCCGGGCGCAGAGAGCACCACCCCGTTGCGCACGATCACCGGGTGCACGTCGCCGTCACCGAACAACTCGACCAGCACCGACCACGGAATCTCCACCGGCAATCCCCAGTCGGCCCGAGGGCGATGCCCGCCCCCGCCCGTCGACTGGGCCTCGGACATGTGAGTGCCGGCTTCGTCGTCGTTCGCTGTGTCGTCGTTCGCTTCGATCGCCACGACGAACTCAGGGCGACCCGGGCGCTGCGCAGCACCACCGTCGTTGATGATCCGCGCCAGCGCGCACGCGGCAAGAAACTCGCTCTTGGCCAGCGGATCGTCCGGACAACTCTCCGGCACCGACTCGGCGAACGCCGCCTCGATCTCCGCCTGCAACCGAGCATTCAACCGGACCCCGGTGAGCGGATCGAACCGCCCTGACAGACACCACATGCCGTCCGCATCGATCCACCGACGCAACCGCGCCGCACGCTGCTGACGCTCGAAGCGCTCTGACCGATCATCCGCGCGCAGGCTGTCGGCCTCGCGCTCCAACCGCTTCCGAAAGTTCGACACCGAGCCATGCTTGGCCACGCCGACCAACCGGTCCGCCCGCTCCAACAACTTCCCACGCGCCGCACCATCGAGACCCTTGGCCACCTTGGTCACCGCGTCGACGTGCCCCGGTGTGACGGAACCGTCGTCCAACGCGTCGGCCAACGCTGGCGCTGCACCCAACGTGCCAGACCGCTCCAACACCCGAGCCGCGTCGCTCTGCGACCCCCGGCCCGCCTCGGCAATCGCCTGCTCGGGAAACGACGCGCACCTCGCCAAACGTGAGGCAAGGTCGGCCTCCGCCGCCGTCAACCACGACCGCACCACTGCAATCGACCGCAACCCGCCCTCGAGCGCTGATCGGTCCGCGTCGGCCGCGGCGCGTACCGCCGACACCGCCCGAACTCGATCGATCACCGCCGTGACATCCATACGAACAACTGTACTCAGGGGGTGTTACAGAGTTCTTTCGGATTGATCCGGACGGTCAGGCAAGGGGGTGCGCAGATCAGGAGATTTGCGTGCCACTCGTTGCATTCTGCGCTGCTACCGGGCACCATACGCCGCGTGGCAGATGCAGGGCGGAGGGAGTCTGAAACCGCGCCAACGGCCAACCGTCTGGTTCCATTGCGGATCTTCGCCGGGTTGGCCGTGCTGGGCTGGGTCTCTGTTCTCCTCATCGGGCTTGCCTGGTTGATGCTGATTCTTGGTCTCGACTGGGGGTATTGCGAGCGCGGAGATTCGACGTACGGAGAGTTGAGCTGGTCACTACTTCCTCCAGGTCCGACGTGCACGTGGACCAACGAGGCGGACGATGTCGATGCGCACCGGGGCCCGACCGCCGTCATGTCGATCTGGCTCGCGGCGCTGCTGGCGGGAGGCTTGGTGGCGTGGCTTCTCGTTCGCACGGCTCGATTCGGCCAGCGAACGATCACCTACGCATGGCGGACGGCCAGCGTGGTTCTGGCCAACGTTGGCCTCATTGCCCTAGTTGGCGCGTCGATGTTCGGCTCCATCCCCTTGCTAGGCCTGGCTGCGGCGCTGTTCGTCGTCAGCTTCATCGCTTGGCACTCGAGTAAGAGCAACAGAACAGGCACGATCTAAGCGGTTCTCCCACCTCGACCTGCCGATCAGCGCCCCGCCGCCGTCGTCAGTTGGCGGCGGCCTGGATGGCGGCCCACACCTTCTGGGAGGTGCAGGGCATGTCGATGTGGCGCACACCGAGGTGGCTGACCGCATCAATCACAGCCGACTGCACGGCGGGTGTGCTGCCGATGGTGCCGCTCTCGCCGATGCCCTTCGCACCCAACGGGTTGAGGTGCGTCGGGGTCTCCATGTGCACGATCTCGAAGCTGGGCAGCTCGGCAGCCGAGATGAACGCGTAGTCGGCGAGGTTGGAGGTGATCGGGTTGCCGTCGCTGTCGTAGCGGACCTCCTCCATCAGCGCCTGAGCCGCACCCTGGGCGATGCCGCCGTGGATCTGGCCTTCGAGCAGCATCGGGTTGAGCACCTTGCCGGCGTCGTCGCAGGCGACGTGACGGACGTGGCGCACCTGGCCGGTCTCGGTGTCGACCTCGACGACGGCGATGTGTGCCCCGAACGGGAAGCTGGCTGCACCCTGGAAGAACAACGCGTGCGCAAGGCCCTCGGGCAGCTCCTCGTCGCTGTGTGCGGCGACCGCGAGATCGGCCCAGCCCTTGGTGATCGAGGGCGTGCCCGACACGTGGAACGAGCCGCTGTCCTTGTCGAGCACGATGTCGGCCTCGTCGGCTTCCAGCAGCTTGGCGGCCAGCTTGCGGGCCTTGCCCACCAGCTCGATCGCGGCGTTCCAGACGGCTGTGCCGCCGTGCTGCAGCGAACGCGAGCCCATCGTGCCGGCGCCCTCGGGCACGAGATCGGTGTTGCCCCAGACGACGTCGATCTGGTCCATCGGGATGCCGGTCTGCTCGCTGGCGAGCATGCTCCACGAGGTGACGTGGCCCTGGCCATGCGGCGATGTGCCGGTGAAGACCGTGGCGCGGCCGTCGTCGTGCACTTCGATCTTGGCGTGCTCGCCGAACGGCTCGACGCCGCCGGTGATCTCGACGTAGGTACTGACACCGATGCCCATCTGCACCGTGTCGCCCGCAGCCCGGCGGCGGGCCTGCTCGGCGCGCAGCTCGGTGTAGCCGGCTGCGGCCAGCGCCTTGTCGAGCGCGGTCTCGTAATCGCCGACGTCGTAGGTCTGGCCGATGGCGGTGGTGTGCGGCTCGAGGAACTTGGGGATCAGGTTGATCCGCCGGGCCTCGACAGGATCGAGGCCCAGCTCCAGCGCCCACAGATCGAGGCAGCGCTCGGCGGCGGCGGTGGCCTCCGGGCGGCCGGCGCCGCGATAGGGCGTGGTGAACACGGTGTTGGTGACCACCGCGGTGGACTGGCACTCGATGTTGGGGATGTCGTACACGGCGCTGGCCATCGGCCGGCCGAAGAACGCGGGCAGGATGGTGCCGATCTCGGCGAAGCCGCCCGCGTCCTGGATGAAGCGCAGCTGGTAGTGGGTGATCTTGCCGTCGCGGTTGCCGCCCATGGTGGCGTACTGCACCTGCCCGCGGCCGTGGCCCATCGCCATCATGTTCTCGCTGCGGGTCTCGCGCCAACGCAGCGGGCGGCCGGCCTTCTTGGCGACCACCCCGAGGATGGCTTCCTCGTTGTAGCAGCTGATCTTGGCACCGAAGCCGCCACCGACGTCGGGGGTGATGACCAGCACCTGCGACGGGTCGATGCCGTTGGCGGTTGCGATGGTCAGCTTCGCGGCCTGGGCTGCCTGCGTGCTGAGCCACTGGTGCAGCCGGCCGTCGGCGCCCCATGCAACGGCCGCGCCGCGCACTTCGAGTGGGCAGGCAGCGACGCGCTGGTTGAGGAAACGGCCCTTGATGACGACTTCGCAGTCCTTGAAGTAGTCGTCGTCACTGACCGGCGGCATGCCGAGGAACGAGGTGTCGAACACCACGTTGCTACCGGCGCTCTCGTACAACAGCGTGGTGCTGGTGAGGGCTTCCTCGATGTCGATGACCGCCGGCAGCACGTCGTAGTCGACGATCACCTGCTCGGCCGCGTCCTCGCCCTGCTCGCGGGTCTCGGTGAGCACGACCGCGATCGGCTCGCCGACGAAGCGCACCTTGTCGATCGCCAGTAGGCCGCGGGTGACAGCAGGGTTGAAGGGCGACGGCTGTGGCTCGAGGCCCAGGTCGGCGGCGGTGTAGATCGCGATGACGCCCGGTAGTGCCAACGCATCGGACGTGTCGATGCCGGTGATGACACCGTGCGCGACCGACGAGCGCACGTAGGTGACGTGGGCCGCGCCGGCGAGCATCGGCTCGTCGAGCAGGTCGTCGACGTACTCGCCGCCGGTGGTGAGGAACTTCGGGTCTTCCTTGCGAAGAACCCGGTTACCAAGAATGCTGCCAGCCACGCGTGAACCCCCAGATGTACGTCAGGACGTAAGTGAGTGTGACACTAGACCGCGGGCCACCCCCAGTGGAATGTCGAGCGGCAACGGGTCAGGGTGCGACGGCCCCGGCCTGGCGGACAGCGACGATCTGGGCCACCGTGTCGTAGGGCCAGCCGCTGGGCATCGTGATCGGTGCCGGCGGCGCCGGCAGCATCGTCAGGCGGATCTCGCCGCGCTGCACGTAGCCGATCTCCTCGCGGGCGGCTTCCTCGATGCCTTCCGGTGTTTGCAGACGCGAGACCTCGCCGGTGAGCTCGGCGTTGGCTTGCTCGAGCGCAGCCAGTTCCTTCGAGTTGCGTTCGATGTCGTCTTGTTGACGGAACCACGCCTTCACCGAGAACACGAACAACACGGCGACGACTGCTGCCGTGATCACCAACGCGCCAAGTCCGACCACGAGCCTCTTGCCGCGACCTTTGACCAGTCGCTTCTCGGTGGAGATCGGGCGGGTGAAGTCGCCGAAGCGTGTGTCGTCGGAGCGTTCCGCCGGCCGCGTCTGGGCACGCGAGGCATCCTTGGGCCGCGGGATCGCAGACGTCTTGTGGCCGCCGGAGCTCATTGGCTCATTCTCGCAGCCGTGCGTGACACAGAGGCGTCACCTCAGCGCGCCGCGACCGCGGAAAGCGGCCGATTCGCCCAGCTGCTCCTCGATGCGCAGCAGCTGGTTGTACTTGGCTACGCGGTCGCTGCGCGCCGGCGCGCCGGTCTTGATCTGGCCGCAGTTGGTGGCGACGGCGAGGTCGGCGATGGTGCTGTCCTCGGTCTCTCCGCTGCGGTGGCTCATCACGCTGGTGTAGCCGTGGCGGGTGGCCAGATCGACCGTGTCGAGCGTCTCGGTGAGGGTGCCGATCTGGTTGACCTTGATCAGGATGCTGTTGGCGATGCGACGCTCGATGCCCATCCGCAAGCGTGCGACGTTGGTGACGAAGAGATCGTCGCCGACCAGCTGGACCTTGTGGCCAACCGCCTCGGTGAGCGCCGCCCAACCGTCCCAATCGTCCTCGTGCATGCCGTCCTCCAGGCTGACGATCGGATAGGTGTCGACCAGGCGCGCCCAGTAGGCCACCATCTCGGTTGGGGTGAGCACCTTGCCCTCGCCGGCGAGGTGGTACGCACCGTCCTTGTACAGCTCACTCATCGCGGGGTCCATCGCGATCGCGATGTCGGCGCCCGGGGTGTAGCCGGCCTTCTCGATGGCCTCCACCAGAATGCGCAATGCGTCCTCGTTGCTGGCCAGGTTGGGGGCGAAGCCACCTTCGTCGCCGACAGCGGTGGAGAGCCCACGATCGTGCAGCACGGTCTTCAGCGTGTGGTACGTCTCGGTACCCCAGCGCAGCGCCTCGTGAAAGCTGGGCGCGCCGACGGGCATGATCATGAACTCCTGCATGTCGATGCTGTTGTCGGCGTGCACACCACCGTTGACGACGTTCATCATCGGCACCGGCAGCACGTGGGCGTTGGGGCCGCCGAGATAGCGGTAGAGCGGCATCTGCAGATCGTCGGCCGCCGCCTTGGCGACCGCCAGGCTGGTGCCGAGGATCGCGTTGGCGCCGAGGCGCGCCTTGTTGTCGGTGCCGTCCAGCGCGTTCAGTTCGTTGTCGATGTAGCGCTGTTCGAAGACCTCGATGCCCTCGAGCAGGTCGGCGATCTCACCGTTGACGAAGCCGACAGCGGTGGCAACACCCTTACCGCCATAGCGGCTGCCGCCGTCGCGCAGCTCCACCGCCTCGTGTTCACCCGTGGACGCGCCCGACGGGACCGCAGCGCGACCCGTCGCACCACTCTCGAGCATCACCTCGACCTCCACGGTGGGGTTACCACGCGAATCGAGGATTTCACGGCCGATCACACTGACGATGTCACTCATAGGTCGTTTACGGTACCGAATGGGCGAGCAGCCGCAGGTTCGCGCAGACGTTCAAGTCCGGGGAATCTGCTGCCGATGAGGTGTCCATGGAAGACGCGATTGCTGAGGAGTCGTATCGTGCGCTCGCCGCTTCGCTCGCCGGCCCGGTCGGCACTCCTGCACTCGCTGGGTTGAGCGTGAAGGCTCGGCCGTCCGAGCCGTCACTCCCATCCGGCCCTGTGCTCGCGGGGCAGCCCGTCACCGAGGATGGTGTCGGGTCCAGGCCGGCCTTGCCGCACGATTCGCTGAGCCGCCGGTGGTCGGCCGTCCTTGGGGAACAGGGAGCCCATCACACGCTCGTGCCGCGCCTGATGGTGGTCACTGCGATGGTTGCCGCGATGTGCGCACCGCTGTTCCTGTTGGTGCTCTACCGGCAGGGGCCCTTCGACGTCGTCGGCAAGAAGTGGTACTTCGACGATCGTGGTCGGCGACTTGCGGTCGCCGGTGCATCGGCCGTCGGCGCCTGCTTCTGCCTCGGGTGGTGCTGGTGGACTGCAGCGGCCGCCGCCAACGCCCGCAACCGGGCGCGATACTCGACCTCGCCGTTGCTCGGCCCGCTGGCGATGGCTGTGGCCGGAGGATGCCTGTTCCTGCTGCCGCGGGCGATCGACGCACGGGCGGACGCGCCGGATGCGGACGTGGCGCGGCTGACCGCGGTGTGTGTGGCGCTTGCAGCGGTGCCGTTCGTGGCCTACTTCGTCACCGTCGGCACGTTCAGTCGCTCGGCGCGAGCGATCGGAGCAGCCCACCGCCCGTGGATCGTGGCCATCGTGCTGCCGTGGGTGATGCTCGGCCTGAACCTGTTCTCGCGGTTCTTCACCGAAGCTGTCGGTGACTCGTACCTGATGGTGACCGGCGCCGTGAACCTGGTGTTCATCGCGATCTACGTGCTGGCGATCTACGTTGCGATGAGGTCGTTCGATCGCACGTGCGCCGGCCGCCACATGGCGCACGACGACCGTGTTTCGTTGGATGCCTTCACACAGCTTCGTGGCGGACGACGTACGCGAGCGGCACTCACTCGCCGGTCTTGACCTCGTCCCACAGCGCATCGAGTGAGGCAAGCCCGGCCGACTTCAGATCGAGTCCGCGTTCGCGGGCGAGTGCTTCCACCTGCTCGAACCTTCCCCGGAACTTGCGGGTGGCGGCTCGGAGCGCGGCCTCGGGCTCGACGCCGAGGTGCCGGGCGACGTTGACGACTGCGAACAGCAGGTCGCCGAGCTCGTCGCGTACAGCGTCCTCGTCATCGTCGGCCGCGGCGGCGCACAGCTCGGCGGTCTCCTCGGCGATCTTCGGCAGTGCGCCGTGCACATCGGGCCAGTCGAAGCCGACCTTCGCGGCCTTGCGCTGCACTGCGTCGGCGTAGCTCAACGACGGCAGCGAGTTCGGCACACCCTCGAACACCGAGGTGCGACGCTTTTCGGTCTGCTTGATGGCGTCCCAGTTGTCGAGCACTGTCGCCGTATCGTTGGCGACGACGCGTTCGCCACCGATGGGCGCAAACACGTGCGGGTGGCGGCGGACCAGCTTGTCGTGCACCCCCTGGGCGACATCGGCCATGGTGAAGCGACCCTCTTGTTCGGCGATGGTCGCGTGGAACTCGATCTGGTAGAGCAGATCACCCAGCTCCTCGACGAGGTCGTCGTCGGTGGAAGGGTCGTCGGGGTTCAGCGCCTGCAGCGCATCCACCACCTCGTAGGTCTCCTCCAGCAGATGACGGATGAGGGATTGATGGGTCTGCTCCTGGTCCCAGGGGCACTGCTCGCGAAGTGTGCGGGCCAGTTGGTGGAAGCGCACCAACTCGGCGCCGACGGGGGCGCCCAGGTGAGGGATGAAGATGCTGGTCAGATGGTCGGCCTCCACCGTTCGATCCATCTCGGCCCAGGTGGTGTGCGTGATGCACTCGTCGGGCGAACCCAGCCGTTGCAGGATGACGACCGCCTCGTCGCCGCTGGCGTTCTCGACGGCCAGCTTGATGTCGCTGAGCACCCAGTTGGCGTGGGTGTGGGTGACCAGCAGCGGCCCGTTGTGCCCGGCCGCAGCCGTGGCGAACTCGTGGCCGTCGATCAGCGTCACCGCCGCCTCCACCGGATCGATGCCGAGACGGGCGTAGATGATGTCGAGGAACGACATTGCCGGGTGGATCACGCACTCGACGCGTGGGTCGGCACGCAGCGAGCGGACGGTGCGCTCGAGGATCAGCGGTGAGCCGGGCACCGCATAGAGGACCTCGCCGTGCAGCGTGGCCGCGGCGACCAGCCGATCGGTGATCTCCGCGTAGACGTCGGCGAACGTCTCGGCGGCCTCATAGACATCGTCGAACGTGATGGCATCTGCAACGAGGTGCGCCGACGGGTGGCGGCCGGTCCGCAGGTAGCGATGCGACGCACGATCGATTTCGCGCAGCGTGTGCTCGGTGACGTACTCCGCTCCGGCGGGACCCAGGCCGACGACGACGACTCTCGGCAGCGTCACCCTTCGCTCACGGCCTCGACGGTGAGTTTCTCGGAGTTCCACGTGCCGAAGCGGGAGGCGATGATGACCGCGCCGTCGCGGACCTGTAGCGGAGGTGCGGCGGCGATCAGCGACTGCTGCGAGGCCGGCAACAGTTCGGCCCACGGCCGCGCGACGATGATCACGAAGGCCTCGCCGAGGGGGAGCACGTCGGTGGGCTCGCCGATGCGGAGCGCGGCGATGGTCTCCAGCAACGCGGGCGAGAACTGGTCGACGCCGACGCAGTCCGATCCGTCCTGGCCGATCAGTACGCCGCCTGTCTGTGCGAGCCCCGGATCGTCGTTGTAGGTCGACACCGCCTCGGAGAACGACATGCCGTCGGCGATCGCAGCTGCAGCCTGCTGTGCCGTGGCCTCGTCATTGGCCTGAATCGCCGACAGGCAGGCGAGACCTGTGGCCGCCGGGCCGCCGCTGTAGTAGATCTCGCCGTCGGCCTCGGTTCGCTGCAACGTCGGCAGCGCGGCGCTGACCCGTGCGTTGACCTCGTCGGTGGTGGCCGGGGTGGCGCGGTACGTGTCGCCCTCGATCAGCACGAGCCGGGCCCAGACGGTGAGTGCCGTTCGGAACGAGACGGCGGTGCCGGTGCCATCGGCGAGGCGATCGAGCTCGTCGCGGGTGAGGTCGTGGCCGTTGACGGTGGCAGCGACGTCGGGATGGTCGAAGGTGCTGCACGCGGACAGCGAGATGGCTGCCACGAGGGCACCGGCGGTCAGGGCGAGACGACGCTTCACGAACGAGACCCTACCGGCCCACCGCTGTGGCAACCCAGACATGCTGTGCGGCCGTGGCAGAGTGGGGCCGTGATCGCTCTCCGAGTCCTCGCTGCGGCCACCGGCCTCGCGCTCGTGGTGGCCGTTCTGGCGTCTGCGCTGAAGACCGTCGTGGTCCCGCGCGGTTATGTCTCGTGGCTGACCCGCCGGCACTTCGTTGCCTGGCGCAAGGTGTTCGGATGGTTCGCAAGGCCCAGCCGGACCTTCGAACAACGCGACCGGGTGATGGCCCACTACGCCCCACTGGCGCTGGTCACGTTGCCGGCAGTGTGGGTCACGGGTGTCACCGCGGGTTTCACCGGCATCTTCTGGGGTTCCGGGCTGCAGTCGTTGGGCGAGGCGTTCGTGACCAGCGGTTCTTCGTTGTTCACACTCGGGTTCGTGCGCCCGCCCGGCACTGGTCGTGTGGTGCTTGCGTTCGTCGAGGCCGGCATCGGGCTCGGCCTGGTCAGCCTGATGATCTCCTACCTGCCCACGATCTACGGTGCGTTCAGCCGTCGCGAAGCTCTGGTCGGCCTGCTCGAGGTGCGCGCCGGCCTGCCGCCGTCGACTGCGGAGATGCTCACTCGCTATGCCGTGATCGGTTGGCTCGACCGCATCGACGAGGACGTGTTCGAGAAGTGGGAGCTGTGGTTCATGGATGTGGAGGAAAGCCACACCAGCCAGCCGTCGTTGGTCTTCTTCCGCTCGCCGCACCCGGAACGGAGCTGGATCACCGCTGCCGGCTGCGTGCTGGACACTGCCGCGATCATGGCCTCCACGGTCGACCGCCCTCGCGACGCTCGCGCCGACGTGATGCTTCGCACCGGTTTCCTCGCGCTCCGGCGCATCGCCGACTACTTCGGCATCGCTTACGTCGCCGACCCCGACGCTGGTGCAGCGATCTCGATCACGCGCCGTGAGTTCGACATGTTGTGCGTGGAGCTGAGAGCCGCCGGAATCCCGCTGAAGACGGACAGCGACCAGGCATGGCGGGACTTCGCCGGCTGGCGGGTGAACTACGACGCCGTGCTGCTCGCGCTGTGCGGCCTGGTGATGGCCCCGCCGGCCATGTGGAGCAGTGACCGAGTACCCGTAACCGCGAAGCCGCCGCGGCTGTTCAGGAAGGTGATGCGCCGCTAGCCGGCCAGCAGCACACCACGATTCTGGTCGCGGCGGATCCACACTGGTTGTCGATCCAGGTCGACCAGAACGGATGCAGCGGCAAGCAGCTAGCCGACAACGGCGACCGAGGCGACCACGGAGAACACTGCGACGGCCAGCGGCAGGGCGTAGCCCGCCCACTTCGGCAGCGGCTTCCAGCCTGGGGCCAGCATGACGAACCCGCAGATGGCCCCTGCGATCGCGCCACCGATGTGACCACCCTTGGAGATGCCACTGATCGTGAACGTGAGGACGATGTTGAGCAGCAACGTGGTGCCGATGCCGGTGCTGAAGATGTTGATCCCTCGCCGGTGCATCCCCACCGCTGCCCCCGCCATCAGCCCGAACACCGCGCCGGATGCGCCGCCGGTGAGGCCGCCGGTGTCGATCAACAGCGCGCCGAGCGACCCGGCCAGCAGGCCAGCGGCGTAGAGCAGGATCAGTTTGACCGGGCCGAGCGCCCGCTCGAGGAGCCCGCCCAGTTGGTACAGCAGGAACATGTTCATCGCGATGTGCAGCACGCCGAAGTGGATGAACCCCGCCGTGACCAGTCGATACCACTGGTCGGCAGGGATGATGCTGCCATCGAGGTCGACGACGCCTCCCTGCAGGATGTCCTTGCTCAGGCCTAAGTCAGCGTGGGCCTCGGTGATGTTGCCGCCGAGCGTCTTGGGGTCGAGCAGGACCATCACCAGGAACACGGCGACGTTGAGGCCGATGATCGTGTAGGTGACCGGCGTCAGCACGCCGGAGGTGGCCAGCTTCGCCCGTGTCTTCACATCGGGGCGGGCGGCCTTCGCGCAGTCGAGGCAGTGCGAGCCGACGGCGGCCTGCACGAGGCACTGGCTGCATGCCGGTTTGCCACAGCGAGTGCAGCTGCGGCCACCCTCACGATCGGCATGGCGATAGCAGCGGGGGATCGTGGGCGGTTCGGGCAGCGACACGACCGCCAGGCTAGCCAGGCGCTGTCAATCGAGGGCGGCGGTGAGCACGATCGCGACGACCACGATCGTGATCACCACTGCGTTGTAGACGGTGTGCGCAGCGGACGATTCCAGCGTGGCGTCACGGCGGCTTCTCGTCGAGCGGTACGAACGGAGGTACACCCACATGAAGTAGGCGCCACCGATCGACAGCGCCATCGCGGCACCGATCGGGATGCCGATCAGCGCGTGGATCATCCCGAACTGCACGCACTTCAGCGTCCGCTTGGTCGACGACCACTCTTCTGCGCCGGCACGGAACATGCGTTCCTCGGCATACGCGAACAGCGGCAGCGCGGGCAGCAGCATGCAGATGAACACCACCGGGATCAGCCACTCCCAGAGTGTGCCGGTGGTGGCTTCCGAGGAGCCGAACACCGGGTTGCCGTTGCCACCCAGCATCGACCACCAGCCCCACGACAAGCCGGGCACCAGCAACAGGGCGGTGGCAGTCGTCACGACGGCGCCGAGCAGCAACGGCACCGGCCAGACGTGGCGCCACCCGGCGCGCCTCACGATCTCGCGCAGCAGTGTGCGGCCCTCGTGAGAGCGCGAGCGGCGCAGCCCGGTGGCCAGGCGCATGCCCATCACCCCCAGGACGGCGACGGTCAGCACGTTCGTCACCAGTGCCTCCATCGGCGGCCGGCTAACGCGACGTGCGGTTGCCGAAGATGTCGGCAGCGGTGGGCTCGCCGAGCAGGTGCCCCTGCACCAAGTCGCACCCGAGCACCCGCAAGCGGCGGAGCTGATCGGCCGATGTGACCCACTCGGCGACCACCTGCATGTCGAGCGCGTGTGCCAACTGGATGATGGCCCGCACGATCGGGTCGTCGTCGCCGCTGGTGCCCAACATGCGAGCGACCGTGCCGTCGAGCTTCAGCACATCGGCCTCGCAGCTGCGCAGCGCGGTCAGCGAGCTGATGCCGGTGCCGAAGCTGTCGAGAGCCAACTGCACACCGAAGCGGCGCAACGCCTGCATCGCCCGCAGATTGCCCGGCTGGCGGTCGTTGAGCGTGTTCTCGTCGAAGTCGAGCGTCACCTGGTGAGGACTGAGTTCCATCTGGCGCATCGTGGCCAGCACCCGCTCCACGAACGTTCCTTCAGCCAGCTGACGCGCGGCGATGTTGATGTGCACGCTGAACGCACGATCGACCAGACCTGCATCGAGCCATGCGCGGGTGTCGATGCACGCTTGGCGGATCACCCAGTCCCCGATCGGTACGATCGCGCCGGACTCTTCGGCGAGATGCACGAACTGGGCGGGCAGCAGCGGGCCGCGCTCAGGGTGATCCCATCGCAGCAGGGCTTCGGCGCCCGCCACCCGGCCGCTGTGGGTGGAGATGATCGGCTGATAGGCGAGGCGCAACTGGCCAGCGGCGAGCGCGCGTTCCAGCTCGCCGGACAGCTGCTTGTGCTGGCGCGACTCGGCGCGCATCGCCTCGGTGTACAACTCGCTGCGTGAACGGCCCCGGCGCTTGGCCTGGTACATCGCGATGTCGGCGTTGCGGAGCAGTTCGATGGCACCTTCCTGGCCGCTGACGCCATCCATGTGGGCCGGCATACCGACCGCGACGCCGATGCTCACCGACAGCTCGACCTCGACGCCGTGCACCATGATCCGTCCACTGAGCGAGTGGCGGATCCGCTCGGCAAGATCCAAGGCGGTGTGCTCGTCGATGTTGCCGTCGCAGAGCACGACGAACTCGTCACCACCGATGCGGGCAACCGTGTCCGAAGGGCGCGTGGCGTGCGCGATCCGGTGCGCCACCTGCGCGAGCAGTGCGTCACCGACCTCGTGCCCCACCGTGTCGTTGACGTCCTTGAGCCGATCGACGTCCATGAACAGGATGGCGACGTTGCTGCGTGTACCGCGGATGCCGTCGAGCGCGTCGGCGGCGGTGCGCAGCAGCATCAATCTGTTCGGGAGACCCGTGAGGGGGTCGTGGTTCGCCTGTCGGGAGAGCTCGCTCTGGAGGTGCTTCGTCGCAGTGATGTCGCTGGCGACACCGCCCCAGTACTCGACGACGCCGTCGGCCGAGCGGTGCAGCATCAGGTCGATGTCGAGTGTGCGTTCGAGGCCGTCGGGGCCGCGGAAGCCGACCTCGCCGGACCATCTCGAGCTGGTGCTGTCGGCCATCACCTCGCGGGGAACCTGATCGCGAATGGCTTGCAGCAGGCCGCGGGCTGCCGGATCGCGGATCAGGTCGAGTTGGTCGTCGACGCCGAACAGCCGACGGGCCGCCTCGTTGGTGTACACCGGCGAGCCGTTGCGGTCGAGGATCAGCACGGCGTCGTCGGTGGCGCCGACGACGCCCATCATCCGGTCGAGCAACTGCTGCTGGCCCACCTGCTCGGTGTGGTCGAGCGCGGTGCCGCCGTAGCCGCTGACCCGACCGAGGGCATCGAGCATCGGCTGGGCGTCGATGCGTACCCACGTCATGCGCCCTTCGCCGTGCCACACACGGAACTCCAGCTGAACGGGGCTGTCCGTATCGGATGCACGTCGCCATTGCAGCTCTGCGGCAGCGCGATCGCCGGGGTGGGCGTTGGCCCAGGGCGGCGACCCGGTCGGAGCGCCGACCAGCGAGGTGGTGGAACCCTGCACGAGCGCGCCAAATGCTGCATTGGCCGCGATGACGCGGCCCTCGCGGTCGGCCTGGAACAGGCCCACCGGCAACGTTGGGAGCAACTCGATGATGTCCGCCATCCTTACTGTGTTGGGGTGCCAGTTGGTGTATCGGTTGGATCTAGCCGCGACTGAAGGTGCCGATGACCTCTGCGGATGCAAGTTCAACCGTGTCGATCGCGGTGATCAGCTCGGCAGCCGGCACCCCGTCGCCGAGGCCGGTTGCCTCCCCAAGGTAGTGCACGACGATGGCGTAGGTGTGCGGCTCGCCGGCCGGAGGGCACGGGCCAGTGAAACCGAGGGTGCCGTTGCCGTTCTGGGCCTCGTAGGCGCCCAGCGGCACAGTGTCCTCGTTGATCGCGATGCTGGTGGCGGAGAGCCCGGCGATCGCCCAGTGCGCAAACCCTGGGGCATCGAGGTCGGTGAGGGTGAGTGCGATCTCCATCGTGCCGGCCGGCGCGGCGCTCCACGACAGCGCCGGCGCCACGTTCAGCCCGTCGCAGCTGTAGCGCGCGTCGATCTCTGCGCCGTCACGCCATGGCGCAGTCACCACGAACTCGTCGATCACCGCCGGCAACGTGACGAAGGTGTCGGTGGGCAGCGGATCGGTCGTGTCGGGGTCGTCGAACACGGGATCGCTGTCGACGGCCACTGTGTCCACGGAGATGGACGAGTTCTGCTCGGCGGTGGGCTCGCGAAGGGTTCGGCCGTCGCGCCGACAGCCTCCTGCAACCAGGAGCAGCAGGCACGCAAGGGTGAGCAGGGCGAGGCGGCGCACGGCGGCAGCCTAGGCGGCGGGATGGCCGAACTGGGTGCAGGGGATATCGTGTCGAGCGTGGAAACCTCCCCCCAAACGCCGCTCTGCGTGCTCACGCTGCATGCCCACCCCGACGACGAAGCGTCGAAGGGTGCCCCCACGCTGGCCAAGTACCACGCCGAGGGTGTTCGCACCGTGCTGGTCTGTTGCACCGGCGGCGAGGAGGGCGACCTGCAGAACCCGGCGCTGCGCGAGCCCGGCCAGCCCTTCCACGACCTCACCCCGGAGGGGGAGAAGGCGCTGATGGCCGAGCTGCGGCCGCTGGAACTCGCGCGCTCGGCCGAGATCATCGGATTCGACGAGGTGATCATGCTCGGGTACAGGGATTCGGGCATGGCCGACACCGAGGCCAACGGGAACCCGGCGTGCTTCCACATGGCGCCGATGGACGACGCAGTTGGCCGACTGGTCGCCATCATCCGTGCGCAGCGACCGCAGGTGATCATCACCTACGCCGACGATCAGCAGGGGTACCTCCACCCCGATCACCTGAAGGTGCACGACATCTCGATCCCCGCGTTCGAGCGGGCGGGCGACCCCGGCTGGTACCCCGAGCTGGGTGAGCCATGGCAACCGCAGAAGCTGTACTACACGGTCTGGTCGAAGGCCCGCCTGGTCGCGATCCACGAAGGCATGATCAAGCACCGGGGCGAGTCGCCCTACGAGCAGAACTGGCTGGATCGCCCCGGTCACGACCACCGCATCACCACCCGCATCGAGGTCGGTGGCTTCCTGTGGGCGCGCAGCGGGTCGTTGAGGGCGCACGCCACGCAGGTCGACCCTGCCGAGCCGTGGTGGTTCGGCCTCACCGACGAGCAGCTGGCCGAGGCCTATCCGTGGGAGGACTGGATCCTCGCCCGTTCGCTGGTGGGCGAGCCCGCGCAAGGCCAGCTGGAGGACGATCTGTTCGCGGGTATCCGAGCCGGTGCGGATGTGGCCTCGTGAGCGTGCAGTACCGGGTGGTGTTCGCCAAGAACGACGAGGCGGTGGAAGGGGCCGACGACGCCGATGTGGTGGTCACAGTGGCCGCCGGCGACGCCGGCATGGCGCCTGCGACGGCGTTCATGGTCGGCAAGCTGAAGAACACCGGGCCAACGGGCCCGCTGTTCGAGGCGATGCGCGACGGCAGTGCCGCCGCGGCCATCAGCCGGCTCGCATCGCGTCCCTGAGAGTGCGGTAACCGATCGGCGTTGCGCCGGATTCGTGCAGCAGGGTGCGCAGCGTGGCATCCGCGGTGACGAGCTCGTGATCGTCGATCCACAGCTCGGCGGCGTCGGTGATCGCGCGCACCTCGGGCGTGTCGATCGCCGGCTGGACATGGATTTCGGTGACGCCTGGGCGCAGCGAGCGGACTGCGTCGTACACGCGCTCGCGGCTGCCGGCGCGCCAGTCGTGATCGAAGTGGTCGGGGAAGACCACGCCTTCTTCAGCGGCGAGGCGCCGGAAGGGGAAGCCGGCCTGCTCGGGGGTGATCGTCGACGGCAGGCGGATCGGCAGCGCGAACTCGCACGCCAGTTCCAGGTAGACGTCGAAGAACTCGGGCCGCAGCGTGATCACCGAGAGGTGGGGAGCGAGGTGTGTGACGTCGATGCCCCAGGCGCTGGCGCGCTCGATCTGCGCGCGGCACTCGCGCAGCACCTCCAGCGGGTCGGCGTGCTGCCACAGGTCATCGACGCCGCGCGGGAACCCGCCCTCGCCCGACAGCAACGTGGGGGCGTGGGTGATCGGGCCGAACCGGTAGGCCTCGTGCTCGCAGTTGAGGGTGAGGTGCACGCCGACGTCGTCGGTGGGTTCGTAGCGGTTGGCCGCGTCGCGCGCCCATGGCGCGGGCACCATCAGGCTGGCGCAGGTGGCGACGCCGTGATGAAGGGCCTCGAAGACGCCCACGTTGGCAGCGTGGCAGCTGCCCAGGTCGTCGCAGGAGATGATGACCAGCTTGGCGTCGGCCGGGTAGCCGAGGCGTTCCACGAGCGATCGATCGGGGGCGGTCATCTCGCGAACGCTATCCGCTGCATCCCGCCCACAGGCCCACGGCGGCGGCCTGCGCGTTGCGGGCGGCGCCGGCGAACTCGTCGGCGTGCGTGTCATTGGGTGCGATGGTGAGCGGCCGCGCGTAGCCCTGAGCGATGATCTCGAGGTTGACGAACATGCCGTCGTCGCTGCGGTAGACGTACGCGAGCAGCCGGCCGTACTGATCGCGGGCCTCGATATCGCGTTCCAGGTACAGCGCGGTGCCGTCGGGCAGCAGGCTCTCGGTGAACGCGCTGGCCTCCGGTCCGAAGCACTGCACGGGCGTGTCGGGCTTCTTGGTCTCGGGCGTGTCGATGCCGATCAGGCGCACGCGCTCCTCCACGCCATCCACCTCGACCCCGATCGTGTCGCCATCGGTGACGTAGATGACGGTGGCGTTGGGGGTGAGCGGCCCCGCGACCGCCGTGGTGGATGCCGTGTTCGCGCTGGTGCCGTTGGTGCACGCCGCTGCCGCGACGATCAGGGACGCCAAGGCAACGGACCGCATTAGCCCGTTCTATCGGTTGAAGGGTGGATTACAGGCGCTCGATGATGGTGCCGGTACCCAGCCCGCCACCGCAGCACATGCTGATCAGGCCGTACTTGCCACCGGTGCGCTCCAGTTCGTACAACGCCTTGGTGATCAGGAAGCCGCCGGTGCCGCCCAGCGGGTGGCCGAGCGCGATGGCGCCGCCGTTGGGGTTGGTCTTGGCCAGGTCAGCGCCGACTTCCTTCGCCCAGGCGAGGACGACGGAGGCGAACGCCTCGTTGATCTCGAACGTGTCGATGTCGTCGATGGACAGGCCGGTGCGGGCCAGCAGGCGCTTGGTGGCATCCATCGGGCCGGTGAGCATCAGCACCGGGTCGACGCCGACGTTGCAGGTGTCGACGATGCGGGCACGCGGCTTGAGGCCCAACGCCGCGGCCTTCTCCTCGGTCATCAGCAGCACGGCGCTCGCGCCGTCGCTGATCTGGCTGGAGTTGCCGGCGGTGTGCACGCCGTTCTCCCGGCCGACCGGCTTGAGCGTGGCGAGCTTCTCCATCGTGGTCTCGCGCAGGCCCTCGTCGCGGCTGACGGTGTGGAACGTGTCGGCGAGGCTGCCGTCGTCGTTGCGGTCGGGGGCATCGACGGTGATGTACTGGCCCGAGAAGCGATCCTCGGCCCACGCCTGCGCAGCACGCTGCTGGCTGGCAAAGCCGAAGGCGTCGGTGTCGGCGCGGGTGATGCCCCACTTGTCGGCGATGCGCTCGGCGCCTTCGAACTGCGAGGTCACCTCGTACTGCGCGAACATCGACTTCGAGAACGGGATGCCGAGGCCGAACGCCTTGTTGCCGGCGGCACCGATCGGGACGCGGCTCATCACTTCCACGCCGCAGGCGAGGGCGACATCGACCACGCCGCTGCCGACGAGGGCGGTGGCGAGGTTGGTGGCCTGCTGGCTGCTGCCGCACTGTGTGTCCACCGTGGTGGCGGCGGTGGTGAGCGGCAATCCGGCCGCGAGCCAGGCGGTGCGGGTGATGTTGAATGCCTGCTCGCCGACCTGGCTGACGCAGCCGCCGATCACCTGATCGATGGCGGCAGGGTCGATGCCGGTGCGCTCGACGATGGCCTTCTGAACGGCGCCGAGCACATCGGCCGGATGAAGGGTGGACAGCCCACCGTTGCGCTTGCCGATCGGGGTGCGGACGGCGTCGACGATCACTACGTTGCTCATCGCGCCAGCCTAGGAGGCGGTCTGCGCCCGGGCCGCAGCGAAGCCTTCCCGAGCCCGGCGTGCGGCGTGTCATCGCCTACGGTGGCCAGCCATGGCGAGCTTCAATCCGTCCCTCACACCACCCTCATCCGCGGCAGTTCACCGCTACATCCACGTGATCGGCTCGAGCGTGTTCGTCGACGATCGGCCGGCGGACGACGGCTGGCACGTGCACTTCCTGGGCATGCTCGGTGAGGAGGCGTGCTGGGCCGTCGACGTGCCCCATGGGCAAGACCCTTCGTATGGCGCGGCGAGCGATCTGTACACGTTCTACGGGCGCACCTCGGAAGTCGAGTGGGCATTGGCGGGGCGGGCAGTGCAGCTGGCCGAGTGGGGGCGCACCCACCGTTTCTGTGGCCGCTGCGGCACCCCGACGGTGCATTCCGACAACGACCGGTCGATGAAGTGCCCGGCATGCAACCTGCTCGCCTACCCGCGGCTCGCACCGGCGATGATCACGCTCGTCACCAAGGGTGAGCCGGGGCCCGAACAGCAGGTGCTGCTCGCCCGCGGGGTGCAGTTCCGGGCGCCGATGTACTCGTGCCTCGCCGGTTTCGTCGAGGCGGGCGAGTCGCTCGAGCAGGCGGTGATCCGCGAGGTGCACGAGGAGGTCGGCGTGCACATCGGCAGCGTTGTCTACCAGAGCAGTCAGCCGTGGCCGTTCCCGCACAGCCTGATGATCGGCTTTCGAGCCGAATGGGTCAGCGGCGAGATCGAGTGCGACCCGTCCGAGATCCTCGATGCGCAGTGGTACACGCGCGACGCGTTGCCGCCGATTCCGCCGGCGATCTCGATCGCCCGCAAACTGATCGACGGCTGGCTCGCGGAGGCCTGATCGCCGCCTCAGGACTGAAGGTGCTTGGCGAAGAAGTCGAGGATGATCTCGGCGCGCTGGCGGCGGTGGACGGGCGAACCACTGCGCGACAGCTCGTGGCTCTCGCCGGGGAAGCGGTAGAACGTCACGTCCTTGCCCAGTAGGCGCATGGCGACGAACAACTCCTCGGCCTGGTTGATCGGGCAGCGCAGGTCGTTCTCGCTGTGGATGATCAGCATCGGGCAGGTGATGTCGCGCACGTAGCGGATAGGCGAGAGGCGTTCGTACTCCTCAGGCGCATCGATGTGGGACGGCCCGTGCTCGACCCGGAAGATGGTGGCGATGTCGCTGTTCACCTCTTCGGTGAGCACGTTGTTGACCGCCCGTTCGCTGCAGATCGCCTTGAAGCGGTTGCTGAACCGGCCGGCGAGCATGGTGGCCATGTAGCCGCCGTAGCTGCCGCCCTGCATGCCCACTCGGCTGGGGTCGCAGAACGAGTAGCGGGCGAGCGTGGTGTCGAGCACGGCCATCACGTCGTCGACGTCGACGCCGCCCCAGCCGCTGCCCGGCGCCACCGGGTGCTGCGGGCCCATGATCGCCTGGCCCCACGCCTGCTCGCGGCCCGAACCACCACGCGGGTTGCTCATCAGCACCACGAAGCCGGCTGCGGCCTGAAACTGGGCCTCGTCGAAGAACGTCTCGCCGTACTGGGTGTGCGGCCCGCCGTGCACGTTGAGTACCACCGGGTACTGCGTGGCGGGGTCGAAGTCGACCGGGCGCATGATCCATGCGTCGATCTCGCCGGTGCCATCGGTGCACGGCACAGCGAAGCGCTCCCACACGAGTGGCGTGTACGCGGCGCGGTAGTTGGCAGCGAACGACGTGAGGCGGCGAGGCTCGCCATCGGTGAGTACGAAGACGTCGGAGAGGCTGTCGACCGCACCCGCGGTGAAGGCAACTGTGCCGCCGGCGGCGTGGAGCGCCTTTACCGACGTCGCACCGCTGGTCACCGCGGCGGGAGCCGTGCCATCGGTGTGCAGTCGCCACGCGTGTGTCTGACCGCGATCCTCGGCGGTGCCCAGCAGCGTCGTGTCGTCCAGCCAGCGCGGGACGACGGAGCCGGCCGTGGTCTCGAACGTGCGGTCGAGCGCAGTGCTGATGAAAGTGTGGGTACCACCCGTGATCGGCACCATGCCCATCCGGACGTTCTGCGGGTAGGTGAACGAATCGTCGAAGCCGAGAAAGGCGACGGTGGCACCGTCGGGTGAGACGCTGGGGGCAACGTAGTTGCCGGTCTCTGCGGTCAGGGCCCGGACATCGCCGGCAAGCGTCACGACGTAGAGCGCGGTCGCGAAATCGAGATCCCAGGTGGCGTGGCGCTGCGCGGCAGTGACCACGCCCGACGAATCGTGCAGCCACGACACGCCGCCGTGTTGGAACTCGCCCGGCGTCAGGTTGCGCGGGCTGCCCGTGCCATCGGCGGGGGCGACGTACACGTGCGACGGCCGGTCGAAGACCCAACCTTCGCCGTTGAGTTGCGTGAAGAAGCGCTCGATCTTGCGTGGCGCCTGCCAGCTCTCGTCGCCATCTTCGGCGCCAGGAACTGCGTACCGCTCGTGCTGTGTGCGGCTGGTGAACGCCACCCAGCGCCCATCGGGGCTGAACGCAACGTCGTCGACGCCATCCTTCATGGTGGCGATCGTGCGGGTCTCGCCGCTCACGCCGATCGGCAGTACGTGCAGCGTGGCGTCGCCCTTCTTCGCGCTGCGACGCGAGGTGAACGCCAACTCTGCGCCATCGGGGCTCCAGGTGGGGTTGCCGTCGTTCTCCCCGCTGGTGAGCACCCGCGGGGGAGTGCTGCCGTCGGTCGGGGCCAGCCACACCTGCGAGCGGTACTTGTTGGTCTCCATCTCCACCCGGGTGACCACGAAGGCCACCCGGCTGCCGTCGGGTGACACGGCAGGGCTGCTCGCTTGCACGATGTTGCCGATGATCTTCTCGGCGAGAGCGGCGTGGCGGCTGAGTTCGGGCGTCGGCATGGCCGATGACGGTAGCCGCTTGCCCGGCAATGCCCATCCACGCGCTGCTACCGCGGCGTGGCGCCGCGGTAGCAGTTGGTTCGTCGGGTTGTCGAGCGGGTCACACGGGTGCTTGGAGTTTTCGTGTGGGTGGCGCGCCGCGGGGTTGGCTGGTGCGGACCCTGCCCTCGTGCCAGCGGAACACGGCTTCGCCGTCGGGCCGGAGCTCGATTTCGAGGAGTTGCTGGTGGGTGTAGGTGTGGTGCCGCCGGCACAACAGCAGAAGGTTCGCGTACTCGGTCGCCCCGCCCTTTTGCCAGTGGTGGATGTGGTGCGCATCGGTGAAGCGGACCCGCCGATTGCAGCCGGGGAACCGGCAGCCGCCGTCGCGGGCGGCCACCTGGCGGAACAGCGAGCGGGGCACTGTGTACGTGGTGCGACCGAACTGCTCGGGTGCACCTTTTGCGTTGCGCAGGATGACGTGGATCTTGCAGTCGCACAGGTAGGCGGCGGCACACGCGGGTGACACCGGGCGGCCGGTGTCGTCGTTGATCGCCTGCGGTGTGTCGGTGGTGATCGTGGACAGATCGGCCGAGAGTGTGATGGTGGGCAGGTGGCGCGGAGTGCCCTCGCCGTCGTGGTTCTGGTTGTAGAACGCGGCGATGTCGAACAACGCGTCGCCCTGGCGCTCGGCCAGGGCGCGGGTTTCGTCGCTGCCCTCCCAGGTCTCGGCTGTGTGGATTGCCTTCTCCAGCTCGGTGGCCGCTGCGTCGTGGAGGCTGAGGTGCCCATGGAGCCGGTTGTCGAGCGTGCGGGCGAGGGTGAGTTCGCAGGGCTGCTCGATCGGTGGTGCGCCGTCGTCGAGGAGTGCGTCGGCACGACTGCGCCAGTGGGCGACGGCGGCTTGGGTCGCATCGATATCCAGCGCTGCAAGCGTGCCGACCAAGTCGCGCTGCTGCTCGGCGAGCAGCGACGCATACTTGGGGCGCCCGAGCCGCTTCGCCACCGAAACCTGGCCACCCGAGAGCTCGCCGGTGAGTGCAGCCTCGGCGAACGCGGCGTTGTTGTCGAGGAATCGCCCCAGCGAGAGCAGGTTGCCTGCGGCGTCGTTGGTCATGCGAGCCTTCTCGCGCAGCCACGCCTTCATCGACACGGAACCCTCCGTGCCGAAGCTGCCGATGGTTTCTATGCGCCGGAGCGCAAGCGCAAGGAGGGTGGTCTGCTGTTCCCACGCGAACACGGCAGCGAGCGCCTCAGCCGGGCTGAGCAGAATCTCGTCTGCGTGTTCGTCCACTGCACTCATGTCTACCATCGTACACCTGTTCGTTTTCGAGATCAACCCCTGTGCGAACGTTTCCTGAGAAATCCACGCGTCACGGCAGCCGGCGCCAGCGGCTCATCATTCGCGCACCCCCGCCGTTGGGTTGCGACGGACCTACCGGTGCAGGAAGCGGGAGAATGAACAAGGAAGCGCAGCGCGCCGAATTGCACGAGACGATCTGGCGCATCGCCAACGATCTCCGCGGCAGCGTCGACGGGTGGGACTTCAAGTCCTACGTGCTGGGCATGCTGTTCTACCGATTCATCTCCGAGAACCTGGCCGCGTATCTCGACGAGCACGAACGTAAGGCCGGTTCACCTCATTTCGACTTCGCCGCGCTCAGCGATGCCGACGCGGAGTTCGGCCGACACGAGACCGTTGTGGAGAAGGGCTTCTACATCCTGCCCAGCGAGCTGTTCGTCAACGTTCGTCAGCGAGCGAAGAACGACGAGAACCTCAACGAGACGCTCTCCAAAGTATTCACCAACATCGAGGCCTCAGCGGTTGGGGCGCCCAGCGAGCAGGATTTGAAGGGCCTATTCGACGATCTCGACGTCAACAGCCAGAAGCTGGGCCAGACGGTGGCGAAGCGCAACGAACGTCTGGTGAAGCTGCTCGATGCCGTGGGCGACCTGTTGCTGGGCGAGTTCGCGGAGAACACTATCGATGCCTTCGGCGATGCGTACGAGTACCTGATGACCATGTATGCGTCCAGCGCCGGCAAGTCGGGTGGCGAGTTCTTCACCCCACAGGAGGTGTCCGAGCTACTGGCCCGCATCACGGTGGTTGGCAAGACCGAGGTCAACAAGGTGTAGGCCGTCCCGGCATGCGGTTCGGGTGCCCTGCTGCTGCAGTTCGCGAAGGTGTTGGGCCGCGACAACGTGCGGCAGGGCTTCTTCGGGCAGGAGATCAACCTCACCACCTACAACCTGTGCCGCATCAACATGTTCTTGCACGACGTCAACTACGAGAAGTTCGACATCGCGCACGGCGACACGCTCATCGATCCAGCGCATTGGGACGACGAGCCGTTCGAGGCCATCGTCTCCAACCCTCCGTACTCCACCCGGTGGGAGGGCGATGCCAACGGCCTGCTGATCAACGGACGTCTCGGCGAAACGCCTGGCCATGATCCACGTGCCGGTGCCGCCGTTGGAGGTTCAGCGGGAGATCGTTCGAGTTCTAGACTTGTTTCAATCGCTGGAAGCCCGACGCCGTCAGTACGCGCACTACCGCGATTTGATCCTTGCGTTCGGCCGGGAGCGAGGTTTGCCGGACACCGCTCGGGGAACTCGGCGAAATGTTCCGCGGTCGCCGATTCGTCAAAGCTGACTACGTCGATGACGGTGTCGCTGCGATGCACTACGGCCAGATTTATACCCAGTACGGGAGTTCAGCCATCTCACCGCTCACCCGCGTTCGCCGAGATCTCGCCCCAGCGCTTCGCTTTGCTCAGACCGGTGATGTTGTGATCGCGGAGGTTGGTGAGACGGCCGAGGACGTTGGCAAGGCGGTTGCCTGGCTCGGCGATGAAGCACTGGCAGTGCACGACGGGTGCTTCGTTCTCCGCCACAGTCAGAACCCGAGGTTTGTGTCGTACTGCCTGCAGACGGAGACCTTCCATGCTGAGAAGCATCGATACGTCTCGCGCGGCAAGCTCAGCAGGCTCCTGTTCGGTGGGCTGAAGAGCGTCCGCATTCCAATTCCGCCCCTTACAGAGCAGGAACGGATCGTTTCGATCCTCGACAAGTTTGATGCGCTGGTCAACGACTTGTCGGCGGGCCTCCCGGCTGAGCTGGCTGCTCGTCGGCGTCAGTACGAGCACTACCGGGATCGGCTTTTGTCGTTTCCTGAGTCGGCGTAACAGACTAGAATTCTGGTCTATGACGATGGTGCCGCTATCCGAGGCCAAGGCTCGCCTCTCCGAGATTGCCGATGAGGTGTACCGCACCCACGACCGTGTGCAGGTGACGCGCAACGGCCGTAAGTTCGTGGTGATCGTGTCGGTCGAGGACCTCGAGTCGATGGAAGCCACCATCGAGCTCCTCTGCGATCGGGAGGCGATGGCTGAGATCGCGGAAGCCAACCGGCAGATCGCTCAAGGCGAACACACCACCCTCGACGAGCTGCGCGCCCTGATGGAGAAGCGGCGTCGGGATGGCCGATGAAGGACGGTACGACATCATCGTGTCGACCCAGGTCCGCCGAGCGCTGAGCGAGACGCTGCTGTCGGGCGCGGCTTTTGCCGTGTTCGAGTTCATCGAAGGCCCGCTTGCCGAACATCCGCACCGGGTCGGTGCGCCACTGCGAGCGCCGTTCGAAGGCCACTACCGGGCGCGGCGCGGGCCGTACCGACTCCGCTACCTCATCGACGAGGATGCCCGCGTCGTAACCGTGGTCAATGTCAGTCATCGCGGCGACGCGTACCGAACATGAGCGGTCCGTCGAACGGCACGCCGTCGCGCTACGAACCGATTGCGATGAGCTCGGAGAGCACAGTTGTCGCTGAGTTCATTGCTGACGCGTCCGCGGGCGCGTCGTATCAATCCGAGTCTGAGCTTGAGAACGCCTTGATCGCTCTGCTGGAGCAGCAGGCGTACGAGTACCTGCCGCTCACCAGCGAGGCGCAGTTGGTGGCCAACCTTCGTGTGCAGCTCGAATCCTGAACAACATCACATTCTCCGATGGCGAGTGGGAGCGGTTCTTCAGCGAACGGATCGCTGGCGACACCGACACCATCGAAGAGAAGACCATCCGCATTCAGGACGACCACATTCAGCTGCTCAAGAGGGATGACGGCTCGACCAAGAACATTGCACTCATCGACAAGACGAACATTCACAACAGCCGGCTGCAGGTGATCAACCAGTACGAGGTGGCTGGCAAGTTCGCCAATCGCTACGACGTGACCTTGCTGGTGAACGGGTTACCGATGGTGCACATCGAACTGAAGCGCCGCGGCGTCGACATTCGCGAAGCGTTCAACCAGATCAACCGGTACCACCGCCACAGCTTCTGGGCGGGCAGCGGGCTGTTCGAGTATGTGCAGCTGTTCGTTATCAGCAATGGCACCCTCACCAAGTACTACAGCAACACCACACGCTTCCAGCACCTCACTGAGGCGGCGGGCGCGAGGCAGGCGAAGAAGACCTCGAACAGCTTCGATTTCACCAGCTGGTGGGCCGACGCGACCAACGAAGCCGATTCAAGACCTCACCGGCTTCGCCAAGACCTTCCTGGCCAAGCACACGCTGTTGCACGTGCTGACCCGCTACTGCGTGCTGACCGCCGACCACATGCTGCTGGTGATGCGGCCGTACCAGATTGCCGCCACCGAGCAGATCCTGCGGCGCATCGACATCTCCACCAACTACAAGAAGCTGGGCACCATCGCTGCCGGCGGGTACGTGTGGCACACCACTGGCTCGGGCAAGACGCTGACCAGCTTCAAGGCGGCGCAGCTGGCCACCAAGATGCCCAGCATCGACAAGGTGCTGTTCGTTGTCGACCGTCGCGACCTGGACTACCAGACGCAGAAGGAGTACGACCGTTTCGAGAAGGGCGCGGCCAACTCGAACACCTCCACTCGGGTGCTCAAGAAGCAGCTGGAGGACCCGGGTGCGCGCATCATCATCACCACCATCCAGAAGCTGAGCACCTTCATCGCGGGCAACAAGGGCCACACGATCTACGACGGTCACGTGGTGATCATCTTCGACGAGTGCCACCGATCGCAGTTTGGCGATATGCACACCGCGATCACCAAGGCCTTCAAGCGCTACCACCTGTTCGGCTTCACCGGCACGCCAATCTTCGGCGACAACTCCTCGTCGGGCGGCAACCCGCGGCTGCGCACCACCGAGCAAGCATTCGGCGACAAGCTGCACACGTACACCATCGTCGATGCCATCACCGACAAGAACGTGCTGCCCTTCCGCATCGACTACGTCAACACGGTGAAGATGCCAGATGGCGTCGCCGACAAGCAGGTCAGTGCCATCGACACCGAGAAGGCGCTGCTCGCCACCGAGCGGGTGCGGCAGGTGGTGGCGTACATCCTGGAGCACTTCGACCAGAAGACGAAGCGCGGCCAGCACTACACAGTTGCCGGAAAGCGCATGCGTGGCTTCAACGCCCTCTTCGCGACGGCATCCATCGCCGCGGCGCGCTCGTACTACAACCAGTTCTTCGTGCAGCAAGAGGAGTTGCCGGCGGACCGACGGCTGAAGGTCGGGATCATCTACAGCTATGCCGCCAACGACGCAGAGGTGGACGGGCTACTGGACGATGAGCAGTTCGACACTGATGCTCTCGACCTGGACGCGCGCAGCTTTCTGGACGACGCCATCCACGACTACAACGACATGTTCGGTACCAGCTACGACACGTCCGCCGACAAGTTCCAGAACTACTACAAGGACCTGTCGATGCGGTTGAAGAACCGCGAGATCGACCTCGTCATCGTGGTCAACATGTTCCTCACCGGGTTCGACGCAACGACTCTCAACACGTTGTGGGTGGACAAGAACCTCCGTGCCCACGGGCTGATCCAGGCGTTCTCACGCACGAACCGAATCCTGAACTCGGTAAGACGTTCAGCAACATCGTCAGCTTCCGCAACCTGGATGAGCAGACCAACGATGCCATCGCACTCTTCGGCAACAAGGAAGCCGGCGGCATCGTGCTGCTCAAGCCGTACGCCGACTACTACGACGAATACTCGGCGAAGGTCGCCGAACTGCTGGCAGAGTTCCCCGTCGGCGAGCAGATCATCGGCGAGGCCGCGCAGAACGCGTTCATCACGCTCTTCGGCTCGATCCTGCGGCTGCGGAACATCCTGCTGTCGTTCGACGACTTCATCGGCGACCAGCTTCTGTCGCAGCGGGCCATGCAGGACTACCAAAGCGTGTACCTGAACCTCTACGCAGCGATCCGCGGCCAAGGTGAGGCGGGCAAGGAATCGATCATCGACGACATCGTCTTCGAGATCGAGTTGATCAAGCAGGTCGAGATCAATGTCGACCACATCTTGATGCTGGTCGAGAAGCTCCGCCAGGCAAAGGGTGATGGCACCGACAAGGAAGTGCGCGCCGAAATCCAGCGCGCCGTCGACTCCAGCCCGTCGTTTCGCAACAAGAAGGACCTCATCGAGGCGTTCGTTGATCCGCTGACCATCGCCGGCCACCTCGACACCGAATGGCGGGCGTTCGTGGAAGCCCGCCGAGCCGCCGAACTGGCGACCATCATCGCCGAGGAGGGCCTCAACCCTGACGCCACGGAACAGTTCATCGCAACTGCGTTTCGCGACGGGGCGATGCAGCCCACCGGCATCGCTATCACCAAAGTGCTGCCCGCCACCTCTCGCTTCGCCGGCGGCGGTGCACACTCGGCCAAGAAGCAGGCGGTGCTCGACAAGCTCGGTGCCTTCTTCGAGCGTTTCTTTGGCCTGGCCTGACCCGGTAGGGGTGTAGCGGGCCGATGACGGCACCTGCTCTCCTGTCGCGTAGTTTCGGCTGATGGCTGCACACATCGATCTTGGACGCGTCGGACTCTGGACTTTTCAACTCGACCTGCAGCCGATGGCGCAGGCGCAGGCTGCGGTAGCGGAACTGGAGGCCCTCGGTTTCGGCGCCATCTGGGTGCCGGAGGCCGTCGGCCGCGAGCCGTTCGCCAACGCGGCGTTGCTGTTGTCGGCCGGGTCGACGATCAAGGTGGGTACCGGGATTGCCAGCATCCACGCCCGCACCGCAATGACGATGCAGGCGGGTTGGAAGACGATCTCGGAGGCGTTCCCCGGGCGGTTCCTGCTTGGCCTCGGCGTCAGCCACCAGCCGATGGTGGAGGGTGTGCACGGCCATGCGTACGACAAGCCGTACAGCACGATGGTGAGCTACCTCGACGCGATGGACCGGGGGATGTACTTCGCGAGTGCTCCCACGCAGGCCCCGCAGCGCGTCCTCGCCGCCCTCGGCCCGAAGATGCTGAAGCTGTCGGCCGAGCGGGGTGCCGGCGCCCACCCGTACTTCGTGCCGGTGGAACACACCGCAGTCGCCCGCGAGGCACTCGGCGTGGGCCCGCTGCTCGCGCCCGAGCAGGCAGTGGTGTTCGAGACCGACCCTACGAAGGCCCGCCAGATCGCTCGCACCCACATGGCCACCTATCTCGGCCTGCCGAACTACACCAACAACCTCAAGCGGCTCGGCTGGACCGATGCCGACCTCGCCGGCGGCGGCACGGACGCGCTGGTCGACGCGATCGTCGCGTGGGGCACGCTGGACCAGATCGTCGATCGTGTGCGCGCACATCAGGCCGCAGGCGCCGATCACGTGTGCGTACAGGTGCTGCCCGCGGACCCGCGCGGTCTGCCGACGGCCGAGTGGCGCGAGCTGGCAACCGCCCTGCCTGACCTGTAGGCATCGCGTGTCGCCGTGTGGCAGCATCGAGTCATGGACAAGCCCGAGTTCCTTGCCGCCCTCGCCCGCGACGGTGAGGCATTTGCCGCGGCTTGCGAGGCGGCCGGGATGACAGCGCCGGTCGATGCGTGCCCGGGATGGTCGGTAGCTGACCTGACGTGGCACCTCGCCGAGGTGCTCGATTTCTGGGCGACGATCGTCGGCGAACGACGTGACACCTGGGAAGGCTACGAACAACCCACCCGTCCTGCCGATGACGACCTGGCGGGCTTCGTTCGCGACCGTCTGGCACGCACGTTGGCAGTGCTCACGGCGGCCGACCCCGCGCAACCGAACTGGACGTGGGCCGCCGATCACTCTGCAGGTTTCGTGATCCGCCGGATGGCGCAGGAAATGGCAGTCCACCGTTGGGACGCGGAGCAGGCCGCCGGACGAGACACATCGATCGATGCGACGCTGGCCAGCGATGGCATCGATGAGTTCCTCACGCACTTCCGCGGCGACGTCACCGACGGCTCGCTGCCCGTGGGCGGCTCGGTGCACCTGCATTGCACCGATGTGGCGGGGGAGTGGACGGTTCGCCCGCTGCCCGGTGGAGGTGACGACGTCACCAGGGAGCACGCGAAGGGCGACTCGGCCATCCGAGGAGCAGCGAGTGACATCCTGCTCGCGCTGTGGCGCCGACGCCCGCTGAGCACCGTCGACGTGATCGGCGATGCCGACGTCGCTGCTCGCTTCGTCGCCCGTCCGTCGCTCGACTAGGCCTCGTTGACAGGAGCGATCAGGCGTCGAGCTCGCCGAGCAGTTCGATCGAGCCGAGGTCGACCACGGCCTGGAAGTGACGAGACGCCAACGTCTCGACGAGAGCCCTACCCCGCTCGTTGGCGAGGTCGAACGTGGCGCCCACCAACACCGCGGTCGAGCAACTGGTGAGGTGCCCGAAGCGGTAGTCGTGCCACAGGGAGTCGAGCGGGTAGTCGGTGATGCCATGCTCGACCAGACGGGCGTGGTAGGCCTCGACGAGTTCGCGCTCGTGGGCGCGGCGATCCTCGATCGTGAGCGAGCCGCCGAGGAAGTAGCAGAGGTCGTAGATGCCGGGGCCGCGACCGATGCCCTGCCAGTCGATGACGACCACCGGCTCGTCGCGGTTGTCGGAGTCGAAAAAGAGGTTGTCGACCCGGTAGTCCTGGTGCAGCAGCGTCCACGGCCACTCGGAGATCCTGTTCATCACGCGCCAGTAGTGCGTGGAGATCAGTTCGCCCGCCTCGGCCCCGCCTGCCGGCAGCGAGTCGGCGAACTTGGCGTTGAATCCCATCCACAGCGCCGGCCACATCTGGGCCAGGCCTTCGATACGGGCGTGGACCACACTGGGCACCCAGGCCATCTCCGGGGTCTGCACCTTGCCCCACCAGCCCGCGTGCAGGTCGGCCATGGTGCGCACACCGTCGTGTGCCATGGCCACGCTGACACCCTCGACCTGGTCGCCCATCACCAGATGACCGAGATCCTCCATCACGACCACGAACTCTGCCGTGCCGCTGACGATGTCGGCCAGGAACACCTGCGGGGTGCGCACGGCGGTGTGGGCATCGAGCTCCTTCATGAACCGGATCTCGGCCTCGTACATCCCGAGACCGACGCCCTGCGCTCGGTTCTCTTCGAAGGGCGTCGGCGACTTGACGATCACGCTGGCCGGTGCTGCGCCCCGGTTGCCCGAGTACTCGAGACGGATGCGGGCGAGTTCACCCATCACGCCCACGCCGGCACCGAGCGGCTCGATCTCGATGGACGACACCGAGGACTCGGCGGGCAACGCACCCGAGAGGTGCAGCACCTCGCTCATCCACGTGGCTGTGACGGCTGCGGGGTTGGCCGGAATCGTGATCGACGACATCGTCGGGATACTAGATGCGCTCGGCTGGGTACTGCTTCCCGGCCGGTGCCATGCTCGTGGCATGGAGTTCAGCAGGGTCATCGGCGTGGTTGGGTTGCTGGCCGTCATCGGCTGTTCGTCGAGCGACCCGTCGCCGTCTGGTGCCGGAGAGCCCTCTGCGCCGTCCAACTGAAAGCTGGCCACTACCCATTCCCCAAACTTCAGCTCTGGCTCTTGCGCTTGGCCTTCTTCACCTTCACCTTGCCCGAACTCTCGTCGTCGGACTCCTTACCCAGGAGCCCAAACCCCGAGATTCTTCCTACAACCAACGGAAGCGAACCTACTGGGGTGAACCGCACCGGGATTGGTGACTGCTTGATCTTCAGGCCGTGACGAGCTGGTTCAGCTCAGGCACCGACTGGATGGAGCCCGTGCATAGGACGCTCACGTGGGCCGATCCGCCCGGCGTCTCGACGTTGATGGTCAACACGTCGTCCTCGCGGGATGCTCCGCTGTACGGGTATCTCTGCGTCGACGGGTCGTTCATGGCGGCGTCCGGCCCGACAGAAGCCATCGTGGCTGCGGAAACGAACACCACGGCTGGGCCGTCGTCGAAGTCACCCATGGCCATGATCTGCACTCCGTCCGCGGCGTCGTAGGCGGCGAGGAAATAGGGAGCGTCGTCGCTATCGACGCCGCACCCGACGTTTCCGAATGCCGACACCGCAGTGAGGTCTCCCGCGGCCTCGATCGTCACGTTGGGGCTGGCAAGAACAAGGTAGTGGCACGTCGGAGGCTCGTCGACGGGCTTGCCCCCGGTGACGATGCCCTGCGCGTCGAACGTGGCAATGACTGCACTGGGGCCGTATCGGTTGACGAACGTGAGGCGACCGGCACCAGGCGTGATCGTCGCGCCAGCCGGGATCGGTGCGCCAGGCTGCTGGTAGTCGGCGATCACCTTCGAACATGCTTCTGCGATCGTCCATCCGTGACCACCGGACCGGCCCGAACCCGGGAGCGGCTGAGGAATGGAGGGCAACGCGAGTGCCTCGGACGCGGCCTTCACCGCAACTGGCTCGACCGCGGCCGAGGACATGCGTACCGCGATGGTGCTGAGTGTGACGATCCCGACGGTGATCGTGACCGCGAGCACGTGGCGATGGGTCAGGGACATTCAGTTGCTCCTTGTGTGAACGTGGCGGGCATTCGCAGACTGACGATCGGGGCGAAGGCGTCGCCTGGGGCGCCATTCAGCATTGCGCCCCATTTAGCGTCGTACAGCAACCCGTCCTGTCGCCAGGCGAAGCGGTACGTAAGGACGAGCGACCCTGCAGTGATCGCGACGTCCTCGTACGGGTCGCCCGACGTCGTGAACGAGAACTGATACTCGACTGCGCCCGTCCCCGCATTGAAGGTGGGAGCGGGTGGGGATGACCCCCCCACGATCGCCGCTGCCGCAATGACGAAATCGACGGCGCTCGTCGCAGCATCGGCCTCCGATTGGGAGACGGAGCCCTTCACCCTCATCAGCCCCTGGAAGGTGATCTTCGGGAAGCTCTTAGGGTCGCTGCTGTCCGGGGCGTAGTCACAGGTGAAGGCGTGGAGCTTGAAGGTCCCCGTGCCGAAGCCGAGGGCCCACACGGTGCCGATCTCGGTGTCCATGCTCATCGGGCACTTCACCATCGAGAGGTCGACACCATTGCGGCGCAGGAGTTTGGTGATGCTCGACGCGGCAGGCGGGCCGGCCGTGTTGAAGGCCATCACGTCGTTCGCAAGACCGTCCTTGACGACCTCCGAGCCGTCCGAGAGTTGCTCGTAGGAGTCCCCAAGCCCGAGGATGTGCCCGAACTCATGGGCCCAGGCCCTGGCACGCCACCGTGAGTTGACGGAGAAGACCGACCCCTGCGGCAAGGCCGGATACAGGTCGGCGGGTGAGTCGCTGCGGGCGTCGTCGTCGCCCGATACCACGACAAAACTGCGACCCGGAAGGGCGCGGTTCGGCGACGAGACGATCTGGATCTCGAGCACATCGGGATCGTCCGGGCTCGACGACGTCTGATCGACCATGCGGATCCCGATGTCGACGGTGGTGACCACCTTCCAACACTTGTAGTTCGTACCGCTCCAGATGGCCTCGATCTGGGTCTTCATCTCCCGGGCGAGGTCGCGCATGAACTGCTCGTCCTCGCCGGGAGCGGACAGCAGCACCAACCTGGCCGAAATCCGGATCGTGCGGGCCGTTGAGTCGGCGACGATCGTCACGTACGGGTTGGCTCCAGCGGCGGCGGCAGTCCCGACATCATGATCCATCGGGAGGACGATCACGGTGGCGAAGCAAAGGCTGACGGCAGCGAGGGCAAACGTCCGGCGCAGGTTCATGGCGCGCCCCAGATCTGACTGGCCGAGTCATATTTCAACGTCGGCTGGGTCGTGGCCAGCCATGTTCGCCACCTTGCCTGGGCGATGGCGACACGGGTTGTTTCGGCATCGTCCGGCGGACCGAACTCGGAGATGGCTGTGCTGCCGACGAGGACCGCTGTGGCGTATTGCCACACGGGCAGTGGTGAGTCCCAGCCGGGCATCTGAGCCTGATTCGTCAGTGCCTCGATGAGCACCGAGAAGCCCGACGGGTCGCCCAGGCTGACCAGTCCGGCCGCTGCCATCAGGGGAACACCTGGCGTGTCGTCGGTGATCATCGGCCGAAGCGGGGCAGGGTCCTTGCCGTACAACGAGTACACGTAGGTGGCCGCCCACCGCACCGACGGGGCCGGCAGCGGGTTGGCCGTCAACAGTATGGTCGCTGCGGCCAACGTTGCGGGCTCGCCGGCGATGGCGCCGACTGCGTCCAGGGTGGCCGGGTCGTCGAGCCGCACCGCCTCGAGTGTGGCGGTCGCCGCAGCCGGGTCGAGTGTGACGGTTGCCGCAGCCGGGTCGATCTGCGTCGTCTGTCCCGGCGAATCCGTCGCGCCGCCAGACGTGCACGCGGCCAAAAGCAGAGCGACCGACACCCACAACCACCTCTGCGACCTCATGATGCGCTGTCGAGCGATGGTGCCGCCGTCGACGGATTCACTTGAGCCGAATGCTCCAGGACGATGCTGCCACGCAGCTGGATGGTCTCGGACCCTGCGCCACCCAGCACCAAACGAACATCGGCGACTCCCTGCGCAACGGTGATGGTGCCGGGTCCGTAGGAGGGGTGGAACGCCCAACCCTCGGACTCTTCCACCAGATACAGCTCGTACTGCAACGAATCGAAGTCGTCCCTGTCGGGCAACGGGTAGACATCGTCGCCGTGGAAGTCGGGGATCATGAAGCAGAACCCGCGCACGGTACCCCCGATCATCGGCGCCGGATCGACGCATTCGACCGACACGTACAGATCGCAGCTCTCTTCAGCTTCGGTGATCCCGACCGCCAGCCCGGCGGCGCAGCCAGTGAGGAACCCGCTTAACTCCACGCTGCTGATCCCCGCACGACCCGCTCGATCGACCCGGGCATCGGCCGCGTCGTTAGCTTCCTTCTCGGCCCGGTTCGCGGCGTTCACCGCCTGGTAGTCCTTCAACGCCTGCGGGGTGAACGCCGAGGTGATCGCGTCGTCACGCATCTGCTCCGCGTCCTGTTCGATCTGGCGCCCGAGTTGCTCGTTGGCTTCCTCGGCCTGCCGATTCCTGACCGGATCACCGGTCGGCGACACCGCGTTCTTCAGCTCCTGCTGCGCCCACTTCTTCGCCTTGCCGAACAGTGAACCCAGCGAGTCGTCCTTTGACATGTGTTGCTCCATTCGTGGTGAGCTTGGTTTGAGGGTCTTCGTGATGGTCGCGGTGAACTCGACCGAGGCACCATCGGCACCCAGCCCGGTCGGGGCGTGTGGTAGCGCCGCCGCCCGATGAGATGACAACAAACGGAACTAAGCCCCCCGTCCGGATCGGGTACCACGGGATGGTCGAACCCACCGCCGGGCAGAGGCGAGCCCGCAAAGGCGCCGAGCGGTGCGGTGATCACGACGTTTGGCGGTCCGGGAGCGCGCCGCCCGCCGACCCGCCCGAGCTGGCTGCAAGAAGCCCACCGAGCACGAACCGCGCCCACGTCGAACGCCCCGACCATGACCGCTACAGACCCCACGATCGGACTCCTGACTCAATTGTTGGTGTGACCGTAACCGAAGTCAGCGAGCTGGATTTCCGTTGGCCGCCCGTGCACCGGGGGCGGCGTCGGCAGGCGTTGACACCGCAGCGCCTCGACCGCTATCTCCTGACATATCTCCCGCACGCCGAACAACGCGAGACAAGTACCGAGCCAGCGGTCGGCGCGGCGGCAAGGCAGGCGTTGTGACACCGGCCGCTCATCGGACCGCGCTGCTCTTTCGGCGGCCTACAAGGCGGGCACTGACGATGATGAGGGAGAGAACCGACAGCAGGAAGACGATCCAGATGAGGTTTGCCGCGACCTGACGCGGGTCACCCCAATCGGCGTGGCGATCGAGAAGGACTGAGCCGACCAGCGATGCCAGCGCGATGGCAACCAGTGTGACGACGAGCTGGATGGGACGGAACTTGTTCATGGAGCCTCCTGGTGGGTTACTGAGATGTTCCCCTCAGCGTGCACGACAGTGCGTCCCGCCGTCATGGGGCGAGATGTCCCGTCGCGATCGGGTCGGACCGTCCCATGACACGACGGGCTCACGGGGTGATACTGAACGCGTGTACTCGACTTGGATGAGGCGATATTCGGGGGCGGTCGCGGTCACGGGCCTGGTCGTGATGGCATGCACCACTGGCGCGGGCGTCACGCTCAGCCGCGCCAACGGCAATGTCCTCGCCGAGGACCAGATCCTCTTAGTGGCCTTCTTCACGCTTCCGCTGGTGGGTTTACTACTGGTTTGGCGGCGCCCGGCCAACGGGGTGGGCTGGCTGCTGACAATGACGGGCGTTCTCGCCGGCGGGTACGTGCTGCTGCACGAGTGGGCCGTCTACGGCCTGCGCACCCGGCCGGGCTCCGTCCCGATGGGCGGTGCCGCCGCATGGTTCGCGACGTGGATAGTGATACCGGCCATCGGGCTGCTCCCCTACGTGATCGCCACGTTTCCGACCGGGCGGATCGAACGCCGTTCGCTTCGCAGGCTGGGCAGGGCGAGCGCCGCGGCGCTGGTCGCGCTAGCGGCCGCCCAAGCGTTCGCCCCCGATCATCTCGACGGCTTGAGCAAGGGCGTGCGGCCCATCTTGAACCCGCTCGGGATCGAGGCACTGAAAGGCGCGTTGTCGGCAGCCTCAACTGCCGCCGTACTTGTCATCGTCGTGTTCACGGTCGCAGCGGTGGTCGACGCTGCCAGCCGGTTCCGGCACGCCACCGGCGACGAGCGCCAACAACTGCGATGGGTGGCGGCGGCCGCGTCAGTCATTCCTGTGGCGTTGGCAATCGCCATCTACCTGCCCATCCCCGGTCGCGATGTTGTGCTCATGGGTGGCCAGGTCATCGGATTGGCGGGTACCGCGGCCGCGATCGCTGTCGCGATCTTGAAGTATCGGCTCTATGACCTGGGCGATTTCCTTCGTCGGACGTCGGCCTACGTCGGTCTGAGCATCACCGTGGTCGCCGCGGTCGTGCTCATTTCTGCCGTGGTTGGGGTCATGGTTCCAGGCCCCGGTCAGCTGCCGGCAATCATCGCGGCCTCGCTCGTGGCCATTGCGCTCGGGCCGCTTCGTGCCCGGCTCCAACGCAGCGTGGATCGACTCCTCTTCGGACGCCGCGGCGAACCCTTCACGGTGTTGACCGAAATCGGCGCTCGCCTCGAGGACAGCGTTGCGCCGGAGGCAACCATGGCCGTCATTGCCGAAGCGACCGCGACGGCTCTGCGGCTTCCATACATCGCCTTCGAGCTCAGTAGCGACAGCACCTCGCATCGATCCATTTGCCATGGCTCACCATCAGCCCGACTGAGCACGATTCCGATGGTGCACCACCACGAACTCCTCGGCGTTCTCAAGGTCGGTCACCGGTCGAGCGACGAAGACCTCACTAGCGACGAACGGAGCCTGCTTTGCGACGTGGCACGGCAGACTGCGACCGTCGTGCATACCATGACCATCACTGAGGCTCTGCAACACGCCCGGCAACGGCTGGTGAGCAGCAGGGAGGAAGAACGTCGGCGACTGCGCCGAGATCTGCATGACGGCATCGGGCCGACGCTGGCGGGATCGATCCTGCAACTCGATGCGCTGGCCGAAATGATCAGCGCCAAGCCCGACGACGCAGTCGAACTCGCCGGGAAGCTGAAGACGCAGATGCGGCTGATGGTCGACGATGTACGTCGCGTGACTCAGGACCTGCGACCCCCGGCACTCGATGATCTCGGCCTTGTGGCGGCGCTCGTTTCTCAAATCGGCATCATCACCGGTGCCTTGAACAGTCTTCAAATGAGCGTCACCTTTCCCGCAGAGGTCGGCCCACTCCCCGCCGCAATCGAAGTTGGCTTGTACCGCATCGCCTCCGAAGCGATCACGAATGTCGTTCGGCACGCCCACGCCGCCAATTGCCGATTGACGCTCATCCTTGATGACGACACGGTCGAGCTGTGCATCGCCGATGACGGTGTCGGCATTCCCGACGAATCCACAATCGGCGTCGGGTTGGTGTCGATGCGAGAACGGGCCGACGAACTCGGCGGGTCGCTCATCATCGAGGCGGTGCAGCCCTCGGGCACCTCCATTCGCGCTTGCCTTCCGGTGATCCGATGACCGCGCTTCGGGTAGTGATCGTCGATGACCACCCAATCTTTCGCGACGGCCTTCGCGCCGCCCTTCAAATCGACGGCCTAGAAGTCGTCGGCGAGGCCGCCGACGGCAACGAGGCAGTCGACGTCGTCGCCGAGCACCTTCCCGACGTCGTTCTCATGGACCTACAGATGCCGGGACAGTCAGGGATCGAGGCCACTCGCGCAATCACCGCCGCTCACCCGGGCACGTCTGTCCTGATCCTGACTATGACCGACGATTCCGATGCTGTCTTCGCCGCAATTCGTGCCGGCGCGCGTGGCTATCTCCTCAAGGGCGCCGACCGACAAGAACTCAGTCGCGCCATCTATGGCATCGCCGCCGGCGACGCCATCTTCGGTCCGGGAATTGCCGAACGACTCCTCGCCGCCTTCATCACCGACCGCAGCCCATCACTGCCGCTTCCGGTCCTCACCGACCGCGAGCGGGACGTCATCGCCCTGTTGGCCAACGGACTCACTAACACCGCCATCGCCCGCAAACTTGTCGTCAGCCCAAAGACCGTCCGTAACCACGTCTCCCACATTCTCACCAAGCTCCAGGTGAGTGATCGACACGAAGCCGCCCGAATCGCCCGCGACGCAGGACTTCGCGAGACGCCATGAGGACGCGGCAGTACCGAATTCAGGTAGTCGCCTGAGGCTGGGGCGGCGACACGGCAGGGTGTCTGCCGGCGGTCCGCGTTCCAACTTCCGCCGATTCGCGTTCCATGCCCCTCGCGGGCCGCCGCTGTGACCAGGACCGACGAAATTTCGCACCGTCCCCGCGGAGGCCTGGTCTGCGCTCATCCGCTTCGAGACGGCCGACGCCGTCGACGGTTGGGTGACGGTGAACGACCCGGTGATGGGCGGCCAGTCCACCAGCGAAGTGACGTGGCGCGACGCAGCGCTGGTGTTCAGCGGGGAGTTGTCGCTCGAGAACAACGGCGGGTTCGCCTCTCTCGTCGCGCCCGCCGACGTCCTACCCGCTGGGGCCTGGGTGGGCCGTGATGGCATCCAGGTTGCCGGGTCGGGTGACGGCAAGACCTGCCTGTTGCAGCTGCGGGTGGGCGGTGGTTCGTACGTCCAACACTTCACCGCGGGCATCGAGTTCAACGAGCTGCTGCGCTTCGGGGACTTCGTCGCCACCTCGCGGTTTCTCGATCCGTTGCCGGAGGCTGCGCCACTCGACCCTGCCGCGATCACCGGGCTGGCGATCTACATCCTCGACAAGCAAGTCGGCACGTTCGAGCTGGGCGTGACGGCGATCGCCTGATCAAGGGTCTATTCGGCGATGCCCACCGGGCTGCCGTCGATGATCTGGTCGAGGTACTCGCTGAGGCCGTAGCCCACGCGTCCCTCGAACGGGCCCGATTGTACGGTCCACTTCGTCATGCCTTCGCTGATGCGGGTCATCAGCCAGTTGCCATCGGGATCTTGCCGACGGTTGCGCAGCGGGATCAGATCCATCACCTCGCCGGTGAACTGCCACTCGCGATCCGACCGTGACGAACGGAGCAGGCCGGTGATCCGCTCGTGGTACTGATCGTCGCCACGGGTCTCGGTGGTGATGCTCACGTCATCGCAGTAGTGCATCGTGCCGTTCTCCCATACGAAACCGCCGCGGGTGCCGGGGCCGTCCTTCTTCGCCACCCGGCTGGCCATGAACCCGAAATCGGGATCCACGTTGGCGGTAAGCCAGCGGTAGTACCACGGTGCCTGCCAGTAGCGCGGGCCCCACGAGTGATCGCGCAGGCCATGCCCGCTGATCTCCCACTCGCGATCGCCGACGCGAATCGAGCCGCTTCCCTGGATGAGCTGTTCGTAGTGACCCTTGGCGAACTCCTCGCCGGGCGCCTCGTGGGGCGTATCGGGCTCGCCGCCGAACATGCTGGGCTTGCCTTGGCCGGTGAACGTGATGTGCACTTCGCACTCCGCGTACGGGTTGTTGGTGAATGCTTCCTTCGGGTTGGCCATCTGCTCGGGGTCGTCGAGCAGCACCACCTTTCCGGTGTAGTCGATGCGCAGTTCCTCGAACGGCGTCACCATCGTCCACTTCAGCCCGCCAGCGTCGAAGGCATCGTTGTTGGAGATGCTCGGGCGCTTGTACATGAAGCCGACGCTGCGCCGGCCGCCGTCCGCGTCGGACGGAAGGTAGAGGCAGACGGTCATCTCCGCGTAGCCCTCGTTGGCGCGGTTGCCGATGCGGAACCAGCCGCCAACCTGTTGCACAGGGTCGAAGCAGTTGATGTACATGCTCTCGTTGAAGTTGGTCTCGGGCCCCAACTCGTGCATGTGTTCGTCGGAGGGGTCGAGCCGTACAGCCATGCGCGCCACGGTAATCAGCAGGCTCGGCCGCGCTCCTACCGTGCGCGACGTCGCATCGTCAGCCGGGCTGCGTCGGTAGGTCGAAGTGGCCCAAGCGTTCCGACAGGAGGTCCGCGAGACGCCCGAGGTCGATCGTCTCGCTGTGCGGATCGCGCGCCGCGGGGGTCTCTTCCGCTGGAGCGACGGGCGACTCGCGGGTCGGGCTGAGGACCGACGCCGCTGGCGCCACTGCCAACTGCTGCGCAGTGATCGGGCCGAGGCGCAATGGGGCGCTCATCGCCTCGAGACCCGGCAATGGTTGAGGGACTGCGACGCCCGCGAGGTGGCCTTCGCGGAGTTGGTCGATCGTCGCGTGCACGTTGGCGAATCGTTCGTTGGTCGCGATCGTCGTGCGCTGATGCATCGCCTCGATGCGCTCCAACAACACCTGCGTGGCCTGTTCCATCCGTGCTGCCAACGGGTCGGTGCCGGTTGGTTGCATACGCGGGTCGCTCGCGTGTCGCTCGATTCGTTGATCGAACTCGGCGAGTTGACGCGAGAGTTCCGCATCGCGTTGCGCGACGTGCTGGGCCAATCGCTCCACCTCGTGTCGGACCTTGGCGAGCCGCGCATCGACAGCAGCGAGAACTGAGTGGACGACGCGTTCGATCTTGTCGTCCATCGACGGCTCGGTCATCGGCGGTCAGCCCTTGCGCCCACGCAACCATCCGCGGCCGCGCTTCTCGCCGCCGCCGCTGCCCACCAGTTCCTGCTCGCCCTTGCGGCCGTCGTCGATCAGGTCGTCGACCATCTCCCAGATGCCGACTGCCGTGCCGCTCTGGCCGGGGCCTGTCCATGCTCCGGCGCTGCCAGAGTTGGAGAAGTCGTCCATCGAGATCGTCGCGGTAGCGAGCTTGGGCAAGCCGGCGGGCGCTGGCGTCGGTTCGTAGAGGTTGGTGGTCTGTGCGGCGGCCGCAGGTGCCGGAGTCACTGCCACGTCGTGCAACGGCACCGGTAGCGTCAGCGAGCCGAGGGACGGCATCGAGGAGGGCGCCGCCGGCTGGGCCTCAATGGCGTCAGTGTCAACACTCGGTACGTGTATGGCCCTGCCCTGTGCCATGTTGCTGAACGTGGTGAGCATCGGCAGTGCGCCCGAGATCGGAGCGGTGGCGACCGGTTCCGCGAGGAGATCGTCTGCAGTTGCTGCTTCTGCGGCCGCCGGCACGTCCTGTGCGACGGCCCAGGATGTGAGGGCCGGCAACAAGTCGTCGCTGCCGGCCGGCTCCGCAAACGGGTCGAATGAAGGCGTGATGGCTGTAACCGTCGCGTCGGCCACGACTTCTGCGACGACTTCCGTCGCGACGTTCGCCTCGACTTCGTCCGCGACAGGGTGGGGCGTCTGCGTCTGCGAACCCGTCTCGGAACCGAAGTCGGGCTCGAGCGACGTCAACGCTGTGACCCGTGGCTGCGAGCTGGGCTGCGCCACAGGCACCAACGCTGGCTCCGGCGCCGGGTCCTCGACCGTGGTGGGTGATGTCGCTGCGGCAGGCACGGCCGTAGGCAATGCGACAGGTGTCGGTGCCCCGGCGGAGACTCGGAGCCAATGGTGGATACCCGAAGCGTGGTGGCGCAGGGGGAACACCTCGGGCATTCCGACTGCCTTGTTGGCGACCGACTCCATCAATGCCTCGGTTGCGGTTGAGATGGTCAACTCGACGGCATCGCGATCGATTCCCGGCTCGCGTTGGAACAGACGGGCGAGAGAGGTGGTGTCGCCGATGCGCACCGAGCCATGCTCCAGTTGTGTGGTCGTGATCGCACCGCAGTTCACCAGACGGGTGCTGATCGGTGCATCGCCCTCGCGTTCGGCGAAGTACACGCTGCCGTCCACGGCGAACAGTCGAACCCGCGGGTCGATGCCCACCACGGCTTCGCCCGTGAAGCGTTCGTTGCCGATGAGGGTCACAAAGCCCCAGATCGGGTCACCACCGCTGTATGAGTTGAGTTGGCTACGCACCATTGAGAGACCTCCCGTTCCAATCCGTCACGGAGGTTTCGGCCGATCAAGCGGGCAGCTTGAGGAAATTGCCAAGGAACTCTCAAGTTCCCCACGGACGGGACCGATGAACCGTCGCCAAGGTTCCAGGCAGCCGGAACCGGTCGGGGTAGGGAGACCTCGTTCACAGAACGGAAGGGGCGGGTCGATGCTACGACGACTCAAGATCGGCGGCAGAGTGAACATGCTCATTGCCGTACCACTGCTGGCGCTGATTGCGTTCGCCGCGCTGGGGTACGTTGCTCTGCAGCGCTCCAGTGTGCGCGGCGACGAGTACAAGGCACTGAAGCAGGCGCAGGACCTGCGTGCCGACGTGCTGCCACCTCCTGCCAGCCTGCTCGAGGCGTGGGCTCAGGTGAATCACATCGGTGTGCTCGCCGCCTCGCCTGACGGGTTCACGGCTGACGGCCTCGCTGCGATCGGTAGCACCTTTGCAATCATCGACGATGCGCAGCTCCGGTTCGAGCAGTCGATCGCGTTCTGGTCGCAACAGGGTCTCGACGAGCGAGTCGACATTCGCCTCAACGAGATGGGTGGCAACGTCGGCACCAAGTTCTTCCAGCAAGTGAACGACGAATTGAGGCCGGCGGTCGAGAGCGGCGACGCCCAGCAGGTGCTGGGCGTGATCCGTTCGATGGAGTGGCGCTACAACCTGCAGCAGACCGGCGTCGATCGTGCGCTCGACTGGTCGGAAGCCGAAGTGGTCAGTCGAGAGGAGAGCACCGACACCTATGTGGGCCAGGTGATCCTTTTCGCCGGCGCTGCCACCTTGGGCCTGCTGGTCCTCACGCTGTTGCTGTCGTTCCTCGTGCGCCGCTCGATCGTCCGCCCGATCCGGCGGCTCGCAGAGCAGGCCAAGTCGGTGGCGAACAAGGATCTTCCCGACGTCGTGCAGGCGGTGCAGGACCTTCCGGCGGATGCCCCGGTGCCGCACCTCGCAACGTTCGACGTGGGAAGCCGCGACGAGCTCGCCGACCTCGGCGCATCGTTCAACTCCGTACAGGACGCGGCCGTGGACCTCGCTGCCGAGCAGGCCATCGCCCGCCGCATCGTGTCCGAGAACCTGGTCAACATCGCTCGCCGGAACCAGAACCTCCTCGGTCGTACGCTCGGCTTCATCTCCACCTTGGAGCAGGGCGAGCGCGACCCGGAAGCACTCGACAACCTGTTCCGCCTCGACCACCTCACCACCCGCATGCGACGAAATGCCCAGTCGCTGCTCGTGCTGGCCGGCGCCGAGCCGACCCGCTTGTGGGCACCCGTCGTCGCCATCGGCGATGTCGTGCGTGCTGCACTCTCCGAAGTGGAGAACTACGGCCAGGTCGAGCTCGCCGACCTCGGCGACATCGGTGTGCAGGGCCAGGTCGCCAGCGAGGTCGCCCACCTGCTCGCCGAGTTGATGGAGAACGCGACCAGCTTCTCGCCGCCCACGAGCGCAGTGACCGTCGTTGGTCGTGCGGTACCCGACGGCCACCAGCTGGCAATCTTCGACTACGGCCTGGGTATGACGGCTGACGAGCTCGCCGACGCCAACCGTCGCCTCAACCAGGTGTCGTCGTTCGACCGTGAGAGCAACAAGATGCTCGGGTTCCAGGTGGTCGCCAGGCTCGCAGCCCGTCATGACATCAAGGTGATGCTCACCACCACTCCTGGTGGCACGGGTGTGACAGCGATCGTGCGCCTGCCGAAGTCGATCCTGGAGGCCGTTGCGGCTCCGGGCAGCGGCGGTCAGCTGGTGGACGTGCCCGCGGTGAGCGGGCGCTTGTCCGAGCCGTTGTCGGTGTCGACCGCCGGCGCCACGCCGCTGCTGGAACGCGCACCCGCCGCGATGAGCGACGACGCGATGTGGACGAGCATGAAGTCACCCATGCCGGGTGTCCCTGCTCAGCTGACACCGATGATGCCGGCGTCGCCGATGGCTGCGTCCACCGGTGCGGTGGCTCCTGCGGGTGGCCTGCCGACGCTCGAGCCGCTGACCACACAATCCGGCCTCACCCGCCGTGTCCGTGGTGCGCAGATGCCCGAGCTCGGCTCGATGCAGGTGGAGGCCGCAGCGCCACGCCCAGCAGAAGAAGTGCGCAGCACACTCGCCAGCCTGCAGCGCGGTGTCGACCTCGGTCGCCAGCGCCACGGTGACAGCTGAACGCTCTGACGCAGGAGAAGAGGAAGACAATGGCTCTCTCAGAGAAGGCAAACAACGTCAACTGGCTGATGGCCAACTTCGTACGCAGCACACCGGGTGTGGACCAGGCAGTGGCCGTCTCGTCGGACGGGCTACTGATCGCGATCAGCTCGCAATTGGAACGCGCGTCCGCCGACAAGATGGCCGCAATCATCACCGGCATCCGTGCCCTGGCCCACGGCGCAGCCAACGAGTTGGTCAAGGGCCAGGTGATGCAGGTACTCGTCGAGATGCAGAGTGCGTACCTGTTCGTCAGCGCGATCTCCGGCGGCTCGACACTCGGCATCGTCACATCCCGCGACTGTGACCTCGGCCTCGTCGGCTTCGAGATCACGCTGCTGGTGGAGCGCGTGGGCTCGCAACTCACGCCGACCTTGATCACCGAGTTGAAGAACTCGTTGGTCACGGTGTGATGGAACCGGTCGGTGCGGTTGATCCGCACTCCCAGATGGTGCGACCCTTCCTCGACAGGAAGCGGCCCGGGCAGCTTGCGTCGGTGGAGGAGGACCACTCGGCGGCTGCGTCGGGTGTTCGTGCTTACGCGATGACCGGAGGCCGCGCGCATGCTGCCGGCCCGCTGGAGTTCGAAACCATGTTGCAGGCCACCGGCGGCGGTCGTGAAGCGCTGACCGCGCTGAAGTTCGAACGCGCCGAGATCCTGCGGCTGTGTCAGACCGACGCCCTCTCGGTGGCGGAGCTCTCCGCTCGCCTGACGGTGCCGATCGGGGTCGTGCGAGTCGTCGCGGCCGACCTGGTGTCCGAAGGGATGCTGGAATCATTCCAACCGAGCGCGTACGTTGCTGACGACGTGCTCCTGATCACGAGGTTGATCGCCGGTGTCCGCAGTCTCTGAAACCAGTACACGGCCGTATTCGACGGGCCCGATCCCGGTGAAGATCGTGATTGCCGGCGGCTTCGGCGCCGGCAAGACGACCTTCGTCGGGGCGATCTCCGACATCAAGCCGCTCACCACCGAGGCGGCGATGACCAGCTACGGCGACGGCGTCGACAATCGCGGCGACGTGAGCACGAAGACGACCACCACGGTTGCGATGGACTTCGGTCGTGTCGCCGTCGACGACGCCATCGTGCTGTACATGTTCGGCACGCCGGGTCAGGACCGATTCGGGTTCATGTGGAACGACCTGGTCCAGGGTGCGCTCGGCGCCGTGGTGCTCGTCGACAGTCGCCGCATCGAGGACTCGTTCCCCGCCCTCGACTACTTCGAGAGCCGGAGCGTGCCCTTCGTGGTCGCCGTCAACCGCTTCGGTGGGCAGCTGTTCCACACGGTCGACGAGGTTCGCGAAGCGCTGTCGATCCCCGCCCACGTACCAGTGGTGAGCACTGACGCCCGCGGCCGAACGGCCGTCAAGGAGACGGTGCTCAGCCTGCTCGACGTGGTGCTGCAACGAGCACTGGCAAAGGCCAAGTCGAACTGAGCCCCGTTCACTCGGGCTCCACCGAGTGCCATCGGCCCAACCGAGTGCCACCGGCCTGTCCGAGTGGCAGCGGCGCGACGGGGTGCACGTTCCCACTCGGATGGTTGGCGGATCACCAGAGCTGCAGTTGCTCCCAGGTGATCGCGACATCGCTGACCGTTTGCCAGGTCAGCCGACCGCGCCCGCCGGGCCGACGAACCTCTACTCGCTCGGGCCGCAGGCTGCGTGCGGCGCCGTTGGCGTCGAAGATCGTGATGCTGCCGTCGACGGCAACGCCCGACATCTTGCCGGCGAACCATCGCCCGACGTCGCCCTTGCGGAACCGTACGGTTTCGCCGGCGCGGAGCCCAAGCCGTTGCAGGGTCGCGGTGTCGATCATTGGCCACCCATTGGTCAGATCGTAGGCGGCGCAGAACATCGTGGAGAGGGAGGGGTGTGTCGAGCGGCGCGCGGCGAGTGTTCGACACCGACGCCGCTACCATGCCAACCAGAAGTACCGCGCGCGAGATACGTTCGCGAGACACCAGTCCGCCGAAGGAGAAGCACAGTGACCCAGACAGGGATAGAGACCACAGATGCCGTCATCTACGAGGCCTTGACTGTGATCGATAAGGCGTTGTCGCAGATGATGAGCCGCGAGTTGGTGTCGTCCGGAGAGATCACCGACGTGCTGCTCGACGTGCGCACCTTGCTCACGATGCCGGCTCACGCGGCCGCCGCACCGCTGGCCTGAACACCGGCCGCTCAGGCGGCCAGAAGGTCCTTGAACGCCCGCGCGAGGCACTCGTGCAAGAACTCGGGTTCGCTCACTGCAGCGGTGTCGATGTTGACGCCCATGTCCAGGCTGTGGTTGTAGCTCAACAACGTCAGGTTGAACGCCACGCCGCCGAGGGGACCCACGGCGTAGTTCTCCAGCAGTTGTGCGCCCGACACGAACATCGGCACTGATGAGCCGCGCACGTTGCTGGTGGCGAAGTCGACCGTGTGGGCCTGCTGACGCGCGAGCCGGGTGATCAGGCTGGTCGGCAAGGTGGCCGCAACAGCGGCCAGGGTCTCCAACGAGGCGGTTGACGACTGCTCTCGCGCTGCGCCGGTGGCGGCCTGGATGGCGGCGAACCGCTCACCGATCGGCATGTCGCCTGTTGGTACCAGCATCCGAGCGAGTGAAAATGCGTTGGCGCCGGACGTCTCCGTGCGGGTGCTGATGGCCATGCTCGAACGCAGCAGCTCCACCGGCGCCCCGAGCTGACGGTGGTACCGGCCCGCAGCCTCGGCGGCAGCGGTGAGGAACGCCGTGTTGAGGGTGCCGCCGAGACGCTTGGCGGCCGCCCGCGTGTCGCCGAACGGCGCGCGCAGCGTTTCCATCCGGCGATGCAGCGATCGCTTCGTCCACAGCGGTGAATGCGCTGCCTGTGTGTCGCCGAGCTGCTGCATCACACCGCGAACGGTGTCGGCGGCTGCCGACCCGGCATCGGGAATGCTCGTCGGATCCGAGAGGAGCTCCTTGATCTGTTTCAGCAGGCCCAGCGGCATGCGCAGGCTTCCGGTGAGAAGATCACGCCACAGGTCTGGGCTGGGGGCTTCGGCCTCTGCGGCCTCGGCGGCAGCAGCGATCAGATCCGGGTCGAGCGGTGCAGGCTCGGGTGCATCGCGTTCGAAGTCGAGGAACTGCAGGCTCAGCTGCACCCCGCCCTCGCCGTCGACGATCGTGTGGTGCATCTTCTGGATCAACGCACTCTTGCCGCCGCGCAAGCCATCGACCACAGTGAACTGCCACAGCGGGCGTGTCCGGTCGAAGGCATCACAGGCGATCAGACTGGCCAGGTCGAGCAGTTGGCGCATCGTGCCCGGCTTGGGGAGCGCAAGGTGGCGAACGTGGTAGCGCAGATCGAAGTTGGGGTCGTCGACCCACATCGGTGCGCTCAGGTTGGCAGGCATGGGTTGCACACGTTGACGCAACCGCGGCACGGCGTACGTGGCACGCTCCATCCGTCGCAAGAACTCGTCGAAGTCCGGTGACCTGTCGAGCACGGTGACGTTGGCGAAGGTGCTGCTGAGGTGCGGATCCTTCTCCAGCCGCCACATCAGCCCCTCCGCGTCGCTCATCTTGCGGTCGAAATGCAGGTCAGCCATGACGGTGAGGATAGGTGATCAGCCAACCGCCCGCAGCAGTGCCAATGCGCCCTGACCCAATGCCAGGCCAACCAGCGCGCCCCCGACGACATCGCTGGGGTGGTGGATGCGCACGAACGCACGGCTGGTGCCGACGACACCGGCGAGGGAGAACCACACGGGCGCGGTGATGCCGCCGCTGAACGACGTGAGGACGGTGGCGGCGAAGAACGCGGCCGAGGCATGGCCGCTGGGGAAGCTGCTGGTGGACGGTTTGCGCACCGGGTAGCGCGCATCGCCGGCCTCGGTGGGGCGGGTGCGGCGGAACAACCGCTTGATGCCTTGGTTGACGATCAGGCTCTCCGCGCCGATCAGCGCGGAGAAGATGAACGCCTGGTCGGCACGATGATCCGAGGTGAGGCCGCGCGCTGCGCCGACGAGGTGCCAGATCAGGCTGAAGTCGCCGACCTCGCTGGCGGTGGTGAACACGACATCGGCCACCCTGTTGCCGCGCAGCCGTTCCAGGCGGGCGTCAGCCCAGGCATCGAACGATTCGACCGCCTTCGACTCCTGCCAGTTCATGCGGCGGCCGGGCGGAAGCGGGCCGGTGCCTCGACTGCCGCCAGCGTGGGATCGCCGCCGAAGGCCGGACACCATGGCTTGAACGCGCACGAGTTGCACAGTGGGCCGACCCGGGGCTGGAAGGCATTCTCCTCGTTGGTGCTCGCCTCGCAGGCGCGCTCGACGGCCTTCCACACTGCCTCGGTGCGGGTGGTGATGAACCGCACTGACTGTGCCGATGGTGTCGCAGTGATCGTTTCGCCGGTGCGCAGGTACATCAGCCGGATGGACGACGGCCGCTTGCCGAGGACCTGCTCGCACAGCAGCGAGTAGAAGTGCACGCCACCGAGGCTCTTCTGCTGGTACTGGGGGCCGGGGGCGCGGCCGGTCTTGTAGTCGGTGACGACCAGGCCGCCCTCGCTGTCGAGCTCGAGCCGGTCGATGATGCCGCGCAGCGACAGCGCTCCGACCTGCGCCTCGAGACGGATCTCGAGACCGATCTCGCGGATCTGGGTTGGGTCTTCCATGCGGAAATACGCCTCCACCAGCGACCACGCATCATCGAAGAACGCCTGCTGCTGGGGCTCGGTGAGCGCCAGCAGGGTGAACTCCGGATCGAGCCGGTACTCGGCCATCGCCTGCTCGTACGCCGGCTCGGTGTTGGGCAGGGTGCGTTGCGCGGCTGGCAGAGTGAACAGCAGCTCGAGCACGCGGTGGACCATGCTGCCTTTGGTGGCGTGGATGCTGGGTGGCTCGGGCAGCTTCTCGATGCTGGCGAACCGGAAGGCCATGGGGCACGAGGTGAACGCCTCGACACGGCTGGGCGAGAGGCTCGTGGGCACCGGATACATGCCGCCATCGTAGAGAGGGGGTGCGCGAGAGTGGGGACATGGCACAACATCCGGCCGGAGAACCTGACGACGGCCTCGGCTGGGCATCGGGTCTGCTGCCGCCTGACGGCGTGGCCTGGCCACCCGAGCCGGAGGTGATGTCACCGCCCGCCGCGCCGGTGGCTTCGTTGCCCACCACGGACCGCCGCCCCGAGGGTGCGGACATCCAGGACTGGCGTTCGATGCCGGTGGAGAGCCCCGACGGGTACAGAGGCTCCGCAACGGCGCCGTCCAGCCCCGCGCCACGGTTCGAGCCGTGGTCCGTCGTCGCCCTCGGCTGTGCCGTGCTGGGCGCCATTCCCTACATCTGGGGTGTTCCACTGCTGCCGCTGTTGGCGATCGCATTCGGCCTCACCGGTCGCCGGGCCTGCTCGCTCGATCCCACCCTGCGGGGTAAGGCGTTGGCCTCGCTGGCGGTGGCGGTCGGTGCCGGCGTGCTGGTCGTGGTCGCGGTGTCGGTGAGCCGCGGCTGGGTACAACTGTTCGGCTGAGCGGTCCGCGCCGCGTTCGCCGTCGCACGGCACCGCCGCTGCCGGAAGCAGATTCGCGCCACAGTCGTGCGAATGTGCTTCCGAAGACTGCGTGCAGGTTCCGGCCGGGGGTGGGGACGTTGCCGCTGATGGACCGCAGCGTCAGCGGGAGAGCTCGGCGGCGATGATCTCCGCGATCTCCACCGGGTGCGTCATCGGACCGAAGTGATCGAGATCGTCGCGCTGCAAGTAGCGACCGTTGGGTAGGCGCTCGGCCACCGCGTGGGCGATCATCGACGGCTGCATCGGTTGCACGGCCCCTGCGATCACCAACACCTCGGTGTGGATCTCGGGCAGCGTGTCCCACGTGCGGTGCGACCCACCGCCGGCGAAGGTGCTCGCCTCGGTGTCGGGGCTGCACTTCAGGTGCACACTGCCATCGGCCGCCAGCGCGAATCCGTAACGAACATACGCGTCGAGCGCGGCGGGTGTGAAGGCGTTGAGTGGCGGCTTCGAGGCGTAGTTGGCGATTGCCGCCTCGTACGAGTCGAAGGTGGCTCGCCGGCGGCGGGCGCCAGCCACCATCGGGCTCTCCATATCGGGGGGCGCCTCGCGAAGGCCCTCGGGTGGGAACACGATCGGCTCGAAGGCGATGATCCGGCGGAACAGCGACGGGTTGCGGTGGGCGGCCATCAGCAGGCCGGCGCCACCCATCGAATGACCGAAGGCGTCGATCGGGCCGCCGGTGCGCTCGGCCAGCCACTCGGCCATCGCGAGTGCGTCGTCGCCGTAGCGCAGCCACTCGACGTCGCCCGGTGGACGGGGCGTGTCGCCGTGGCCGCGGTAGTCGAAGGCGATCGAGTGCACGTTGCCGGCCAATGCGGCGGCGAGGGGCAGGTAACAGCGGCCGTGGAAGCCAGTGGCATGGGAGATGAGTAGCGTCGCGCCGGTGCCGCCGAGATCGTGCACCGCGAGTTGGACGCCGTCGGTGGACGGCACGAGCATCTGGGTCAGTTCTTCTTCTTGTTCCTCGAACGGCGGCGACGCCACCAGATGGAGACGATGCGGTCGAGGCCGATGCCGAGCAGTATCGACATCAGGATCGACCAACGGATCGTCGTCCGCTTCTCGAAGACCCAGAAGTCGATGTTGACCCACTCGCCGTTCTGTAGGAAGAAGATGGTCGACAGCGCGACCACCACCAGTCCGGCGATGAGCACCACGCTCGGCCCGCTGGAGCCACTGGCCGTCTGGTGATCGCCCGACTGCGGGAGGTCGTTGTCGTTGCTCATTGTCATGATCGCTGCTCCTCAGGCTTGGGTTCCCTGGGCAGGCCCAGCAACCGTTCTCCGATGATATTCCGTTGGACCTGGCTGGTGCCGCCTGCAATGCGCCCACCGGGTGCGGCGAGCACACCGGAGGCCTGCGGGCTCGTCAGCATTGCGCCGGCCCCGCTGAGATCGGCGCGCAGCATCGCCGAGGCAAACATCATCTCGGTGATGCCCAGCTTCATCAAGCTGGCCGCAGTGCTGGCCTGTGGCCCCTGGCGCTGCGCCATCGCCTTGTACGCCTGCCCGGTGGCCAGCAGGCTCGTCAGCCGTTGGCGCTCCACCGGGTGCAGCTCTCGGCCCTCGGCCATCCGGGCCATGCCCTCCAGCCGTCGCTCGAGGCCGATGACGGCCGTGCCGATGTGCCCGCGTTCGTTGGTGAGCACCGACATCCCGACGCCCCAGCCGCCGTGCAACGGGCCGATCAAGTGATCGGCCGGGAGGTGCACGTCGGTGAAGAACACCTCGTCGAACTCGGCTTCCCCGGTCATCTGCTTGAGCGGGCGGACCTCGACGCCGACTAGATCCATCGGGAACAGGAAGAACGAGATGCCGTCGTGCTTCTTCGCTCCCGGATTGGTGCGGGCCATGAGGATGCCCCAGTTGCTGTAGCGCCCGCCGCTGCACCACACCTTCTGGCCATTGATCACGAAGTCGTCGCCGTCGCGCTCCGCGCGGGTGGTGAGGCCGCCGAGATCGCTGCCGGCCCCCGGCTCGCTGAACAGCTGGCACCACACGTGCTCGCCGGCCAGCGTGGCAGCGAGGTGCTGCGCCTGCTGCTCGTCGGTGCCGTACCGAAGGAGGGCGCCACCCGTGAGCACCAGCCCGACCATGTTGAACACAGGTGGTACGCCGGCCAGCGCGCATTCCAGCAGCCACGCCGCGTTGTGCTCGGGGGTGAGGCCGCGACCACCGAACGCTGTCGGCCAGTGGATGCCCGCGTAACCGGCGGCGTGGACCATTCGCTGCCACGCCAGGCCCTCATGCACGAGGTCGGGTGGGCAGATCGCGCCGTAGTCGCGTGGTGCCCCGCTGCGGTTCGCGACGAGCCACTCGCGCGCCTCGGCTTGGAACTCCTCGACGGTGATCATCACCGCCGGACCGTAGTCGCGGCTGTGGGCTACTTGAAGAAGGGGAGGAACATCGCGGTTTCCTCCGCAAGGTTGCCAGGTACGCCGAAACCGTCCTGGTCGGTGATCGTGCCCCAGTTGTCGCGGACGTCCTCGAGGGCCAGGTCTTCCTTGAAGTAGCCCTGCGTCTCGGCGATGAACACGTGAGCGACGCGACCGCCACCGACGCTGAACAGCTGCCCGCTGACCGGGCAGTCCTCGTGGGCGAGGTACGCAACGAGCGGCGAGACGAGGCCAGGTGCGAGCTTGTCGCCGAACGCGCCGCCCATCAGGTTCTCGGTCATGCGGGTGAGGGCGAGCGGGGCGATCGCGTTGGCCTTGATGTTGTACTTGGCGCCCTCGGCAGCGAGCACGCGGGTGAACCCGACGAGGCCCATCTTGGCGGCGCCGTAGTTGGTCTGGCCGAAGTTGCCGAACACACCGGCTGCCGACGACGTGCTGATGATGCGGCCGTAGCCCTGCTCGCGCATGAGAACCCATGCCGGCTGGGTGACGTAGAACGCGCCCTTGAGGTGCACGTCGAGCACCGGGTTGAGCAGATCCGGCGTCATGTTGTGGAACGACTTGTCGCGCAGGATGCCGGCGTTGTTGATGACGACGTCGACCTTGCCGTAGGCGTCGATCGCGGTCTGCACGATGGCGGCGCCACCGTCGGGCGTCGCCACGGAGTTGGTGTCGGCAACGGCCTCGCCGCCTGCCGCCTTGATCTCGTCGACCACGTGCTCGGCCGCGCCCTTGTCGCTGCCGCTGCCGTCGATGGCGCCGCCGAGATCGTTGATCACGACCAGTGCGCCGCGGCTGGCGAGCAGCAACGCGTGCTGCCGGCCGAGGCCGCCACCGGCGCCCGTGATGATGACTACCTTGCCGTCGAAACCCATTGTGTCTGCGCTCATGGCGGGCAAGCTACCGTCAGCCGGCCGCGAGGCGGCGGAGGGCTTCCTCCTTCAAGGACTTGTAGTTCAGCTTGCCGTTGGCGGCGCGTCCGATCGTGTCGATCGCGACGATGCGTTTGGGCGACTTGAACGCAGCGAGGTGCAGGCGCACGTGGGCGATCAGCGCAGCCTCGTCGAGCGTGTCGCCGGAGTGCAGTTCGACGAGTGCGGTGATGGCTTCGCCGAATCGGTCGTCGGGGACACCGACGACGGCGGCGTCATTGACCGTCGGGTGAGTCTTCAGCGCCTCCTCGACTTCCTCGGGGTACACCTTCTCCCCGCCGGTGTTGATGCACTGGCTGCCGCGCCCGTACAGCTTGAGGGTGCCGTCGGCCTCGACCTCCGCCCAGTCGCCCGGGATGCTCCAGCGCACACCGTCGTGCTCGATGAACGTGCTGGCACTCTTCGCCTCATCCTTGTAGTAGCCCACGGGGGTGCGGCCACGCAGCGCGACCCGGCCGCGTTCGCCGCTGCCGGCCAGCACTTCGCGGCCGTCTTCGGTGAGCACCCTGGTGTTCGGGCCGAGCGCGAACTTGGCGGTGCTGGCACTGCTGGAGGAATCGGCGGTGGTGGTGTTGGAGGCCATACCGATCGCCTCGCTGCTGCCGAGGCTGTCGATCATGATCAGGCGCTGGTTGTGGCGCAGCAGCCCGGCCTTCGTCTCGGACGCCCAGATGACACCGCTGCTGACCACGACGCGCAGCGAGGAGATGTCCCATCGGTCGGGCTCGGCATCGAGTGCCTTCAGGATCGGTTTGGCGAACGCATCACCGACGATCGAGATGCTGTTGGCCCGGTGATGTTCGATCGTGTCGAGCAGTTCCACCGGGTCGAAGTGGCGGCCGGGGAGCGTGACGACCGAGCCGGCCAACACGAGGTTCCACATCGCGTTGAACGCGCCGGTGCCGTGCATCAGCGGCGCGGCCGGCAGGTTGCGCGGGCCCGGCTTGGCGATGCGGGCGTCGAACTCGGCCCAGCCGGGCACCGTCGGCAGCGGGTTCTTCGAGGGCGCATCGAGGCTGCCGACCATGTCGTCCTGACGCCACATCACGCCCTTGGGCATGCCGGTGGTGCCGCCGGTGTAGAGGATGTACTGGTCGTCGGGGCTGCGACCCCACGGCGCACTGACGCGGCCCACTCCGGAGGCGCTGGCGGCAGCGACCTCGTAGTCGATGGCCCAGTCGGGGCACGGCTCGCTGCCGTCGTCGACCCAGATCCAGGTGCGGATGCCCGGCACCCGCTCGCGCATGTGCGCGCAGCGCGGCGTGAAGGTGCCGTGGAAGACGACGGCCACCGCATCGCTGTTGTCCCACAGGTACGCGAGTTCGTCGTCGGTGTAGCGGTAGTTGGTGTTCACCGGCACGAGCGCGGCCTTGTACATCGCGAACATGCTCTCGAGGTACTCGGGGCTGTTGTAGAGGTAGTGCGCCACCTTGTCCTGCTGCTGGGCGCCGCTATGGAGCAGGGTGTGTGCGATGCCGTCGGCACGCCGGTCGAACTCGGCCCAGGTGAACGTGCGGTCGCCCTGCACCTGAGCAACCGCCTCGGGGAATCGGTCGGCGTTGCGTTCCCAGATGTCGGCGAGGTTCCAACCAGCGGTCATGGCAGCGACCGTAGCGGTCACGCGCCGCGAGCAGGGAGACGGCCCATTCCTGCGTCCATGTCATCGATTTCGAACGTCGCACGACGTCCACCGATGACACGCACGCAGATTGGGGCCGTGCGCGGTCCCGCGGGCCGGATCATTGAGCTGACCCTGGGTGCGAATAGGGTCGTGCCGTATGGACTTCTTGTTGCCTGCCGAGGACGATTCGCGTCGGCTGGCGATTCGCGAGTGGCTCACTGAGCATCCGCACCCCACCGGCCGGCAGCTCGCCGAGGCCGGGTACGTGGCGCCTCACTGGCCCGCGCCATGGGGCTTGGGCGCCGATGCGATCCATCAGCTGATCATCGACGACGAGCTGCACCGGGCGAAGGTGCGTCGCCCGACCAACCCGATCGGTATCGGTTGGGCCGGCCCGACGATCCTCTTCGCCGGCACCCCCGAACAACACACGCGCTACCTGTTCCCGCTGCTCTCGGGCGAGGAGTTCTGGTGCCAGCTGTTCAGCGAGCCGGGTGCGGGCAGCGACCTCGCCAACCTCGGCACGCGCGCCGTGCGCGACGGCGACGAGTTCATCGTCAACGGCCAGAAGATCTGGACCAGCGGCGCGCAGTACGCGAAGTTCGGCATCCTCATCGCCCGCACCGACCCGGACGTGCCCAAGCACAAGGGTGTCAGCTACTTCGTCTGCCCGATGGACCTGCCGGGCATCGAGATCCGCCCGATCACCGAGATGACCGGTGGCCACACGTTCAACGAGGTGTTCTTCACCGATGTGCGCATCCCCGCCGAGAACCTGGTCGGCGACCTGCACGACGGGTGGCGGCTGGCGAAGGTGACGCTCGGCAACGAACGCGTGTCGCTGAGCACCGGCGGCGTGCTGTGGGGCAACGGGCCGACGGCGCTGGAGCTGATCGAGAGCATCCGCGAGATGGGGCCGGTGACCGACCCGCACATGCGCCAGCGCATCGCATCTGTGTACATCGAGCACCAGCTGCTCGATCTGATCCGCCTGCGCACTCTCAGCGCCACTCTCAAGGGCCAGCAGCCCGGCCCGGAGGCCAGCATTCGCAAGCTGCTCGCCGACGAGCACGGTCAGCACGTGATGGCCCTCGCCCGCGATCTGATCGGCGCCAACGGGATGCTCGCCGGCGGCGACGGCGAGAAGTTCGTGCCGGGTACCGACACCAAGAGCCTGGGGCCCGACAAGCCCGAGGGCGGCCTGATGCACCCGGGTTGGTACGACGGGTTCATGTTCAGCCAGGCGCTCACCATCGGCGGCGGCACGTTCGCGGTGCAGCGCAACATCATCGCCGAGCGAGTGTTAGGCCTCCCGCACGACATCGATGTCGCCAAGGGCCTGTCGTGGGCGCAGGCACAACGACAGGCCGCGCAGCAGTGACCGACTGGCTTGCCGCTGCCGATCGCGTTGCCGTGGTTGCAGCCGAACACGCCGTGGAGGGTGAGCGCCTGCGCCGGCTTCCCGGCGCGGTCGTCGATGCGATCCGTGCGGAGGGCGTGCAGCGGCTGTGCGTGCCGGCCGCATACGGCGGCCCAGAGGTCGACCCGCCGACGATTCTGCAGGTGATCGAGCGCATCGCCACCGCCGACGGCGCGGCCGGCTGGTGCACGATGATCGCCACCACCACCTCACTGCTCAGTCACTACGTGGAACCGGCGCAGGCGCGCATCATCTGGGGTGACCCGGCCAACTTCACCGGCGGCGTCTTCGCCCGTAACGCAACGGCGACGAAGGTCGCCGGCGGCTACCGGGTGACCGGCGCGTGGATGTGGGGCAGCGGCACGCAGCACTGCCAGTGGATCACCGGCGGCGCCACCGGCGACGGGTTCAGCGGCTCGATGTGGTTCCGCCCCGAACAGGTCGTGTTCGACGACACGTGGCACACCTCCGGCCTCCGCGGCACCGGCAGCACCGACTTCCACGTGGATGACGTGTTCGTGCCGGACGGGTTGGCGACCCAGCCGCAGGTCACCGGATCGCAGGTGGATTCGCCACTCGGTGCCTTTCCTGACATGACCCTCCTCGCTGTCGGCGTGGCTGCTGCGGGGCTGGGCATCGGGCGCCACGCGCTCGACGCAATCGTCGAGCTCGGTACGGCGAAGCGGCCACAGTTCAGCAGCCGCACGATCAGCCAGTCGGGCGTCGCGCAACACGAGTTGGCGAAGGCGGAAGCGGCGCTGCGCAGCGCCCGGGCGTTCCTGTTCGACGAGGTGTCGCAGGCGTGGGAAACGGCGGTGGCCGGAGGTCGCGTCGATGTCGCCTCGCGTGGCCGGATGCGGCTCGCAGGGGCCCACGCGGCCGAGGCCTGTGTGAAGGCTGCCGACACCGCCTACACGCTGGGCGGCGGCACCTCGATCTTCGAGCACAGCCCGCTGCAAAGGTGCCTGCGTGACGCGCACGTCGTCACCCAGCACATCATGGTTGCGCCCAGACTGTACGAGACGTTGGGCAAGCTGCACTTCGGCATCGACATCGATGCCTCGATGATCTGAGGACAGCCGATGGAAGCGTTCACCTTCAACCGCCATGGCGAGGTCCTGGAAGTGGTGCTGCGTCACCCGACCTCGCCGGTGAACGCCGTCGATGCGCTGCTGCATCACGAGTTCGGTGAGCTGTTCCGTGAGCTCAAGCGCGAGCGCGACGCGCGGGCGATCTTGCTCGTCGGCGAGGGCAAGGCGTTCAGCGCGGGTGGCGACTTCGCCTGGTTCCCTTCGCTGCGCGACCCGGCGGCGCTCGACGAACTGCGCCGCGACGCGAAGCAGATGATCTGGGATCTGCTCGATGTCGAGGTGCCGATCGTGTGCGGGCTCAACGGCTCGGCCGCGGGCCTGGGCGCATCGATCGCGTTGCTGTGCGACCTGATCGTGATGAGCGAGCGAGCGGTCATCGTCGACCCGCACGTCAACGTCGGCCTCGTTGCCGGCGACGGCGGCGCGGCGATCTGGCCGCTGCTGCTAGGCCCGTTGGCGGCCAAGCGTCACCTGCTGCTCGGCGAGCCGTTGACTGCCGCCGAGGCGTTGCGGCTGGGTGTGGCCGGCGAGGTGTGTGCACCCGACGCTGTGGTCGAGCGAGCGCGTGCCTGGGCCGAGCGGATCGCGGCGCAGCCACCCTTGGCCGTGAAGGGCACCAAGCAGGCGGTGAACGCGCAGCTCAAGCAGGCGTTGCTGACCAGCTTCGACCTGTCGATCGCCCTCGAGATGCCCTGCTTCCTCTCCCGCGATCATGCGGAGGCGATCGACGCCATTCACGAGAAGCGAGCCCCGAGGTTCGAAGGAAGGTGACCGCCATGAGTGACACGAACCCCGTGATCGACGCGATCATGACCACGCGCGCGATGCGCCGGTTCAGCGACCGGCCGGTGGCCGACGCCGACATCGAGACCTGCCTGAGAGCGGCGCAGCAGGGCCCGAGCGGCGGCAACGTGCAGCCTCAGCAGTACGTGGTGCTCACCGACCCCGCAGTGCGTGCTCAGGTCGGCGCGTTCTACCAGCGGGCCTATCACCGCTACGAGCAGTCGTTGCCCGAGCCGACTGCGTTCGCCGACGAAGCCCAGGCCGCTTCCTGGCGCCGAACCCGCGATGCCAGCCGCCACCTCGCCGATCACCTCGCCGACGTGGCGGTACTCGTGCTGTTCCTGCAGCCGATCATCCCGTGGGGCTCGGTCGATGGCGAAGGTCCGATGGACATCGGTCGGCTCGACGCCAGCGTGTACCCGGCCGTGCAGAACTTCTGCCTCGCCGCTCGTTCGTTCGGCCTGGGCACCGCACTGACGACGGTGATCCGCATCCATTCGGCCGAGGTGCTGAGCGCTCTCGGTGTGCCCGGCCGTGACGACGGTAGCCCCCGCTTCGAGATCGCCGCGTTGGTTCCCGTCGGATACCCGATGGGCACGTTCGGGGTGGCGCCCCGCAAGCCATCCGCGGCCGTGACGCACTGGAACACCTGGGGCGACAAGCGTCGCTGAGGCCCGGTGCGCGGTCCCACAAGGGTTCGTACGTGTTCAACTGAGCGGATGAAGCACACGTTCATCGTCGTCGCAGTGGCGCTTGTCCTGGTCGGGTGTTCGTCGGAGGCATCGCGGGTGAGCACGACGACGTTGGCCGTCCCGGCGACCATGGCGATCCCTGAGACGTCCGCGGCGCCCGAGACGTCAGTCGCGCCCCGTCAGACGGTCGCCCCAGAACCGGGCACCGCCGGCGCGGACGGTGCAGGTGACGTGCTGTTCCCGACTGCCGGCAACGGTGGTTACGACGTGCAGTCCTACGACATCACGCTGAGTTGGGATCCTGCCTCGGGAACGATCGAGGAGACTGTCGAGATCACCGCGATCGCCACCCAGACGCTTTCACAGTTCAACCTCGATCTCGTCGCGCTCGACGTGGCCACGGTGCAGGTCGACGGTGCTACCGCATCGTTCTCGCGCACCCCGGCGGAGCTGGTGATCGATCCGCTCGAGGACCTGGTCGACGGCAGCACGTTCACCGCGGTGATCGAACTCAGTGGAGTGCCGGGGGAGACCGAATCGGGCGGCTGGGTCCGTGGGCCGAACGGGGGCGCCCTCGCGCTCGGTGAGCCCGACGGAGCCGCTGGCTGGTTTCCCGTCAACGACCATCCGTCCGACAAGGCGATCTACACGCTGACGGTCACGGCGCCCAGCGAGCTGACCGTCGCCTCGAACGGCGTGCTCAGCGACAAGGTGGTCGACGGCTCCGCGACCACGTGGACCTACACCAACACACAACCTCAGGCCAGCTACCTCACTGCGCTGGCGATCGGCGACTACCAGATCGTCGACGGGGGCACCTCCGCGAGTGGTGTGCCGATCCGCAACGTGTTCCCCACGGACCGCGTCGATGAGTTGACGGCCGCGTTCGCCCGCCAGCCGCAGATGATCGACGCTTTCGAGCAGCGCTTCGGCCCATACCCATTCGAGGTGTACGGCGCGCTGGTCGCGGACGGGCTCGACTTCCAATGGGCGCTCGAGATCCAGACGATGTCGGTGTTCGGTGCGTACGTCGCGGGTGGCGGCGGCAGCGACGACGACTGGGTGATCGCGCATGAACTGGCGCATCAGTGGTTCGGCGACTCGGTGAGCCTCGAGCAATGGAACGACATCTGGATGAACGAAGGGTTTGCCTCGTATGCCGAGCAGTTGTGGGCCGAGTCGCAGCAACCGGGTCTCGATCTGACACAGAAGATTCGCGACGAATTCGCGGCAGCGCCGTCACAGCTGGTCGCGGCGCTGAACGAGCCGCCGAAAGGTGTGACGGCCGAGCCCGGTGGGCTGTTCACCGTGACGGTGTATATCCGCGGGTCGTACCTGCTGCACGCCCTGCGTCTGGAGATCGGCGACGACGACTTCCTGAAGCTGCTGCAGGAGTGGACTGCCACCTACCGCAATGCCAACGCGAGCACCGACGACTTCATCGCGTTGGCCGAGGAAACATCGGGCGAGCAGCTCGACGACCTCTTCGATCGCTGGCTGAACGCAACGACGATGCCCGACGACTTCGGGTCGGGCGGCTGAACGCCAATCACGCGGGGTTTCACCGCCGAGGCAACTGGGTACGAGTGTGTTCGACAACGACGCGCCAGGAGCCTGATGAGAGCTGCAATCGTGACCGAGTATGGGTCGCCCATCACCGTGGTCGAGGTCGACCGACCACGGCTGGCGCCCGACAGCGTGATGATCGAGGTTCACGCCTCTTCGGTGAACCCGATCGACTCGTTGATCGCGCGCGGTGTCATGAGGGAACAACTGCCCTATCAACTGCCCTGGGTCGTCGGCTATGACGTGTCGGGCGTCGTGGTCGAGTGTGGTGCCGACGTGACCGATTTTCACGTAGCAGACGAGGTGTTCGGCCGAGCCGATTCGTTCCAGGCTGGAACGATGGCCGAGTTCGCGATGATCAAACAGGCAGACCTGGCGATCAAGCCGAGCAGCCTCAGCCATCAACGAGCCGCCGGCGTACCGCTCGCAGGTCTCACAGCGTGGCAGGCGCTCGTTGACCACGGTCATGTTCAGCCCGGGGAGAAGGTCCTCATCCACTCGGGCTCAGGGGGCGTCGGCTCTCTTGCGATACAGATCGCCAAGCACCTTGGAGCCGTCGTGGCAACGACCACGAGCGGATCGAATCTTGGAATGGTCAAGGACCTTGGCGCCGACCTCGCCATTGACTACCAGACCCAACGATTCGACGAGGAGCTCTCCGGCTACGACCTGGTCATCGACACGCTGGGAGGAGAGTCGTTGGAGCGATCGTTTGCCACTGTGAAGCGAGGCGGGCGAATCGTATCGATCAAGGGCGAGGCCCCCGATGGGTTGGCGGATGCGCGCGGTGTTCACTTCACAGCGTTCTACATGGCGCCGAGCGGCGACATGATGACGACGTTGGCTGGGTTGATCGAAAGCGGTGCGCTGCGCCCGATCGTTGACAGCGTGTTCCCCTTGAGCCAGGTCCAGCAGGCTTTCGTCCACAGCGATGCTGGCCACGCCCGCGGCAAGATCATC
>JAYSPV010000081.1:0-106885 GCA_043721915.1 Ilumatobacteraceae bacterium | reverse complement strand
GCGCGCACGCCAGCATCGTCGGCCCGCCGCGCACGCTGCCGTCGGCGATGGGCCTGTTGCTGCAGAAGGAGGTCGAGGTGCTCCTCGGCCTGCGCGACCACCCGAAGCACCCGTTCGTGGCGGTGCTCGGTGGTAGCAAGATCAGCGACAAGCTCGGCGTGGTCGAGGCGCTGCTCGACGCGGTCGACGCGCTCGTGATCGGCGGCGCGATGTGCTTCACCTTCCTCGCCGCTCAGGGCTACCCGATCGGCGCCAGCCTGTGGGAGCCGGAGCAGGTCGACACGTGCAAGCGCCTGCTGGATCAGTCGAAGGCCAACGGCAAGACCATCTACTTGCCGGAGGACCTCACCGGCGTGGATGCCTCGGGGGAGTACGCGACCTTCGGCATCCGCCTGCCCGATGGCGCGAAGGGCTTCGACATCGGTCCTGGCACTGCTGCAGCATTCTCGGATGTGATCATGGATGCCCGCACCGTGTTCTGGAACGGCCCGATGGGCATGTTCGAGGATCCGCGGTTCGAGGCCGGCACCCGCACCATCGCACAGGCGATGGCCGACACCAAGGCGTTCACCGTCGTCGGTGGCGGTGACAGCGCCGCTGCGCTCGCCCAGTTCGGCCTCGATGACGAGGTCGATCACGTCAGCACCGGCGGCGGCGCCTCGCTGGAACTTCTCGAGCTGGGCGATCTGCCCGGGCTCGACGCACTCAGAGGGGCACCCAATGCGTAAGCCACTCATCTCCGGCAACTGGAAGATGAACCACAACCACTTCGAAGCCATCCAGTCGGTGCAGAAGCTCGCGTACCTGGTGGGCAAGGACGAGCTGGAGTCCGCTGACGTCAGCATCCACCCGCCGTTCACCGACATCCGCAGCGTGCAGACGGTGATCGACAGCGACAAGCTCGGCTACGCGCTGGGAGCGCAGCACTGTCACTTCGAGGAGAAGGGCGCGTACACCGGCGAGGTGTCGCCCGTGTTCCTGGCGAAGCTGGGTGTGCAGTACGTCATCTGCGGGCACAGCGAGCGGCGCGAGATCTTCGGTGAGACCGACGAGATGGTCGGGTTGAAGGTGGCGGCCATTCAAGGCCACGGGATGACCCCGATCTTCTGCTGCGGCGAAACGCTCGAAGAGCGCGAGGCCGGCGAGACCGAAGCGAAGGTGCTCGGCCAGGTGCGTGCGGGTTTGGCCGGCCGCAAGCCGGCGCAGGTGGGGTCACTCGTCATCGCGTACGAACCGATCTGGGCCATCGGCACAGGCCGCACGGCCACCAGTGACGACGCCCAACAGGTGTGCGCCGCCATTCGTGGTTGCGTCGCCGAGGTGTGGGGCGCCGAGGCGGCCGATTCGGTGCGCATCCAGTACGGAGGCAGCGTGAAGGGCGCCAACATCGCCGAACTGATCGCGATGCCCGACATCGACGGTGCGCTGGTGGGCGGCGCCAGCCTCGATGCCGACGAGTTCGCGCGCATTTGCAAGCTCGGTCGGTGAACGCAGTCGAAACACTGCCGGAACGTTTGCACCAACTTTTCGTACAACGGGAACGACGCTGCTATCGCACGGAGGATGGGCGTGCTACCCTCGCAACGCCCGTATTGATCGGGGAGGACAGTACGAGCTGTGGTGGCGCACTGAGCATCGCCGCATTTACCTCCCTCCGCTATATCCAGGAGGATCATCCACGTGAGGACTACGAAGCGCAGCAAGTTTGCTGCTCTCGCCGTCGGCCTTTCCCTGATCGTTGCCGCATGCGGCGACGACAAGGACAGCACGACGACCAACGCACCAGGCACCACCGAGGGCACCACCGAGACCACCGGCGCCACCGAGACCACAGAAGCCGTCACCGACACGACTGAAGCCGCTCCGCTCGAGCCGGTCATGCGCGTCACCTACACCCTGTCCGACGTGGCAGTGTGGGACGACGGCACTGCAATCAGCTCGGCTGACTTCCAGTGCACGTACGACGCAATCATGAACACGCCGGGCTCGTTGAGCACCACCGGCTACGACCAGATCCTGTCGATCGCCGGCGAGGGTCCGGAAGTAGTCGTCGAGTTCAGCGGCAAGTACGCCCCCTGGAAGCTGCTGTTCGGCGGCCTCCTGAAGGCGTCGGCCACCGACGACTGCAACGATGTCTCGGAAGCATTCGACGGCGGCATCGGCTACTCGGCCAACGAGTGGAAGATCGATTCGTGGTCGGCTGAGCAGCTCGTGCTCGTCCCCAACGAGGGCTACAAGGGTGCTCGCACCCCCGGCATCGAGCGCGTTGTCGTGGTTCCTGCCGAGGACGGCCCCACTGCTCTGAAGAGCGGTGCTGTCGACTTCATCTTCCCGCAGGCATACACCGGCCTGGATGAGGAACTGGCAGACCCGAACGTGACGTTCGAGGCCGCTGGCTCGGGTGCCTTCGAGGGCTTCTACTTCCAGAGCTACGAGGGTCCGTTCGCCGACCCGATCTTCCGCACCGCCTTCAGCAAGTCGATCGACGCGCAGGCCATCTACGACCAGATCTACGCCCCGTTCGCCAACGGCTTGCCGTTGCTGACCTGTGGTCCGATCGCTCCTGGCCCGTACTGCGATCCGGTGTTCGAGAACAACTACGACCCGGAAGGCGCCAAGCAGCTCCTCACCGACAACGGTTGGACTCAGGATGCCTCGGGTATGTGGATGGACAAGGACGGCAAGGTCCCGGAGATCCGTTGGATGGTCAACACCGGCAACACCCGCCGTGAGAGCACCCAGGAGTTCTTGATCCCGAAGATGGCTGAGGCCGGCTTCAACATCAAGGCTGACAACTGCGAGGCCCTGCCCTGCGTGTTCGAGACCCGTCTCCCGGCGCTCGACTACGACATGGCGATGTACATCAACACGGTGGCACCGGACCCGGCGTACCTGCGTACGTGGGGCTGCGACCAGATCCCGACGGAAGCGAACGACTTCCAGGGCCAGAACAGCAACGGCTGGTGCAACCAGGAGGCCACCGATCTGCTGATCGGCGCCGACGCCGAGCTCGACCCGGCCATCCGTACCGAAGAGGTCAAGAAGGCCATCGCATTGATGGCGCAAGACCACATCATGCTGCCGCTGCTGCAGTTCCCGAACATCGGTGCCTACCGCACCGACCGTCTCGACGCCACCTCGGTCAAGGAGATCGCCAACTACCGTGCGATCAACAACTGGTACGAGTGGACCGACGTCGACGGCGATGGTCAGGTCATCGTCGGTGCCGAGCAGTTCCCGGCCGCCGACTGTGCCAACCCCATCACGGAGTGCGCAAACAGCTCGTGGTACGTGTGGCTGATTGCATTCCCGGTGATGCCGGGCATGTACGACACCACCGCCGGCCAGGAGATTGTTCCCAGCGAGTTCCTCGTTGGCGAAGCAGTCATCGAAGACCTCACCTGAGGTAGTCGCAAGAAATGTGGGAGTATCGGGGCCGGCCCTTCGGGGCCGGTCCCGTTCCCTTTTTGTAGAGAGACTTCGGTAGGGGGTTGCGTGCTCAGGTTTGTCGTCCGGCGCTTGTTGTGGCTGGCACCAACAGTGATGCTGATCACCTTCATGGTGTACGTGTTCGTACGAATCGGTTGGGACCCGGTGAAGTCCTACGAGCGCAACAACACCCGCGTCACACCGAAGAAGATCCAGCAGTACAAGGACGCCAACTTCCTGTACGACGGTGCGTGGGGCTACGTGCGTGGCTACTTCCGCTGGGCGTGGAGCTTCCTGCAGGGGCCCGATGAGTGGCAGCGCACGATCAAGGGCCGGGCCCTGGTGTGGCCCCGTCTGCGCTACTCGATCTTCAACACCTTGCGGCTGGCCGGTATCGCCTCCGTGCTCGGTATCAGCCTCGGGCTGTTGCTGGGGACGCTCGCTGCGCGCAAGCCGGGCGGCGTGTTCGACACGGTCGTCAACATGCTGGCGTACTTCGTCGGTGCGATTCCGCCGTTCGTGTCCGGCGTCGTCCTGCAGTTGGTCTTCGCCGTCCAGCTCCACTGGCTGCCCGACGGTCGTGTGTACCCGCCCGGTCAGCAGGGTTTCGATCTCGGGCTGATGATCAAGCACTTGATCCTGCCGGTGACGGTGGTCGCGATCCAGACGATCTCCGGCTACGCGCGTTACATGCGTGCCAGCCTGCTCGACGTTCGCTCGATGGACTACGTCCGCACGGCGCGGGCGAAAGGCCTGGGCGAGTGGACGATCCTGCGTCGCCACGGTGTGCGCAACGCGCTGATCCCGATGGCGACGATCATGGCGCTCGACCTCGGTCAGCTGCTGGGCGGATTGATCATCACCGAGAACATCTTCAACTACCCGGGTCTGGGGAAGTACTTCCTCGAGGCGTCGTTCACCGGCGATCTGCCGTTGCTGATGCCGTTCCTGGTGATGCTGATCATCTCCGTGTTGCTGTTCAACCTGTTGGCCGACGTCTCGTACGCCAAGCTCGACCCGAGGATCCGACTTGCCTAGTACCAAGAACCCAAGTCAACTCGACGCTGCCGAGGGGCTCGATGTCCTTACCAAGGGGCCCGCTCGGTTGGCCATCCAGCGCTACTGGCGCAACCCGGGCGCGGCCATCTCGACGGTGGTCTTCGGCCTGATCCTGCTCGCCGTCATCTTCACCGGCGTCACGGCTCGGTACGGCATCAGCGAAGCCGTGATCGACATCAAGGACGGCAAGAACCAGTACCTCGCGCCCAGCAAGATCGCATGGATGGGCACCGACGACATCGGTCGCGACCTGTACAGCCGGTTGCTCTACGGTACGCGCAGTTCGCTGCTGATCGGTGCTGCTGCCGGCTTGTTGTCGCTGCTCGTCGGCACGATCATCGGTGTGTTCTCCGGGATTCGCGGTGGCCGTTTCGACGACATCGTGATGCGTGTCACCGACATCTTCCTCGCCTTCCCGTTCCTGGTGTCGATCATCATCATGCGTGCATTCCTCGGCAACCTGCCGTGGTTGACGGCGATCATCGGCGACATCTCGTCGTTCCGTTTCCTCATCTTCTTGCTGACCTTCTTCGGCTGGATGGGTGTGGCCCGGCTAGTTCGCGGCAGCGTGCTCGCCCTCAAGGAACGCGAGTTCGTGGAGGCGGCTCGCGCCGTGGGTGCCACCAACACCCGCATTGCGTTCTCCCACCTGATCCCCAATTCGATCGGCCCGTTGCTGGTGTCGTTCTCGATCGCTGTGATCGGCAACTTGGTGGCTGAGTCGACGCTGTCGTTCTTCGGCCTCGGGCCGCAACCGGGCTCGGACTCGACGTCGCTCGGCAACTTGGTGGCGCTGTCGCAAGCGGGTGCCAAGCAGGGCAACTGGTGGCTCGTCGCCTACCCGTGCGGCATGCTGGTCATCCTGGCGGTCTGCATCAACTTCATCGGTGATGGTCTACGCGATGCGTTCGACCCCAAGCTGGACAAGGGCAAGGGATGAGCGCTCCACTGTTGTCTCTCAGGGATCTTCGTGTGTCGTTCCAGACGCCCAATGGTGTGGTGCAGGCGGTGCGCGGTGTCGATCTCGATGTGATGCCCGGTGAGATGGTCGGCGTGGTCGGCGAGTCGGGCTCCGGGAAGTCGGTGACCTTCCTCGGCATGCTCGGGTTGCTGCCCAGCACGGCGCGGATGACCGGCTCGGCGACGGTGAACGGCATCGAGATGGTGAACGCCTCGAACAAGACGATGCGCACGATCCGTGGCCGCCAGGTGGCGATGATCTTCCAGGACCCGCTGTCGGCGCTCAACCCGGTGTACCGCATCGGCGACCAGATCGTGGAGATGATCCGCGAGCACCAGCACGTGTCGAAGTCGGCTGCGCATGCGCACGCGGTGGAGTTGTTGGACACTGTCGGTATCCCGCAGCCGGCGACGCGTGCCAAGCAGTACCCGCACGAGTTCAGCGGTGGCATGCGGCAGCGGGCGATGATCGCGATGGCACTCGCGAACGACCCCGACGTGCTGATCGCCGACGAGCCCACGACGGCGCTCGACGTGACGGTGCAGGCCCAGATCCTCGAGGTGTTCCAGAAGATCCAGCGCGAGATGAACAAGGCCATCGTGATGATCACCCACGACCTGGGCGTGATCGCGCGTGTTGCCGATCGTGTACAGGTGATGTACGCGGGCCGTGTGGTCGAGCGAGCATCGGTGGACCACCTGTTCAACACGCCGACGCACCCGTACACAGTTGGTCTGTTGCACTCGCTGCCGCGCGTCGGTCAGGAGCGCCTGCTGCCGATCACCGGCAGCCCGCCCAACATGCTGCAGCCCCCGCCAGGGTGTGCCTTCGCCGCGCGTTGCGAGCACCGTGAAGACCGGTGCGAAGCAGCGATTCCCGAGCTGGTGCCGTTCGGAGAGTCGTTGACTGCCTGCATCCGGGCGACGGAGTTGTTCGCGGAGGTCGCGCAGTGAGTGATGTGCCGGTGCTGGAAGTGAACGGGCTCGTCAAGGAGTTCACGATCACTGGTTCGAACGGCTTGCGGCGCACGCGCGCTCAGGTGCAGGCAGTCTCGGATGTGTCGTTCTCGATCCGTACGGGGCAGACGTTCGGCCTCGTGGGGGAGAGCGGCAGCGGTAAGACCACCGTGGGCCGCAGTGTCCTGCGCTTGATCGAACCCACCAGGGGCTCGGTGAAGTTCAAGGGTCAGGAGATCGTCGGTCTGCCCCGCAAGGAGATGCGCAAGCTTCGGCGTGAGATGCAGATCGTGTTCCAGGATCCGCAGGCCTCACTCGATCCACGCCTGACGGTCGGCAACGCGATCGCCGAACCGCTGCGGATCCAGAAGGTGGAGGGCAACCACCAGGACCGGGTGGCAGAGCTGCTCGAGCTGGTCGGCCTTGCGCCGGATCACTCGCGCCGCTTTCCACACGAGTTCTCAGGTGGCCAGCGGCAGCGCATCGGTATCGCACGGGCGTTGGCCCTGAACCCGTCGTTCATCGTGCTCGACGAGCCGGTCTCGGCGCTCGACGTCAGCATTCAGGCCGGTGTGGTCAACCTTCTCAGTGATCTCCAGCAACGGCTGGGCCTCAGCTACCTGTTCATCGCCCACGACCTCTCGGTGGTGCGCCACATCAGCCACTCGGTCGCCGTGATGTACCTCGGCAAGATCATGGAGGTCGGCCCGGCGGAGCAGCTCTACACGCAGGCCGCCCACCCCTACACTCAGGCGCTGCTCTCAGCCGTGCCCGAACCCGATCCGCACACCGAGCGGATGCGCCAGCGGATCATGCTGCAGGGCGACCCGCCCAGCCCGATCAACCCACCCACCGGTTGCCGCTTCCGGACGCGCTGCCCCATCGCGCAGGATCTGTGTGCGATGGAAGAGCCGGAGCTGGTCGATCGCGGTCACGGTCATCCGGTGGCGTGTCACTTCCCATCGGTCACCCCGGTGACGCTGTCGAACGCCGCGTCTGTCTGACCGATCGCCGATAGGCTTCTCCACCGTGCGCGATTTCATCATGTACCTGTCGGTAATTGTCAATGTTGTGTCGTTGGCTGGCCTCGTGGCGGGTGTGCTGATGCACAGCGGCCGCGGTGGTGGCCTCAGCGACATGTTCGGCGGCGCCGGCTCCACGGCGCTCGGCAGCACGGCGGCAGAGCGCAACCTCACCCGTATCACCACGGTGTTCGGCATCGTGTGGTTCGGAACGGTCATTGCACTGAGTTTCCTGTTGGAGCGATAGGCCAGCAGCGGTAGCCTTCGTGGCTCACCACGTCGAAGTGGCGGAATAGGCAGACGCGCCAGCTTGAGGGGCTGGTGGACTTCGGTTCGTGGGGGTTCAAGTCCCCCCTTCGACACACTGATTCTCGTACCGGCCGCCCCCAGGGGCGGCCGATTCGTTTCCCGGAGCGCCCCAGTGTGGCGGCTACACCGCGAGGCCGTCGAGCCGGTCGGCGACGATGAAGACCTCGTCGATGAGGGTGTCGAGATCATCGACGTGATCGAGTTGGGTCGTCGGCAGCCCGACGCGATCGAGTAGGCCGACGATGTACATCGAATACCCCTCCCATTCGGTGAGGTATGTGGCTTGCAGGGCTGCCCATCGGTTCGCCAGGTCTGTCTGACCGATGCGGTGCAGGGCCAGCGCGGTTGCAGTTGCGCCGATTTCCTTCCACCCGCCTTGCTGGCTGCGCTGAAACTGCCATGGGTCGCGTAGCTCTGCGCCGGTGAGCTCGAACGGTTCGCTGCTCATTGCCCGAGCGATGAGTCCGTGCCACGCCGACGTCAGGTCACGATGCCATCGAAAGACGCCGTCGGTCTTGGCCTGGCGATACCAGTTCGCTGCCGCGGTCCAGTCATGTCGCTCGCATGCCACCAGCCCGTTGAGTTCAGCGACCGCCTGTGAGGCCCAGGTGCTGTTCAACGTCCGGGCGAATGCGGCGAACGGCGACATGAGTTCATCAAGGCGATCGGCGACTTCGGGAGAGTACGTCATGGCCCGGATCCCCCAGTATTCCGCCCAGAAGCGCGTGACTGGTGGCGCCGTCCTCCATCTGTCGAGGCTGACGAGGTACTCGTCGACGTTGGCCGCAGTGACGTCGAGGTCCATGAACCAACTACTGACATATCGATCGGTGGCGATGGGCGTCGCTGATCGGATCCTGCGCCACCCACGCGCTTGGAACTCGTCGTAGAAGCCAGGCTCGTCACTGTTCCTCGTGTCGAACAGACTGAGTTCGAGAAGGAGGTTCACGGGGGCGCCACCACTCGTGGCTGCGGCGAGCAATCGTCTGGCCATCTCCCCCGTTTCGCGTTCGGCGTTGCGCCTGCCCACCCAGATCAGGCGAATCCCTGCTTCCCACTCCTGGTGATCGATGCACCAGTCCAATGCGACGAGCGCATCGGTGAGGTAGTCGCTCAGGCGCTGCGTCACCTGCTCTTCTTCCGGGCCGAGCTGGCGCAGGGTGAGGGCGGCGACGGTACGCGCCGTGTATCGGGCATGATGCTCGCGAATTGTGTCGGACAGCCCTCGATGCTGTAGGTGCTCGTGCCCGTAGGCGCGCATGGTCTCGAGCATCCGGAACCGGGTGGTGCCGTCGAGTGCGGTCGAGCGTTGTAGCAACGAACGGTCGACCAGTTGTGGCACGACGTCAATCACATCGAACTCGTCGACACCGTCACCACCGGCGACGGCTCGGGCCGCAGCCAGATCGAACGCGGCCGGAAACACCGACAAGCGGTCGAACACCGCCTGCTCGACCTCGCTGCACAAGTCGTAGGACCAGTCGAGCGTGCCGCGCATCGTCTGATGGCGCTCGATTCGCGATCGTCGCCCACCGACGAGCATGCGGAAGCGCTCCTCCAGATTTGCGACCAACTCGATCGGGGTCAACGCACGGACCCGCGACGCTGCCAACTCGAGCGCCAACGGCAGACCGTCGAGGCGGCGGCACAGCTCGGTGATCGCGCGCCGTTGGTCGTCGTCGATCACGAGGTCGGGTGCTTCATCGTGAGCCCGCTGCAGGAACAGCCGTTCGGCCTCCTCGGGCAGCAGTGACGGCACCGGTACCAGCCGCTCGCCTCGCACCATCAGCGGCTCGCGGCTCGTCGCGAGAATCGTCACTTTGGGGCAGCCACCAACGACACGCTCCACCAGGTCGGCCGCTGCGCCGAGGACATGCTCGCAGTTGTCGACCACCACCAGACAACGCTTGTCGCGCAGCCGGGCGATGACGTGATCGAGCACGTCACCGTTGGCGGGTGCCGTCATCTGCACGCCGGCAGCGAACGCGAACGGCAATGCTTCTTCGACCGTCACCGGCGCCAGCGCCACCATCCAGCAACCGTCGGGAAACGCCGCCGACATCGTCGACGCGGTCTCGACCGCGAGCCGCGTCTTACCGGTGCCACCAACCCCGATCAGCGTCACCAGTCGTTGCTCGTGCAAGGCCTCGGCCAACGACTTCAACTCGCCGGAGCGGCCGATGAACGTCGACAGTTCGGAAGGAAGGCTGCCCAGGGTCTCGGAGCCTGCTCGCAACGGTGGGAATTCGACTGGAAGACCCGCCGCGACCAGCTGGTAAAGTGGCACAGCGCCGACATCGCGCACATGGAACGACCCGAGCGCCATCACGTCGGCCCCTGGTGGCAAGGTGCCGGTTGCGCTGCGGGCGACATCGCTGAGCACGATCTGGCCGCCGTGGCCAGTTGCGGCGATGCGTGCTCCGTGGTGGACGGCGAGTCCGACGGGGCCTTCGCCGCTGTCGGTGGCCTCGCCGAGGTGGATGCCCATCCGCACCCGTAGTTCGAGCCCCTCCGGCCACGGCTCGGCGACCAGATCGTGTTGAGCCGCAAGCGCAGTAGCGATTGCGGCTGATGGGCTGTCGAAGGTGATGAAGAATGAATCGCCCTCGGTGCCCTGTTCGGTTCCGCCGTGTTCGGCGACGGCGGCGCGGATGATGGCCCGGTGTCGGTCGAGCAGCTGGCTGTACCGGGCGCCGGCCTGGCGTAGCAGCATGGTCGACCCTTCGATGTCGGTGAACAGGAACGTCAGGGTGCCTGTCGTCGGGTGGGGCGGGTGTTGGTGCATGTCAGGCAAGCGCGGGAGCCGCCGCATCCAGTTCGTCGGCAACCACCAGCACCTCATCGATGAGGGTGTCGAGGTCGTCGTTCGTGTCGACCGCGGTCGTGGGCAGCCCTGCGAGGTCGAGCAAGTCGCCGAACTGCGGCGAGTGCATGATCCCGGGCGAGTCGTTCCGATATGCCCAGGTCGCGAATCGGTCGGCCAAGTCGGTGCGCCCGAGACGATGAAGTGCGATGGCCGTTGCGATGGCGCCGCGCCATTGCAGGATGTCGAGGTGTTCCATGCGGAAGCACAGCCAAGGGTCGCGCAGGTCGCCGCCGGTGATCTCGGCGTGGCCGGGCCCGAGACAGCGAGCGGTGAGGAGATACCAGGCGGAGATGAGATCCAGCCATGTGCGCAACTGACCGTTCGCCGCTTCGACGACGTTCGCGTACCAGTGGGCCGCACCGATCCAGTCGCGGCGCTCGCGTGCGATCGTTCCACGCAGCTCGTTGATCAGGACCTCAGCACGTGTGCTACGGAGTCCTTCTGCGAACAGTGCCAGGTCAGCCACTGGCTGGTCGACGCGATCGAGAAGACCGGCATGCGCCAATGCGCGTGCAGCGAACCACTCTGCAAAGAACCGGTTGACCGGCCCAGCCGACCGCCACGCTGCGAGGCTGCCGATGAATTCGTCCGCGTCGGAGGCGGAGAGGTTGCCACCGCTGAACGCCCCCTGCGGGGGGAAGGCGGCCCGATCGGTAGGTGCAGGCGGACCTGACCGGATCATCCGCCATCCGCGGTTGGCTTGCGTCTCCGAAGTCTCGACGAGTTCGGTGCGCTGGTCGCGAACCGCAAGCTCATCGAGAATGGAGCTGGGGGCGTTTCCGGCCTGAGCAGCGTCGTGCAACCGTGTGACCATCTCGACGGTCTCACGCTCGCCCAGCTCGTTCCCGGCGGAGATGAGACGCATTGCGTTCTCCCAGTCCTGGTGCTCGATGCACCAGTCCAGAGCGACGATCTGGTCGGGGAGGTACGCGGCGATCCGTTGCCACACCTGCTGCTCGTCAGGCCCCAAAATGCGCAGTCCGAGCGCGGCGATGGTGGCTGCGATGTAGCGGGCGTGATGGGCGCGGATCGTGTCGGCGGTTCCTTGGTGGTGGAGGTGTTCACGTCCGTAGGCGCGCATGGTCTCGAGCATCCGGTAGCGGGTGGTGCCATCGGGTGCGGTGGTTCGTTGGAGGAGCGAGCGGTCGAGCAGCTGTGGCACCACGTCGACCACATCGAAAGCGCTCACCCCTTCGCCGCCGGCCACGGCCTTGGCCGCGGCGAGATCGAACCCTGCAGGGAGCACCGACAATCGATCGAACACCGCCTTCTCGACGTCACCGCACAGGTCGTAGGACCAATCGAGTGTGCCGCGCATCGTCTGATGGCGCTCCATGCGTGACCGGCGTCCGCCGACGAGCATCCGGAACCGCTCCTCGAGGTTCGCGACGAGCTCGACCGGGCTGAATGCCCGCACTCGCGATGCAGCCAACTCGAGCGCCAACGGCAGCCCGTCGAGTCGTGCGCACAACTCGGTGACCGCACGGGCCTGGTCGACGTCGATCACCAGGTCGGGGGCCTCGTCGCGAGCCCGGTCGAGAAACAACCGTTCTGCCTCGTCGGGCGACAACGACGGCACCGGTACGAGCCGTTCGCCACGGATCATCAACGGCTCACGACTCGTCACCAGCACCGTGACCTGGGGACAGGCCGACACGATCCGCTCGACCGTGTCGGCCGCGGCAGCGAGCAGATGCTCGCAGTTGTCGACGATGATGAACATCCGCTTGTCGCGAAGGCGCGACACCAGATGCCCGAGTACGTCACCCTCGGCAGGCGCCGTGATGTTGAGGTTCGCGCAGAAGGCGAACGGAACCGCCTCCGGAACGGTGACTGCGGCGAGTTCGACCATCCAACAACCGTCGGGAAACGACACCGACACCTCCCGCGCTGCCTCCACCGACAGGCGTGTCTTACCGGTGCCGCCCACCCCGATCAATGTCACCAGACGGTGCTCGTCCAGCTCCTCCACCAATGACTTCAACTCGGCGGTGCGGCCGATGAAGGTCGACAGCTCCACGGGAAGGTTGCCGGGCACCTCCGCTGTTGCCCGCAACGGCGGGAACTCGACTGGGAGACCCGGTGCGGTGAGCTGGTGGAGCGGCACCGTGCCGACGTCACGCACGTGGAACGACCCGAGCGCCATCACGCCAGCACCCTGCGGCAGTGTCGCAGCAGCGATTCGGGCCGCGTCGCTGAGCACGATCTGCCCCCCGTGGCCAGTCGCAGCCATACGCGCACCGTGGTGGACGGCGAGACCGACAGGTCCCTCGCCGCGGTCCGTGGCCTCGCCGAGATGAATGCCCATCCGTACTCGCAGCTCGAGCCCGTCGGGCCACGGCTCCGTGCTCAGAGCGCGCTGAGCAGCCACGGCAGTTGCGATCGCTGCGGATGGATTGTCGAACGTGATGAAGAACGAATCGCCCTCAGTGCCGCGTTCGGAGCCGCCATGTTCGGCCACGGCGGCGCGGATGATGACGCGGTGCCGGTCGAGGAGATCGGCGTAACCAGCGCCGGCCTGCCGTAACAGTGCCGTCGAACCTTCGATGTCGGTGAACAGGAACGTCACCGTGCCCGTGTTGTTGCCGGCCATTCGCCCCCTTCTCCCTTCTGGAAGTCTCCCACACGTGCGCTGTGGTCCGTCCGCCCCTGTCAGCCGACACTCAGGCCCGGGGGCAGCTGTTCAGAACGGTAGGGTTGCCCACAATGGGCGGAGACTTCGAACCTCAACGAGAAGTGCTGCCGCCGGCCGTGCCCCAATCGGCGATTGCGGGCGACGTGTGGGGGCCACCGGTGATCGCGCCGCTCGGCCCACCCCCTCCGCCACCGCCCGGCGATCCACACAAGGCGTTCTGGAAAAGCCCACTCAAGGTCGGCTCACTGGTCGTAGCTGCCGTCGTGGTCGCCGTACTTGCAGTGGCGATCCTGAGACCGAACGACGAGACCGAGCCAGCTCGAGCTGCTCGCAACTCTGACAGTTTGCTGGACGACTTCGGGGTCGACAAGGAGTTTGCTGGCAGCACGGGTACGGCGGATGTCTCGAGCGCTCTCGACGCGTCGGGGGTCCAGGTCGTGCGTGGGGTGGGCTTGGAGCGCAACGAAAACCGAGTGGTCTCATCGTTCGGCGCACCCGAGAGCAAGTACTTGACGGCGTCGATGTGTGGCGAGGTGTCGCGGGTCGACAATCTCGACATCGTCGGGTTCGAGCAATTCGAGGGTGACTCGAGTCGTGAGCAGGGTTTTGTCGGTTTCGGTGTCGGCGACAGCGACGAGCTTCACGCCTGGGCCGAGGAGCCACTTCGGCTTGCTGAGGTACTCAAGAGCGACCCAGACAATTGCGAGATGAGCGAGGACGGCTCCGGCGAACTCGTGGGAGAGCCAGTCGTTGAGATGGAAGCCACCGACGATTCGGTTGCGGTGCTGGTGGTCTTTCGAATTGAAGAGAACGGGGCACTGACCCAAGCCGGTTTCGTCATCGTCCAGCACGGCGACTGGGCCTTTCTGGCATTCGTCGCCGACGCTGGCGAGATGGCCCCGGTGGGTGAGTTCGAGGATGCCGTTCGGTTGATTGCGCAGGACGCCGTCGAGGCGATCCAACGGTAAGTCGCCGCTATCTCGCACCTACGCGATACGGCGGCGGACGGGTGAGCGAGGGGACGATTGCGGTAACGTCGGCAACCGTGGAATCAGTCGTCGTCGGCATCGCGTTTGCCGCGTTGTTCGCCGTCTGGTTCGTGAAGAAGGCGGATTGGTCGCGCCACGATGCGGGGCTCGAGCCGATGTCGCGAGGCGCTCTCGGGGCCTCGGTGGACGTGCCGCCGCGTGCACTTGGCGTCGCCGACGCGGGTGCGCTCTTCCGGCCCGATATCGAAGGCCTGCGTTCGATTGCTGTGTTGCTCGTGCTGGTGTACCACGCCAAGTTCGGCGTGGTCTCCGGTGGCTTCATCGGCGTCGACGTGTTCTTCGTGCTGTCAGGGTTTCTGATCACCTCCCTTCTGCTGCGCGAGTTGGCAAGCACCGGCACCGTCTCGCTCTCCAACTTCTGGGCGCGTCGCGCACGCCGCCTGCTGCCGGCGTCCGGGCTGGTGCTGGTGGTCACCCTGCTCTCCAGCCGCTGGCTGATCGACGGTCTGTCCCAGGGGGGAGCTCGCCCGCGACGCAGTTGCATCCTCCCTGTTCGTCGCCAACATCCGATTCTGGACGGTGGGGATCGACTACCTCTCGGAGGGCCTGCGCGAATCGCCGTTGCTGCACTTCTGGTCGCTGGCGGTCGAGGAGCAGTTCTACCTCGTCTGGCCGTCGCTGTTGCTCGTACTGGTGCGCTTCGCCAAGGTGTCGCGGGCTGTGTTGGCGACCATCATCGGCGTTGGCTTCGTCGTGTCGTTCGCGGCGTGCGTCTGGTTGACGAACTTCGGTGACTTCGGTCAGCCGCAGTGGGCGTTCTTCATGCTGCCCGCCCGTGCATGGGAGCTGCTGGCCGGCGCGGCGCTGGCCCTCGCCGGAGGGCGATTGATCCGCTGCGGCCGTGACCTCACCGCCATTCTCGGCTGGCTCGGTCTCGGCGCCGTCCTCGCAATCGCCATCGGGTTCGACACCACGACCTCTTTCCCCGGCGCCTGGGCGCTGCTGCCGGTGGCCGCGACCGTGCTGGTGATCAACGCCGGCCACACCCCGAACGGCCCGATGGTCATCCTCAAGGCCCGGGCCCTGCAGTGGATCGGGGCACGCTCGTACGCGATTTACCTCTGGCACTTCCCGATGTTGGTGATGGCGGGGCGCAAGTGGGGTGACGGCGGCTCGATCGAGTCGTTGCCCGTGGCCACTCGCCTCGCGTTGCTGGCCGGCAGCGTCGGCCTGGCCGCTCTCAGCTACCGGCTCGTGGAGAACCCGGTGCGCCATTCGATCGCACTGTCGTTGTCGCCGGCGCGAAGCCTTGCGATGGGTGCATGGGTCGCGCTGATCGGTGTCGGCGGAGCCGCGCTACTGCTGAACAACCCTCCATCCCTCAGCGCGGGCGGGGTGGCCGCGGAAGTCACGCTCGCCACGGCAACGACGTTGCCGCCCGTCACCACCATCGGCGTCACGGTGCCCGGTAGCACCAGCACCATCGGGGCCACCACGAGCACCACCGAGCCGCAGCAGGTGGCCGACGCCTCGAAGGACAATCCGCCGGAACTCGCCGCACTGCTCGCAGCCAACCTCCCGGTTCTCACCGACGCAGTGAACACGTCCAAGGTGCCGAGCAACCTGACCCCGAGCCTCAACCGTGCGGGCAAGGACCTTCCGCAGATCTACGACAACGGCTGCATCCTCGACGTCGGCGACAACGACCCGAAGCAGTGCATCTACGGCGACCCCAATGGAGCGATCACCATCGTCCTGTTCGGCGACTCGCACGCGGCGGAGTGGATGCCTGCGCTGCACAAGGTGTCGGTGGCCAACGGTTGGAGACTGATCGTGCACACCAAGAAGGCGTGTCCCGATGCGGAGATCCCCACCGACAAGGACCCCAACGAGACGGACTGCGCAGTGTGGCGCAAGCGGGTGATCGAACTGATCGGGGGCATGGCGCCCGACCTGGTGATCATGTCGTCGTACCGGTACAAGCAGGTCGGCGCCGCCGCCGGACGCGACCCTGATCAGGTGTGGAAGGAGGGCATCGATCTCACCGTCTCCAAGGTGCGACCGCTGACGGAGCACCTGCTACTGCTCGGTGACTCGGCGACGCCGAAGGAGGACATCCCCACGTGCCTCGCGGGCAACCTGTCGAACGTGCCCAACTGCATGGACTCGCGCGACGGAGCAGTGCGCCCCGGCCGGCTCGCCGTCGAGCGTGATGTCGCCGCGAAGTACGACGCCGACTTCGTTCCCACCAGCGACTGGATGTGCACCGCAACTGCGTGCCCGGTGATTGTCGGCAACATCTTGATGTACCGCGACAACAGCCACATCACGGCGACGGCGTCCGAGTTCCTCTCGCCCTACGTCGAGGCGACGGTCAAGGCCATCTTGGCCTGAGCGGGCGGCGTGGGTGTGCTCACACCGAGTTCACGACGATCTCTCACCATCGTGTCGGCGTGCGGTGGGTACCGTTCGAGGTGCGGCGATCAGCCGCCTCACGAAGGAGCAGTCTCGATGACACGCAAACTGATGATCGGAACCTCGCTCGCCACGATCGGCTTCCTCGCAGTCGCCGGTGTAGCGAGTGCACAGGACGGTGATGGGTGGCCCGGTCCGGGCGGACGGCCCAATCGGGTGCTCGACCATGACGGCCGGGAGTTCATGGTTGGTGGCTTCATCATCGTCGCCCTGGTGGCCGCGCTCATCGGTCTCGCGGTGTGGTTGGTCGTGAGCCGCCGGTCAGCGCCGATCGCCGCCGGCATGCCCGCCGCTGCCCCGCCCGCCTCTCCGACAGCCGGTGCCGAGGCGATCCTTGCCGAGCGCCTGGCCCGCAGCGAGATCTCGGCCGACGACTACCGCGCCACGCTCGCCGCGTTGCGTGAGCCGTTCGTACCGAACAGCAGGCCCACGGCCGAGGGCGACGCCGTCTCGTAAGGTGGGCTGATGACCCGCCCCTGCAAGATCGGTGTACAGCTCCCCGAAGTCGAACGGTTCGTGCCGTGGCCCGAACTGATCTCGATGGCGCAGGCCGCCGAAGCAGTCGGCTTCGATTCGCTCTGGCTGGGTGATCACCTTCTCTACGACCTTCCGGACGGCAGCGTCCGCGGCCCCTGGGAGGTGTTCACCTCGCTGGCAGCGCTGTCGGTGGCCACCACCCGGGTTCAGCTCGGGTCGCTGGTTGCGTCACTCGGTTTCCACGAACCGGCCATGCTGGCCAAGATGGCTGCCACCGTGGACGCCATCTCGGGCGGACGATTCATTCTCGGCGTCGGCTCGGGCTGGAACCGACGGGAGTACGACGCGTTCGGCATCCCCTTCGACCATCGTGTCGATCGCTTCGAAGAAGCATTCGGGCTGATCCGCCGCCTGCTGGCGGGGGAGGAGGTCACTCACACCGGCACGTACTACGCGCTCGACCGCTGCCGGGTCGACCCACCAGCGTCGCGACCGGGTGGCCCGCTGCTGATGCTCGGCTCGAACAGCCCTCGCATGCTCTCGATCGGTTTGCCGCACGTGCACCAGTGGAACGTCTGGTGGAGCCTGTTCGGCAACACGCCGGAGGGCTTTGCCGAGGTGGTGGCCGATGTTCGCCGGCGCACCGAGGCTGCCGGCCGCGACCCCGACGAGGTGGAGGCAACCTGTTGCGTCTACGTGCAGGTGCCAGGGGGAGCAGGCCGCACGATGGGCGATCCGACGATGGGCGTCGGTGGGCCGATCACCGGCTCGGCTTCCGACATCGCCGAGCAGTTGGCGGCGTTCGCTTCCGCCGGCGCCGCTCACCTGCAACTCGTGGTCGACCCGATCACCCAGCCGGCGATCGAGTGGCTCGGCGACGTGCTGGCCCTGCTCGACGCCTGAAGCCCGCCGGCAGCCGTCCGCCGTCCGCCGTCTACAGAGTGCCCGGCAGCGTGACGTCGAGCAGCTGGGCATCTGCTGTCGGCTCGCTGAAGGTGTACGGCGTGTGGGCCGGCATCACGAATGAATCACCTTCGCCGAGACGAAGCGGAACATCGTCGCCACGCTGCAGGGTGATCGCGCCGTCGAGCACGAAGTGGAAGAGGAACTCGCCGTCGTGCTGTGTCGTGACGGGCGAGGGGCTTCCCACTGGGCGAACCACGCGCACGCCGGCCACACCGTCCATGGCCGCGCCGATGCCGGTGTCGCGGTACTCGTAGCCCGCCATCCTCCACGGCGCCCACGTCGCATGCGCAGCTTGGTGGAACACGAAGCGATGACCGTCCGGGCCGTAGCCGCGCTCGGGCAGTGTGAGCCCAGTCGGCAGGCTCGTCTCCGGGTCGCCCCACGTCTCATGCTCCGCCGGGCAGCCGATCTCGATCACCTGCATCCGGTCGCTGGCCTCGAGCACGCGATGGCGGATCGTGGACGGTTGCAGGAAGCAATCACCCTCTTGCAAGAGCATCGGCTCGCCCTGATCCTCGTACGCAACCGTGACCCACCCGCGATAGCAGTAGATCATCTGGAAGCGGATGTTGTGGAAGTGCACGTAGTCGGCCACTGGGCCGCCGTCGGGAATGAGGATGTGCGACGCGATGAACCGGCCGCCGAGCCGGCTGGGGATCAGGTCGCGGTACTGCATGCCCGAGCGGCCTTCACCGAACGATGTGGCCGCGTCCTCGCTCGTCGGCATGCGGGTGACGACGAACTCCTCGACGAGTGGCGGGATCTCCATCGCAGGATTGGCTGCGACGAACTCCAACACTGTGCCGTTGGGGGCGGTGACCTCGCCGGGCTCGCCGCCGGTCGTGAGCAGCCGCAACCTGGCCGGCGGCGCCTCACTGGCGACCTCCAGCCGAATCGTGAGCCCGAAGCCCTGCAGCACTGCCAATCGTGGGTGATCGGCCGGCACGATCGTGCGCACCTTGAACCCGACACCGATGAGGAAGTTGAGTGTGGCCGAGATCGGTTCGCTGCACGGCAGCACCACCTGGGCGGACTCGACGGTGTGTGCGCTCATGATCCGAGCCTAGGGGGCCAGTTCGGGGCAGAGCACGCCCTGATCGACGACGACGCGGTCGTCGAGCGTGATGGTGCACTCGCGCATCGGGAGATCGAAGTGACCGGCGGTGAACCGACCGGCCAGCTCGTTGGCCCCAGTGGAGTAGACGAAGTTGCCGGCGTAGACGCGCGCCTCGGTGCCCCACGTCTCGCGTTTGTCGTACAGCTGCGAGGAGTCCCAGCGGGCCAACTGGTTCATGCCCCATCCGACGTGGCTGGTGGCATGGCTCTCACGATCGCCGAAGGCGGAGAGGTAGCTGCGGAACAGTACGGCGTCTGCGCCGTCACCATCGATCGCCTCGATGTGATCGTCGACGATGTGCAGCGTCACCGGAGAGCGGACCAGCTCGTTGAAGGTGAGGTTCATGTCGCCCCGAGCGAGCACGATGGTGCCGCTCACCGAGTGGGCGGCAGGGAACGCCGCGACCAGTCCACCGGGCCAGTGAGCGATCGAGCCGGGGCCGTTGGTCACGCCGGTGGAGCCCGCGGCGGCTGCCCCCGCCAGATGCACCAGCAGGTCGGTGCCTACCGCGCTGGTGACTCTCATCGTCGACGCGTGGCTGATCAACTGGTGGCCCAGCTCGACACGGCGTGGCAGGTCGTCGTCCCATCCGATGCGCTCCAGCACTTCGGGGTGTTCGTTGGAGATCATCAGTACCCGCGCGCCGCCGGCGAGGATCCGGCCCAGCTGGGGGGCATGGAGCAGTCCCTCCACCGTGCAGTCGAGCACGAGATCGCTGGCGCCGAGCGCGGTGACGGCAGCCTCGTGACCGGCGAGCGCCTGGGAGGCGCCGGTGGAGCGGATCGGAACCGGATGAGTCGAAGCCGGCGTCGGTACGACGATGTCGAACACGCGACCGCCAAACGACTGCGCCGCGAGTCGCGCCGTCTCCACGAGCACTGGACGGCTCTGCGATTCGCTGAGCACGGCGACTGTCTCGCCGGTCTGCAGCCCACAACGCTGGAACTGCGCTGTGAACGCTGCGATGTAGCGCCACTCGGTGGTCATCTGCCCTCCACTGCGATGAGATGATCGGCAATCAGCCGGTTGACCTGCTCCGGTGCCGAGGCGTTGAGGAGATGCCCCGCGTGTGGGACGATGACCAGCCTCGCGTTCGGCAGGAGTTCTGCGAGATGCTGCGCGTACTCGGGCGGTGTCTCGGTATCGAACTCGCCGGCCATCACCAGTACGCGCGTGGCGATGGCCGGGAGCAGCAACTGCGAATCGTGGGTGACCAGGCAGCCGATGCTTCTCCGCAGGGCCGCTCCGGTGATGCGGCCCATCGCCGATCGTTGTTCGGCGAATGCTTCCGCACTGATCCGTTCGCCGGCGATGCCGCGGAGCACCTGGTCTGCGAAGTCGATCGGCTCGAGGCCCTGGTTCAGGGGAGCGAGACGGGCGGCTTTCCAAGCTTCCGGCATGGTCCCGTCGAGGCCGAATCGTGCGCTGGTGGACATCAGCGTGAGCGAACGCACCGACTGCGGGTGGTAGGCCGCCAAGTACTGAGCGATCATCCCGCCCATCGAGATGCCCACTACGTGAGCCGGCTCTCCGTCGAGCAGCGCGATCCACGCGGCAGCGGCGGCGGCCAACGCGCGGAACGTATAGGGCTCGTCCGCCAACGGCTGCGAGAGCCCATAGCCGGGCATGTCCCACGCGGCGACACGCCACTGATCGCTGAGCCCGGTCAGCTGCGGTTCCCACGAAGTTCGGCTTCCCCCGAGCCCGTGGAACAACGCGACCAACGGGCCTTCGCCGCTTTCGCGCCAGGCGAAGCGTGTCCCGTCGACCTCAGTGACCATGCAACGAGTATGCCAGCCGGTGGAGGTTTGTCAACGGTGTTGACAAACCTGCCACTCTCTGCTGAAGTGCCACTCCATGACTGCGAGCACGATGACCCGTGACGAATTGGTCGCCATGGTGGCTGCGATGGGCCCGGTGATGAAGCACCGGGCGGTGCAGTACGACCTCCAGGCCAGCTTTCCTTTCGAGAACTTCGCCGACTTCAGCGCGAACGGTCTGCTGGCTGTGTGCGTGCCCCGGCGCTTCGGCGGGCTCGGCGCGAGTTACGCCGACTACGTGCGAGTGAGCGAGGAGGTGGGCCGTCATTGCGGCGCCACCGGGCTGACCTTCAACATGCACAACGCAACGATGCTGTGGTGCGGCGAGGTCAGCGACCTGCTGGACATGACGCCCGAGCAGCGCGAGCGACACGAGGCAATTCGCACCGAGATGTACCGCGGGGTGGTCGAGCGCGGTGACATCCACAGCCAGCCCTTCTCCGAGGGACTGGCGCCCGGAGCGACCACCGGTGTGGCGACGAAGGCCGTCCCCGTGGACGGGGGTTGGCTCGTCACCGGTCGCAAGATCTTTGCGTCGCTCTCGGGTGCGGCCACCTACTACAACGTCACCTGTCAGGTGCCCGGCGAGGACGACATCCGCCTACTGGGCGTGCCAGCCGACGGCGATGGCGTGGAGATCGTCGACGACTGGGATCCGCTGGGCATGCGCGGCACCGTCTCGCGCACGCTGCTGATGACGGACGTGTTCGTGACCCATCGCAACGAGTGGATGCCTGCGGGCATGTACAACCAGGCCGCCAATCGCTATCCCTGGTTGTTCCTCTCGCTGTGTCCCAGCTACCTCGGACTCACCGGGGGCGTCATCGACGCCACTCGCCTCTACCTCAGGGGTGAACTGCCCGGCCAGATTGCGGGCTCGCGTCGGGATCACCCGATCAAACAGGTTGGCTGGGCACAGATGCAGCTGCGCCACCAGCAGTCTCGAGCGCTGCTCTATCGCGCGATCGACGAGGCCGTGATCGACCCGACCGAGGAGCAACTGGTGTGCGGTTGGGCAGCGGCCGCGACCGTCATGGAGCATGCAGCCGAAGTCGCCAGCCTGTCGATCAAGGTGTGTGGCGGCCAATCGATGCAGAAGAACATGCCCCTGGAGCGGATGTATCGTGACGCGCGACTGGGCAGCACGATGCTGCCCTGGAGCGCCGAGGTGTGCACCGAACGACTCGGCCGCGCCGGCCTCTTCGACTGATCGCGGTGCGCTGATGGGCCGGCCGGCGGCATTGAGCCGTGAGACGATCGTGGTCGCCGCTACCACGTTGGTGGCGAAGCGTGGAGCGGAGGCGTTGAGCGCCCGCCGGTTGGGCGAGGCACTGAGTTGCGACCCGAGTGCGCTGTACCGGCACTACGCCAACATGGATGAACTGAGGCGCGAGGTAGGTGACCGACTGCTCGGCGCGGTGGGCGTGGATGCTCGTGCCGGTGAGCCATGGGACAAGGTCGTGCGGCGGATCTGCGTCGAGCTGAGATCGGCGCAGTTGCGCCAGCCCCGCCTGGCTGCCTTGGTTCACGCGGCGCCGACACGGCTGGTCAACGAGCTGCGGATCACCGACGCGTTGCTTCGGGAGTTGCTGCGCGGCGGCTTCACACCCGAGGAGGCTGCACGGGCCTACCACTCGCTGGTCGAACTCACGGTGGGTTCGGCCGCGATCGACGCGGCCCTTGCCGGCGAGACAGCTGGTGTGCGTCGTCGCGAGTACCGCGAGTGGAGGCACGCCTACGCGACGCTCGACATCGAGGAGTACCCCAACGCCGTCGCTGTGTCAGGGCATCTCTACGACGGCACGGCCGATCAACGATTCGAGCGAGCTCTTGCAGCGATGCTCGAAGGCCTGGCAGCTCGTCGCGTCGGCTGACGTTCGGATTCCTCGCGCGTCCGTGCTGCGATTCAGTAAGGTCGTGCGGGTTACAGCTCGAGGAGGGGTCATGTCGCAGAAGGTTCGTGGAGTGGTGGCGCGCAGCAAGGGTGCGCCGGTGTCGATCGAGACGATCGTGATCCCCGACCCGGGGCCGGGCGAGGCAGTCGTGGCCGTCCAGGCGTGTGGTGTGTGCCACACGGATCTGCACTACCGAGAGGGCGGCATCAATGACGAGTTCCCGTTCCTGCTCGGCCATGAGGCCGCCGGCGTCGTGGAGTCCGTCGGCGAGGGTGTCACCAACGTGCAGCCGGGCGACTTCGTGATCCTCAACTGGAGAGCGGTCTGCGGCAACTGCCGCAGCTGTCTCCGTGGCCGTCCCTGGCTGTGCTTCAGCACGTTCAACGCGACCCAGAAGATGACTCTCGAGGACGGCACCGTGCTGTCGCCGGCGCTCGGCATCGGCGCATTCGCCGACAAGACGCTGGTCGCGGCCGGTCAGTGCACGAAGGTCGATCCGTCCGTGCCCGCCACCACCGCGGGCCTGCTCGGCTGCGGCGTGATGGCCGGCATCGGCGCGGCGATCAACACCGGCAACGTCGGTCGTGGCGATTCGGTGGCCGTGTTCGGTTGCGGTGGGGTTGGCGATGCGGCCATCGCCGGCGCGCTGTTGGCCGGTGCCCACACGATCATCGCGGTCGACATCGACGACCGGAAGCTGGAGTGGGCGAAGCAGTTCGGCGCCACCCACACCTGCAACTCCACCACCACCGATCCCGTGGAGTACATCAAGTCGGTCACGGGTGGCAACGGCGCCGACGTGTGCATCGAGGCGATCGGTCACCCAGCGGTGTACAAGCAGGCGTTCGAGGCCCGCGACCTCGCCGGCACCGTCGTGCTCGTCGGCGTGCCGCGGCCGGACATGGTGCTCGAGCTGCCGTTCATCGAGGTGTTCGGTCGCGGTGGCCAGCTGAAGTCGTCGTGGTACGGCGATTGCCTGCCGTCGCGCGACTTTCCGATGCTTGTCGCCCTCCACCAGCAGGGGCGGTTGCCGCTCGACAAGTTCGTCAGCGAGACGATCACACTCGACGCGGTCGAAGAGGCGTTCCACAAGATGGAGCGTGGCGAAGTGCTGCGCTCGGTCGTCGTGCTGTGAGGCGGGTGCTGTGACGATCGAGCTCGTCACCACCGACGGTATCTTCGCCCTCGACGGTGGAGAGTGGGACGTCACCAACAACATCTGGCTCGTCGGCGACGACCGTGAGGTGATCGTGTTCGACGCAGCGCACGACGCGGCGACGATCGTGGCCGCCGTGAACGGCCGGCGCGTGAGGGCGATCGTGCTCACGCACGGCCACAACGACCACATCAATGCCGCCGTGCCGCTACGCGAGGCAGTGGACGCCCCGATCCTGCTGCACGACGCCGACCGCATGCTGTGGGAGGTCGTGTGGCCCGACGACCAGCCCGACGGCGCAGTGTTGCCAGGCGAGGTGCTGAAGGCCGCCGGGCACGAGATGGGCATCGTGCACACGCCCGGTCATTCGCCTGGTTGCTGCTGCTTCCACGACGTGGCGAGCGGCGTGCTGCTCAGTGGCGACACCCTGTTCTGCGGTGGCCCGGGAGCCACCGGTCGCAGCTACAGCGATGAGCCGACCATCCTGCACAGCATCCGCGACCGGCTGTTGACGTTGCCTGATCACACCGTCGTGCACACCGGACACGGCGACAGCACCACCATCGGGGCAGAGCGCGAACGGGTGCTGGCGCGAGCCGCCGAGCTCGGGGTCTAGCGCACCAGCGTGCCGGTGGCGTCGTAGAGCGCTGGCTCTGCGCGAGCGGTGTCGATCGACAGACCGTTGGCGAAGTCCGTGGTGAAGTTCCGTAACTGCTCGACGGAGTAGCCGCTGAGGAGCGAGAACTCGTCGATGCCCACTGCGCGCAGCGTCGCGGTGCCTGACGTGGTGTCGATCTCGACCACCAGGCCGCCCTCGTTGGGGACCAGCGCTGGGTCGACGGACGCGGCGACGGGGGCGTCGAGCAGGTCCGAGGAGAGCGCCTGATCGGCGGGCCACAGCACCTCGATCGGATGACCGTCGAGGTACGCCACGGCCAGCGCGAACGGAGCGCCGCCCGACGCCTGCACGCTGGCACCGGCGGAGATGATGTGTTGCGACCTGACGGACGCTGTGGAGTTGCCCGACCCGGTCGTCACGTACACGATGCCGGTGATCCGTACCTTGCCGAGCAGCATCGGCGGGACCGGTGTCCGTTCGCCCGGTGAGCCGCTGAACCCCCATCCTGCGGCCGCGTAGCGCACGTCGGCGGCGGCACCTGGCTGGAGTGCGCCTTCGACGAGTTCGGCGACAAGAGCAAGGTCGGGCTGCACACCTCGCAACGCAGCGATGGCGGCCAGGTCCCCGGTGAACACATCGGCGCATGCACCCAGAAACTCGAGCGAGCCGTCGGGCTGCGCGTTGAGCGCTGCGTGCACCTGCCACGCTGGGTTGCCCTGAACACCCCACGGCCCGATCAGCGCGATGAAGTCGTCACCTGAGGCCCACAGTTCGGGCAATGCGCTGCCGCGGAGCTGCTGCGTGAGGAGCAGCGGCCCGGTAGGCGGAGCGGATGGTCCCCGCGGATCGTCCGCCCTGGCGGCGACGATGTCGGCAACGTTGGCCCGCACGATGTCCGCCGCTGGGTCTGTCCACACGAAGTCGAAGGTCGACCGGGTGATCTGTGCGAATCCACCGCTGACGTTCGCCTCTGGTTGCCAGGTCTGCAGCGCTGTCGAGGCATCCACCGCCACGTGAGCGACGGACGACGCATTGACGAGTGCTCCCTCGAGCGAACACCAGGACACGTCCTCGCCGACCGGGATCGACCGATCCGCGGCGACGGTGGTGGTCGACGCGTCGGCAACTGTCGTCGTCGAGGGATTCTCTGTGACGATCGATGTGGCGGGACCTGTGCCGCAGGACGCCAAGCAGGCGATGGCCAGGAGCGACGCGAGCCGAGGTTTCACGCACGTTGGACGCTCGTTGCCCGGCACCAGTTCCTACTCGGGCTTCGGTTTCTTGGCGCGGCTGGGGGCGACTCTGGGCGGCTCGCCGGGCATCTTGGGGTAGACCGGTGGCCACGGGGCGTCCAGCAGGCCGGCGGTTTGATCGGCGGCGACCATGTCGAGGAACGGTGCCATCGGCTGCGGCGCGTCGTTCATCGACTCCCAGGCGTCGCCGTGTTCGTCGACCCACGCAGGCACGGTGGCGATGGTCATGTCGTGCGGTTGCAGCGTGTCCAACAACTTCCAGGGGAAAGGGAACGAGACCGGCGCATGGTCGAGCGCCCGCACCGACCACGGGCTGAACATGGTCTTGTGCGGCGCGTTCTGGTTGAAGTCGATGAAGATGCGCTCGCCGCGCTCCTCCTTCCACCAGGCAGCGGTGATCAGGTCGGGTCGGCGGCGTTCCAGCTCGCGAGCCACTGCCACCGCCGCGCTCCGCACCGCGTAGCTGTCGTGCGTGTACTCCAGCCGCACGTACACGTGCAGGCCGCGATTGCCCGAGGTCTTGATGTAGCCCGTGATGCCCAGGTCGTCGAGCAGCCGTTTGGTCTCGTGCGCCGTCTCCACCGCCATCGCGTACGTGGTGCCCGGGCCGGGGTCGAGGTCGATGCGCAACTCGTCGCACATGTCCTGGTTCGCCGTACGCACCGGCCACGAGTGAAACCCGAGGCAGCCGAGGTTCACGGCCCACACGAGGTGTGCGATGTCGTCGATGACGAGCGCCCGTGACGGCGTGCCGTTCGGGGTGAGCACGGTGGTGGTGTGTAGCCAGTCCGGCGCACCCTCGGGGATGCGCTTCTGGAAGAAGTTGCTGCCGTGCGCGCCGTTCGGGAAGCGCTGCAGCAGCACCGGCCGGTCGTACATCTGCCGCATCACCGCATCGCCGACGGTCATGTAGTACTCGATCAGGTCGAGCTTGGTGTCGCCCCGTGCCTGGAAGAACACCTTGTCGGGGCTGGTGACGGTGACGACGTGCCCCGCCACCTGCAGCTCCACGGCATCGCTCATCCCGTCGACTGTACCCATACCCTCGGTGCCCGTTGGCGCTCCCGGGGTGCGAGAAGTGCACGGATGCTGGTGGTCGGGGCGAGGGCATGACGATCGGGCGGCTACGGTCGCCAGGCGTGGGGGAGCAGATCGACATCACGGCGCCGATGCAGGGCACGATCGTCACGATCAACGTGGCTGTGGGGCAGCAGGTCCGCAAGGGCGAGCAGTTGATGCTGATCGAGTCGATGAAGATGCATCACGCGATCGAGTCGACTGCTGACGGTTCGATCGAGTCGCTGACGGTTGACGTCGGCGCCACCGTGGCGGAACACGCCGTTGTCGCCACGATGCTGCCTGGGGCTGTCACCGTTGCCGCCGTGGAGGAGGCCGCCGCCGAGGAACCGGCGCACATCCGGCCCGATCTTGCCGAAGTCGTCGCGCGGCACGATGTCGGTCTCGACGCAGCCCGGCCTGAGGCGGTTGCGAAGCGTCGCGCGGTGTCTCGTCGTACGGCCCGCGAGAACGTGGCCGACCTTGTCGACGCCGGTTCGTTCGTGGAGTACGGCCCGGTGGTCATCGCCCCGCAGCGCCGTCGGCGAGCGCTCGACGACCTCATTGCACGGACACCGGCCGACGGGATGATCGGCGGGTTGGGCACTGTCAACGGCCAATCAATCGTGGCGGTCTCGTACGACTACACGGTGCTTGCCGGCACCCAGGGCGGGCAGAACCATCGCAAGAAGGACCGCCTGTTCGAATTGGCCGAGTCGCTGCGCCTGCCGGTGGTGTTCTTCACCGAGGGCGGCGGCGGCCGGCCCGGCGACACCGACATGATGGGCGTCAGCGGCCTCGACTGTCTGGCGTTCATGTACTTCGCCGAGCTCAGCGGGCTGGTGCCGATAGTGGGCATCAACGCCGGCTACTGCTTCGCCGGCAATGCGGCCATGCTCGGCTGCTGCGATGTCGTCATCGCCACGAAGGACAGCAACATCGGCATGGGTGGCCCGGCGATGATCGCGGGCGGCGGCCTCGGCATCTTCGACCCGCACGACATCGGCCCGATCGAGGTGCAACGCGCCAACGGCGTGGTCGACATCGTCGTGCCCGACGAAGCCGCCGCAGTGGCCGCGGCCAAGCAGTACCTCGGCTACTTCCAAGGTGCGGCCGACGGTTGGGAGTGCGCCGATCAGCGCGAGCTGCGCCACGTGATCCCGGAGGACCGCAAGCGCGGGTACGACGTGCACGCAGTGATCAACGGTCTGTTCGACACCGGCAGCGTGCTGGAGCTGCGCCGCGATTTTGGCTTGGGCATGGTCACCGCCTTCGCGCGTGTGGAGGGCCGCCCGGTTGGGATCATCGCGAACAACCCGAGCCACCTCGCCGGCGCCATCGACAGCGACGGAGCGGACAAGGCCGCACGCTTCCTGCAGCTGTGCGACGCGTTCGACATCGCCGTCATCACGCTGGTCGACACGCCAGGGATGATGGTCGGCCCGGAGGTCGAGAAGACGGCGTTGGTTCGGCACTGCAGCCGGCTGTTCGTCACCGGGGCGAACATCTCGGTGCCGCTGGTCGGGGTCGTGCTGCGCAAGAGCTACGGCTTGGGGGCCCAGGCGATGATGGGTGGTAGCACGAAGGCGCCGCATGCGACGGTGGCATGGCCGACCGGCGAGTTCGGCGGCATGGGGCTGGAGGGCGCCGTGCGTCTCGGCTATCGCAACGAGCTGGCCGCGATCGACGATCCGGACGAACGCGAGCGCACCTTCCAGACGATGGTCGACCGCATGTACCTAGTCGGCAAGGCCGTCAATGTCGCCAGCCACTTCGAGATCGACGACGTCATCGACCCCGCCGACACGCGGCGCTGGATCAGCGCGATCCTGCGGGCCGCGCCGCCGGCCCCGCGCCGTGAGGGCAAGAAGCGCCCGAACATCGACACCTGGTAGGAAGAACGACATGCGTATCGACGAAGTAGAGCTCCGCATCGTCCACCTGCCCTATGTGTCGCCATTCAGAACGTCGTTCGGTGAGGAGGTGGGCAAGCACGCGCTCATCGTCACTGTCCGATCCGAAGGCGTGGAGGGTTACGGCGAGGGTGTGATGGACCCGTTCCCGCACTACCGCGAGGAATGCCTGCCCGGCGCGCTGCACCTGCTGCGCGGCGCGTTCGCCCCGGAGCTGATGTCACGTGACGTGGCGCACCCCTCGGAGGTCACCGCCCGATGGGTGGAGTGGCGCGGCAACCCGATGGCGAAGACCGCACTCGAACTCGCGGTGTGGGACTGCTACGCGCGTCAGCACGGCGTGCCGCTGCGCACCCTGCTGGGGGGCGAGCGGACCGAGATCCCCGTCGGTGCCAGCCTGGGCATGAACCCGATCGACAAGACCGTGGAGAGCGTTACCCGCCACGTCGAGCAGGGCTACAAGCGGGTGAAGCTGAAGATCGAACCAGGCTGGGACATCGACATGTTGGCCGCCGTGCGCGCTGTGCACCCCGACATCGAGCTCACCGTCGACGCCAACTCCGCGTACACGTTGGAGATGATGGACCTGCTGCGCCAGATCGACGAGTTCGGTCTGCACTACATCGAGCAGCCGTTGCACTGGGACGACATGGTCGACCATGCCTACCTCGCCACCCAACTGAAGACGGAGCTGTGTCTCGACGAGTCGCTCACCTCGCCCGCCCGCGTGAGGGCCGCGCTGGATCTGAAGGCGTGCACCGTGGTGAACGTGAAGGTCGGCCGCGTCGGCGGCCTGCAGAGCGTGCGCGAAATCCACGACATGTGCGTCGCCCAAAATGTGCCGATGTGGTGCGGCGGCATGCTGGAGACGGGAATCGGCCGCGCCCACAACATCCACCTCGCAACCATGCCCGGCTTCGTGTTCCCCGGCGACACTGCGTCCGCCAGCCGCACCTACTCGCGCGACATCACCGAGCAGCGGCTGGAAGCTACCAACGGCATCATGCCGGTGCCGGAAGGACCGGGCATCGGCGTGACGCTCGACCGCGCGTTCGTCGAGCAGGTGACCGAGAGCGTCGAGGTCGTCAAGCGGTGAGTGTGGAGCTCCGCGTGCTGCGCACCGCCGACGAGTTGGCCGTGCTGCCCGAGTTCGAAGGCAAGGTCTGGGGCGGCGACGACGACCGCGTGTCCGTGAACATGCTGGTCGCCTGCCTGGAGGAGGGCGGGGTCGCGATCGGTGCGTTCGACGGCGAACGCATCGTGGGCAGCGTGTTCGGCTTCCGCACCTTCGACCCGCGTGTGTTGCACTCGCACTACATGGCCGTCGACCCGGACTACCGGCGCAGCGGACTTGGCGAGCAGTTGAAGCGGCGTCAGGCCGAGTGGTGCGTGGACAACGCTGTTACCGCCATGCGCTGGACGTTCGACCCGCTGCAGCTGACCAACGCCCACCTCAACCTGAACAAGCTGGGCGCGCTGGGCGTCACGTACCACGTGAACCATTACGGAGCGCTCGGCGGCATCAACGGCTCGCTGCCCAGCGACCGGCTGACGGTGCAGTGGGAACTGGAACGGCCCCGCCCCGCCTTCGCCGAGACGTTCGTGCTCGACGTGCCGGAGGTCTCGCCGGAGCAGATCGCCGCTTCGGCGCCGGAGGCGTTGCGCGCCAGGCTGGCCGTGCGCGACGCGATGGCGCCCCACCTGGCGGACGGTTGGATGGTGGCCGCGGTGGACCGCGAGGCCCGCACCTACACCCTCGGGCGATAGCCGGCGGCAGGCCAGCCCAAGGGAGGATGCGGAGCGCGATCCAACGACCGCACCACGTCGCTCGCCTCAAGGTGCCGTTTGTGTCATGCGCTGACGACGTGCAGCGCAGCATTTCGATGACACAGGCGGAGGCTCGGCCCCGCGTCAACCGTCGCCGAGGCTGATCAGACATCGCGCGCCGCGTCGATGTTGGGCCGTTCCTCGACCGCCTTCGCTGCGATGGTCTGTCGGCTGGTCGGCTCGGTCAGACGAGCGGCAGGTCGGTGTCGGCGGCGAGGTCGGGGAAGACCTTTGCGACCTTCGCGCTCAGCCAGGCACCGTACGCGCCGCTGATGTCACGCAGGTTGGCCCTGTCCCACCGGGCGGCTGCATCGAGAGGCGGTGACCAATCGTCACCGAACTCGATCGGCTCGACCGACGCGTGCCAGCCGGGGTCGAGGAAGAACGGCAGCGAGTACCGATCGCTCCCGGCATGGTTGCGTACCCGGTGCGGGCTGCTGCGGTAGCGACCGCCTGTGAGCCGGTCGAGCATGTCGCCGAGGTTGCAGATCACCAGGTCCGCATCGGCGGGGGCGTCGAGCCACTCGCCGTACGAGTTGATCTGCAGGCCGGGGGTTCCATCGGTGGCGAGCAAGGTGAGCAGGCCGTAGTCGGTGTGTTCGCCGACGCCCCACGACGACGTGTCGCCCGCAGGCTGCGGCGGATAGCGGAAGATGCGGAACAGGGGAGTTGGGGCCGCGGTCAGGCCGTCGCGGAAGAAGGATGGAGCCAGCCCGAGACCGTCCGCCATCAGTGACAGCAGGTGCTGTCCGAGCGCCTCCATTGCGGCCATCCACTCGGTGACGGCTGCTTGCAAGCCCTCCGGGCGAGCCGGCCACAGGTTGGGGCCGTGCAGCGGACGCGGGTCGGGTTGCAACTCTGCGCCGAAGTAGTAGCCCTCCTTGCCGTCGGGTGTGCCCGAGGTGAGCTCACCGCCGAGGGGGAACCAGCCGCGCCACGCGGTGCCGCCCTCCGCCATCGAGACGACCGACTTCTCGCGCTCGGGCAATGCGAAGAACTCGGCCGCGAGTGCGATCAGCTCGTCGCGACGAGCCCGTAGCGGCTGGTCGAGGGTTACGGCGAAGAATCCGACCGACCGACACGCCGCATCGATGCGGACACCCGCATCGTGGTCCGCAGGATCGATGATCGGCAGCGTCTTCATCGGGCGCCAGCGTAGGTGGCAGACTCGACAGTCGTGACCACTCTGCAGCTTGTCGTCGTTGCACTGGCGGTGTTCGGCGCGGCGTTCGTGCAGATCATCGCGGGTTTCGGTTTCGGGTTGCTGTGCATGCCGATCATGACGCTTGCACTCCCCGTGGAGAAGGCGGTGGTGGTGAGCACCCTTCTCGGCATCGTGTCGACGACCTGGCAGGCGTGGCACCTCCGTCGTGATGCGCGTCGGCCGTTGGTCAAGCGAATGACGTTGGGGGCCTTTGCCGGAATGCCGCTCGGCCTCGTCGTCCTGAACGTCGTCAGCGACACGGCGCTGAAGGTCTTCCTCGGGGTCGCTGTACTCGCCGCGACCGCACTTCTCGTCAGGAGGATCAACCTGACGCATGTGGGCGACGGCCTGGACTACAGCGCGGGCTTCCTCTCCGGCGTCCTCAACACGTCGTTGTCCACCAGCGGCCCACCGCTGGTCTTCGATCTGCAGGCGCGGAACCTCCCGGCTCACGAGTTCCGCGCCACGATCGCGATGGTGTTCGCGCTCAGCAACGTCGTCGGCCTCACGCTGTTCCTGGCCGACGGGAAGGTGACCCGTAGCGGCCTCTTCGCAGCGACGGTCGCGCTGCCTGCTTGGGGCCTCGGTCAGGCGCTCGGCTGGCCGGTGCGCAAGCACGTGCACGGTGAGCGCTTCCGGTGGATGGTGCTGGTGCTGCTGTTCGTCGCCGGCACCAGCACGATCGTGTTTGCGCTGACGTGACAAGCTGCCGGTTGTGAGCGACTCACCCTCCCGGCCCCGCAACGCAGTAGTCGTGCTGCTCGACTCGCTGAACCGGCACATGCTGGGCAGCTACGGCGGCAGCGAGTTCGCGACACCGAACCTCGATCGTTTCGCAGCACAGCACGCCACCCGCTTCACTCGCCACGTCACCGGCTCACTGCCATGCATGCCGGCACGACACGACATCCTCTGCGGCTCGCTGGACTTCCTGTGGCGGCCCTGGGGCTCGATCGAGCTGTGGGAGCAGCCGATCACCGCCGACCTTCGTCACCACGGCGTGAAGACGATGCTGGTCACCGACCACCCCCACTTGTTCGAAACGGGTGGCGAGAACTACCACACCGACTTCGGTGGCTGGGACTACGTACGCGGCCACGAAGGCGATCCGTGGAAGACGTGGCTCGACCCGTCGTGGGTCGGAGCACCGGCGCCGCCCGCTTCACGCGCCGACTGGTTCCTGCAGCGCCGATTCGGCAGTCGCGCCCCGGTGATCGACCGCGCGTACGACACCACGCGCACGCACTTCCGCGAAGAGACCGACTACCCCGGCCCGCGCACGATGAGCGCAGCGGCCGACTGGGTGAGTGGCGCCGCGCAGCACCATTCGGAGAACCGTTGGCTGCTGTTCGTCGACGAGTTCGACCCGCATGAACCGTTCGACACGCCCGAGCCGTGGCAGGGAATGTACGAGTCCGAGCCATGGTCGGGCGAGCGGTTGATCTGGCCGCCGTACGTGGTCGGTGGGCGCACCGGCGGCTTCCTGAGTGAGGCCGAGGCTCGGCACCTGCGCTGCAACTACGGCAGCAAGCTGACGATGATCGATCACTGGTTCGGACGCATCCTCGACCAGTTCGACGCGCACGACCTGTGGGCCGACACTGCGCTGATCGTGTGCACCGACCACGGTCATTACCTCGGCGAGGAGCGCACCGTCCACGGCGAGCGGCAGGACATCTGGGGCAAGCCGATGGTGCCGCAGTTCGAACCACTCGGCCACATCCCGCTGATGATCCACTGGCCCGGTGTGGAGGGCGGGGGCGTGTGTGACGCGCTCACCACTGCGGTCGACATCCACGCGACGCTGGCGGAGATCTTCGAGGTCGCGCCGCAGCACAGAACGCATGGGCATTCGCTCGCGCCGCTGCTGCGCGGTGAAGCGACGTCGATCCGTGAGTTCGCTGTTGGGGGAGTGTTCGGCAACTGGGTGCAGGTCACCGATGGCCGCTGGAAGTACGCCCGGGCGCCGGAGGGCGAGAATTTTCCGTTGTCGATGTGGAGCAACCGTTGGAGCACGATGCCGGTGCACGTGACAGGCATCACCGAACTGCCACCGCCCGACGGACGCGCCTGGCTGGATCGCATGCCCGGCAGCACAGTGCCCGTGATCCGCCAACCGTTCCAGCCCGGTGATGCGCTGCCCTTCTGGGTGAGCGGTGGCGCCAACCTCGGCCAGCACCACCTCTACGACGTCGATGTCGACCCCGACGAGCACGAGAACAGAGTCGGTGAGGCGGCCGAGCACCGGATGTCGGAGTTGCTCCGTGCCGCTCTCGAACAGTTGGACGCTCCGACCGAGCAACTCGAACGTCTCGGCCTCTGAACGGTTCGCGGTGCCGTTCGGCTACTGGCCGAACATCGTCAGCCACTGTTCCTTGCTCTTCGGGCGATACACGTAGTTGCTGCCCACGATCGTCTCGATGGTGGCGCTGGACGGTGCAGAGTACTTGTGGCCCGGGTAGACCACTGTGCCCTCTGGCATCGCACCAAGAGTCTGCAGGCTGTCGTACATCGCGGCGGGGTCGCTGCCCGGAAAGTCGGTGCGCCCGCACCCGTCGAGGAACAGCGTGTCGCCGCTGACCAGCCGGCCATCGACGTGGAAGCACTGGCTGCCGGGCGTGTGGCCGGGAGTGTGCACCAGCGTGATCGCGATGTCGCCGACCTGCACCACGTCGCCACCCTCGTGCTGCACCAACTGGGCGGCCGTCAGTCCGGTGGTCCGGGTGACCCACGGGGCCTCCTCGCGCTGCACGTGGATCGGGCAGCTGCACCGTTCGAGAAGCTCAGCAACGCCTTCCAGCTGATGGCCCATCATGTTGCCGCCGATGTGGTCGGCGTGGAAGTGCGTGGCCAGCACGCCGGTGACGCGCAGGCCATCGGCCTCGACCAGGTCGATCAGCGCGTTCACGTCGTAGGCGGGGTCGATCAGCACGCATTCGCCCTTCTCCCGGTCGCCGATGGCGTACACGAAGTTGACCATCTGCTGCGCGATCGGGTCGGTCTGCGCGAAGTCGCGGCCCGAGAGCAGTTGGCGGAAGTAGAAGCGATCCGAACTCATGCCGACACGCTACGCGCTGCGCAGTAGTGGCATCACGAGCGAAGCGAAGCGTTCGCACTCTTCGCGGTGCGGGTAGCCCGACAGGATGAACGTGTCGAGCCCGAGTGCCTGGTAGGCACGTATTTTCGCGGCCACCTGGTGAGGATCGCCGACGATCGCCGCGCCGCAACCGCTGCGGGCGCGGCCGATTCCGGTCCACAGATTGGGCTCGACGTAGCCGTCGTCATTCGAGGTGTCGCGCAGCGATGCCTGGGCACGCACGCCCACGGACTGGCTGTCGAGCGAGCGGGCCCGGATCGCCTCGCCGACATCGGGGTCGAGCGCCGAAATCAGGTGGCGCGCTGCGGCGCGCGCCTCGGCCTCGCTCTCGCGGACGACGACGTGCACCCGGTAGCCGAACCGCAATGTCCGACCGTGCCGAGCTGCTCGAGCGCGCATGTCGGCGATGATCGCGGCGACGCCCTCCATCGTGTCGGGCCACATCAGGTAGACGTCCGCCGCCGCAGCTGCCACTTCGCGTGCGTCGTCCGACAACCCGCCGAAGTACAGCGGCGGTGCGTTGCCGCTCACGGTGCGTAGCCGCGGTGCGTCGATCGACACGTTGACGAACTCGCCGTCTGCTTCCAGCCGGTGGCCGTCGAGCAACGTTCGCAGCGCATGCATGTGATCGAGCGTGCGTTGGTACCGAGGTGCCGAGGCAAGGGCCTCGCCGGGGAGCTCGGAAGAGATGATGTTGACCACCAATCGGCCGCCGAGCAGCTGATCGAGCGTCGCGAGCTGACGAGCCAACTGGGGCACCCACATCTCGCCCATCCTCACCGCGACGATCGGCCTGATCCGGGAGGTGGTGCGCGCGATCGCAGCAGTGAACGCCACGGTGTCGAGGCCGAGCGCATAGCCCGAAGGCACCAGGATGCTGTCGAACCCGCCGGCGTCGGCGGCGTGAACGATCGCGCTGCAGTGTTCGAAGCTGCTCAGCCGCGTCGGATCGGCAACACCGAGCTGTTCGTAGTCGTCATCGCAAAGGGCGGCGAACCACGCCAGTTCGATGGGCGGCGAGGCGGGCACCACCGTGGACGGAGCATCGGTGGGGGTGACCATTCCCGTACGCTATTCGACGATGTCCACCACTCTCCGATATGGCGTGATCGGCACCGGCATGATGGGCGTCGAGCACATCAACAACCTGCTCCACCTGCCGGGTGCCGCCGTCACCGCCATCTCCGATCCTCACGCCGAGAGCCGCGACTGGGCGCAGCTGGCGGTCGGCTTGGAGACACCGCTCAGACGTTTCACCGATCACCGCGAGTTGCTCGCCTCCGGATTGTGCGACGTGATCGTGATCGCCTCACCGAACCACACTCACCGCGAAGTGCTCTTCGACGTGTTGCGCACGAATCATCACGTGCTGATCGAGAAGCCACTGTGCACGACGGTCGCTGACTGTCAGCAGGTGATTGCCCTTGCGGATGAAACGGCGCATCAGTGGCCGCAGCGCGTGGTGTGGATGGGCCTCGAGTATCGTTACATGCCGCCGACGCAGGCAGTCGTACGCGAGGTTCGCAACGGCACGGTTGGGCGACTGCACATGGTGGCGATTCGCGAGCACCGCTTTCCGTTCCTGGTGAAGGTCGGCAACTGGAACCGCTTCACCCGCAACACGGGCGGCACGCTGGTGGAGAAGTGCTGCCACTTCTTCGATCTGATGAACGTGCTCACGGCGGCGGCACCGGTGCGAGTAATGGCCAGCGGTGGCCAATCGGTGAACCACCTCGATGAACGCTACGAGGGAGAGCGGTCCGACATCCTCGACAACGCGTACGTGATCGTCGAGTACGAGGGGGGAGCCCGCGGGATGCTCGATTTGTGCATGTTCGCCGAGGCGAGCAAGAACGAGCAGGAGATCTCGGTGGTGGGTGACCTCGGCAAGGTGGAAGCGCTCGTCACCGAGGGTGTGGTGCGCGTCGGTCTCCGCAGCGACGGCCTTGGCCGGGTCCGGGAACACACGGTTCACGACGACAGCGTTCGGCACGAGGGCCTTCACCACGGCGCCTCCTACCTGGAGCACGTCGCGCTGATGGACGCGATCCGCACGGGAGGTGGCGCTGCCGTGACCTTGCATGACGGCTTGATGTCGGTGGCAGTCGGCGAGGCGGCGCACCGCTCCATCGACGAGGGCCGCCCGGTCACGATCGAGGAGGTGCTCGCCGGATGACCGTCGCACTGGAAGCTCTCGTCGCCGGCGAACGGATCGTCTACGGCGGCAACAGGGTCACCATCGTGTCACCCGAGCTCGCGGCTGCGTTCCGCTCGGGCGACCGGCTGGTGGTCGTGCACGAGACGGGTGACCTGCTGCATCTGCCATCATCCGAGTACGCAGTCGCTGCCGCAGCGGTGAGCGCCGCGACGGCAGCATTCGCGGAACTTCACAGAGTCTCCGACGACCAGATCTCCGAGTTCTTCGAACAGTTCGCGACCCGCCTGGACGACGACGAGGTGTTTGCTCGGATAGCTGCTGCCAATGCGATCGATGTGGAGAGTGCACGCCAGCGTGGGCGCGCCACCGGCCGGCTCACGTTGTCTGCCGCAATGCGTGCTGACATGATCAGCGGCCTTCGCGTCTGGCGCGACATCGAGACTCGCCGCAGCCAGATGGTCGGCGAGGTGCACCACTCGCAGTGGAGCGTGCAGCAGTGGCGTGATCCGCTGGGCGTCGTCGGGTTCGTGTTCGAAGGCCGTCCCAACGTGTTCGCTGATGCCACTGGTGTCCTGCGTACTGGCAACACCGTCGTTTTTCGGATCGGCAGCGACGCGCTCGGCACAGCTCGTGCGATCATGGACGATGCGGTGCAGCCTGCGCTGGCGGCCGCGGGACTACCGACCGGCGCTGTACAGCTGGTCGACAGTCCGGCCCACGCGGCCGGCTGGGCGCTCTTCGCCGATCACCGCCTCTCGCTGGCGGTCGCCCGCGGCTCTGGCGCCGCTGTGGCCCAGCTGGGAGCGGTGGCCCGCCAGCACGGCGTGCCGGTCAGCCTCCACGGCACCGGCGGCGCGTGGCTCGTTGCGGGCGAGACTGCGGATACTGAACGATTCGCTCTCGCGGTTCGTCACTCGCTCGACCGCAAGGTGTGCAACACGCTCAACGTCTGCTGCATCGTCCGCTCGCGGGCGAGCGACCTCGAGCCGGCCTTTCGTGCAGCGGTTGCCCTCGCCGGAGCCGGCAGAGGAGTGGAACCGATCATCCACGATCTCACGGTCGACAATCCCTGTCTCGCACACGAGTGGGAGTGGGACTCCGTGCCCGAAGTCGGTCTACTGATCGTCGACGACGTTGCACAGGCGGTGGAGCAGTGCAACCGGTACAGCCCTCACTTCGTTGCCTCGCTGATCAGCGAGGATCCCGCAGAACACGAGCAGTTCTATCGCTCGGTCGACGCACCGTTCGTCGGTGACGGGTTCACACGCTGGGTCGACGGGCAGTTTGCCCTGGTGCAGCCGGAGCTCGGTCTTTCCAACTGGCAGTCGGGCAGGCTGTTCGGGCGGAGTGGGGTGCTGTCGGGTGACTCGGTCTACACCGTGCGCCTGCGCTCGCTGGTGACAGACCCTCTGCTACATCGCTGAACGGCCCAACGAGGCGTTGGTCAGTTCCACCAGCCGGCGACGTCGATGACGAGGTGAGTCATGGCCGTCGAGTTCATGCAGATGTCGCCGGTCGCGGACAGCTTCACCTGGACGCCGTTTGCCACCGTCTTGCTGGTGGAGAACGAGACGGAGTCAACCCCTGGCTTCGTACCGCAGCCCCACACGGTGATGGTCCCGTTGCTGACCGGGTTGACGATGGTGACGTTCAGCGAGACCGCCTTGGCGGTCGTCGGGATTCCACGCTTGCCGGCCAGCCTGAGCGTGGCTGTGGTGTTGGCCTGGAGCGCCTGGCCACCGGTGCCGAGGTTCATCTCGCTGCGGTACAGGTCGCGAGTGTCGGTCACCCTGGTGGGGCTCGCCGGCACGATGGTGCCCGAGCCGCCACCGGTGAAGTACCCGAGCACGTCCACCTTCATGTCCAGTTCCGCCTTCGTGTAGAGGCACAGTTCGCCGGTCGGCGACAGCGGCACGATCGCGAAGTTCGACTTCGTCGTCCCGACCAGCGGATTGACGTTCGACACCACCGGCAGGGCGACGCCACATGGGAAGGCGGTGATGAAGCTCCTCGAGGTGGGGTTGATGCCGCTGATGTTCAGTGCGACGGCGGTTGCATTGGACGGCACGCCCAACCCGGCGTCGACAACGTTGACCTGCAAGGTAGCCCCGGCAGCGACCCGACCCGGTGCACGCAAGTGCGTGAGGGTGTCCACCAACGGTTGCGGAGTACGCGCGTTGTAGGTGCTGGCAACCGTCGAACGGAAGTGTCCCGACACATCGATGATCAATTGTGTCTCCGCCGGTGAGTACACGCAGATGTCGCCCGCCGCACTGAGTGCAAAGATGCCCGCCCCGGCGACAGTCTCGTACTGTGCGAAGTTCACCGTAGATGCCGTCGGCGGAGTGCTGGCGCAGTTGTACACGGTGAGGAAACTCTTTGATGTCGCGCCGGTCACCGTGAAGTTGGCGCTGATGGCGGAGATGTCAGACGGCAGACCTGCGACGCCCGACACCTTGATCCGTTTCGGAACGCCGGCCAGCAGACGGGTGATGCGGCTGGTGATGCGGCTGTCGGCGAAGCGGAACGGTGACACCGGCGTGTAGCCCGATGCCGGGCCGGCCGGGATGACAGTAGGGATTGGCATCACACCGGTGGAGGCAGTCGGGTCGATGGTGAACGACCACGTGACCGTTCGGGCCTGCGTGGTCACCGTCACGGTGTAGGCGCCGGGTGTGAGGGGGTTGCGTGGGATCACGCTGACGGCGTTTTCGCCCGCCAGGATCGACTGCGCCGTTCCGCTGGTGTTGCCCGCGAAGATACGGCACGTCTGCACCGGCCCGTCGGGTCCGGTCATGCTGGCACTTGCGCTCGTGACGGTCTCGGGCATCATGGCGATCACCGGCAGGCCGGCACTGCCCGACCAGCCGCAGAAGCTCAACGGGTTCGGCGACTCGGTGATGAACTGGTTGAGGTTCGTCGTGGCGCCGCTGCCGGGGAAGAGCGTCGGTGTCGTCGGACGCGCCATGTAGGCGAGGCCGTTGAGCACGTTGAGCGTGGCGCCGCTGCGCCACACCGGTGTGTTGTTCAGGTCGCACTTGCCGAAACCGACCGATTGCAAGTTGTGACGCAGGATGCCGATCGCGTGGAACGGGCCGGTCATCCACAGCTCGATGTGGCTACGGGCAGATGTCCCGTAGGCGGAACTGACTGCCACGTTCCCGTTGTTACCGGCAGCGTCACCCGAGGTGGTGTAGCCCGGCAGGCCAGGGATCTCGTCGTGTGCGATGCCGTTGTACAGCATGTAACAGGAGTGGTTGTACGCGCCGGCGGAGAGTGTGGTGTTCTCGGTTACCGGCGGCATGCCGGACATCGCCCGGTAGTAGTTGACCGTGGTCAACCAGTGGGCGTCTGCCGGGATGAACGGCGGTACCGGGTCGGCGGCGGTGGCCGGAATCACCTGCGCGCTGAACCCGACGAATGCCACTGTGATCGCTGTGATGATCTTCCACGTTCGCTGCATTGTTTCCTACCGCCGAACCGTCCGAAGCTGACGTCTGGTTCATCGGTGCAGGGTTGGCCGAGCTGAAGCCTGTCTGCGCAACGTTGACGATCTCTTGACCTAGGGTTTACCCACCGATGAGTCGGTCCATGACCGCCTCGCGCCACTTCGAGGGCGTTCCGCTGCGATCTTCGTGCCGGTCGGCACCGATCGGCAGCAAGGCCATCGTGTTGATGCCGATGAATCGCATCGGCTCCGGCTCCCAGCGTCGTGACCGGTGGTTCACCCACGGGAGGTCGACGAGTTCGCTGTCGGTGCCGGTGATCAGGTCGGCCAGCGTGCGGCCGGCGAGGTTGGTGGTGCCGACGCCGTCGCCCACGTAGTTGCCGGCCGAGGCCAGACCCGTGCTGCGATCGAACGACGCGTGGCACCACCAGTCGCGTGCTGCGCTCACGGGGCCGCCCCAACGATGAGTGATGGCCGCATCTGCGACACCGGGGAACAGGTCGACCAGCGTTTCGTGGATCAGCCCGTGCACTCGCTCGTTGCGGTCGTACTCGGGCTTGATCCGACTGCCCCAGTGATACCACGCGCCGCGCCCGCCGAAGGCAAGTCGATTGTCAGCAGTGCGTTGGCCGTACACGATCATGTGGCGGCCATCGTTGAACGTCGCACGATCGTGCAGGCCGGCGTCCTGCCAGAAGCTGTCAGGCAACGGTTCGGTGGCGATCATCAGCGAGTAGATCGGGGCAGAGGCCCGGCCAAGGCCGGCGAGCGCCGGTGTGAACGCCTCGGTGGCCCGCACGACCACCGCGGCCGAGACGGTGCCCGCCGCGGTGCGAACCGCTCCGGAAGTGACCTCGACCACGGGTGTGTGTTCGTAGATCGTCGCCCCGAGCTTCTCCACCGTTTTCGCGAGGCCTCGGGCGAGCCTGGCCGGGTGGATGGCAGCACAGTGCGGTGTGAAGCCGCCACCGACGACCTTGGTCGCGCCGCACCGCTGGAGTGCTTCTTCCTGGGTGAGCAGCCGGTAGTCGTCGTCGGTGAAGCCGTACGAGTGAAGGTGTTCGAGGTGGGCCCGCTCGCGCTGCAGTTGCGTGTCGCTCCGCGACAGGTTGAGGTAACCGCCATGGGCGAAGTCGCAGTCGATCCCCTCTGCTGCAACCACGCGTCCCACCTCGGCGACCGTGTGATGCATCGCCGTCTGCAACCGGATTGCGGCGTCGCGCGAACTGGCGTTCGCGACGGCGTCGAGCCCCATGGGCAGCAGTGCGGAACACCAACCGCCGTTACGTCCACTCGCACCGAACCCCACTACCTCTGACTCGAGCAGGGCGATCCGTAGCGTCGGGTCGCGCTGGAGCAGGTAGTAGGCGGTCCACAGTCCTGTGTAACCGGCCCCGACAATGGCGACGTCGGCGACGAGGTCGCCTCCCAATGCCTGCCGACTCGGACCCCATTCGGTCTCGCTCATCGTCGAGTGCCAGAGCGAGAGTTCGGAGAGTTGATGCACCGCGCCAGCCTATTGTGAGGTCGAGATGAGCTCGCGACCCGCCGGGTGGTACCCGGATCCATGGAATCCCTCCGCCGTTCGATACTGGAGCGGCGACGACTGGACCTCGTACGCTGCGGCGCCACAGTGGGCCGAGCCTCGCGGCCCACACCCCTCCTTGCCGCTTGCCGTCGCACTCGGAGCGATCGTGGCGACCATCGTGCCGCTGGTTGCCAGCCGGTTCGTTCTGCGCGCGGTGGCGCACTTGCGTTGGCCGATCGCGGCCTACGTCCTACTGCTGGCGGTGCTGGCCTACGGTCCGCCGTTGGTGTTCTTGCGTTACGCCAGCCGCAAGTGGGGGACCGGCCAGCTGCGGAACGATATCGGGCTGACGATGGTGAAGGCCGACGTCGGTTGGGGGCCGCTCACCTGGCTGGGTTGCCTCGCTGCGCAGATCATCGTGGGTGTGATCGTCCTTGTGACGAAGTTGCCGTTTCAGAACAACACCGACCAGATCCGGGCGGCGCGCGACAACCCGGCCTATGTGATCCCCATCCTGATCGTTGCGGTCGTGGCCGCGCCGATCGTGGAGGAGATCGTCTTTCGCGGGATGGTCTTGCGTGGTCTGCTGTCGCGGATGCAGCCGAAGTGGGCGATCGCGGTGCAAGCCGTCGTGTTCGGGTGCGCGCACTTCGACCCATCGCGAGGGATGCGCAACATCGGCTTGATCGTCGTGCTGAGCAGCGTGGGAACGGTCCTCGGCGTCGCCGTCCACCAGTTGCGGCGGCTGGGGCCGAGCATCATCGCCCACGCCATGCTCAACGGTGTCGCAATGGCCGTCGTGCTCTCAGGCTGGCACGTCACCGGCAAGTAACAGGTTGTCGATCAGGCGCACCTGTGCAAACCACACCGCCGTGACCGCCAGTGCGACGTCATCGATCGTCGCGATCGGCTGCAGGGTCTCCGGGTGAACGATCTCCAGGTGCTCGAACCGTGCCAGCGGCTCGTTGTCGACCACAGCGCGTCCGATCGCCACGAGCGTGGCGGTGTCGCGTTCGCCTGCCGCGAGTGCTTCGGTCAGTGCCTGCAACGAGCGTGGCACGCACACCGCAGCCGCGCGTTGCTCGATGGTCAGCCGGCGGTTGCGGCTCGACAGCGCCACGCCGTCCTTGTCGCGTACCGTTGACAGGCCGATGATCTTCACTCCCATGTCGAGGTCGATGGTCATCCGTCGGATGATCGCCAGCTGTTGGAAGTCCTTCTGCCCGAACACGGCGACATGCGGCTGCGTCGCGCCGAACAACTTGGCCACCACGGTGGCTACGCCGGCGAAGTGGCCGGGCCTGGCGGCACCTTCGAGCACGCCGGCGAGCGAGCCCGGCTCGATGTGGGTCTCGAACGAGCGCGGATACATCGCCGATGCCGTCGGTGCGTACACCGCATCGACACCACGTGCTCGGCACACCTCGAGATCACTGTCGATGGGGCGTGGATAGGCGTCGAAGTCGTCGCGTCGGTTGAACTGCAGCGGATTGACGAAGATGCTGACGACGACCACGTCGGCATGAAGTCGGGCTTCGGCGACCAACGCCAGGTGGCCGTCGTGCAGCGCTCCCATCGTGGGGACCAACCCGACTCGTGTGCCTTCGACGCGCCTGGCGTTGCTCCATGAGCGCATCGCTCCCGGTGTGTCGAAGACCTCCACGGCGGCGGTCAGTGGAAGCTGTGGGCGTCGTCTGGCCAGGTGCCGTCGCGAACCTCGCACACGAACGCACGCGTGGCCTCGATCGCGACTGTTCGCAAATCCGCGTAGTGCTTGGTGAACTTCAACGCCATCTCACTGAGCCCGAGGACGTCGTGCAACACCAGAACCTGACCGTCGCAGTCCGGCCCGGCGCCGATGCCGATCGTAGGGATGGACAGCTTGGCGGTGATCTCCTTCGCAAGGTCGCGCGGCACGCCCTCCACCACGACGGCGAAGGCTCCGGCCTGTTCCACCGCGTGAGCGTCCTCGAGCAGCCGCTCGCGGCCCCCCGCCTCGAATCCGCTCTTCTTGCCCTGTACCCGGTGGCCACCCATCCGGTGAAAGCTCTGCGGGGTGAGGCCGATGTGGCCCACGACAGGAATGTCGACGCGCGTGATCGCCTGGATGGTGTCGGCCATCACCAGGCCACCTTCGAGCTTGACGCACTCGGCGCCTTCCTTCATCAAACGGATGCTGCTCTCCACCGCCTGCTGCGGGCTGACCTGATAGCTGCCGAACGGCAGATCGCCCACGATCAGCGCCTTGGGTTGCGCGCGCGACACGAGGCGCACGTGGTACGCCATCTCGTCGAGCTGCACGGGAATGGTGTTGGCCTCGCCTTGCACGACCATGCCGACGCTGTCGCCGACCAGGATCATGTCGACACCCGCGAGATCGACGAGCCGCGCAAACGTCGCGTCGTAGGCAGTGATCATGCTGATGCGTTGTTCCAGCGCCTTCATCCGCCCGAGGTCGGGAACGGTGATCTTGGAGCGGTCCTGGGCCGAGCTGGACATGAAGCCGACTGCCTCCTTCGACCGGGGTGCCGATCACCCCGCCGCAGCAGGCAACCTAGCGAATGTCGGCCATGTTCCGAAAGCGCGCGGGTCGTCGCGTCGCAGGAGTCACACCGCGTCGCGGAATGCGGACGGACACAGCTCGCGATATGAAGGGTCTGCCCCAGTTCGGATGGCGCGAATGACGGCGTGGGTGCACGCAGCGGCGAAGCACGCTGCCCCGGCCTCGAGGACGGCGTTGAGCCAGTCGATCCGCTGGCGCTGCGGTGCCTCGTGTGGGGCGGCGCCGTCGGCGAGGGTGCCGAGGACATCGCGGCCTGTGGCGAGGCCGAAGATCGTGTCGCCGTCGAGCATGGAGTGCACCGGGCGGACAGCGCGCGCGAGGCCGTCGTGAGCCACGGACGCCAACTTGTTGCATTCGGCCTTCGTGAGTGCTGCTGTGGTGATCACGACCCCGATGGTCGTGTTGAAAGGCGGCACCGCGGTCGACAGGTGGGATGCAAGCGTCGCGCGATCGGAGGCCGAAGGGCGTCGCAGCCGATCCGAGCCCGGCATCCATGGCAATCCGGTAGATGCGTCGAACAATGAGCCCGCTGCGTTGACGACCGCAAGTGCAGCAACGACCGTTCCGTTGGCCAGTCTCGTGCTGGCTGTGCCGACCCCGCCCTGCACCCCGCGCGTCCGGGCGCCTGTACCGGCTCCGACCGCACCGTTCGTCACCGGTGTTGCCCGCGCGGCCGCAGCGGCGCGACGGCCGAAACCTGCATCGGGTCGGTTGATGAACGTTCCCGAGCGGCCGAGATCGAAGATCACCGCGGTGGGCACCAGCGGCACAACGTCGTGGGCGCCGGGGCCGACCTTGAAACCGATGCTCCTGGCCTCGAGGAACTCCATCACGCCGCCGGCGGCCGCGAGGCCGTATGCGCTGCCGCCGGTGAGGCAGACGGCGTGCACGCTCTGCATCGTGGCAGTTGGGTGGAGCAGATCCGTTTCGCGGGTCCCGGGGCCACCACCGCGTACGTCGACGCTGGCTGTTGTGGCGTCGGGCAACAAGAGCACGGTGGTGCCCGTGCGCCATCCGCGACCAACCCGCTGTGCGTGCCCGACGCGCACGCCGGGCACGTCGGTGACGCAACCCGCGAGGCCGGACACTGTCGGATTCACCCGCGCATTGTGGAGGGCATGTGCTCGTCGGCGCCCTCGGGGGCGCCGGTGAGCGTGCGCCAGACCCCGAGCCCGACGATGTAGAGCGGGCAGGCGATCAGGAAGTAGGTGCCTGCATCGTTCCTGCCCGGCAGGTCGGCGGTCATCAGCAGCACCGTTGCCAGCCACACGACGGTGACGGTGATGGTGAGCGGCCGGAACTTGCGGACCTGCATCGGGTGGAGGAACTTCCAGTTGGTGAGCTGGGTGAGGCTGAGGAGGACACAGGCGATGGCGGTCGGCCACGGGTTCAAGTTCAACAGGAACAGCGTGGGCACGATCATGTTCCACTCGCAGGGGAAGCCGTTGAAGAAGTGATCGCTGGTCATCTGATCGGTGCGCGACATCCACAGTGCCGACATCAGCATCACGAAGGACGCCACCACTGTCCCCGCCGGGCCATTGGGCAGCATCTTGAACGTGAGCATGAACATCACCGGAATGACGATGCAGGTGACGAAGTCGATGATCAGGTCGAGCGTGTAGCCGTCGATGCGCGGCACGTGCGTCTTGACCTCGAAACGCCGAGCTGCCAGACCGTCGAGCCCGTCGACGATCATCGCGATCGCGAGCCAGATGATGGCCCCCTCGACGTCGCGGTCCTGTACGGCCATCAGACCGAACATCCCGCACAACGCACCGAGTGCGGTGAAGGAGTGGACGAACCAACCCTTGGCGACCGGGTGACGCAACATGGCGGGTTCGGTGGGGCTCTTCGTTCGCATGGTTATGGTCGCGAGCCTACCGCGAACAGCCGATAGCTTCGCCTCGTGCGTCATCAGCTGCGAGCGGCCGGACACCGGATCGGGGGCGAGCTCGTTCGTCGCGCATGGGCACACGCATGCCGAATGGCGGCAATCGGGCCATCCGACCGGGCCGGGCGTCAGTTCGGGAAGTTCGGCGCGGGCAGCATCATCTGCTTTCCGCACAACACGATCTTCAACGAGCACTACATCCACATCGGCGAAGGCACCATGATCGGTCCGCAGGTCACGCTGTCGGCCGGGATGGTCCCGGGCCAGCAGTGCCTCGCGGATCCGGTCGTGCGCATCGGTGATCGGTGCCTGATCGGCAAGGGCAGCGGCATCGTTGGCCACTTCGGCATCGAGATCGGCAACGATGTCTGGACCGGCCATCACGTCTACATCACCGACCAGAACCACGGCTACGAGGACGTCACCCTGCCGATCTCCCAGCAGTCGCAGCCCGAGCGGCCGGTCTCGATCGGCGATGGCTCGTGGCTTGGCTTCGGCTGCGTCGTGCTGCCGGGTGCACGCATCGGCAAGCACGTCACGATCGGTGCCAACTCGGTGGTGACGGGGGAGATCCCCGACTTCAGTGTGGCGGTCGGCGCCCCTGCGAAAGTGATCCGCCGCTACGTCGAAGGCGAAGGTTGGGTGTCGCTGGGCTGACCGGTGAGACCTGTGGGCTCAGCCGGTCTGGACGTCACCGAGCTCACCGGGGGGCGAGCACTCCGGCACGTTGTTGCCCTTCACGCCGGCGGTGAAGTCGGAGATCACGTTGGTGACTGGGCCCCCACCGACCACGGTCTCGTTGTAGGGCACGTCGTTGCCGGCTCTCAGCGAGGCCGTGTACCGGCGACGGTCCGACAGCAAAATGCGGTAGTTCTCGTCGAAGAAGTCGAGGCGGATGCGATCGTCGGTGTTGTCCACCTCGATGGCGACGATGTCGCCGAGCATCCGTTCGAGGATGTCGGTCGACTGATCGACGAGGTCGGCGCGCTGGCGCATCTGCTCGACGGTGGGATTGGTGATGTTGCCGCCGCTGGTGTCGGCGAGCGCCTCACGCTCGACCGAGGCCGCTGCGCAGATCTTCTTCGCGCTCAGCCGCCAGCTGGTGTCCTCGATCTGGTACACACCCTTTTCGCTGGCGAAGAGGAAGTAGTACCCCCACATGCTCGCCACGATCAGGCAGCACAGGATGATCACGATCTTGCCCAGGTTGCGGAACCTCACGGCTTGTCCTCCGGTCGATAGCTGATGGCGAGTTGGGCAACGGCGCCGCCGATGCCTGCAGCGGCAGCGATCAGCGCACCGGTCCAGCCGGTCCACTCGATGCCGACGGCGTGGTCGAGTGACCAGCGCCCCGGGCCGATCATGCCCACCACGAGCGCGACCACGGCGATCGAGGCGCAGTACTCCCAGCCTTGGTTCGGCTTGAAGATGAAGAACCCGACCTTCCAGTGCTCGACGACGATTGCCACCACCATGATGCCGATCATGCCTGCGGCTGCGAGTGGGGTGATCAGTCCTGCAGCCAGCATCAGGCCGGCGCCGATTTCCGTGGCTGCGGCGATGCGTGCCTGCCACATCGGCCACTTCATCCCGATGGAGCCGAACCAACGTGCCGTGCCCTTCAGGCCACCAGCTCCGAAGACCTTGTTGTAGCCGTGGTAGGCCAGGAACACGCCGAAGATGATGCGAAGCACCAACAGGCCCAGGTCGAGTTGCTGCATGGACACCACGCTAGGCCGCGACCCGACGCGTCCAAAGCTGCACCGACGGGCTAATTCGGATGGTGTTGCTCGCGGCGGCTGGTAGAACGACAGGCATGGGGGACGGAACGGACATTCCAGCGACGCGCGGTCGGCTCGTGCAGGCGTTCCGGCTCGTGCGCTCGCTACTGCGTCATCACAAGCGGCTGTTCTCGATTGCGGTCGCCGGCGCCGCGGTGTTCGCCACGTGCACCGTGCTGTCGGCTGTGGTCGTGCGGATGATCACCGACGAGGTGATCGGGCCGCGCTTCAACGAGGGCTCGGTCTCCGCCCGCAAGGTGGCGGTGGTGCTCGGGGCGCTGATCGTGCTCGGGTTCGTCCGGGCAGGCGGTGTCGTCGTGCGCAGAACCTGGGCGGGTCGAGCCTCGTGGCGGGTGACCGAGCGGCTCACCCGCGACGTCGTCGACAAGCTCACGCTGCAACCGGTGTCGTGGCATCGCAGGCAGAGCACGGGCGACCTGATCACGCGCGCCGGGGTGGATGCCGAGGCGGCCACCGCAGTGCTCGGTCCACTTCCGTACGCGTCCGGTGTCGTGGTGCTGGTTGGCCTCTCCAGCGCGATGCTGCTCGTGACCGACCTACCACTCGGCCTTGCCGCGGTCGCAGTCTTTCCCGGCCTGATCGCGATGAACGTGTTCTACCAGCGCACGGTGGACAGGCACTACAACGTCGCTCAGGAGGAACTGGGCAACCTCAGCGCGGCCGTGCACGAGAGCTTCGACGGCGTCGCGGTGGTGAAGTCCTTCGGTGCGGAGACCCGCGAGACCGAGCGGCTGGCTGTCATCGCACGTCGGTTACGTGAGGCGCGCCTGCGCGTGGTGGGGCTGCGCAGCACGTTCGAGGCGCTGTTGGACACCGTGCCGACAGTCGTCAACATCCTGCTGATCGTCGGCGGTGCCTACCGGGTGAGAGCCGGAGCGATGACGGTCGGCGAGCTGACCAGCTTCATCTACCTGTTCACACTGCTGGTCTTCCCCCTTCGGCTGATCGGCTACACGCTTTCCGAGGTGCCCCACTCGTTGGCCGGCTGGACGCGAATCATGGCGCTGCTCGATCAGCCGGTGGCCGCCGACCCGGCCCTTGCTCTCGTTCGGGTCGCCGGCAACGGCGTGGTCCTCGAGGATGTTCACTTCAGTCACGATGGCGAACGTGAAGTGCTTGCGGGGGTCAGCGCTCGGATCGTGGCCGGCCGCACCGTGGCGGTGGTCGGTGCTACCGGTGCCGGCAAGACAACGCTGCTGCATCTGATGGCTGGCTTGATCGCTGCCGACTCAGGGTCGATCTCAGTTCCACTCGGCGGGTGCCGGCTGGTGTTCCAGGAGCCCTTCCTGATCGCGGGCTCTGTCCGTGACAACATCTCACTCGGCTCCGACGCCACCACCGAGGAGCTCTGGGCTGCGCTCGCAGTGGCGGATGCAGGGTTCGTGAACGAGCTGCCGTCCGGGCTCGATACCCAGTTGGGTGAGCGCGGTGTCGGCCTCTCGGGAGGTCAGCGACAACGCATTGCGCTCGCGCGGGCGCTGGTCCGCCCGCCGAGTGCGCTGCTGCTCGACGACACCACCTCGGCACTTGACCCATCCACAGAGGCCCGCGTGCTGGCCAACCTGCGAGCGGCGCTCGAAGACACCACCGTTGTCGTCGTCGCCAGCCGCCCCTCGACGATCGCTCTGGCGGACGACGTGCTCTACCTCGCCGACGGCCGTGTCATCGCGCACGGCCACCACGAGGAACTGCTGGCCTCCGTGGTCGCCTATCGCAACCTGATCGAAGCGTTCGAGCATGATCGGACCGGTCTGGATGGCCCGACGGTGGTGCCGCGCGCCGTTGCGCTGTCGTACCGCACGGAGGTGGCGACATGACCGAGCCGTTGAGCCGCTGGAGCACCGTGGAGACCATCGGCCGGGGCGTTCGCGCCGCGCCTGCACTGCGCACAGGGGTTGGCGTCACACTGACATTGGCGATGATCGGCGCCGCCGGACGAGTGGTGATCCCGATCCTCGTGCAACAGTCGATCGATCGCGGGTTCTCACCTTCGGGCGTCAGGGTCGGCCTCATTTCGGCCATGGCTGCGGTCGCCCTCGTCGTCATTCTCCTCGCGGCCTGGGCACAGCGAACGGCTGTCCTTCGGCTCGGTCGGCGCAGCGAGGAAGCGTTGTACGCGTTGCGTGTACGTCTGTTCGAACACATCCATCGGCTGAGCATCGCCGACCACAGCGAGGAGCGGAAGGGTGCACTGGTGGCCCGAGTGACCAGCGATGTCGAAACCCTCGCCCAGTTCTTCCAATGGGGTGGCCTGGCGTGGCTGCTCAACGGAACGCTGATGCTGCTGGTCGCGGGCGTGATGCTCGCCTATGACTGGGTGCTCGCCGTCGTTGCATTCATCGTGGCGATGCCGCTGGTCCTGGTGTTGCGCAAGGTGCAGAGCCATCTCTCGCGGGCGTACGACGCGGCTCGCGGCCGCAACGCCGATGTGATGACGCAGGTCAGCGAACTGGTGTCAGGCGCAGAGACGCTGCGGGCGTACGGCGCGGGGGAGGCATATGCCACGCGGGTCGCCGCCGCCAGTCATACACGTTCGAACTCGTTCATCAAGGCGGGCACGATCGGCGCGTTCCTGTTCCCTTCCGGCGAGGTGTTCGGCGTCTTCACGATCTCCGCGGTGGTGTCGGTGGGTGTGCTGAGAGGGCCCGGCAGCGGGCTGACGGCGGGAGCGATGGTCGGCTTCGTGTTCCTCACCTACCGATTCCTGGAGCCGATCGCCGAGTTCACCGAGGTGCTCGATCAGACCCAGACCGCGGTGGCCGGGCTGCGTCGGGTCCTCGGCGTATTGGAGATCCCGGTGGGTCCGCCCGAACCCGAGGTGCCAGTGGCCCTCCCGGCGGGATCGTTGGCGGTGACGATCGATCGCGTCGACTTCAGCTATCGCAGTCGGGGTGACGACGATGAGCCTCCGGTGCTGTTCGCCGTCTCGGCTCACATCCCCGCCGGCCAGCAGGTGGCTGTGGTCGGCGAGACGGGGTCGGGCAAGACGACGCTCGGCCGGCTCATCGCCCGTCTCGCAGATCCCACTGCGGGTTCGGTGCTCATCGGCGGTGTTCCACTGACGAGGGTTGCCAACGCCGACCTACGCAGCCGGGTGACCGTCGTGCCCCAGGAGCCCTTCCTGTTCGACGGCAGCATCGCCGACAACCTGCTGTTCGCCAGGCCCCACCTGTCCGTGGCCGACCTCGAGCGTGCGATCGACGACCTCGACCTCACCGATTGGCTCGAAACGTTGCCCGACGGCATCGAGACCGAGGTCGGCGAACGCGGCGCGCAGATGTCGGCAGGCGAACGGCAGCTGGTCGCGCTGGTCAGGGCCTCGCTGGTGGATCCGGCGGTGCTCGTGCTCGACGAGGCCACCTCCTCGGTCGATGCTCTCACCGAGGTGCGGCTGTCGCACGCGCTCGAACGGCTGGCATCAGGGCGGACCACGATCGCGATCGCCCATCGGCTGTCGACCGCTGCCCGCGCGGACCGGGTGCTGGTGCTCGAACACGGTCGGCTGGTGCAAGATGGGCGGCACAGCGAGCTGGTGCAGGTCGACGGTGCCTACTCCCGCATGTATCAGGCGTGGGTGGCGGCAACCTCCGCCGGCTGACCGTGTTGCCGAATGACCGCGTCAGTTGTCGGAGAAGAACGGCGCCGGCCCCGACACCGAGTCGATTCGGCACTCGAGGGCGGGCTCCGTCGATGGGTCGCCGGCCGCGACGACACGAACGATCGCAGTGCCTTGGAATTCCTTGGAAGTGCCCGGCGTGACCTGGTTGACTGCCAGGGAATCGCTGTCGACCACCTTGTCGTCGACGAGATACGTCACGTTGATCGTGTACGACTGCGTCGTCTCCTCCAGGTTGGTGATCGAACCATCGAACTGGATGATGTTGTCGGCCAACGTGCACTGCTCGTTGCTGATTCGGTAGCTCCCGGCGTCGATGAACTCGTCGAACTCGCGCACAACGGTGCGGGTGAGATTGAAACCGACGACGGCGGCGCCACAGGCGGCCACTGCCAGCACGGCGCCGCCGATGGCGAGCCCTTTGCCGCGTGCTTCGCCACGGCCGATGCGTTGCAGCGCGATGAGCGCGAACGCGAACGCTGCGATCGCACCCGCCGCGGCGAGTGCGAAGACGAATGGCACCCAACCGAGCACGAACGAAGTCAGACCGATCACGAACGCCGCGACAGCGAAGCCGCGCGGCAGCGGCCCTTCGGGCCGAATGGTGGGGCCCCACCCCGGCAGGTGATTGGGCGCCGGCGCTGAATCGACGAACCGCTGCCCGTTCACGGACACGTCGGACGTCCAACGCTCGCCGTTGTAGTACCGGAACTCATAGCGCCCCGCGGGGTCGGGCTGCCAGCCGGCCGACGATGAAGGAAGGCTCACACCTCGACGATACCGCTCGTGCTGCAGTGACAGCCGCGTGTCCGTCTACGCTCAGGAGTCTCATGGACATCGTGCTCATCCGCCACGGCGAACCCGAATGGGTCCGCGAAGGTCTCAACGTCGTCGACCCGCCACTCACCGAACGCGGCCAGATGCAGGCCCGGTGCGTGGCGGACCAACTGCGCGCCGAGCACTTCGACGAGATCATCGTTTCGCCGTTGCGTCGGGCGCGTCAGACGGCAGCACCACTCCTTGCTGCGCAGGAGCGGCCGGAGTCGGTCGAGTTGTTTCTCGAGGAGATCCGCGAGCCCAACTGGCATGGCACCCCTCACGAGCTCGCTCGCACGGCCTACGCCGAGGAACGTGCACGACCTGCGGAGGATCGGTGGAACGGCCTCACGGGCGGCGGCGAACCACCGCGCGAGTTCGTCGAACGGGTTCGTGGTGGCGCTGAGGTCTACTGGCAGTCGCGTGGGGTCCGGCGGGCGATGCACACGCTGCCGATGTGGGACATCGACGATCCGGACCGCCGCATTGCGGTGTTCGCCCATGCGGGCACGAACGGGGTTCTACTGTGTCAGTTGCTCGGTCTCGACCCGGTGCCGTGGGAGTGGGACCGGTTCGTCACGCAGCACGCGTCGATCACGCGGCTGTCGACGATGCAGATGCACGACGGCCACACGTTCGCGCTGAATCGGCTCAGCGATGTCGAGCACCTGCCGCGCGACGCACGCACGCTGTGAGTCACCTGCGGCTGTGATGGCCTACCAGGCGCACTGCAGCCGTTTGATCCCGTTGATGAAGTTGCTCTGCAGGTAGTCGGGTTCGCCCACCGTGTGCAACGTCGGCATGCGGCGGCGGATCTCGTCGAACATCACGGCGATCTCGCGTCGGGCGAGGTTGGCCCCGAGGCAGAAGTGGGGGCCACCGGCGCCGAAGCCCACCTGCGCCGGCTGCAGTGGACGAGTGACATCAAAGCGGTACGGGTCGTCGTAGAGCAAAGGGTCGCGGTTGGCGGAGTTGTACCACATCACCAACTTCTGGCCGGCCGCGACCTTCTGGCCACCTACCACGGTGTCTTGCGTGGCCGTGCGTCGGAAGTGGACGACCGGCGTGGAGTAGCGGACGATCTCGTCGACGGCGGTACGCGTGTTGGCCTCGAAGTTGTCGAACCACGACGCACGCTGATCGGGGTGTGTGGTCAGCAAGTGCATGCCGTGGCTGATGGCGTTGCGGGTGGTCTCGTTGCCGGCCACCACGAGCAGGATGAAGAACGACCCGAACTCCTGTGCCGTGAGGCGCTCGCCGTCGACTTCGGCATGCATCATCACCGACGTCAGGTCGTCGCGGGGTGTGGCCAGCCGATCCTCGCCGAGTGCCTGGGCGTATTGGAACATGCCCATCCCTGCGGCGAAGAGGTCTTCGAAGGTGGTGGTGAACTCCGGGTCGCCCACTCCCAGGATGGTGTTGGTCCAGCGGAACACCTGGTCTTCATCTTCGGCCGGGATGCCCATCATCTCGCAGATGATCTGCAGCGGCATGGGAGCGGCCACTTCGTGCACGAAGTCGCACTGCCGATCAGGGAACTGTTCGAGCATGCGGTCGACGACGCTGGCGGCCTTGATTTTCACGTACTGCTCGACCCGCGAGATCTCCTTCGGCGTGAAGCCCTTGGAGACGATGCTGCGCAGGCGGAAGTGGCGCGGGTCGTCCATGCTGATCATCGAACCGAAGAACTCCGCTATCTCGATCGGCATGTCGCCGATGTTGACCCCCCGGCCGCTGGCGAACAGTTGCGGGTTGCGGCTCACGTGCCACACATCTTCGTGGTTGACCACCGACCAGTAACCAGGGCCGCGTGGGAACTGGGCGTCGACGAAGTCGAACTCCTCCCAGAAGCTCATCGGTTGGTGCTCGCGCAGGACCTTGAAGGCACCTTCCCGGAACTCGCGAGGTGCGATCCAGAACTCGGGATCTGAGAGGTTGAACGAGCCGAGGGCGACGTCTGCGGGAATCATGCGCCGACAGTAGTGAGGCCAGCGCCACCAGATGGTGTCGGGCGCCAACTTCGGGTCATCACCGCCTCGCTCGGTCGGCGTTGACCCTCTTGAGTACGCTGGTTTCATGTTGCAGCCCTCCGAGATCGAACGACTGCTGGTGGTGATGGCCCATCCCGACGATGTCGACTTCGGCTCCGCAGGCACCATGGCCACCCTCACCGGGCGCGGCGTCCGGATCACCTACTGCCTCGTCACCGACGGCGATGCGGGCGGCAGCGACCGTTCCATCACCCGCACGGAGATGGCCTCGATGCGGCGCAAGGAGCAGACGGCAGCGGCCCATGTGGTGGGTGTCGACGACCTCATCTTCCTCGGTCACCCCGATGGGCGGGTGGTCGCCGACCTCGCTCTGCGCTGCGACATCAGCCGCGTGATCCGCCAGGTCCAGCCGCAGGTCGTGTTGTGCCAGTCGCCCGAGCGCAACCTCGATCGAATCTTCGCCAGTCACCCGGATCACCTGGCCGCTGGCGAGGCGGCGATGTGCGCGGTGTACCCGGACTCGCAGAACCCGTTCGCCTTCCCCGAGTTGTTGGAGGAGGGCCACGAGCCGTGGAAGGTCCGGGAGATCTGGCTGTCGGGGCATGCGGTGCCCACCGACGTGGTCGACGTCACCGAGATGGTGGAGCGCAAGTTCGAAGCACTGCGCTGCCATGCGACCCAGTTGCCCGACCCAGCAGGGATGGAGGTACGTGTGCGTCAGTGGCTGGCTGCAACGGCCTTTGCCAACGGCCTGCCCGACGGTCGACTCGCAGAGGCGTACCGGGTGGTCCAGGCCGGCTGAGCCTGCCGCCCATGGCCGTGTCGGGTTGCGTGAAGCTACCCGCCGGTAGCTACGCTTTGCTGCGTTGTTCCGAGGCTCACCGAGCCTCTGATGTCAAAGGGGTAGTTCCATGACCGAAGCCGTGATCGTCGCGACCGCCCGCAGCCCGATCGGCCGCGCCAACAAGGGGTCGCTGGTCAGCATGCGCCCCGACGACATGAGCGCCCAGATCCTCAAGGCGCTGATGGAGAAGGCACCGCAGGTGAAGGCCTCCGACGTCGACGACGTGATGTGGGGTATCGGCCAGCCCGCCGGCGAAGGCGGGTTCAACATCGCTCGTGTGATCAGCTCACTCGCAGGGTACGACGACGTCCCCGGCGTCACGGTCAACCGCTACTGCTCGTCCAGCCTGCAAACCATCCGCATGGCGTTCCACGCCATCAAGGCCGGCGAGGGCGACGTGTTCATCGCCGGTGGTTGCGAGACCGTCAGCCGTTACGCCAGCGGCGCCAGCGACGTAGCCCCGAACCCGATCTTCAAGGGTCCGGGCGAGCGCACCAAGCTGCGCAGCGGTGGTGGCCAGGGCGCGTGGACCCCGCCGGTCGGCATGCCCGACATGTACATCGCCATGGGCCAGACCGCCGAGAACGTGGTGGAACTCGAAGGCATCAGCCGCGAAGCGCAGGACCGCTTCGGTGTTCGCAGCCAGAACCTGGCCGTCGCGCACGTGGAGAACGGGTTCTTCGAGCGTGAGATCACCCCGCTCACCCTCGCCGACGGCACCGTGGTCAGCAAGGACGACGGCCCCCGCCCCGGCACCACCTATGAAGGTGTCAGTCAGCTCAAGCCCGTGTTCCGCCCCGACGGCACCGTCACCGCCGGCAACGCCTGCCCGCTCAACGACGGCGCCGCAGCCGTGCTCGTGATGAGCGACACCAGGGCCAAGGAACTCGGCCTGACCCCGCTGGCACGCATCGTGTCGTCGGGTGTCTCGGGCCTCAACCCCGAGATCATGGGTCTCGGCCCGATCGAAGCCATCCGCAAAGCGCTAGCCCTCGCCGGCAAGACGATCGACGAGATCGACCTGGTCGAGATCAACGAAGCCTTCGCCGTCCAGGTCATCGGCTCCGCCAAGCACCTCGGCATCGACCTCGACACGCAGATGAACGTGCACGGCGGCGCCATCGCTCTCGGTCACCCCTTCGGCATGACCGGTGCCCGAATCATGACCACCCTCATCAACGGCCTTCAGTGGGAAGACAAGACCTGGGGCGTCGAGAGCATGTGTGTCGGCGGTGGCCAGGGCATGGCCATGGTCATCGAGCGCCTCGGCTAGTCCTGCTGCCGGCTGATGGCCGGCGAAGCGAATGAAGTGTTGGCAGACGCCGGCGGCCTTCGGGTCGCCGGCGTTCGCCGTTCTCGGCGTCGGCCCGCCCACATGGAGACCGAGACTCGCCGCGCTCTGTCACACACAAAAGCGAAACAGCGTGACCTGGAAAGGCATGCCCGAGCAGTGCGCCGCAGGAGGCCGCTCAGGCGGGCACCGGTGATCGGTAGCTGCGGCGGCCGTACCAGGCGGCAAGTAGGCCGAACACGACGACGCCCGTGCCGGCGATGCCGAACATGATCTCCGAGCCCCATGTGCCGTAGATCGAACCGGCCGCGAAGCCGGTGAACGCACCGACCAACAGGTTCATCGAGCCGGCCAAACCCTGCGCCGCGGCGGCGCGGCCGACGGGTGCGCCGTCAGCGACCACCGCCTGGCTCGCCGGCGAGCCCAACGCCTGGATCACGCCTTCCACCGCGCTCATCGCAACGATCACCAGCGGCACACTGACGAAACCGTAGCCGACCGTGATCGGCACGACCAGCGCCGTCGCGATCAGGCCGACGCGCAGCGCTCCGTACCGGCCGGCCAGCTTGCCACCGGTGGTGGCGACGACGGCGAACGGCACACCGAACGCGAGGAAGGCGAACCCGATCATCATGTTCGACGCGCCGCGGTCGGTCATGTAGCGGTCGAGCACGGCGTCGTAGAATCCGACCGGCACGAACAACGCCACGCTCAGCGCCACACCGGCGCGAATGCGCGGGATGCGCAGCAGGTCGAAGGCCAGGCCGTGGGGCGGGCCGATCGGCGGCTGTGGCAGCTCCTTGGGCATCAGCATCAGCCCCCCGGCGAGCGCGAACAGGCCGGCCACCAGGAACGGCACCCGCACGCCGTAGGGCCCGACCAGCCAGCCACCGAGCACCGGCCCGGTGACGAAGCCGGCCAGCTCGAGGCCGCCGAGCACGCTCAGCCGGTGGGCCACCTCGGACGGCTCGATGCTGACGGCGATCGCACGTGCAGCGGGGAGGAACAGACTGTTGGACAGCCCGACGACGGCTCGCGACAGGACCAAGCCCAGCAGCGTCGACGAGAGAGCGAAGAACACGCTGCCGAGCACCGCCATCGCGAGGCCCGCCAGCAACAACACCTTCGAGTGGCCGCGGTCAGCGTAGGGAGCGAGGAAGATCTGGCCGATGAACCCGACGAGGAAGCCCGAGCCGGCGATCAGGCTGAGGCCGTAGTTGGCGAAGTGGTACGTGTCCTGCAGATCGCTGAGCAGTGAGAAGACGACGCTGTTGGCGACACCGATGCTGAATGTGGCGAGCAGGAGGGGGTACCAGCCGGTGACCGGCCGGCTCAACCCGGGCCTCGGGTGCGCACCTCGGCATGGACCCGGACCATCTCGGGTTCAGACGGGCACTGCTCTGCCCGCAGCACGTAGCTGTCTCCTCCGGCGAGGAGCTCGGCAAGGCACCATCCGCCAGGCGCGTCACACTCGCCGTCACCGATCGGGTGCAGCGAATCGATGTCGAGGCCGGCGCTGTCGGCTTCGGCATGCCACAACGACACCAGGCCCCGGCGCAACTCGGGTTCGTCGACGAGATCCATCCCGTGCAGCTTGAGTTCGACGGTGGTGATCGTCACGTGCTGCACCTGTGACTCGTTGACCACGTCGCCGCCGAGCTCGCCGTCGAGCATCACCACCACTGGCCCGCCGGTGCCGGCCACACCGCCGATGAAGCCGTACCTGATCAACGGCAGACCATCGTCGCCCTCGCACTCGTAGCGGACTCGATCGCCGGCGGAGAAGATCACGAAGCCGCCTCTGCGAGGCAGGCATCGGCGAACCGTGGCCAGTGCTCCAGCGCCTCCGCCGACCACTGGGTGAACGCACGGTCGGTGAGCGCCAGACATGCGATGTGTGCCCCCGGATCCACCCAGAGGAGGGTACCCGCTCCTCCGAAGTGTCCGTACGTGGCGGCTGAATTGGCGAGGCCTGTCCAGTGAGGTTGCTTGTCGCCGCGGATCTCGGTGCCAAGGCCCCACCGGCAGTCGGTGTAACGGCCGACTCCGGGCACCACGCCTGCCAACCCGGGAAACTGCACCGTCGCGAACTCGACGGCACTGGCGGCGGAGAGCAGGTGGGGGTGGTGCAGTTCGGTGACGAAGCGGATCAAGTCGTCGAGCGTGCTGTACAACCCGTGTGCAGGCGAGCCGCGTAGCTCTGTGTTGTGCATGCCCAACGGCTCGAGCACTGCCTCGCGCTGGTAGGCCTCGTACGGCATGCGGGCGGCGCACGCCAGTGCGGCGGCGACCATTTCGATGCCGGTGTTGCTGTAGATCCGTCGCATGCCGGGCTTGGCGATTGCAGCGTCACCGTCGAAGGCGTATCCGCCGGCGTGGGCAAGGAGGTGCCGTGCGGTGCACCCATCCTGGCCGATCGGCTGATCGAGATCGAGGGTGCCTTCCTCGCACGCGACGAGTGTCGTCCAGCCGACCAGCATCTTGGAGATGGATGCCAAGTGGAACAGGCGATCGGTCGAGCCGATGGTGCTGACAGCGCCGTCGCGCGAGATTGTCGCGGCTGCGACGTTCGCGACCGGCCAATCGGCGGTGAGTGCCAGCGCTCGCATCGGGCGGTGTGGCTCAGGCGAGGCCGGTGCTGCGGAGGCCCTCGGCCACGTGGAAGGCGAGATCGAGGCTCTGGCGACCGTTGAGGCGTGGGTCGCACACCGTCTGATAGCGGTCGTCGAGCTGGCTGTCGAGGATCTTGTCGGCGCCGCCGGTGCATTCGGTGACGTTGTCGCCGGTGAGCTCGACGTGGATGCCGCCCGGCCAGGTGCCTTCTGCCTTGTGGGCGCGGACGAAGCCGTCGATCTCGCCGCAGATGGCGCTGAACTCGCGAGTCTTGCGTCCGCCGACACTGGTGATCGTGTTGCCGTGCATCGGGTCGCAGGCCCAGACCACCGGGTGGTCGGCTTCGCGGACCGCCCGCAGCAGCGGGCGCAACGAATCCTCGACCTTGTCGGCGCCCATACGGCTGATCAGCGTGAGCCGGCCGGGTATGCGCGACGGGTTGAGCTTCTCGCACAGTTCGAGCACGAAGGTGGGGTCGGTGGTGGGGCCCACCTTGCAGCCGATCGGGTTGCCCACACCGCGGAGGAACTCGACATGCGCCGAATCGAGCTGGCGTGTGCGTTCGCCGATCCAGAGCATGTGTGCCGAGCAGTCGTACCAGGCACCGGTGAGCGAATCCTCGCGGGTCAGCGCTTCCTCGTAGCCCAGGAGCAAGGCCTCGTGGCTGGTGTAGATGTTGGTCTCGTGCAGCTGATGGTTGTTCTCGGTGTCGACGCCGCACGCGCGCATGAAGCGCAGCGCACGGTCGATCTCACCGGCTACCTGGTCGTAGCGCTGGCCCTCAGGACTGGACGCGACGAACTCCTGCGTCCACGCGTGCACACGGCCGAGATCGGCGAAGCCACCCTTGGTGAATGCCCGCAGCAGGTTGAGCGTGGCGGCCGATTGGTTGTACGCCTGCAGGAGGCGCTCGGGGTTCGGTGTGCGGGCAGCATCGGTGGCCGAATCGCCGTTGACGATGTGGCCGCGGAAGCTGGGCAGCTGCACGTCGCCCACCTGCTCGTAGTTGCTGGAGCGCGGCTTGGCGAACTGTCCTGCGATGCGGCCCACCTTCACGACGGGGACCCCGAGGGAGTAGGTGAGCACGACCGACATCTGCAGGATCACGCGCAACTTCTCGCGGATGTTGACGGCGCTGAACTCCTCGAAGCTCTCGGCACAGTCGCCCGCCTGCAGCAGGAACGCATTGCCGGCAGCTACCTGTGCGAGAGATGCCTGCAGCGAGCGGGCCTCGCCGGCGAAGACCAAAGGGGGATAGGAGGAGATCTGCTTGAGGGCGTTCTCGAGTGCACCCTGGTCGGGCCACTCGGGTTGCTGCGCGGCAGGGAAGGCCTGCCAGGAAGAGGGTGTCCATGCTTTCGCCACGGTCGTCAGCCTAACGGCGAGGTCGCGCGGTGCCCCGGTGGAAGTCGACGTGGCGAAAAACGGCGAATGCCCCAGCCGCAGCCGGGGCATTCGAGTGAAAGAAGGTTGCGTAGATCAGACGGCGAGGATGCGGACTGCGTCTTCGCGCAGCCCGGCGACCGCACGGCTGACCAGGCGACGGGCAGCTTCGGCAGTGACGCCAAGGTTCTCGCCGACTTCGCGGAAGCTCTTGCGCTCACCGTCGAGCAGGCCGAAGCGCGCCTCGACTGCGTAGCGAGCACGCTTGTCGAGCGTGCCGAGCAGCTCGTCGAGCAGCTCGTTGTCGACCATGCTCATCACGGCGTCTTCCGGGGTGCCGTCGCCATTGGCCATCAGATCGCCGAGAGTGGCATCGCCATCGTCGCCGATCGTCTTGTCGAGCGAGACGGGCGTGGTCAGGCGGTGCAGCTCGGCGTTGCCGACATCGAGGGTCTCACCGTCGCCGCTGGCCTGACGCAGGGCCGCACGCAGGCTGGCCGAACGATCGCCGGGGATGCGGATGAGGCTGGCCTTCTGGTCAAGTGCACGGCCGATGGCCTGGCGGATCCAGAAGGTGGCATAGGTGGAGAACTTGAAGCCACGGCGCCAGTCGAACTTGTCGACGGCGTGCTCGAGGCCCAAGTTGCCCTCCTGGATGAGATCCAGCAGGTCCATGCCCTGGGGAAGGGGATAGCGGCGGGCAATGGACACGACCAAGCGCAGGTTGGCGCGAATGAAGCGATCTTTTGCTTCGGCAGCCTTGGCCACGGAGGCCTTCAGCGCAACGCCCTTCTCGCCGTTGGCAAGGCTCTCGGCCGCTTCGCGGCCCGCCTCGATGACACGGGAGAGTTCGCGCTCTTCTTCCGCATTGAGTAGTGACACCTTACCGATGTCATTCAGGTACAGTCCGATGGAGTCGTTCATGGCAATCCGTCTCAACTTCTTGGCTCGTCGTCTGATTCCGTGACAGGGTGTGTCATTCGGCACAGTGCCGATGGCATACTCCGCAGGAACAATTCGCAGTGCAGGACTGTTCCGCACGCCGTGGATGACGGCGTGCGGTGATATATCCTGTCTGTGGCGTGTGGGGGAACATGCAACAGTACTACATCGGCGCGTTCCTGTCATGTCAGAAATGAACTTGTCGGTTCCCTGACGATTCAACTGCGGCCTCTCGTGACTGCCCGGCGGTGTTCTGCCGCCCCTACACTGGTTTTTCGTGCCTCAGCGAATCGGATTGTTCGGCGGCACGTTCGACCCCCCTCACGTTGGCCATCTCGTCACGGCGGTCAACGTGCGTCATGCGCTGGCGCTCGACGTGGTGCTGCTGATGGTCGCCAACGTCCCGTGGCAGAAGGCCGGCACCCGCCCGATCACACCTGCGCCCGCCCGGTTGGCGATGGTGGAAGCGGCGGTCGGCGACGTCGAGGGCCTCGAGGCGGGCAGGCTGGAGATCGATCACGGCGGCCCGAGCTACACCGCTGACACGCTCGCTGCGCTGGCACGTAGCTTCCCCGATGCAGAGCTGTTCACCATCGTCGGCGACGATGCTGCGGCGAAGTTCGAGAGTTGGGAGCGTTACCTGGAGGTAGCTGCGTTGTGCGCGCTCGTGGTGGTCGATCGGCCCGGCGAGCCGGTGGAACTGTCGTCGGCCTTCGAGTGGGAGCGCGTGGAAGTACCGCGCCTCGAGGTGTCGAGCACCGACCTGCGAGATCGCTGCCGCGATGGGCGACCGCTGGACTACCTGGTCACCGAGTCGGTACTCAACGTCATCCGCGACCTAGGGCTGTACAGGGAGATAGCATGACGGCGTTCGCCGCAGTCCGGCGCAGGCGCACAGCGCTGATGGTCGCGGCCAACCTGCTGGTGCTGGTCGCCATCGGCGGGCTCGGTTACGCCGGCCAGGCGGCGTTACGCGACTACAAGGGCGCCCGACTCGTCAGCGTCGACCTGATCAAGCTGCCCACGACCCCGGTGGGCTTGCTGGCAACCGTCGACGAGGTCGACGTGCTCACCAGTGTCACCGTGTTCGTGGTGCGGGCCGGTACGCAGTTGGGCGGCAGCATCGTGTCGGTGCCCGTCGCCAGTGATGCGACGGGTCTTGGTGACGTGCGCAGGCCGCTCACCGACGTGTACCGAGAAGGTGGGCTCGAGTCGTTGGCGCAGGCGGTCGAAAGCATGCTGTCGATCACCTTCGATGTCTCGGCCGTGGCCACGCCGGCGGAAGCCGAGGCGCTTCTGGCACCGGTCACGCCAGTGGCGGCCACCTTCGCCACCGACGTGGTCGGCACCGCCGATGGAACGAGCCTCACGCTGTTCAACGCCGGCGAGAACAGTCTGTCGGCTGCCCAGACGGTGCAGGTGCTCAACGCACGTGAGCCCGGCAGTCTCGACCGGGACCGTCGAGCGAACATCGTTGCACTGTGGTCCGGCCTCGCTGATGGCATCGGCGGCGGTCGCGCCGTGCCCGCCACAGACGTCGCGCCCCAGCCGCCGACCTCGTTGGAGGCGCTGTTCGAGCGCCTCTTCGCAGGGCCTGTCGAGGCGCGTGGGCTTCCGGCGGATCCCGTTCCAGCAATCGACAACCCCGAACGCAAGGACGTCGAGAACATCGATCGCGCCGAGGCCATCTTCATCCTCGCGTCCGTGGCCCCCGGCTCGATGACTGCGCCATCGCCCGACTTGACGTACCGCGTCGAAGCGGCGCCTGGCTACGAAGACCGAGTCAAGGTCGCGGTGAAGGTCCTGTTGTTCCTGGGCGCCAACGTCGTGTCGGTGTACCTCGGCGGCGATGAACACCCCGAGACCCGCCTCTACATCGCCGACCCGAAGTTGGCCGACAAGACCGAGAACGCGAACGGCCTGTTCGGCGAGACCGTCAGACTGAGGTCGGATCGCCCGACGGAAGGCGTCGACGTCGTGTTGCAACTCGGTACCGAATTCCTCAACGGTGAAGGCACTGAACTGCCGGCCATCACCACCTCTACCACGGAGCCCACATGACTCAGACAGCAGGAGCGGCCGCGCTCGAACTGGCCAAGGTGGCCGCCCGCGCCGCCGACGACAAGAAGGCAGAACACACGCTCGTGCTCTTCGTGGGCGAGGTGTTGCAGGTGACCGACTACTTCGTCATCGCCAGCGCCGGCAACCGCCGGCTGGTGAAGGCGGTGGTCGACGCTGTCGAAGACGCCGTGCGCGAGCAGCTCGGCCGTTCACCGATCCGCTCTGAGGGAATGGGCGAACAGCAGTGGGTGCTCGTCGACTACGGCGATGTGGTGGTGCACATTTTCGCCGAGGAGATCCGCATGTACTACGAGATCGAGCGCCTGTACCGCGACGTCCCCAAGATCGAGTGGGCGGCGGTCGACGGCGAGGCTGGCACCGACGAGCCCGGCGACGGCCAGCCCGGCCACCACGACACAGCCGAGTAAGCCGCTTGTGCATCTGTGATCGGTGTCACCGATCACAGGCGCCGCACTATCGCTATCGTTGATGGGGTTATGGCCCTCGCTCTGTCCGGTCCCTTCGACACGGCACAACTTCCCCGCATCGCATCCGATCCCGTCACGGTCACCGTGGCGCGCATCGTGGCGCCTGGCTTCGAGGCGCAGTACGTGGAGTGGACAGAGGAAGTAGTGGCCACGTTGCGCAAGTTCCACGGGTGCCTGGGCGCCGGCGTGCTGCACCCCGGCCCCGCCGGTGGCGAGCACCAGATCGTGTTCCGTTTCGTCGACGGTGTTCACCTGCGTGAGTGGGAGCGCTCGCCCCAACGTGCGGTGCTGATGGGCCGCGCTGCCGGTTTCGTCGAGCACGAGCGCGTCGTGCGCACTGTCGGCATCGACGACTGGTTCGAACTGCGGCATCGTGCCGAAACGAAGCGCCCGGTGTGGGGTCGCATCGCCACCGATGTGGCGTGGGTCTACCCGGTGGCGATCGTCATCTCGTTGGTGGTTGCGCCGAGGATCGCGCAGCTGCCGTTGGCTGTGAGAGTCACCATCTCGACGCTGCTGATCACTGCGGTAGCGCGGTTGGCGGTCGGCCCGTTGCGCTCGAAGCTGCGGTCGCGCCGAACTCTGTGATGGTTGAGACGCCGACGTTTTGAGCGGCCTGCCGTGCTGCTATCGTCCTGCACTCGTTCGGGGCTGTAGCTCAGTTGGTAGAGCACTTCCATGGCATGGAAGGGGTCTGGGGTTCGATTCCCCACAGCTCCACAAAGAAACCCCAGGTCAAAGCACCTGGGGTTCTTTCGCGCCTGGGGTCATTGCTGCTCACCGAGTAGTAGGCCGAGTAGTAGGTCCGTTCGTCGTTCGTTGGCATCCATCAACAACGAAGGGGAACAACATGACCAGCGAAGAGGTGATGCGGGCGGACTTCGCCCGGTACGTCGAGTGCGGCGGGCGTGCCGACTGGGTGACATGGCGTGAGCGGTACGCCGCTGACTACGCCTGCGAGGTGGTGCGATGAGCAGGGTTCAGGTGACGACATGTGACGGGTGCGGGACGGCTGCCCCCGAGGGGCACATCACGATGATGCCGGGGCCGGATTGGTTCGGCGTTACGGCTGGTTGGCGAACCGAGCAGGAACTCGTCGATGCGTGTTCGCTGGAGTGCCTGCTGCGTGCGGTGCGGAAGATGTGCGGCATTGTTGAGGACGAGCTAGAGGTACTGTTCGCTGCGCCTGCGGCCACGGTTAAGAAGCCGAGGGCACCTCGTAAGCCGCGAGCGGCCCACGAGGGGTGACCGCACGAACGTTAGAAAGCCCCGTCGCCTTCGGGCGGCGGGGCTTCTTCCGTTTTCTACGCGGACGTCGCTCGTTCATTGAATCGCTGGCTTCTGCGCGGGTGACGTTCAGGGGTAAGTCATCAGATGATGACTTACCCCTCTCGCCTCTCCATTTCATGCGTTGGTCAGATGACTAGGACGCCTCAGCCCCAAAGACTGACGGCCACACTTGCAATCGCTGCAATGGTGGCAACCGCCGCGGCAATGGTCGCCGTTCTTGCCGTTCGCGTTGCCTTCGACAGCAGCAGCAGTTCCATCGCTCGCACCTGTCCCTCGTCGCCCTTTCGCATCATTGCGAGTGCGGCGAGTTCCCAAGGCTTCGCCTGGTCGAACTGGCGAGCGAGTTCGATGTGACTGTCCTCACCAGGACGGACGGTGAAGATGGCGGCCTTTCGCTCGGGGGAGACTGTGTATCGCTTCATGCGCAGACGCTAGTTCGTGTAACGCCAGGCTCAGTCGCCACCCGCGTAGATGGCGCGGCTAAGCCTGTCGATCACCTGGCCGCAGCGAGCGCTGACACGGGACCACTCACGTTCGGCCCGTTCCATATCCCTGTCGCTGAGGGTGGCTTGATCCTCGAGTTGTCGGAGCCGGTTGCGTATCTCATCGAATGTGAGGTGTGAACCGTCCTTGAATGCCAGGACGACCCTGCTGGAGCCCTTGGGGTGCTCGAAAGGCACACCCGCTTCGACCTGGAGATTGAAGGTCGAGACGGCAGCGCGGGCGGCCTCGTAAGCGGCTTGCGTCGCCTTGAGCGCGCGGTCGGCGTCGTCGCGTGCGGCGTGTGCCTCGATGTACTCGGGCGTCAGTTCCACGCGCTCCATCACTCCGTCAGACTCCGGCTGCGCCCATCGCGGATTGCACGGGTCGTCCTTCAAGCCGACCGACTTGTTGTAGAAGCCATAGCGCTCCCCGAACCGATCGAAGACCGCCCGCCAGCCGTCCTCTGGCGGGTACAGCGCGAGCCCGGCGTCTGTCGCCTCTGTGTCGTCCTTGGTCACCTCGACGCCGATCGCTTTGTTTTGCGGGCGTAGCTGCATGGTCTGGTCCTTTCGTTTCGTTTCGTTGGGGAGCGGAGCGACTTGTTCTGTGGCTGGCCGAGCATCACGAGCGCCCCGCGGCTGTCTCGATGTCGGCGAGGGTGATCTCTGAAGCACGATCGGCGCGCAGCCAGAGCGCACCATCGGCGTCGAGGTGCACCAGGTCGACGGCATCGGCTGGCCAGTCTGTGGCACCCCATCGGGCTCGGTATGAACGTTCAGCGGCGGTCTCTGGAGAGCACCACACCAGGCGAGGGAAGTCGACGCCGAACGCGTACAGCACGAGCAGCTCGACGTCGAAGTAGCAGCCCAGCGGCGGAGCGCACTCGGTCGCGATCATCGGACCATGCTCCGTTGGAAGCGAAGAAACTCGGTGAGCACGTCGCTTTGTGCCGTGCTCGTGATGCTGTCGCGGATCCGTGCCAGCTCGGCCAGTTCCTTGGCCGACAGCGTGCGAGTGTTCATGCTTGCCGCGGCCATCACTGGCGACACCTCGCGCACTGTCATTGAGGAAATCTCCTGCACCGTGCCGCTGGGCAGCTTGACGGGGCGACCGATGACGTCGTGCAGCGAGTACGACCACTCACCGAGCCCGAGCTCGTGCATCGCCTGCACGATCAGGAACGTGTCACGGCCGGCGGCCTGGTCGAGTAGGAACCGCCCGTCGAGGATCGCCTCAGTGGCAGTGGTCCGGATGTGGCCCACGCCGACCGGCGGCATACCAGCGTTCCAAGAGCCGTGGTTCCACGCCGAGATCGCGCAAGGTCCGGCCTTGATCGCGCCCGGCCGCACCACGTCGCCGTCATGGTCGACCACGTCGAAGGTGGAGAACACCGCAGACACCTCGCCCTTCGGTCCTAGGTCGACTTGGCCCTTGATGATCTTGTTCATGCTGTCTCCATTCGCTCGGTGAACGCCACGAGATCGGTGGCGCGGATGCGGCGTGCGCTCGCCACCTCAACCGCTGGTAGCGTGCCCGCCTCGACGAGTCGGCGGATCGTGCGCGACGACACGCCGAGCCGTTCGCCGGCCTGTTCGTAGGTGAGTGCGAGCCGCATAGCTGCATCATCGCCAGCCGCCTCGACGGGCGCACGCGCTGGCCGCGCCTGTCCGCCTCTGTCCACCCAATCAAACAGCGCCCGCAGGTCTACTGGCACCGCCAGTTCCTGCGTTCGGCACCACTTGAAGTGCGCCGCCAATGCGACGCGCAGATGATCACGCACCGCCTGGTCGAGTTCCCCCAGCACGACAACACCCATCACGCCACCCCCCAGGGGGGTTTTCTTGTTGGCGGGGAGAGAGGGTTGCGACCCGGGGTCTGGAGGCACCTTATCGAACGTACGTTCGTCGGGTACCCCCCTGGGTGGTGGCGGTTGCGACGTTCACGCCGCCGAGCTGCTCGTGTCTGTCGGCGGGTGTGGTGCTCGTCGTGCTTCCTGCTCTTGCTCTCGGCGTTGCTCGCGTAGCCACAAGCGGTGGCGTGTGCGGCGGCGGGGTCGTACGGTTGTGCGGTCATGTCGTGGCACTTGGTGTCTCCTTCGTGTTGGTGGGTGTGCCTGTCATGTCGAGGCATCGGGATGGTCCTTGCGTCGTTGGTCGAGCTTGCGTCGGGCTTGGCGTGCGTTCGCTGTCATCCCGCCGAGAACGCCTGCGATGTCGAGCGTCGGATCGGCCATCGCCCAGTTCAAGCACTCGCGGCGAACGGGGCAGTTCCCGCAGACTTGAAGTGCCGGGGTGGGGTGCTGGCCGCGCACGGGATGCCAGGCGAGGTGCTTGTACTCACGGCAGAGCGCGTCGGCCTGCCACTTAGGGCGGCGATAGCCGAGCACCGCGAGCGCGTCGGGGTTGTGCCGTGCGGCAACGGTGTCGCCTGTGGGGTCGTTCATGTCGGCCTCAACAAATGACGCACATGACGCACATGACGCAGCGAAACCTGGCGGGTTGGGACCATTTCAGGCTGTCGGGTCATCCTCTTCTCACTTTTGTCAAAGAATCAACAGAGGGAAGTGCGTCATGTGCGTCATGTGCGTCATTGCGTTTCGTGTCGGTGAGGGTGAGTGTTCGTTGGGTGTCGGTGCGTTCACGGGTGACGGTGACGCCTTGTGATCGCAACGCGGGCCCCAGGCGGGTGAGTTGTCCGCTGAGCACCTTCGGTGACTTCGGCCAAGTGCTCGCTTCGTGGCGGTAGCGCTCAAGGGCACGGTGTAGCTCGGTGGGGGTGCCGTGCCAGCGGCCTTCGATCGTGGCCGCGACCAGTTCAATCACCGCCATCGCGAGCGCGTCGCCTTGCACCACGTCGGCGGCGACCTGCTCCGCTGCGGCGCGGTAGAGGTCGAGCGAGTGCCAGCCGGTGGCGTGATCGAGCGCGGCGAGGATGCGGCCGAAGTCGGCCATCCGGGGCAGGTCGGTGACGTGTACGTGATCGAGCGCGGCGAGCACGTCGGCCGTGAGCGTGAACAGCGCGCCGAGCACTTCGGGGTGTAGTCGTGTGAAGTCTGCGGCGAGGTCGGCGTCGGTGCGGCGTTGTTCGGTTCGGATGCGCTCGAGCTCGACGGGCACCAGGCGTTCGCCAAGATCACCGCGCAGCGCGCCGGCGTCGATGGACGTGAGGATGATCGCCCGCCGGAAGCTGAGCACTGCTAACCCGTCATCCGTGTAGAGCGCGCGCTTCACCATCCCTTCGCCCGTCGCGGCACGACAGAGCGCGTCGCTGAGCCAGTCGGCCACGGTGCTCAGGTTGTCGAGCGCCACGACTTGTGAGCCTGCAGCGGCGGTGACCCATGCATCGAGGTCGCGCGGTGCTGCGCGCGTCGGTGCCGGTGACGGGTCGATGAGTTGCGCGATGTTCCGCGCGGCGGTGGTCTTCCCGGTTCCCTGCTCGCCGGTGAGGAACAGCAGCGGCCTCGGCACATCAAACATCACCGCGACGAGCCAGCCGACGAGCAGCGGCCAGGCGTCGTCGGTGGCGTTGAGCAGTGCGCGCAGCGCGTCGAGGTCACCGCCATGCGCGGGCGACGGTAGCGGTGAGGTCAGCTCCGTTCGCCGGAACGTGATCGGGGGTGTGTCGGCCACGTGCCAGCCGTTCACGTCGATCACGACACATCGGCCGGTCGGGTCGCCCAAGTCGATCACGATCATGCCAGCGACGTGTGCGGTGCGGAGGTGCAACCGTTCACGGTCGGCGCTGGCGGCCTTGCCGTCGAGCACGGCGAGCGCATCGGCTAGAGCTGACTTGTTGGGCACGTTGCCGGTCGTGTCGAAGTGCAACGCGGCCAGCTCTGCGCGCAAGCTCTGCCGGTTGCCGTCGAGCGGCCGGGCGATGGACGCGCCGTTGAGCGGCACCGCGAACGTGCGCCCGTCGTCGGCTTGCGCGAACCGATAGTGCAGTTCGGCCAGGCGCACGAGCTGTGTCGCGGTGCTGTCGCCCTTGCGGGGCATGTTCGGTGGTGGTGTCTCGTCGTTGAAGAGTTCAGGCGGCAACATCACGCACCGCCCGTCGCCATGCTCGTGCGGCTTCATCCTTGGTCACGATGCCCGCAGTTACCGCGTCTTTGAGACGGTCGCCCCACGCCAGCAGCGTGGCCTCGCGTCGATCGTCGGGAACCTTCAGCAGTAGGTCGCGTTGATGGGCGATCAGTCGCTCGCGGCTCGCGCGGCACCATTCGCACCGTGCGCCGGCAACGGATGACCACCCGGCACCGCACGCGATGCACTCAAGGTCTTCGATCATCGGGCCGTACTCGGGGCGCATCCTGCCGATGGGTAGGCCGACACCATTGAGCGCCCACACCTCGGGGTTGTATGAGCGGTACAGCTCGGCTAGATGAGTCGAGCAGTAGCTATCCGCGGCGACCGTACGCACCCCAGCGGAACCGCAACGGCAACACAGTCCTGGCGCGCTCATCGGGCACCTCGCACACGGTCGAGTAGTTCACGCGCCACGGCGGGCAACTCAGGCGGTGCACAGTCCCGGTGGCGGAATCTGCCCGCGTCGTCGTCGGTCAGCGGCTCGCGGCACGAATCGCACAAACCATCGAACAAGTCGACGGGCATCTCGTCGTCAGGTGTCCAGACCATTGGTCGTCACCCCCAGCTTTGCGATCACTCGGCGCCATGCCTCGTTTGCCTCGCGGTGCGTGATGGTGCGTGTCTCCACTCCGTGTCGTAAGCGGTGCCCCCAGGCCCACACAGCGGCCAGTGCGGGCACCTCTGGCGGGGCCAGCAGCATCGCGCGAGTGTGCGCCAACTCCGCGGCCTCGGGCGATGCGAAAGGGCAGACACACGCCGCGGGAGAACAAGCGATCGGGCACGGAAGGGTGCTACCGTTAGTCTCGTTCGCCTGCCCGGTGATCAGCGTTTTAGTCTTCGCCGTCGAGTTGTCCAGCTCGACGGCGGCGGCATTTTTGGGCGGCTTCATGCGGCATCACCAGCCTCAAGGAAGGCCTCCAGCGCAGAAACTCTGATCAGCCGGCGACGCCCACACTTTTGGCTCGGGATACGGCCAGCGTCGAGCAGCTCGTACAGCTTCGTTCGGCCGATGCCGATGAGGTTGGCGGCAGTGTCGGGGGACACGGCCAGGGGTGGAAGGTCGGGGGACCTGGTAGCGGACATGACGAAACCTCGCGGGGTTCTTCATGTCTCATCCGCCGGGGGAGACTTCCCGCAACACTCTCTGCGGGCTTCGTGGCAAAGGCCATCGGGCAACTGGACCCAACGTATCACGACGGATGTCAGCGGGCGTGGATGGTCACACCTTCACGTCCGACACGCTGGTCTCGATGGCTTGACGGACTGCGGTCCAATCCAGCGACGCGAGTTCGTGATAGCACTCGCATCGGCCACAAGCGCCCGCGGCGTAGCTGTCCGGTGGGTCGAAGTACGTAGCGTCCGCTCGACGACCATGCAGGCCCCACCGGTCACCCCTGGTGCCCGGCGTGCTGTAGCTCTCCGCGTTCGACATGGCATCACCGATCGCTGCGTGCGTCGGGATGCTCGTCCAGCCGAGCACTACGGCGCGCAGGCCTCCGTCGACGTGGTAGACGGCGCCCACGATTGTGCGGCACTTCTCGCAGCGCAGCTCGATCGCACAGATGGAGTCCTTCGGGATCATCCCGGTCACTTCGCGACCCCCAACACGTCACCCATGACCATGCCCGCGCCGATGGTTGGTTTCACGGCGTGGCGGTAGACCAGCAGACCCATGCGTGTGCCGTCGTGCCCGAGCTGGTCAGCTATGCGCTCCATGGGCACGCCTGCCTCACTCATCAGCGAGGCGGCCGAGTGTCGTAGCTCGTGCGGATGCCACGGTCCGAGTTCGAGGCGTTCGGTGAGCAGAGTGAGTGAGCGGTGCAGGTTGCGCGGGCCCAGCGGCGTGCCGAGTGCCGTGGTGAACACGAGGTCGGGATACGGCGGCTGCCATAGTTCGCCGGCCTTGAGTTGAGCCTTGGCCTGTTCGATGCGATGGGCGCGCAGTGCGGTGATGACCTGCGCGGGTGCGTCGAGGCTGCGGCGGCTGCGGTCGGTCTTGAGTCGCTCGTCGAGCACGAGCTGGCTGCGCTCAAGTTTCAGGGATCGGCGCACGTGAATCACGGCGTTGTCGAGGTCGACGTCGACCCAGCAGAGCCCGGTGGCTTCGCCGGGGCGTAGCCCGAGATACAGCATCACGGTCCACAAGGCGTGCAGGCGGTGCCGTGTGGCCCCCAGGACGGCGCGGGCCTGCTCTGCGGTCATTGAGCGCCCCGCTTCGGCGCGGCGAGCCTGTGCGGGCAGCTCCACGATTCGGGCGATGTTGCTGCCGATCGCGCGTCGGCGTAGCGCCCAGTCGAGCGCCTTGCCCAGCACCGATCGAACCTTCACCAGTGAGGCGCGACTCATCCCACTCTCAGCTCGAGCCTCGAATGCCGCCTCCACGTGCTCGGGTGCGAGCTTCGCCAGTCGCTTGGAACCAACGTCTTCGCGCAGGATGGTGCAGGCCCAGTGGTAGGCGTCTTGCGTGCGAACCGACAGGTTCTGTGCGGGCAGCACCTTGGTCTCCCATCGGTCGAGCAGGTCGGCCAGGGTGGTGTTGCCTTCGACGATGATGGCACCGTTAGCGGCAGCAGAACGCATCTCGTCGAGTGCCTTGTTCGCGGCGGTCTTGTTCGGGTGGTAGGTGCGTCGGAACTTGCCGTCGACCTTCACCTGCGCGACCCAGCGGCCGCGCTCAGCGACAGGCCTACGTGCGCCCTCCTGGTAGACGCTGCCGCTGCCGTTGCCGCGCTCCTTGGCGTGGTGCCCTGGTTCGACGGGTGGCTTCTTCGCCATGGCTGACCCCTTCCATGTTCGCCCAGCGAGTAGTAGGGCGAGTAGTAGCCAGCGTACCCCAGCGAACACGTCCGAACTTGACTCTTGCGAAACTGCTGGTCAGCGTGCATACTGCGGATGTCAGCGAACAAGGATGGACGTTACGTGATTCCATGGCATGGAAGGGGTCTGGGGTTCGATTCCCCACAGCTCCACGGACGAAGGCCCAGGTCAACAGACCTGGGCCTTTCTCGTCCCTTGTCGCCCACGGTGTCGTCAACTACCGTGGTTCTGCCGCATCGGCGTCACCGCAAGCCCTCGTCGGGCTGAGGAGGATGAACAGTGTCCCAGCACTACCACGACGGCCAGCGAGCGCTGCAGGACCGGTTCGATTCTCGGCGGCTGGCCGACCGCCTCGATGAAGCGACCAACGATCAGATCGGTGACTCGTTCCGCAATTTCATCGAGTCTCGCGACATGTTCTTCCTCGCCACTGCTGACGCCGCCGGCGTCCCACAATGCTCGTACAAGGGCGGCGAGCCCGGGTTCGTGCGGGTGGTCGACGAGCAGACGATCGCGTTCCCGGTCTACGACGGCAATGGCATGTTCCTCTCGATGGGCAATCTGGCAGTGAACCCCCACGTCGGCATCCTGTTCGTCGACTTCGAGCGTGGTACTCGCCTGCGCTACAACGGCGTCGCCGGCATCGACCCCGACGATGCGTTGATCGAGCACTATCCCGGAGCGCTGTTCGTCGTGCGCGTGCGCGGCGAGGCGATCTTCGCCAACTGCCGCCGGTACGTCCACCGCTACGACCTCGTCGAACGATCGGTCTTCGTGCCGAACTCATCGGCTGACCCGCCCGTGCCCGACTGGAAGCGCGACCCGTGGTTCGAGGGGACCCTCCCGAGCAACGATCCGGCACTCGATTCCGGCCATCCCAGTGCGCCTGCCATCCCGCAGTTCTGACGACCCACCCGCCACGACGTCAATGCCAAGTGTCACGTCCCGCAACCGAGCCCAACAGGAAGACGGCGACCCCTCCAGCTAGCTTGCTCCCCATGCCGAGTGCCGTACGCGTCGTCCATGTGGCCGATCTCTCCGAGAGTGAGCTCTCGACGCTCGGCATCGCCCGTGGTGACGCGCTGCCCGAGGGTGAGTGGTTCGTCCGCCCGGATGCACAACGCGACGTTGCCGCACGGATGCCTCGTGAGACTGCGGTTGTCGGTGAGTTCACGCAGATCCATGTGATCAACGCTGCGGTATGCGCGATTGTCGCGACGACCAGCAATCGCTTCACGGACGTGCCGGCGATCGTCGAGTGTGCCACTGCCGACGGCGATGTGATCGTCACAGCAATCCGGCCCGACCGCTTGCGCGGCGTTGCCGAACATCGCCGGCTCCTCGACCGGTTGGGAGCGCCCAACGCGGTGGCGACCGAGTGCGTGGGCGTGGGGATCGTCGGCTACGGCCCGTTCGGTGGCATGGGGTACACACACGGTCTGGCTGCCACGGAGACCGATGGGCTGCGCCTCGTCGGCGTCTGCGACTCCAACGCGGAGCGCCGTGCCGCCGCACTTGCCGATTTCCCGCACCTCCATCCGCATGTCGACATCGACTCGCTGTGCGCCGACGACGAGGTGGATGTGGCCATAGTCGCCACCCCGCCGGTCCTCCATGCCCCGATCGCGCTCGCGTTGCTGCGGGCCGGCAAGCACGTCGTGGTCGAGAAGCCGATGTGCCTCACGGCAGCGGATGCGGACATGTTGCTGAGCGAGGCGGCCGCTGTTGGGCGCACCATCACCGTCCACCAGAGCCGTCGCTGGGACGGCGACTACCTCGCGCTGCGCCGGGCGATCGACGCCGGCACGATCGGCGAGGTGTTCAACATGGAGACCTTCGTCGGCTCGTTCGAGCATCCGTGCCGCTGGTGGCACAGCGACGAGGCGCTGTCCGGCGGCGCCGTGTACGACTGGGGTTCCCACCACATCGACTGGATCCTGCAGATCTTCGGCGGCCCGCCCGACTCGGTGCGGGCGTCCTCGCACAAACGGGTGTGGCGCGATGTCACCAACTCGGACAGATCGATGTGCAGATGCGCTGGGCCGACGGCCGTGAGGCGCGGTTCATCCAGAGCGACGTCGCGGCCATCCGCAAGCCGAAGTTCTTCGTGCAAGGAACTGCCGGTACCATCGCCGCCGACTACCGGCCAGTGGTCGCCGACGAGCTCGTTGCCGGCCGCGGTCATGTGCCGACCGCCTGGCACCATGCCGAGGTCGCCTCCACGCTGCGCCTCGCCCGCTACGAGCCGGGCTACGGCATCGTCGAGACGGCACTGCCGCCGGTCCGCACCCCAGCCTGGCCCTTCCATCGTGCCCTCGCCGACCACCTGTTGCTCGCAGAGCCCAGCCCGGTGCCCGCCGAGCAGTCGCGCGACGTGGTCGCCGTGCTCGAACGTGCGCACCTGTCGGCGGCGTGCGGTGATGCAGTGTCGGGTGCCTGAGCCGATGGGCCGCCCGATCGCGATCGGCGTGCTGGGTGGTACCTCCTGGATCGCCACCGAAGCCGTGATCCCCGCGATCCACAACAGCGTCGGGGCCACCGTGGGAAGCATCGGCTCGCGCAGCGGTTCGATCGGCTACGCCGACGTGCTCGCCGATCCTGCCGTCGATGCGGTCTACATCGCCCTTCCGAACGGCATGCACTGCGAGTGGGTTCTCGCCGCTGCCGCCGCGGGCAAGCACGTGCTGTGCGAAAAGCCGCTCGGTGTCTCACAGGCCGATGTCAGGGTCATGTCCGAGGCGTGTGACGCCGCAGGCGTGTTGCTGGTCGAGGCCTACATGACACCGTTCCACCCGCGCAGCGCGGCGATCGACGCCTGCCTGCGATCGGGCGAACTCGGCGAGATCCGCCACGTCGATGCTGCCTTCACGTTCTGCCTCGCCCAGGGCGACAACTACCGCTGGGCGCCCGAGCATGGTGGGGGAGCGCTCCTCGACGTCGGCATCTACTGCCTGTCGCCGATCGTCGCCGCGATGGGCGGCGCACCGTCGACGGTTGCTGCCCGGGTGACCCCTGCTGCTGCTGTCGACACCACGACCGCCGATACGACCGTCGATGCCACGACCGCCGCGTGGCTGGGCTGGTCGAGTGGCGCGACGGCGTCGGTGCTGGCGTCCTTCGAACTGCCCGAACGTCAGGCGCTGGTCGTGTGCGGGACCGGCGGGACGCTGACGGTCGATCGTCCGTTCACCCCGGGCGTACACGACACCTCGTTCACGATCACTCGGCCCGACGGCGAGGTGGAGCACCGTGCTGCAGCAGGCGGCAACAGCTACCTGGCGATGGTCGAAGCGTTCGCGGCTGCGGTGCGCGCGGACGCCCCTTGGCCGCGACCGGTCACCGAGTCGATCATCATCGCCGAGCTGTGCGACCGGATACGCGCAGCGGCAAGTGGAGGAGCGACATGAGTTCATCGGAGCGAATGGTCGAGGTCGCGGCCGGCGTGCAGCTGCGCATCCTCGCTCGCAATCTCGACGGCAGCGAAGTCCCGTTCCTGCTCGTTCACGGGCTCGCCTCGAACGCACGGATGTGGGACGGCGTTGCCGAGTCGCTCGCCGCCGCGGGACATCCGGTGGTGGCGGTGGACCAACGTGGCCACGGCGGCTCGAGCAAGCCCGACGAGGGCTACGACTTCGACACGATCGTTGCCGACCTGGTGGCGCTGATCTCGGCCCTCGGTTGGGTCCGTCCCGTCGTCGTCGGCCAGTCGTGGGGCGGCAACGTCGTCATCGAGCTCGGCGCCACCCATCCAGCGCTCGCCGGAGCGATCGCCGCCGTCGACGGTGGGTTCATCGAACTCGCCGGCCGATTCCCCACCTGGGACGACTGCCGTGCAGCTCTCGCACCGCCTCGGTTGATCGGCACCCCTGCGTCGACGATCGAGCGATGGATGCGCGACGGGCACCCCAGCTGGCCGGAGTCCGGCATCATCGGTTCGATGGCCAACTTCGAGGTGCGAGCCGACGCCACGATCGCGCCGTGGCTGACCTTCGAGCGGCACATGATGATCCTCGAGGCGCTGTACGCACACCGCCCGTCGGCGCGCTACCCGCATCTCGCCGTGCCCACCCTGCTCGTCCCGGCCGACACCGGCGATGTTGCCTGGACACACGACAAACGCGCCGCCGTCGATGCCGCGCTCGCGCAGCTGCCGCACGGACGCGTGCGGTGGTTCTCGCCGGCAGACCACGACATCCATGCTCAACACCCGGCCGAGCTGGCCGAGGTGCTGCTCGACCTTGCACATGAAGGAACTCAACGATGACGCGCCTGCTGACGATCATGGGAAGCGGAGAGACGGCACCGACGATGGTCAAGCCGCATCGCATGGTCTTCGAATGTCTGGAGGCGAGCGTGGCGGGCGAGGTGCCAGCGGTGTTCCTCGACACGCCGTTCGGCTTCCAGGAGAACGCCGATGAACTCTCGGCCAAGACGGTCGGCTACTTCGCGACCAGCCTCAATCGGACCATCGGCGTCGCCGGCCTGCAACGCCTCGAGACCACGGCCACGCTGGAGCGTGAGGCGGCGTTCACCCGCGTTCGCCAAGCACGGTTCGTGTTCGCCGGCCCCGGCAGCCCTACCTACGCGCTCCGGCAGTGGGCGGGCACGCCCATCCCCGATCTTCTCGCCGAGAAGCTGCGCACCGAGGGGGCCGTCACGTTCTCGAGCGCCGCTGCGCTCACGCTCGGGCTGGCGACGGTGCCGGTGTACGAGGTGTACAAGTCGGGTGCCGATCCGTACTGGCTCGACGGGCTCGATCTCCTGTCGCCGCTCGGGCTGCCGGTGGCGGTGATCCCGCACTACAACAACGCCGAAGGCGGCCATCACGACACCCGTTTCTGCTACCTCGGCGAACGCCGGCTGGCGATGATGGAACGACTGTTGCCCGACGGGGCGTTCGTCCTCGGTCTCGACGAGCACACCGGGGTGATCCTCGACCTCGATGCCGACACTGCGTCCGTGGTGGGTCTCGGCGTGCTCACGTTGCGCCGCAGCGGACTGTCGGTGGAGATCCCGACGGGCGAAACAGTGTCGATCGACGTGCTTCGTGCCGGTCCTGAGTCGGGTTCGTCCCGTTCGTCATCGGTGCCGAACGGTTCGTCGGCGGCCGGTGCCGAACGACCCGACACGCCGCCACCGGCCGTCGCAGTCGCTCCAGGCGAGGCTGCCCCGTCGCTGGCCGGCGACGCCGAACGGCTCGGCGCCGCATTCGACGCTGCGTTGGCGCAACGTGATGCGCCGGCGGCCGTGTCGGCGGTGCTCGACCTCGACGAGGCGATCGTCGGGTGGTCCACCGACACGCTGCAGAGCGATGCCACCACCCGCGCCCGTGCGCTGCTGCGGTCGATGATCGTCCGCCTCGGCGACGCCGCGGTTGGGGGCCTCACCGATCCACGCTCCATCCTCGGGCCCGTCGTCGACGTCGCGCTGAACGTCCGTACCGAGGTTCGCGCTGCGAAGCGCTACGACCTGTCCGACACGATCCGCGACGGTCTCGCCGCTGCTGGCATCGAGGTTCGCGACACGCCCGACGGCCAGGTGTGGGAGCTCATCGCGAGCGACTGAGCGGACGGCCGGCGCTCGTTCAGTGATGGGCGAGGCCGCCGACGTTGCGGCGGCCACGGCTACCTGTCACCGTGAACACCACGAGGAACACGGTGGAGGCGAGCAGGATGATGGTGGCTCCGGGGGACACGTCGATGTGGTAGCTGAGCAGCATCCCGACGCCCCCGCACACGGCGCCGATGATCGGTGCGATCGTCAGCATTCGCGAGAACGAGTTGGTCATCATCCGAGCCGTGGCGGCCGGCGTGACGAGCATGGCACTGATCAGCAGCACACCCATCACCTTCATCGTGAACAGGATCGTGGTTGCCAACATCAGCATCAGCAGCGCCTCCATCCGCGCAACGTTGACGCCGGACACGTCGGCCACTTCGGGATCGAACGTGGCGAACAGCAGTTGGCGATAGCACGCATAGATCACGACCACCGAGAGCACGCCGGCACCCACGACGGCGATCACGTCGGTGCCGCCGACGCCGAGGATCGAGCCGAAGAGCACGGCGTCGATCGAACGTTTCGCCTGGCCGAACACGTTCGACAGCGCGAGGCCCATCGCGAACGAAGCGGTGGTGATCACTCCGATCGCCGCATCCGAGCCGATCTTGCCGCGGCGTGCCACCCGGCCGATCATCAGCGCCGAGAGCAGCCCCCACACGCCAGCGCCGAGGTAGAAGTTCACCGACAGCACGGCGCTCGCTGCGGCGCCCCCGAAGATGGAGTGCGACAGGCCGTGGCCGATGTAGCTCATCTGGCGGAGCACCACGTACACGCCGATCAGGCCGCAGATCGCCCCGGCGAGCACCGCCACGATGATCCCGTTGCGGAAGAACGCGAACTGGAACGGTTCGAACAGGTTCATGACGGACCCAGCGGCGAGTCGGTGACCAGCAGCAGCCCGCCGTGTTCGAGGACTTCCATTGGTGCCCCGTACGTGCGCTCGAGCACCTGCGGTGTGAGGACGTCACGTGGGCTTCCGATCGCGATCAGTTCGCGGTTGACGCATGCGATCCGCGGCAGATGTGTCGCCAGCCCGTTGATGTCGTGCGTGGTCAGCACCACCGCCATGCCGTCACGGTGCAGATCCGTCAACAGGTGCACTACTTCGTGGCGAGTTCGCACGTCGACACCGGACGTCGGTTCGTCGAGGACCAGCAGATCAGGCTGCCGATGCAGGGCACGGGCGAGGAACACCCGCTGCTGTTGCCCACCGGACAGCTCGCGGATGTGACGATCCTCCAGGCCACCCAGCCCGAGTTGTTCCAGCACGAGCGACACGTCGCGACGTTCGGCGGCGGTGGCCCATGGGCGACGCGCCGACGATGGCCGTGACATCAACACCACCTCGCTCACCGTGATCGGGAAGTTCCAGTTCACGGTCTCCACCTGCGGCACGTACGCCACGCGCCTGGCAGGCTGGCGTTGCACCGTGCCGAGCGTCGGGGTGAGGTTGCCGAGGATGATGCGCAGCAGCGTGGTCTTGCCCGAGCCGGATGGGCCGATGATGCCGAGGAACGAGCCGGGCTCGATCGAGAGGTGAATGTGGTCGAGCACGACGGGGCCGCCGTAGCTGTGCGAGACGCCGTTGACTTCGACGAGTGGTCGGTTACTGCCGGCGACGTCGCCCGGCGTCGTGGGGGAGTCGACTGAGGTCATTGGGGGTAGTCCGCGTTGTCGACGGTGACGTCGCTGACATCGAGCGTCCTGAGCGCGGATGCGTCGCCCCCGAGTGCTTCGACCATCGTGATGTAGTCGAACTGCATCAGTCCGAGGAACGAGTGGCCGGAGTCTCCAGGCTCGCCGGGAAGGTCGTCGTCGCGCAGGACATCGACGTACTCGACGCCGGCTTCCGCGCCGATCTGCTCGAGCACCGGGCTGGGGAACACCTCTGACCCGAAGATGGCAGGTACCCCGGCGTCGCGCACCTGGCGGATCAGGTTTGCTACCTCCTTCGCCGTCGGCTCGTCGAAGCTGGATGGTTGGATGGCACCGATCACGGTCCAGCCGTAGGTGGCGGCGAAGTATGCGAATGCGTCGTGGTAGGTGAGCAGCTTGCGTTGCGCGGCGGGCACTGTGGCGGTGGCTGTCACCATCGCCGCGTCGAGTGCGTCGAGCCTGGTGAGGTATGCCGCCGCGTTGGCGCGATAGGCCGCTGCGTTGGCCGGATCGAGGCGCACGAGGACGTCCCTGATGGTTTCGGCGTAGCGCTTCGCCATCGGCGGGTTGGTCCACAGGTGCGGGTTCGGCTTGCCGCCCTCGCGTGGGAATGAGAAGTCGTAGATGTAGTCGGCAACGGGCAGGATCGCAGTCCCGAGCTCACAGAACGTTGCCCGATCCGAGAGGTTCTCGAGCGCGAGGTCCTTGGTGGGCTCCTCGAGGACCAATCCGTTGGCGAACAGTACGTCGGTGTTCGCCAAGGTCGCAGCAACGCTCGGCGCCGGTTCGAACGTGTGCGAGTTGGTGCCTTCGGGGACCAACCCGGTGATGTCGGCGAGGCCCCCGGCGACGTTGGCCACGATGGACGTGATGGGTGCGACGGTCGAGCTGATCCGCAGGCGGCCCCCCGCTGCGATTGCCGTGCCGGCCGCGCAGTCGGCGACCGCGGCGGCCTGAGCATCGCCAGCTTCATCCTCTGAGCCAGATCGGACTTCAGATGTGCCATCGGTCGCACAGGCCGAGATGATCAACACGATCGCAGCGCACCACGCGGCTCCGGAGGTTCGCTGTCGACGCATGCTTCGACGGTATCGCAAGCTGCTTGCAACAAGGAGACTGGCCGACGGAGGTCACATCGAACTCGACAGCCCAGGTTGGACGTAGTCTTCGACGTCGTGACCGGCGCCGACGCAATCGACCGCACCCTGCAGGCGATTCGGGACCACGGTGGTCGCGTCACCGACCAGCGCAGGGCGATCCTGCGGGTCCTGTTCGACGAGTCGGACCACGTGACCGCCGAACAGCTCATCGGTCGGGTGAACAGCGCATTGCCCGAGGTGCACGTGACCACCGTGTACCGCTTCCTCGACACGCTCGAGCAGATGGGGCTGGTCGCGCATGTCCATCTCGGGCACGGGCCTGCCGCGTTTCACCTCACCACCCACCGCCATGCCCACGTGGTGTGCGACGGCTGTGGCCAGATCGAGGTGGTCGCTGCCGCGACGTTCGACCAATGGTCGGCGGACCTGCAGCGAGAGACCGGCTTTCGACTCACCGAACAGCACTTCGCGCTCGCAGGGCGGTGCTGTGCCTGCTCCGAGGGCGACGGGCAGGGCACGCCATAGCGGCTGGTCAGGCCTTGGCGCGGGTGCGTCGTAGGAGCGGGTCCGCCCAGCGCAGGGCGGTATCGGCGACCCGCATCACCCTGCCGGCGGCGCCGGGTGTGGCGTTGTCGATCAGGTTGCCCATCACGGCCAGCGTGATGTCGGCCGCAGTCTGCGTGCCAACTGCAACCCGTAGGCCCGGCTTGAGCAGCCACGGGTGGCCGATGATGAAACTGAACCGGCGGCCGGTGCGTAGGAAGGCGTCGAAGCGCTCGCCGACCAGGCGGTCGTAGTTCGCCGGCGCGGTCTGCGGATCGGCGAGGTACTGCTCGACGGCGAGCATCCCGCTTTCCAGTGCGTAGTCGATGCCCTCGCCGTTCATCGGGTTCACGAAACCGGCGGCATCCCCGATGGCCAGCCAGCCCGGCCCGGAGCGCTTCAGGGCGCTCATTGGAAGCCGCCATGCACGCGGCTTGTCGATGTACGCACCCAGTGACCACGGCTCGCGAACGATCGCCGCGTACTGATCGAGCAAGTGGTTGAGGTTGAGCTTCTTGAAGCCCTTCATCGTGCTCAGCGCACCCACGCCGATGTTGACCGTGCCATCGCCGGCGGGGAACATCCACCCGTACCCCGGGACCGGTGTGCCGTGCTCGTCGCGCAAGCTGAGACAGGCTTCGAGGTGGCGCTCGGCGTGGCGTGGCGTGGGGGCGTAGGCGCGAATCGCGAGCCCGAAGGGCTCCTCAGGGTCGCGTTCGGCGCCGAGCATCTTTGCCGCCTGGCCCTGCGCGCCGGCCGCGAGCACCGTCAAGTTAGCGGTGAGGCGTTCGCCGGCAGCGTCGACCCCGATCACTCGGCCGTCTTCGATTGCGGGCAGTGCTTCCGTGCTGAACCGAACTTCTGCGCCGGCGGCGATCGCGACGTCGATCAAGTGGGTGTCGAAGCGATGACGTGGCCACACTGCACCGTGCGCAGGAAAGCGCGAGGTGGTCGGCCAGGACAGTTCGCGGCTCTTCTTGCCGGCGATCATTCGCAGTCCATCGATGCGGTGAGCGGCGGAGAGATCGATGTCGAGATCCTGCAGTGCGGCGACGGCGCGAGGTGTGAGGCCATCGCCGCAGACCTTGTCGCGACCGTGAGGGCCCTTCTCGAAGACGGTGACCTTCAGGCCTGCTCGGGCGGCGACGATGGCTGCAGCCGCCCCTCCGGGCCCGCCGCCGATAATCACGATGTCGCGCTGTTGCACATCGCACAGCCTGCCAGCCTTCGTCGCCCGGCATGCATTCGGGCCAGGTGGAGTTCGTCACACGGCTCGATCGGCCATGACCTGCGAGCCGTCGCCGCCATTCGGCTCAGCCGCCGGTGTTTTCCGGTACGAGCGTTCCGAGTAACGGGTGGAGCGGCACTAGCATCTCTCCAGCGCCGGGCAGATGAGGGAACAGATGGCCATCGACGATTTCGCACTCAGCTACTTCAGCCTTGCCGGCAAGAACGCCATCGTCACCGGTGGCAACACCGGCCTCGGGCAGGCGTTCTCGCTCGCTCTCGCCAAGGGCGGTGCCAACGTGTTCGTGCCCAGTCTCGTCGACGATGACGGCACCACCCGTGCGCTGGTGGAGGGCGCCGGCGTGCGCTACGAGTTCGTCGAGGCGGACATCACGGCCGAAGGAATGCCCAAGCAGGTGATCGATGCCTGCGTCCAGCGGCTGGGCAGCGTCGACATCCTGATCAACTCCGCCGGCATCTGCCCGCTGGGCGAAGTGCTCGAGTTCGGCCGCGACAAGTGGGACGCCACCGTGCAGGTGAACCTCACTGCAGCGTTCGAGATGAGTTTCGAGGCCGCGAAGCACATGGTGCCGCAACGCAGCGGCAAGATCATCAACATCTGTTCGATGTTCAGCTTCCTGGGCGGGCGCCTGTCGTCTGCATACGCCGCCACCAAGCACGGCATCGCTGGGCTCACCAAGGCGTACTGCGACGAGCTGGCCGAGCACAACATCCAGGTCAACGGTATTGCTCCGGGCTACTACGCCACCGCGATCACCACCAACACCCGAAGCAACCCGGTCACCAACCAGCGAGTGCTCGACCACATCCCTGCCAACCGTTGGGGCGAGACCGAGGACCTGATGGGAACCGTCGTGTTCCTCGCCAGCCGTGCGTCGGACTACGTCAATGGCCACATTCTCTCGGTCGACGGCGGCTACCTCGTCCGCTGATGCGGGCGCGGCAGGGCGATCACGATGAGCGGCCCCTATCTGGTCGGCATCGACTGCGGTACGCAGTCCGCAAAGGTGGTCGTCTACGACGCGGCCGGCAACGCTGTCGCCCGCGGCCGCCGGGCGTTGCTCCCGATGAGCCGGCCTGCTCACGGGGTCGTGGTGCACCCCGGTGACGATCTGTGGGACGCGATCTGCTCGGCGAGCCAGCAGGCGATGGCAGCGTTCGCGGGTGATCCGAGTGAGATCGTCGGCGTCGGGATCTGCCCCATCAGATGCTGCAAGGCGTTCCTCACCGCTGAGGGTTCGCTGGTGGAACCCGTGGTCAGCTGGATGGACGACCGGGCGTATCAGCCGTACATGCCCACCGATCCGTCGTTCGCCTACGCGACGACCTCGTCGGGCTACATCGCTCATCGCTTCACCGGGTTGTTCCGCGACACGGCAGCCAACAACATCCTGATGCAGTGGCCGATCGACACCGACACCTGGCAGTGGAGCGACGACGCCACGTTGTACGGCGAGTTCGGCGTCCGCCGCGAGCAGTTGGTGGAACTGCAGATGCCAGGCGATGTGATCGGCCCCCTCACGGGCGAGGCGTCGTTCGCCACCGGTCTCCCCGCGGGTGTCGCAGTGGTGCAGACCGCCAACGACAAAGCGGTCGAGATGCTGGGCAGCGGCTCGCTGGGGGAGACGACGGCGGTGCTCTCGCTGGGCACCTACATCGCCGCAATGGTGCACGGCCACGAGAACCATCGGCAGCCCGCGGCCTTCTGGACCAACTTCGCCAGCATTCCCCATCGTTACCTGTACGAGAGCAACGGCGTGCGTCGCGGGATGTGGACGCTCACGTGGTTCCTCGACCTGCTCGGTCCTGAGTTCGCGGAGAAGGCTGCCTCGCTGGGCATGTCGCGCGAGCAGTACATCGAACGCGAAGCCGTCGACGTGCCTGCGGGCAGCGACGGCTTGATGACCGTCCTTGACTGGTTGGCGACCACCGACAAGCCGTTCCGCAAGGGCATCATGCTCGGTTTCGATGCCCGCCACGCTCGCGGACACGTCTACCGGTCGATCATGGAGGCGATCGCGCTGACGATGAAGTTCCACGTCGATGCGATGTGTGCCGAACTGGGCATCACCCTCGAGGAGATCGTCGTGTCCGGCGGTGGGAGCAACAGCCCACTGTTCATGAACATCCTCGCCGATGTCTTCGGCATCACCACCTCGCGCTGCCTCGACGGCGGCGGAGCAGCGTTGGGCGCGGCAATGTGCGCAGCTGCCGCAGCCGGTGTGCATCCGAGCATCGAAGCCGCGAGCGCGGCAATGGCGCACGAGCGCGAGTCGTTCGCTCCCAACAGCGCACACGGTGCGGTGTACGACCGAATGGCTGACACCGTGTATCACGTGATCCGCGACCACACCGATGCGCTGTTCGAGCGCGCCTACCCGATCTTCCACTGACCCGGAATCCAGCAAAGGACCGTCATCATGTCCCTCACCCGTGAAGCCATCGTCGAGCACCTGCAGCAGATGCTGTCCGTCGAGCAGGTCGACACCGATCCCCAGACGCTGCGCGAGCGCAGCATCGACAACTTCCGCAAACTGCAGCACATCTTCGGGGTGTACACCATGCCCACGCCCGCTGCAGTGGTGCACGTGCGGAGTACCGACGAGGTGTCGCGCGTGCTCGCATTTGCGCAGCAGCACGGGGTGAACGTGGTGGCCCGGACCGGTGGCACGGCGACCGAGGGCGGTCTGGAGACACCGGTGGAGAACTCGATCGTGGTCGATGGCGGTGAGATGAACGCGATCGTCAAGGTCGACGCGTACAACATGCAGGCGACTGCACAGTGTGGCGTTCCGTTGCAGGCGCTGGAGGACGAGGTGCGCAAGCTCGGCCTCACCACCGGCCACTCGCCGCAATCGAAGCCGATCGCCAGCATGGGCGGCCTGGTGGCCACCCGCAGCATCGGCCAGTTCTCGACTCTGTATGGCGGCATCGAGGACATGGTGGTCGGCTGCGAGGTGGTGTTCCCAGGTGGCGAAGTGTCGCGCATCAAGAACGTGCCGCGTCGCGCCGCAGGCCCCGACATCCGCCACATCGTGATCGGCAACGAAGGCGCCCTGTGCTTCATCACCGAGGTCACCGTGAAGCTGTTCCCGTACACGCCGGAGAACAACATCTTCCAAGGCTGGACGCTGAAGAACATGAAAGACGGCTTCGAGGTGCTGCGCGAGGTGATGGTGGCCGGCTACAAGCCGTCCGTGGCCCGCCTCTACGACTTCGAGGACGGCCAGTTGCACTTCTCGCACTTCGCCGCTCCTGACGACTGCATCGTGCTGTTCATGTCGGAAGGCACCGCCGGCATCACCAAGGCCACCGCCGCGGGCATCGAGGAGATCGTCGCCAGGCATCCCGGCTGCACCCCGGTCGAACCGGCCCTGATCGAAGAGTGGTTCAACGACCTGGTGTGGGGCCCCGACAAGGTGAAGCGCGAGGACGATCGCATTCGCAACACTCGCAATGTGAACCGCACCACTGAGATCAGCGCCGACTGGAGCACGATCAACGACATCTACGAGGCCGTCATCCCGCGCATCCGGGCAGAGATGAACGGCATCACGTTGCTGGGCGGCCACTCCTCGCACAGCTACATCAACGGCACCAACATGTACTTCAACTACTTCTACGACCTCATCGATTGCGAGCCGGAGGAGGAGAACGACAAGTACTACCTGCCGATCATCTCGATCATCTGCGAGGAGACGCTGCGGTTGGGTGGTTCGATCGTGCACCACCACGGCATCGGCAAGGCACGCGCTCCGTGGGTGAAGGATGAATACGGCTCGTCGTACCCCATGCTGGTGGCGCTGAAGAACGCCTTCGACCCGCACGGCGTGATGAACATGGGCACGATCATCCCGCGTTAGCACGAACCGTACGGGCGACTGCCCGCACACTCATCCCCTGAACCACCACAGAATTCGGACCATCACTGTCATGTCGTCAACCCCCACCGCTGCCGCGTTCTCGATCACGCTCGATTGTCGGCTCGACAACGTGCCTGGCACTCTCGGCCTGTTGTGCAACGCAATCGGCGGCGCCGGCGGCAACATTGGAGCCCTCGACGGTTTCGATGTCCGCGGGCCGGAGCTTCGCCGTTGCCTCGTGGTGCACTGTCGTGACGAGGCACATCAGCAGAAGGTCGTCGAGGCTGTCCGTCTCCTCACCGGTGTCACGTTGGTCGATTGGTGGGACCGGACGTTCCGGATGCACGAAGGCGGCAAGATCGAGGTCGAGGCGCTCGCGCCGGTCAACGACCGTGACGACCTGTCGATGGCGTACACGCCCGGCGTGGCCAGGGTGTGCATGGCCATCCACCACGATCCCGAGCTCTCCAAGCGCTACACGATCCGCAAGAACACCGTGGCGATCGTCAGCAACGGCACTGCCGTACTCGGCCTCGGTGACATCGGGCCGCTCGCCGCAATGCCGGTGATGGAGGGCAAGGCGATGCTGTTCAAGGAGTTCGGCGGCGTCGATGGGTTCCCGATCTGCATCAACGCCAGCACTGCCGACGAAGTGGTCGACTTCGTCGAACGAATCGCCCCGACGTTCGGCGGCATCAACCTGGAGGACATCAAGGCGCCCGAGTGCTTCGAGATCGAAGAGCGGCTCAAGGCCAGCCTCGACATCCCGGTGTTCCATGACGACCAGCACGGCACGGCGGTCGTCACGCTGGCTGCGTTGTGGAACTCGTTGAAGATCACGGGCAAGAAGATCGAGGACCTGTCGGTCGTCATCGCCGGCATGGGCGCCGCCGGCGTCGCGATCGGCAAGATCCTGATCAACGCCGGTGTCGGCGAGATCGTCGGTGTCGATCGCACGGGTGCCGTGTACGACGGCCGTGGCGACCTGAACGTCGCCAAGCAGTGGTTTGCAGAGAACACCAACTCCGCCCGCAAGATGGGCGTGATCGGCGATGTGCTGCACGGCGCCGATGTGTTCATCGGTGTCAGTGGCCCGGCCTTGATCACGGCTGCCGATCTGCGCAACATGGCGGCCAAGCCGATCGTGTTCGCGATGGCGAATCCCGACCCCGAGATCCGTCCCGAGCAGGCCGACGGGCTTGCCGCAGTGATGGCAACGGGTCGCAGCGACTACCCCAACCAGATCAACAACGTCCTCGCGTTCCCCGGCATCTTCCGCGGCGCGCTCGACGTCAACGCCAGCGACATCACCGAGGGCATGAAGCTCGCAGCGGCACGCGCAATCGCCGAAGCGGTGAGCGACGAGGAGTTGTCGGCCGAGTTCGTGGTGCCGTCGGTGTTCGATCGCACGGTCGTCGCCAAGGTGGCGCCCGCAGTTGCGCGTGCTGCCATCGACGACGGTGTCGCCCGGCTGTTCGACGCCGCCCCCTAGCGACATCCGCCGACGCCCTCGATTCGTTGCGCCGGGCCCATCCCACTCTGGTCGCGTCGCATCGACACTGAGTGTGGATGTGAACCGACCAGAAGCGTGGGCTGGGTGCCCCTAACGAGGTGTCGCCGCGTCGTAGGCGGCGACGGCGCGACCGAGTCGCTCGACGGCCGTGCCGAGCTGCGCAGGCGCCAGGGTGGAGTACGAGAAGCGGGCCTTCGCATCCGGTGCCTGATCGATCGTGAACGCGTTGCCGGGCACGAATGCGACTCCCTCGCTGATCGCGTGCTGCAGCAGCACCTTCGTGTCAGGGATGTCGGCGAACTCGGTCCAGAGGAACATCCCGCCGTCGGGCCGGTGGAAGCGCAGCCGATCACCGAGCGTCGCGTCCAGCGCATCGGCGAGCGCATGGCAGCGCTCGCGGTACATCGGCACGATGCGCGCCTTCTGCTGATCCAGCCATCCGGGTTGGCTGACCACGTTGGCGAGCAGGAACTGGGCGAAGCTCGAGGTGTGCAGATCGGCGGCCTGCTTCGCGCGTGCAACCCACGACATCACCTCGGGCGGCCCGATCATCCAGCCCACCCGAAAGCCTGGAGCGACGATCTTCGAGAACGTGCTCAGGTGCACTACTCGCTCGCTGAAGCTGGCAACGGGCGGCAGCGGCTCACCTGCAAAGCGGATCGCGCCGTACGGGTCGTCCTCGATGATCAGCAGCTCGTACCGATCGGCCAGCTCAGCCAGCAGGCGGCGACGCTCCAACGACATCGTCGCGCCGGAGGGGTTGTGGAAGTTGGGCACGACGTAGATCAGCTTCGGCCGCAGGCCGGCCGCCAGCCGCTCGGCCAGTAGTTCCACCTGCATCCCGTGTTCGTCACCGGGGATGACCTCGAAACGTGGTTGGAACAACTCGAGAGCCTGCACCGCCCCCAGGTAGGCGGGCGACTCGGAGACGACGGTGTCACCCGGATCGATCAGCACCTTTGCAAGCAGGTCGAGGGCCTGCTGCGAACCGTGAGTGACGACGATCTCGCCTTCGACGGCGACGGTGCGGCCGAGCTCGATGCTGTACTGCTCGGCGATCCAGCGGCGGAGATCCACCACGCCGTCGGTAGCGCTGTACTGCACCACGCGCGGGCCGAACTCGCTCAGCAGCCGGTCGGCCTCGCGACGCAGATCGGGCAACGGGAAGCTGTCGGGTGTCGGCAGGCCGCCGGCGAGAGACAGCATGTCCGGCATCTCGGTGACCTTCAACAGATCGCGGATGGCAGACGAACGAAGGCCGAGCGTGCGGGAGGCGAAGTGGTACGACATGGCGACCGAACCGTAGTTCCTGGGCGCGACGCGCGTTCTGCCGTATCGATCAGGATCAGGGTGCTGTCAGCACCACGCCGGTGCTACTGGCGTCGTGTGGTCGCGTGTGTCAGGCGCGAGGGAACAGCCCGTCGACGAACTGGTCGGCGGGGAACCGCTCGGTGCTGTCCTCGAGCTGCACGCCGAAGCTGTTCAACGCCATCGAGACCAGCGTGTACTGACCGACGGCGAACACGAGGTCCATCAGCTGCTGCTGGTTCCAGTCGGCGGCGAGCGCGGCCCACGTGGCGTCGTCGACGAAGTGGTCGGCGACCAACTGCTCGGTGGCGCGCAGCAGCACTCGCTCGCGCTCCGCCCAGCCTTCGGCGGTGGAGCCGACCGTGAGCTGCTCGATGTCGGAGTCGGTGACGCCGGCTGCGCGGCCGATTGCCACGTGTTGCGCCCACTCGTAACCAGATCGGCAGAGGTAGCCGGTGCGCAGGATGACGAGCTCGCGCTCACGGGGCGGCAGCGTGCTGCCGTTGAGGACGTGGTTGGCGAACACCACCCAGCGCTTGAGCAGCTTGGGGTGCCTGGCGATCGTGGCGAACACGTTCAGGGGCGGGCCGCTGCGCGAGTTGGCGGCCATCACCGGCCGCGAATCGTCGGTCCAGTCGGCTTCGGTGGTCGGCTGGATTCGAGGCGTACGGATTCGCATGTCCGTGATCCTTGCAGCCGGCAACAGCCGGAGTCACTGCTCAGCGGCTATGGCGGACGAGGAAACGGGCGGCACTCGCCACCGCCCGCTGGGCCTCGGGCATCATCGGGGCGAAAATCTGAAAGACGTGCCACATCCCATCCGAGACTTCCAACTGAGCCTGACCGCCGGCTGCCGTGATCCGCTCCACGAGCAAGGCGGAGTTGTCGAACAGGATCTCCTCGCTGCCTACCTGCACCAGTACCGGGCACAGACCGCCGAGGTCGCCGAACAACGGCGACACCTCGTGGTGATCGGCAGTCTGCGGGCCGCGGTACAGAGTGCCGAACTTGGTGAGATGTTCCGCTCGCAACATCGGATCGCGGCCGGCGCGCTCGGCCATCGAGGGCGAGTTGCCGGTGAGGTCGACCCACGGCGAGAAGACCACGGCGGCTGCGGGCATCGAAAGGCCACGATCGCGGATGCGTTGCAGCGTTGCGATCGTGGCGCCGCCGCCCGCAGAGTCGCCCGCGATCGTCAGTGAGTCGGCCGGGAACTCGTCGAGCAGCGCCGTGTATGCGGCGAGGCAGTCGTCGAGGCCGGCCGGGTAGACGTGTTCCGGCGCCAGGCGGTAGTCGAGGACGGTCGTCGACATGCCTGCGCCTTTCGCGAGGCGCGCAGCGAGCGCCGCATGAGAGCGAGGCGAGCCGAGGCAGTAACCGCCGCCATGCAGGTACAGCAGATGCCCGTGCGCGGCCCCCGTTCTGGGTTCGACCCTGACGGACGGCACTCCACCCACCGTGATGTCACGCTTGAGTTCGGAGCGCGGGAGCGGAAGGGAAACTCTGTTCATCGACCGGCGCTGTTGCTCGACGGTGGCGTCGGCGCCCTGTACGACTGCCCTCAGTTGCTTGCGAAAGATGGCTGCGCGGTAGCTCATGACTCAATCGTCGCGCAGATGATGACCGTGGCCCAGCCTTGCTGGCCGGGCCACGGTCACCGTCTGACGTCGAAGAGCCTGCTCAGCGACCAGCGGGTGCGCGACGGCTGCGACCCCGTGAGGGTGCCGCCGCCGGGCGGCCACCGGGCCGGGCAGCGGGCCGTGCCGGTGCCGGACGACCATCCTGGGTGACGCGTGCCGGACGGCCGGCGTCGGTGGTGGCGGCCTGTGTCCGGGCGCCCGAGCGCGGGCCCTGTCCTTGGCCCTGGCGGGCGCCTTGGCCCGACCGTGCGCCGGCGCCACTGCCCTGGCGATGGCTGCCGGCGCGCTGACCCTGACGCGGGCTGAGCGGCCCGCGCTCGGCGAGCGGCTGGCTCTGTGCATGCGTGATGCGGCGCGGCGCCAGCGCCGGGCCGGCGAGGGCATCGAGGATCGGGTGCCCGGCGTGCACAGCGTCGGTGACGATCGGGTTGATCCCGGCGGCACGGGTCATCGAACGAACTTCCTTGCGCTGATCCGGGGTGACGACGGTGACGACGAGGCCCTCGGCGCCCGCGCGGGCGGTACGGCCCGAGCGATGCAGGAACGCCTTGTGCTCGGCGGGCGGATCGACGTGGACGACCAAGCGGATGTCATCGACGTGGATGCCGCGGGCGGCGATGTCGGTGGCCACGAGCACCTTCACCTGGCCCGACGAGAAGTCGGCCAGGTTGCGCTCGCGAGCGTTCTGCGAGAGGTTGCCGTGGAGTTCGACGGCGGGGATGCCCGACTGGCCGAGCTGCTTGACCAGCTTCTTCGCGCCATGCTTGGTGCGCGTGAACAGCAGGCTGCGGTCGGCACCGGCTGCAAGCCGGGTGACCACGCCGAGCTTCTCGACGAGCGCCGTCTCCACCAAGTGGTGGGTCATCGCTTCCACCGGCGAGTCGGCCGGGTCGAGGGCATGTGTGACCGGATTGCTGAGGTAGCGATCGATCAGGACCTTCACGTCGTTGTCGAGTGTGGCGCTGAAGAGCATCCGCTGACCGTGCTTGGGTGTGCGATCCATGATCCGCTTGACACCGGGCAGGAAGCCCATGTCGGCCATGTGGTCGGCCTCGTCGAGGACCGTGACCTCGATGCGGTCGAGGCGGCAATGCCCCTGCTGCATCAGGTCTTCCAAACGGCCGGGGCAGGCGACGACGATGTCGACACCGGCCTTCAGAGCGCCGGTCTGGTTGCCGAAGCCCACGCCGCCGTACACGACAGTGTGGCGCAGGCCCATTGCCTTGGCGAGGGGTGCGATGGTGGCGGCGACCTGGTTGGCCAGCTCGCGGGTCGGGACGAGAACGAGACCGCGGGGCGAACCCGGGCGGGCCTTCTCGCCGCTCTTGGCGAGTGCGGCAACGAGCGGGATCGCGAACGCAATCGTCTTGCCGCTGCCCGTCTTGCCGCGACCGAGGAGGTCCTTACCGGCGAGCGAATCTGCCAGGGTGACGGCCTGGATCGGGAACGGCGCCGTCACGCCTTCGGCGGCGAGTGCGTTGATGATCGGCGTGGGGACGCCCAGGGACGCGAACGAACGCGCGGGCTGTGGGGAATTCGACAAAACTGATGGTCTCTCTGTGTAGGGGTGGCCGTGGATGCACTCACACCGCGTTGGGCTTGGCCAACAACCGCTGCACTCGACCTCTGCGACAACGGTGTCGCAGCAGTCACAAGCCTAGCGGGCCGCGGCCCCGAACGGGCTGATGCCGTTGTTGCGCGCGCAACTGGGCACGCCCTGAACCGTACGTAGCGATTCGGGGCGCCCCAGTTGAGCGCACAAGGATGCTCGTCGGGCGCCGCACTAGGGTTCGGCCATGCAGATCACGTTGGACGGCAAGGTCGCGCTGGTCACCGGCGCGTCGAGGGGAATCGGCAAGGCGATCGCGGCCACGTTGGCCGCGTCGGGTGCGAAGGTGATGCTGATGTCGCGCAAGCTCGACGCGTTGCAGGCAGCGGCGGCCGAGATCGTTACTGCTACACCCGGCGCCGACTTGGATGTGTATGCCGGCAACGCAGGCGACGTCTCAGCCGCCGATGCGTGCGTGCGGGCGACCATCGAACGATTCGGTGGGCTCGACGTTCTGGTCAACAACGCGGCCACCAACCCGTACTACGGGCCCACGCTCGGCGTCGACGAGGCGCGCTTCGACAAGACGTTCGGCGTCAACCTGCGCGGACCGCTGTTCTGGTGCCAGGCCGCGTGGGAACAGGGCATGAAGGATCGACCCGGCGTGATGATCAACATCGCGTCGGTAGGTGGTCTGCGCGCCGAAGGTGGTCTCGGTGTGTACAACCTCACCAAGGCAGCGCTGATCCATCTCACACGCCAACTCGCCGGCGAGCTCGGGCCGACGCGTGTCGTGGGCATCGCTCCCGGCCTCGTGCAGACCGACTTCGCAGCGTTCCTGGTGGAGAACTTCGGCGATCGGCTGGCGGCGCAGCTGCCGTTGCAGCGCCTCGGCGATCCACAGGACATCGCCAACCTCGCCGTGTTCCTCGCCAGCGACGCTGCGTCGTGGATCACCGGGGAGACCTACGTGATCGACGGTGGTGCCGGCGTCCGCAACACCGCCTGAGCCAGACGCTGCCGGCAGGTTGCCGTGGTTGCGACGACCCGACGAGCCGATATCGTCCGCTTCGGTTCGGAGTGCGACGTCCCCGTCTCCCAGGTGATCACCATCCAAGATCGCGGAGGCCGCGCCATGCTCGCGCCCGAACAACCGTCCCTCCTGACACCCGAACAACATGCGCAGCTCGATGAGCTGTACTGGCACTCGAAGCAACCCGTCACCGCCCTATCGAGGCAGTTCGGTCTGACGCAGAGCCAGATGAACAAGCTGATCAGCCCGCTCGCGGCCGGCTTCTGCTGCTGGTGGTGCCAGCGGCCGATGGTGTATCGAAAGCGCAGCGAGCGTGACGACGTTGAATGCCGGTATCGACACCTGGCCTGTGCAGGGTGTGGTGCAGATCAGCCCGAGGGAATGGAGGGTCGCACCCTCACGGATTCCGATGCTGCGATCGTTGCGCCTCTGTTCGAGCGACGTAGTCCGTCTGGGTACAGCTCTCGATTCGGGTCCGGGTACCAACGCACTGCGACCACGCCCGGGCCGATGAGCGACGTCGTTCGCCTCGGCGTGAAGGCGCTGGCGGAGGTCGGCCTGCGGTGGACGGGTGCCTTCGTTGTGGTCGAGGCATTCGACACGGTCGCAGCGGTGCTGAGCCGGCTGGAGGCGTTGCCCACACGCACGCTCGTGGTGCCGACGTTGACGGACATGATGCGCAACGAGGGCGACTCCATGGCGTTGTTCTTCCGCCTGGTGGCCGACGGCTGGCGAGTCCTCAGCGCCGCCTCCTCGCACCTTCATCACGATGAGTACGACGGCTGGTGCGACGACTTTGTCGAGCGGTGGCGACCGCCGTTCGAATCTGGCCCGCGGTTCGCGCGACTCCACCTCGTCTGAGCGTGTTACGTTGTCACACAACGAAGAGTTCAGCTGGCTGCCGCACGACGGTGTCGTGCTGTCGAAGGAGGACCTGGTGCAGGTGTTCGAGGATCTGAGAGCGCTGATCGACGGTACGTCGCCGCTCGATGCCAATCGCTCGCACGCAGTCGACATCGCGGTCGTCATCACTCGTGCCCTCGAACGAGAGGCGGGGCGATGACGTCGAAGCCGGCACCCATTCGATGGCTGGAGGAGCAGACCGGCCAGGAGATCGACTACGCACCCTCGCCGCAGGTGCGCGATCGGCACTTGTCCGTGCGGCTGGCCGGCGAGTTGGCAGCGTCGCTCGACGCGATCGCAGCGCAACGAGGTGTCGCGCTGTCGCAGTTCGTGCGTGAGGTGTTGGAAACGGAAGTGGAGCGCAGTCGTTCGCTGGCCGCTCTCGACCAGCACACGCTCGTCGGGCGGCTGGAGCAAGACGTTGCCGAGTTGCGTCGCCGACTGCCCCGCTGAGCGTTCGGTCCGTTCGCATCAGGTGGGCGCGTCAATACTTCCCGCATGACGTCCGCCGTGATCCCCGTCGACCTCGACGTGGTCGCGCAGTGGATGGACGCTCGCGGCCTCGGTGAGGGTCCGCTGCACGAGCCCACCCTCATTGCCGGCGGTACGCAGAACGTGTTGCTGCACTTCGTCCGCGCCGGGCGCGCGTTCGTGCTGCGCCGCCCGCCCGTGAACAAGCGGGCCAACAGCGACGAGACGATGCGGCGCGAGGCGCGTGCCCTTGCGGCGCTGGCGGGCTCGGCGGTGCCGCACCCCAGCCTGATCGCGGTCGAGCCGGACCCTGAGGTGCTCGGCGCTGCCTTCTATCTGATGGAGCCGGTGGACGGGTTCAACCCGACGCTCGGGCTGCCCGAGCCGTTCGCCTCGAACATCGAGTGGCAGTGCGAGATGGGCCTCTCGATGGCCGACGCGATCGCCTCGCTTGCAGCCGTCGACCATGTGGCCGTCGGTCTCGGCGACCTCGGTCGCTTCGACGGCTGGGCGCAGCGGCAGGTCGGCCGGTGGCGCAAGCAACTGGACGGCTACTCCGAGCTGCCGGGCTACCCGGGGTCGCAGATCCCCGGCGTCGATGCCGTGGGGGAGTGGCTCGCTGCTCGACTACCGGTGGCGCCGCAGGCGGGCATCATGCACGGGGACTTCCACTTCGGAAACGTGTTGATATCCCCCGACCGGCCTGCAGTGGCGGCGATGGTGGACTGGGAGCTGGTGACGATCGGCGATCCGCTGCTCGATCTCGGTCACCTGCTGGCGACGTGGCCGGCGAACGACGGCATCGGCTTGTCGGTTGCGGCGCCGGGGCTGCCGAGCCACGACGAGGTGATCGAGCGCTACGCCGCACGCTCGACGCGCTCGCTCGACGATCTTCTTTGGTACCGAGTGCTCGCCTGCTACCGGCTCGGCCTGATCCTCGAAGGGACGCACGCGCGGGCGTGTGCCGGGTTGGCGCCCAAGGGGATCGGTGACCAGCTGCACGCACACACCGTGAGCCTGCTCGAGCAGGCCGTGCGGCTCATCGGCTGACGGCTCGGCTAGCGGGGCAGGCCGTCGATGTTGATCAGCGCGCCGGTGGTGTAGCTGCTGGCGCAGCTGGCCAGGTACAGCGCTGCGCCGACGATCTCGTGGGGCTCGCCGCCGCGGCCGAGAGCGAAGGTGTGCTTCGCCCGAGCGTTGAACGCCTCCAGATCCCAGGCCTTGGAGATGTCGGTGAGGAACGGACCGGGCACGATGCAGTTCACTCGCACCTTCGGCCCGAACGCAGCGGCGAGGCTGACGGTGAGCGAGTTGATGCCGGCCTTGGCGGCGCCGTACGGCGCCTCGGTGGGGCTGGGCTTCTGGCTGGCGATCGACGAGATGTTGATGATCGAGCCGCCGTCACCGGTCGCCATGCGCGTGCCGACCACCGACGACAGGCGGAACGGCCCTTTCAGGTTGACCCCGATCACCTTGTCGAACAGCTCCTCGCTGACGGCCTCGAGCGATGGGTACAACGGCGACATCCCTGCGTTGTTGACGAGGATGTCGACGTGACCGAATTCGGCGTACGCAGCGGCGGCCAGTCGGTCCGCGTCGGCCCAGCTGCCCGCGTGGTAGGCGATCGGCAGCGCTCGACGTCCGATCGAGCGCACCTCCTCGGCCACAGCTTCGCAGTTGGCCAGCTTGCGGCTGGCGATGACGACGTCGGCGCCGCGTTCGGCGAACGCCAGCACCATCTCGCGACCAAGGCCACGCGACCCACCCGTCACGATCGCGACCTTCCCTGTCAGCTCGAACAAGTCCTGTGCCATGCCCGGAACCTACAGTGACGCAATGGCCATCGACTTCACCCTGAGCCCCGAACTCGAAGAGATCCGGGTGCGCGTCCGCACATTCATCAACGACGTGGTGAAGCCTGCGGAGGTCGAACTCGACAAGGTCCGTGACCAGGATCGGGCCGACTACATCGGCCAGCTGATCGCACTGCGCAAGCAGGCGCTCGCGGTGGGGCTGTGGATGCCGCACATGCCCAAGGAGTGGGGTGGCATGGGGCTCGGTCACGTGCAACTCGCCATGGTGCAGGCCGAGGCGGCGAAGGCCAGCATGGGCCCGTGGGTGCTCAACTGTCAGGCTCCCGACGAGGGCAACATGCACACGTTGCTGCACTGGGGCACCCCGGAACAGAAGGAGAAGTACCTCAGGCCGCTGTGTGACGGCACTGCGATGAGTTGCTTCGCGATGACCGAGCCCGAGGTGGCCGGCAGTGACCCGACGCTGATCCAGACCACTGCGGTGCAGGACGGCGAGGAGTGGGTCGCCAACGGCCACAAGTGGTTCATCTCCAACGCCCGTCGAGCCAAGTTCGCGATCCTGATCTGTCGAACCGAGGACGACCCGGACCTGCCGCAGGCAGCGAACACCGCGTTCATCGTCGACCTACCCAGCGAAGGCTGGAACCGGGTGCGCGAGGTGGAGACGATGCACGGCGCGAGCGGCCACAGCGAGATCGTCATCGAGGATCTGCGCATTCCGGCCGCCAACATGCTCGGCGGCCGTGGCCAGGGCCACCTGCTCGGGCAGTACCGCCTCGGGCCGGCGCGGCTGGCTCACTGCATGCGATGGATCAGCCAGGCCGAGACTGCACTCGACATGATGGTTGCACGGTCACTTGAGCGTTACTCGCACGGCAGCGTGCTGGCCGAGAAACAGGGCATCCAGTGGATGATCGCCGACAGCAGCATGGAGATCTACCAGTCCAAGCTGATGGTGCTGCACGCTGCCTACCTGATCGACAGCGGCTCCGACTTCAAGAGTGAAGTGAGCATGGCCAAGCACTTCGTTGCCAACATGCTGGGCCGCGTGATCGACCGCAGCATCCAGGTGCATGGCGCGCTCGGGTACAGCACCGACACGCCTCTCGCCCACATGTACCAACACGCCCGATGGGCGCGCTTCGCCGACGGCGCTGACGAGATTCACCAGATGCGCATTGCACAACGCACTATCGGTGCATACCGCGACCACGGCACCACCCGTACTGCTACCGGCAACCTGCCGATCTGATCGGCCGTGCAGTTCACCGAGCTCGCGTTTGCGTTCGTCACGTCTGCCGTCGGCGCATTGGGCGGTCTCGGAGGTGCGATCCTGCTGGTGCCGCTGCTCGTGCTGACCGGCACCTCGCCGCGCCTCGCGGCGCCGCTCGGGCTGGTTTCGGTTGCGTCGGGTTCGTTGGCGGCGACCGGCCCGCAGTTGAAGGAGCGAGTCGTCAACCATCGGCTCGGCGTCACCACCGAGTTGGCGGCCTCGATCGGTGCGGTCGCCGGTGCGCTCGGTAGCGGCCTCGCCAGCGACGCCTTTCTGAAGAGGTTCCTTGCGGTCGTCGCCATCGCCGCCGCACTCGCGGGCGGCAGGCGCAAAGGGGTCCGCAACCTTGCCGACCCATCGCTCACGGCTGCCTCGGTCGGCGAGCATGTCGGCTCGCTCTCAGGCGTCTATCAGTTGGGCGATGGCTTCGTGCCGTACCGGGCGCGCCGGCTGCGTGCCGGCCTCGGTCTGTTCGGGCTGTCGGGTCTGCTGGCGGGAATGGCCGGCGCGAGTGGTGGCTTCATCAAGACGCCGGCCACGAGTGAGGTCATGCACGTACCTGTACGTGTTGCTGCTGCCACGACGACGTTCACCATCGGGCTCACCGCAGCGACGGGCCTGACGGTGATGGCAGTGCAGGGGCGGCTGCAGCTGAGCCACTGCGCAGCGGTGTGCGTGGGCAGCATGCTCGGTGGTCGTGTCGGCGCGATCGCGCAGGCGCGCCTGTCGCCGCCACAGGTGCGCCGGTTCCTCAGCGTCGTTCTCGTCGTCGTGGGCGTCGTGCTGCTGGTGAGGTCATGAACGCTCCGGTGCTCGACGAGGTGCCCCGCGGCGTGGCAGCAATGGTCCGCGTGGCCACCGTGCTCGCGTTGGCCACCGCCGTCGCGGGCACTGTTACGAAGGGGCAGGTGAGCTCCGTCTTCGGTGGCGTCGCGGTTGGGCTCATCATCGCTGCGCCTCTGCTTCGGGTCGCCATTCTGGGTGCTCGCTGGACGCACCTTCATGACCGGCGGTTCGCTGTCGCAGCCTTCGTCCTGTTGGCCGTGACCGGCGCCGGTGCCGTGCTGGCGCTGCTCTGACCGGTCTACGCCAGCATCAGCTTCAACGCGCCGGCGCACGAGAGCACCAGCACAGCCCAGAGGAACCAGCGTTCGGGAAGGCGGTGGAAGACGTGCGTGCCGACGTACACGCCGAGAACGACAGCTGGTAGAAGTGCCAGGTCGTAGAGCAGGCTCTCGCCGGTGAAGAAGCGCCCGCCGCCCGTGAGCTCACCGATCGCCACGTACACAGGCACCTTCGAGAGGTTCACCGCCAGGTAGAACCACGCAGACGTACCCACCAACTCCCGCTTGTCCAACCCGAGACCGACCAGGTAGGTGTTGATGATCGGGCCGGCAGCGTTGGAGACGAACGTGGTGAAGCCGCCGGATGTGCCGTACATCGCGGCATCGGCAGCCGTGGCGGGCCTTGGTGGTTGTTGCCGCACGATGCGCCACACCTGGAGGGCGACCACGAGGAGGATGCCGGCGGAGATCACGACGTCGAGCACCCGGGTGCTCTTGCCCGCAGCGATGAAGAAGATCGTGCCCGCCGTGAAGCCCACTCCGACCCAGATCGTCAGCGGGCGCAACAGGTCCCATCGGGCGTGCTTCCCGTACCACCTCACGGCGAGTACGTCGCCGAACAACAGCACCGGTAGTGCGACGCCGGGTATGCCGCGGCCTTCGGCCACCGTGGCGAAGAGCGGCACCGCCAGCAGGCCAGCGCCGGGGAGCGCAGCCTTCGACAGCCCCGTCACAGCGGCTGCCAGCACCCCGATGATCAGTGCGCTGAGCGTGAACATGCGAGAGGCATCGTAGAGTCGGCCCGAGCCGGAGCGTAGGAGGCTTTCCATGGGTGAACTGTTGGTGCTGTCACGAGGCGACGTTGCCGCGTGCCTCGACGTGGCCCGGCTGCGGGAACGCCTGACGCAGGCGTTCGTCGCATTCAGTGACGGCACGACATCAGTGCCTCCACGAATGGCCGCCCTCGCTCCGGACGGCCTTCTCGCGGCGATGCCTGGCTATGTCCCCGGTGTCGCGTTCGGTCTCAAGGCTGTCACGGTCTTCGCCGGCAACCACGGCGGCCCGATCCCCTCGCACCAGGGCCTGATCACGCTGTTCGATGCAGCGAACGGTTCGCCGGTCGCGGTGATGGACGCATCACTGATCACTGAGGTGCGTACGGCCCTGTCGGCCGCGATCGGTGTTGATCTCGGCGCCCGAACCGACGCCACGTCGGTCGCGGTGCTCGGTGCCGGTGCGCTGGGGCGAGCTCACCTGCGCGTGTTGCAGGGCATCCGGCCATGGCGCGATGTTCGAGTTGCCTCACGCGATCATGCCCGTGCCGAGGAGTTGGCGGGGCAGCACGCAGGTGCCCGCGCGGTGTCGTTCGAGGAGGCTGTGCGCGGCGCCGACGTCGTCTGCTTGTGCACCGACGCGGCGGGTGCCGTGATCGAGCACGAGTGGTTGGCCCCGGGTACGCACGTGTCGTCCGTGGGCAGGGGAGCCGAGATCCCCGCCGAGACAGTGGCGGCGGCGATGGCCGACGGCGTCGTGATCGTCGAGTGGCGTGGTGCTGCCGTGAATGCGCCACCTGCCGGTGCTCACGAACTGCAGGGCTACGACCCGGCCCGCATGGTGGAGATGGGGGAGATCCTCGCCGGACGCGCGACCGGCCGAGGCAACGACCACTCGCTCACCGTGTACAAATCCACCGGGCATGCACTCGAGGACATGGCTGCGGCCAGCCTTGTCCTCGAGACAGCGAGGGCTCTCGGGCGAGGTACCACCGCAACCATCTGACCGATGGTCTCGGCGGATGTGTCTGGCGGGCTCAGCCGGCGAGCGGTGAATCGAGGCGGCGGCGGACCGCAGTGCGGATCTGGTCGTCGAAGCGATGCATGTGCGCCTCGATCAGTTCCGCCGCGCGGTCGGCATCGTGCGCTCGAAGCGCGGTCAGGATCTCGCGGTGCTCAGCGATCATGTCGTGCAGATCGGCGACATCGCCCAGGTAGAGGTGCCACAGTCGGTCGCTGTGGGCGTAGAGCATGTCCAGGTGATCGGTGAGGAAACGGTTGTCGGCGGCTGCCCACACGTACTCGCGACAACGACGATCGATTGCGAGCAGTGCTGTGGGGGAGGACGCGGCCTCAGCGGTCTCCAGCACGTTGGACATCTCTTCCCACATCGTGCCCGTCCCGCGGGCGCACGCCAGGCGCATTGCATAGGGCTCGAGGATCGAGCGTGTCTCGTAGAGCAAGGCCAGGTCGCCAACATCGATGCTGCTCACGTACATCCCGCGCCGGGGAATCACTGTCACGAACTGGTCACGCACGAGTCGCTGCAACGCTTCGCGGATTGGGGTGCGGCCGAGCCCGAGTTGCTCCTGCAATGCGTCCCCGCGGATCACGGCGCCCGGCGCGAGGTCCAGCTGCACGATCATGCGACGGATGTCGGCGTAGGCGCGTTCGGAGAGTGACAGCGAGAGTGTGATATGGTAAAGATATATCACCGAAGACCCGCCGACAAGCCGGTCTCGATTCCTCTCCACATCCGCAACATTCCGGGGGTCTCAACATGAGCGCATTTCCTTCACAGGCGAAGGTCGTCGTCATCGGCGCCGGCATCGTCGGCAACTGCCTCGTCGGCCATCTCGCCCGCTTGGGCTGGACGGACATGGTGCTCATCGACAAGGGTCCGTTACCCAATCCGGGTGGTAGCACTGGGCACGCGTCGAACTTCATTTTCCCGACGGACCACAACAAGGAGATGGCGTTCCTGACGATCGACAGTCAGAACCAGTACATCGCCGCCGGCCTCAACAACACATGCGGCGGAATCGAGGTTGCCCGCGAACCGCAGCGTCTCGAGGAGTTCAAGCGTCGGATGACGTCGGCCAAAGCCTGGGGCATCGACTCCCGGCTCGTCACGCCAGCGGAGATCAAGGAGATGGTGCCGTTCATCAACGAGGAGATCCTGCTCGGCGGCTTTTACACACCGAGCGTGAGCGTCGTCGATTCGCTCGCCACAGGCACCTTGATGCGTGACGAAGCGGTTGCTGGCGGCGTGCTGCAGGTGTTCGCCAACACAGAGGTACTCGATGTCGAGACCATCGAGACGCCCGGCGGCCCGCAGGTCTCCGCGGTCGTCACCGATAAGGGTCGCATCGAGGCAGAGTACGTAGTGGTGGCCTGCGGCGTGTGGAGCCCTCGCATTGCTGCAATGGCCGGCGCCAACATTCCGCTCACTCCCGCCGTACACCAGATGGCCGATGTCGGCCCGATCGACATCTTGCAGGAGAGCAACAAGGAGCTCGCCTTCCCGATCGTGCGAGACATGGACACCTTCTGTTACGAGCGGCAGTCCGCAGGCTCGATGGAGGTCGGCAGCTACGCCCACCGACCAATCCTGATGCGCCCCGACGACATCCCCTCGATCGCCGCTTCGGCACTCACGCCCACCGAGCTGCCGCTCACCTACGACGACTTCGATCCGCAGATGGAGCAGGCCATCGAGCTGATGGAGATGCTCGGCGATGCCGAGATCCGCTACGCGATCAACGGCTTGCTCAGCCTCACCCCGGATGCCAACCCGGTGCTCGGTGAGACGGTCGAGGTGCGCAACCTGTGGAGCGCAGCGGCGGTGTGGATCAAGGAAGGCCCGGGCATTGCCCAGTTGGTCGCCGAGTGGATGACCTACGGCTACCCGCACATGTGCGACCCGCACGGCAGCGACATCAGCCGCTTCTACCCGCACGAAAAGACCGAGTGGCACATCAATGCCCGCTGTAACGAACACTTCAACAAGACGTACGGCATCGTCCACCCGCGCGAGCAATGGGCGAGCCAGCGCGGCATGCGCCGCAGCCCGTTCTACGCCCGCGAAGAAGCACTCGGTGCGGTGTTCTTCGATGCACGCGGCTGGGAACGTCCGCAGTGGTTCGAAAGCAACGCCAAGTTGATGGAGAAGTACCCAGAAGCTACGAAGGCACGCACTCACGAGTGGGATGCTCGCTGGTGGAGCCCGATCACCAACGCGGAGCATCTCCAAATGCGGGCCAGCGTCGGGATGGTCGATCTCACTGCGTTCAACGAGTTCGACTTCGAAGGGCCCGGCGTGCTCGGGTTCTTGCAGTACATGACCGTCAACAGTGTCGATGTGGCCGTGGGACGAAGCGTCTACACCCCGCTGCTCACCCCGCACGGCGGATTCCGTGGCGACCTCACCATTCAGCGCCTCGGCATCGATCATTTCCGTGTGATCACCGGCGCATTCGACGGCGGCCGCGACAACTACTGGTTCCGCAAGTACATGCCGACCGATGGTTCGGTGACCTTCACCGACCGCTCGCAGGGCCTGTGCACAGTCGGCGTGTGGGGCCCCAATGCTGCGGCAACGATGGCGAAGATCGTCACCGATTCCACCACTGCGGCGTACGACCTGAGCCTCACCGGCTTTCCGTATGGATCAGTGCGTGACGTGCTGATCGACGGCGTGCCAGCCACCATGTTCCGCATCAGCTACGTCGGTGAGAACGGCTGGGAGATCTACACCAACATGGAGCACGGCCTCAAGGTGTGGGACGCGATCATGTCGGCTGGCGAAGAGTTCGAGATCATCCCGGTTGGCATCGGTGTGTATGCCGTCACCGGCCGCATCGAAAAGGGTTACCGCCTGATGGGTGCCGAACTCGAGAGCGAATACAACCCGGTAGAAGCCGGTCTCAATCGCCCCAAGGTCAAGTCGGCGGACTTCCTTGGCAAGGCGGCGTACCTGGCCGCCCGCGAGGAATCTCCATCGGCGATCATGTGCACGCTGTCGATGGACTCGCAGCGCTGTGCCGATGGCTACGACCGCTTCCCCACCGGAGGCAACGAGCCGATCCTCACTCTCGCTGGCGACCGCATCCTCGACGCGAAGGGCCGTGTCTCGCGCGTCACCACGGCAGGCGCAGGCCCGTCGGTGGGCAAGTACCTGCTGCTCGCCTACCTACCGCCGGAGCACGCCGTCGAAGGCACCAAATTGCAGGTGATGTACATGAACGAGACCTACCCGGTCACGGTCGAGCGGGCCGGCGCGACGCCGCTGTTCGATCCCACCGACGCACGCATGAAGAGCTGACCATGAGGGTTCTCGTCTGCGTCAAGAGGGTGCCGGCACCCGGTGCCAAGATCAACATCACTGCCGACGGTCTCGCCATTGACACGGCGTACCTCGCGTTCACCACCAGTCCTCACGAGGAGTGCGCGGTCGAGGAGGCGGTGCGGTTGGTGGAGCAGCACGGTGGCGAGGCGACCGTGCTGACGCTCGGACCGACCGAGGCAGACGAGCAGTTGCGCTATGCGGCCAGCCTGGGCGTGGCTAAGGCCGTGCTGCTGCCGATCGTTGGCCCCGACTGGGATCCGCAGCGCACCGCTTCGGCGATCGCAGCCGCGATCGCCGGGTTGGAGTCCGCTGACGGAGCGTTCGACATCATCTTGTTCGGCAACGAATCCGCCGATTCCGGCGGGTTCCAAGTGGGCGTCCGCGTCGCCCGCTCACTCGGTCGTCCTGTCGTGAATGGCATCAAAGGCATCGATGTCGTCGGCGATGGCACCGTGCGCGCCCGGCGCGAATCCGAGGTCGGGTTGGAGGTGTATGTGCTGCCCACACCGGCAGTCCTCGGGGTGAAGGAGGGCATCAACCTTCCGCGCTACCCGACGCTGAAGGGCCGCCTCGGTTCAAAAAAGATCGAGGTCGGCCAGATCGTTCCCGATGTGGCCGCTGGTGGACAGCGGATGGTTACGTTGTTACCCGCCGCCGAACAAGTCAGCGCCACCACCATCCTGGGTCACGGTCCCGATGCGGCTGCTGCCGTGGTCGACCTCCTCGAAGAACTGGGAGTCCTCTGATGAGCATCCTCGTCATCGTCGAACACGATCGCGGCGTGGTAGCACCGGCCACGTTCGAAGCAGTCACCGCTGCCCGGTCGTTGGGTGAACCGGTTCATGCGATCACCATCGGGTCGACCGCTGACGGGCTCGTCGCCCAACTTGGCGCCCATGGAGCGGTTGTCGTCATCCAGGCACACCACGATCTGCTGGCCGACTACGGGCCAGAAGCATGGGGCGAAACTGTTGCTCAGTACGTCGGCCAATCGTCACCATCGGCAGTCATCGCCACCGGTACCGATCGTGGCAACGAGGTGATGGCTCATGTTGGAGCGATCCTCAACCTGCCGTTCGTCGCCAACTGTCTCACCTTCGATGCCGCGGGCGCGGCCGACCCGTGGCAGATCACGCGTGTGCGCTGGGGCGGCTCGCTGCTCGAGCAATGCGAACTGTCGGCAACTACCAAACTCGTCACGGTCGTGCATCACGCGGTCGAGGCCTGCGAGTCACCGGCCACAGCGTCGACCGAGTCGTTCACTCCATCGCTCGAGGCCTGGCACGGGCGCAGTGTTGTGGTGGACCGCGTCGAACGCGCCGCTGGTGTCACCCTCGCCACCGCCCCCGTGGTGGTGGGTGGAGGTCGCGGTGTCGGCTCCCCCGAGGCATTTGCGCCCCTCGAAGACCTTGCCTCGCTGCTGGGCGGAGTCGTCGGCTGCTCACGCGCTGTCACCAACAACGGATGGCGCAATCACACCGACCAGGTCGGCCAGACAGGGACCCGCATCGCGCCCGACATCTACCTCGCGTGCGGCATCTCGGGTGCCATCCAACACTGGGTCGGCGCGATGGCGTCGAAGAAGATCCTGGCGATCAACACCGACCCAGAGGCCAACATGGTCGCGAAGGCCGACTACGCCGTAATCGGCGACCTCCACCAAGTGGTGCCAGCCATCGCCGCAGAGATCCGCCGCCGCCGCAACGCCTAGTTTCGGCCGCACAGGATCGACGCAGTCGTCGCCGAACTCTCGACGAAACGAACGAAGGTGACGCGCATCACCGGCATCCGGGGATGAGGTCGCCTTGACCTCGATCGCTACAAGGCGGCGCGCCCCAACACCCAGCACGGCGGGTTGGTCCGCCACCATCTCTCGGAGCACGAAGTCCGCTACCCGAGGGAGGTAGTTCTGTGTCATGCTGCGGCACTAGTCGTCTGGCACACCTCTGAGTAGTCGCTGCACACATCCGAGAGTCAACGCCACAACCAGAAATGCCGCCCAGTGGCCAC
>JAYSPV010000080.1:0-2483 GCA_043721915.1 Ilumatobacteraceae bacterium | reverse complement strand
CACCGCCGCCCACACGAGGAGCGGCCGACGTCGATCGAGCCGCGCCTTCGCCACCAGGCAGAGCGCTACGGCGACCAACAGCAGAGCGCCCGCATCGCTGGGCTGCAGCATTCCTGGATAGCTGAGCAAGTACTGCCCGCCGAAGCCACGAAACACGTCGAGTTTGACGCCACCGGGCATCCAACGGTACGCACTGGCGGGAATTCGCTGCCACGCGGCAAGGGCGACCACGACTGCGCCCGCCACGGGTACTCGACGTTGCGCCGATGCAACTCCGCGGGTGGCCACGAACGCGATCACGCCGATCGCAGAAAACGCGGCGAAGGACGCCATCACCGTCAGCAGGGCCAGACCGCGCTGACCACCCAGCCCGAACACCACCCGACCAAGGCGCGTGAACACGGGAAAGGCGTCTGCCGTGCCGAGCAACCAGTCCGAACGAAGCGACGGATAGGACTGGCCGACTGCCTCGAGCAGGTAGGTGTTCTGGTTGGAGCGGAAGAAGGAACCCGACCCCATCGACAACCCGCCCGCGAGCGCGGCCGCTCCCAACATCAACAAGCGCTTCGGCTGGTCCTGCGTGAGCGCCCGCACGATTCCGACGTTCAGACCAGATCGTTTGATGCGGGCGTCAGCTTCCATGGCTCAACGTGGAGTGACCACGATCCGATCTCACAATGGGCGGCGCCGCGGATAGCCACCTCAGCTTCGAACCAACGACCACACCGCTTGGCGATCATACACCGGTGAATACCGCCGTCAGGGTTCACGGGCTGCAGTCCTAAGGCCACCAGCTGCGACTACGCTCACGTCTACCCATGAGCCTGTTCCGACGCAACCGCACCATCGAGCCGACCATCGCCGGAGCACTACGGTTGGCTCCTTCCACGGTCGCCCTGCTGCGCTGCCCGACGTGCCGCACCGGCCTCACCCGCGAGGGCGACGACACGCTCGCCGACATGGTCTGCGAACAGCAGCACCGCTGGCCGATCATCAGCGGCGTGCCCGTGTTCAGCGAGGCCGGACGCGATGTCGAGATCCGGCCGATGGAGCACACCAGCCACCAACCCTCCGCTGCGCTGCTCGCCCACCTGGCCGGTGCTCCCAAGCCGTGGTTGCACCTCGGCGCCGGCGCGAGCGCCGTCGCGATCCCCAACTCCATCGAGCTCGAGACTGCGGTCTTCACGCGCACCGACGTCGTCGGCGATGTGCACAATCTTCCGTTTGCCGATGCCAGCCTCGGCGGCGTGTTGGCACTCAACGTGTTCGAGCATCTCTCCGACCCCGATCGCGCTGCCGCCGAACTGCGTCGCTGCCTCGCACCTGGCGCGAAGGTGGTCATTCACACTGCGTTCCTGCAGCCGCTCCATGCGGACCCCTACCACTTCTACAACGCCACCGAGACAGGCATCCGCCGTTGGTTCGAAGAGTTCGACATCGACTCGGTGTCGGTACCGGGCAACTTCAACCCTGGCTATGCGTTCAGCTGGATGTCGAGCGAGCTGCTGCTCGGTTCGAGCGAGAACTCGGCGCTCGCCAACGCGACGGTCGGCGAGCTGGCCGGCTTCTGGCGCGATCCCGGATCCCGCCAGGGCCCGATCTGGGATGCCTTCCTCGACCTGCCCGATCAGTGGCAACGAGTACTAGCCGCAGGGTTCGAGATCATTGCGACGCGCCCCGAAGCGGCGGAGGGGACACCATCATGACCAACCAGGATCAGCAGGCCTCGTTGCACGATCTTCTGCAGCAGTTTCTCGTCGCTGCCGACGCCGTCGGCGACGGCTCCCCCGTCGTCGACGAGGCCCGGGCCGCGATCACGGCGCTGCTCGCTCATGTCGACGAACTGGATGCAGCTGCGGCAGGTCTGCGCGCAAAGGCGGCGACGGCAAGTGCCGCCGAACGGCTCCTCACCAGCGCCGAGCAACTGGTGGGTACCGAGCGCGAGCTGCGGCTGGAGACCGAGCGGTTGACAGCACGCAACGACGAACTGCTCGCAGTGCTGGATGGCATCTACCGCAGTGCCAGCTGGAAGGTCACCGAGCCGATGCGCAAGGCCGTCGGCGTCGCACGAACCACCGCCATCGATGCGGTGCGGCAGTTCCGCGGGCACTGACCCCGATGGCAACCGAACCGCACCTGCAACTGGTGCTCTCGCCGTACCAGAACGCGTTCTTCCACGAGCTGGCCGACGTCATCGTGCACGAGCTCCGCGGGGCCGGCGTCGCTGCCGACATCGTCACCCCCGATTCTGCTGTGATGGACAGTGGCAGCGTGTTCGTGCTGCTGCCGCCGCACGAGTACGTCGCTCTGGAGGGCGACCCATGGCTGCACGACCATGCGCTGCTGGGCCGCACCATCGCGCTACTCGCCGAGCAGCCGACGCAGGCCCACTTCGAGCAGAACGCCGGCATCGCCCGCCGCGTCGGCGCGGCGTTCGATTTCAACGCGTCGGCCGTCCACGCCTACCAGCGCCGTGGCGTGCC
>JAYSPV010000079.1:0-6634 GCA_043721915.1 Ilumatobacteraceae bacterium | reverse complement strand
TCGCCTCGTCGGTCTCGTCGCCGTAGATGCCGGCGTTGCCGATGGCGATCGCGGCGACGAACTGGACCCACAGATGCGGGTGCGCCACCAGTGGCCGAGCCAATCGCCAGGCCTCGGGCAGGTCGCCGTCGAGTACCGCGAACACACTGCGCTGGGCTTCGAGCAGCGCATCCCACGGGCCGGGCTCGAGGGCTGTCGCGTCCAGGTACTGCCGCGCCTGCTCGAGGCGGCCGGTCCACCACCACTCCTCGGCTGCGCGCATCCGCATCGCCGTGTGCTCCCACGGGTCGGCGCCGCGCTCGGCGGCGTCGTTGAGCAACTCGATCGAATCGTCATGGCGGCCGACCTCGGCGAGACACCACGAAGCGAGCAACGCGGCCTCCGGAAGGCCGCTCGTGCGATACGCCACCTCGGCCAACTCGGCGCCCAGCGGGCTGTCGCCGATGTCGACAGCGCGACGCGCGGCGAGGATCAACGACGCCGGAGCGAGCTCCACTCCGCCACGGACGTGCCACATCGCTGAACGGAGTACGTCGCTCTCCGCCACTGTCGCGGTGCCGCTGGCGGCCGTGTCCGCGGCTGCCAGCGTGCGGTAGATCCGCATGCGGGCGAGTGTGCCGAGGCGGGCGCGGGTGAGCTCGCGGTACAGCGGGTGGACAACGTCGAGCTGCACGGGCCGCGACGGGTTCGGTTGCGATGCGTGCACGACACGCATCCGTTCCAGTCGTTCGAGCGGCTCGGAGCCGACGACCTGCTCGACGAGCAGATACGGAAGTCGGCCGCCGACGGCCAGCAGCTCCAGCGCCTCCACTTCTGGGCCCTGCAGTGGCGCGAGGCGGGCGAGCACCACCTCCTCGAGCAGCGGAGTTGCGGCCATCTCGCCGTGGAACGTCCACACGCCGGCGTGCGGAGAGAGCACGCCTGAGTCGATCGAGCCCTCCACCAGCTCGCGGGCGTACATCGGGTTGCCGGCGCAGGCCGAGGTCAGTAGCTGGCGTGAGCGGCCGTCCAGCACGCCGCGGAGTGCGGCCTCGACCAGTGCGACGATCTGCTCGTCGGGCAGCGGCGGTACATCGATGGTGACGACATCCGCCTCGTGGCGCAGCCGGCTGATGGCAGGTGGCAGATCGGCCGACGCGCGGAGCGTGCCGAGCAGCCGCACACTGCCGCTGAGCAGTACCTGCTGCAGCACGGTGCGCTTGCATCGTCGAGAGATGCAGGTCGTCGACCAGCAGCAGCGGGTCGCCGGCGCCACTCCTGCCGTCGGCACCGAGCGCACGGAGCACCGTGCCGACCACGTCGCTGCCGGTCTCGGGCCCGAGCATCGACGCGAACGGTGCGAGTGGCACTGGTGAGGAGGCCGGGCTGGCGACAACTCGCTGTACGGTGACCCGCCTGGCGCTCATCGCTGCCGCAATCTCGCTCGCCAGCCGGGTCTTACCCAGCCCAGCGACCCCGCCGAGGATGACGTGCCGGCCTCCCTCGAGCAGCGCCTCGATCTCGTTCATCAACGCGTCTCGCCCCAAGAAGGACCACTGTCGCTGTTCGGGCACGAGCGCAGAGGCTAGAGCAGATCGCCAGATGCCGCCGTCACCCATTGGCGCTCTTCGCTGCCCATGGGCGGCAGATGCCTACCAATCCGGCCTGTTCACTGGCCCATGGGCGGCGGAGTGTGCCACACGTCCGCGGGCGACGAGGTCGACTCTGCCGGACGGCCCCTGCTTGGATAGCTTGGCCATCGGGTGAGTGACGTTGTTCGAGGGGGTTCGTCTGATGAAGAGTCGCGCTGCGGTACTGCACGCAATCGGTGAGGACTGGCAGATCGAGGAGATCTCGATCGACCCGTTGAAGGCGGGCGAGGTGCTGGTGCAGTGGAAGGTCGCCGGCATGTGCCACAGCGACGAACACTTCGTCACCGGCGACATGGTGCCGCCCGCAGAGATGCTCGCGGCTGCAGGCATGCCGCCGTTCTTCCCGATCATCGGTGGTCACGAGGGCGCCGGCGTCGTCGCCGAAGTCGGCCCCGGCGTGGCCAGCGTCAAGCCCGGCGACCACGTCTCGGCAAGCTTCATCCCCTCGTGCGGTCGCTGCCGCTTCTGCAGCACCGGGCGCCAGAACCTGTGCGACGCAGGCGCCGGCGCGATGCAGACGGGCATGATCACCGATGGCACCAGCCGCCACTTCCTCGGCGACCAGCCCGTGAAGCTGATGGCCAAGCTGGGTACGTTCGCCGAGTACACCGCAGTTGCGGAGGCATCGGTGATCAAGGTTGACGACGACCTGCCGCTCGACGTCGTGGCGCTGGTGTCCTGCGGTGTCGCCACCGGTTGGGGATCGGCCACCCATCGGGCCGATGTGCGCCCCGGCGACACCGTCGTGGTCGTGGGCATCGGCGGCATCGGCATCAACGCCGTGCAGGGCGCCGCGATGGCCGGTGCCAGGCGGGTGATCGCCATCGACCCCGTGGAGTTCAAACGCGAGAAGGCGATGGAGTTCGGTGCCACCCACACGTTCGCCTCGATGGCGGAGGCGATGCCGGCGATCCGCGAGCTGACGTGGGGGCAGATGGCCGACAAGGTGATCATGACCCCGGGCGTGCTCTACGGCGACATGATGCAGCTCGGCACCGCGATGGCGGGCAAGGGCGGCACGATCGTGGTCACTGCGATCGCGCCGATGACGCAGACCGAGTCGTCGGTCAACCTGTTCGAGTTGGCGATGTGGAACAAGGAGATCAAGGGCACGATCTTCGGGTCGCTCAACCCGCGCCACGACATCCCCAAGCTGCTCGGCCTGTACCGCGAGGGCCAGCTGAAGCTCGACGAACTGATCACGAAGCGCTACTCGCTGGACGAGATCAACGTCGGCTACCAGGCGATGCGCAACGGGGAGAACATCAGAGGCGTGATCATGTATGACTGACCAGTCCGCTCTGATGCAACGGGTGCTCGGTCGCGTCGTCGGCCGAGCACGCGAGATCGAGCTGACCGTCGCTGCGCTGGCGGCAGACCGTCACGTGCTGCTCGAAGGCCCGCCCGGTACCGGCAAGAGCACCCTGCTACGCGCGGTCGCCGACGAGCTAGGCCTCGGCTTTGAGTTCGTCGAGGGCAACGCGGAGCTCACCCCTGCGCGACTTGTCGGCCACTTCGATCCTGCCCGGGTGCTCACGGCCGGCTACGACCCCGACGTCTTCGTCGATGGCCCGCTCGTCACTGCGATGCGCGACGGCTCGCTGCTGTATGTGGAGGAGATCAACCGCATCCCGGAAGAGACGCTGAACGTGCTGATCACCGTGATGAGCGAACGCGAACTGCACGTGCCGCGTCTCGGCCGAGTTGTGGCGTCGGGCGGGTTCCGCCTCGTCGCGGCGATGAACCCGTTCGACGCCATCGGCACCGCACGAATCAGCAGTGCGGTGTACGACCGCGTGTGTCGACTGTCGGTGGGCTATCAGGATGCCGCCGATGAGGTGTCGATCGTGCAGCGTGCACTGCCGGCCGCCGCAATCGACCCTGTGTGGTTGGCGGGGGCCGTCGAAGTGGTTCGCCGCACCCGGTCGCACCCCGACGTTCGCATTGGCTCATCCGTGCGCGGCGCGATCGATGCCGCGGCGGTGGCCGCCTCATTGTCGTCCCTGCGCGGCGTGGCCGCCGACGATCCTGCGGTCGGTCTCGATGCGGCGTTGGTCGCGCTCAGCGGTCGGCTTCGGCTGCGAGAGGGCTGCAACCGGAACGCGGAGGACATCGTCACCGAGCTGTGGCGCGAGGTCTTCGCTACGCCGGAGGAAGCCGACGGCGACCAGGGAAAAGTGGCAGCCCCGAGCGGGGCGAACAAGGGCTGACTCCGCCGCCGCAGGTGAAGGAGGGCGACGAGGCGGATGCCGAGGTGGCCAACAGCCAGAAGCGCACCACATCGCGACGCGAGCTGTCGCGTCATCCGCGCTTCGAACAGGTGTCACCCGAGGTCGGCGAGCTCGACGAAACGGCAGTGGAGGAAGGCCTGCGTGACGATCCGGACGAGACGCTGGCGATGCTCGCCGATCTGGTCGGCGCCACCGATCGTCGGTTACGCGAGTTGGCCAAGCGGTTGGCGGGAAAGCTGTTCATCGACATCGCTCGGCGTGGGCCGGTACGCCCTCGGGGTGTCGGCGTGTTGCGCGAGCTGCCGTACCGACCCGACGGCGGTGACCTCGACCTCGACGCGAGCCTGGAGGCGATCATCGAAGGCCGCGGCGGCACCATCGACGTCGAGCGGTTGAAGGTTCGCGGTTGGGTGAAGCCCGCCACTGCGATCTGCCTGCTGGTGGATCGCAGCGGATCGATGGGGGGCAAGCCGTTGGCCACAGCGGCGCTGGCCGCCGCAGCGGTGGCCAGCCGAAGCCCGGAGGATTACAGCGTGTTGGCGTTCGGCAAGGATGTGGTGGTTGCCAAGGGCCAGCTGACACCGAAGCCCAGTGACCTGGTGGTCCACGACGTGCTGTCGCTGCGTGGTTTCGGTACCACCGACCTGGCCGGTGCACTGCGGGTCGCCGGCGAGCAGCTGTCGCGCAGCCGGGCAGGCCGAAAGGTGACGGTGCTGCTCAGTGACTGCCGTGCAACGGTGGAGGGCGACGCCGTCGCCGCTGCTGCCGGGCTGACCGAATTGGTCATCGTGGCTCCAGAAGGGGACAGCGACGAGGCGATGGCCTTCGCCGCTCGCACCGGCTCGCGCTGCCTGACGATCAGTGGCCCCAGCGAGGTCGCCGAAGCGCTATCCCGAGCCCTGGACCGCCCGACCTGACGCTGCCACTCGCGGCTGACGGGTCAGCAGGTGATGTTCGGGTCGGGCACGATATCGCCCTTGGGGTTCTCGGTGGCCACCGGCACGGTCGAGGTTGTGGCCGCCGGCACGGTGGTGGCCACTGCGGGCGTCGTTGCGACGGTGGCTCCGGGCGCCGTGGAGATGGTGGTGGTCGTGGCCGACGAGGTCGTGGTCGACTCGAACGCCTGCTCCGGGGCACCGGCCAACGGGGCCTCACCGCGGAAGATCGCAAGGATCGACTTCATGTTGTCGCCCTTGATCTTGGGCTCGAGGACGTCGTTGCCGCTGACGATCAGACGGCTGGCCTCGATCTGATAGGTGCGGATCGCTGCCGGATCGACGTCGCGCAGCACGCCGGCGAACTCGAGCATGTCGTTGACGGTGAAGCCCTGCTCGGTGATGATGTCGGTCTGCAGCGAGACGATCAGGGCTTGCGCCACGGCAGGATCGAAGATGCCCTTGTCGAGGGCCGCTCGCAGCGTGCGGCGCAAGAAATCCTGCTGCCGCGAGATGCGGGCCAGGTCGTAGCCGGTGTCTTCGTGAGCCTTGCCGTTCGAATCGATCCATTTGAGGTGCCGCGACCGAACGTACGCCAACCCTTCGTCGCCGCTGAATGTGTGGCAACCAGCGTTGGGGATGTTGATGTTGACGCTCTTGTCGATGATCGGTGTGCTGAATGGCACAGCGACGCCACCGACCGCATCGACAATTCGCTTGAACGCGCAGAAGTCGACCTGGATGTAGTGGTCGACGGCGATGCCGAAGTTCTCGAAGATCGTCTGGCTGAGCAGCGACGGATCGTTCTTGATGTAGGCCGAGTTGATACGACCCTTGCTCTTGCCCGGTATCGGCAGCCACAGGTCGCGGGGGAAGGAGAGCACCGCAGCGGTTCGTGTGGCTGGGTCGACCCGCATCACCATGATGGTGTCGCTGCGGTTACCGATGTTCTCCCGCGACGGATCGGCGGCGCCGGACCAGGGGGAGTCGGCGTCGACGCACGCGTTTGCGTCGGAGCCGACGATCAGGAAGTTCTTCGCCTGGGGATCAGCGGGGGGAAACGTCTCGGGGACGCCAGTGCTGCTCGTCGCACCGTTGGCGTCGGAGGTGGCCGAAGGCGCACCGGCGTTGTCGAGGGCGATGGCGCCTGTCTGCAGGCGTCGGTCGAGTTGCTGCTTGCCGTAGATGATTGCTCCGGCACCGATCAGGCAGGCCAGGGCCAACACGATGTTGAGGCCGAGGATCGCACGCTGGGCGTTGGTGTGGCGCGGCTTGTACGGCTGGGGTGGGTCGGATGGCATTGACTCCATGGATCGCTCAGGCTAGCGGCGGGTGCCCGAGCGCGCAGGTCGGCCGCAATGGCCGACGGGTGTCACCAGATGACGACAACACGTGTGCCGATGTACGCCCAGCCCCACATGAACTGAGCATCGGCCGTGCTCTGACGGACGCACCCGGCCGACAAGGCCTGCCCGAGTTGGCTGTCGCTCTGCATCGGGACTCCGTTGCGACGGGGGATCTCGTGGAAGCCGATGTTGTCACCGCTGGGCCCGCGGGTGAAACGCACCATCCACCGCATGCAGATCGACGAGTTGCCCTTGTGGCAAGTGAACGACGAGCGCGAGAAGACCGAGTAGGTACCCAGCGCCGGCTGCGAGAAACGACCCGACACGCGGTAGGTGCGCAGCAGGGTGTCACTTGCATCGACGATCCAGACCCGCATCTGCGACTTCGAGTAGATGACCCGACGGCCGGTGCCGGAGTTGGCCGGCACCGTGTTCGGCGAGGGCGGCGGGGGCACCACCGTGGTAGGTGGTGGTGGCAGCGTGCTGGCCAC
>JAYSPV010000078.1:0-30644 GCA_043721915.1 Ilumatobacteraceae bacterium | reverse complement strand
CGGCGGTCAACGGGCAGGCGCGCATCGGCGCCGCCGACGAACGGTGGATCGCCGGCACGATGGCGCTGTGGGCGCCGATCGTGCTGCTGGTCGTCTCCTCGCCGGTGCGGTGGCTGGAGTCGCTGTTGCGGACGGAAGGCGCCCGACACACGGCCGTCAGCCACGACAAGGAGCTGACCCAACTCGAGGGGATCACTGCCCGCATCGCGTCGGCCGCGTGGCTGGTGAGCGCAGCGTCCATGGTGATCCTGTTGGTGCACCACCCGGTGTCGCGCCAGGGGTTCGTCGCGGTGATCGCCGTGCTCGTCGTGTCCGGTGGCCTGTTCGTGCTCGCACTGACCCGACGCATCAGTGCGGCGCACGGTGGCCGATCGACATGAAGCCGGCGGACATCACGCTCGACGCGCTCGAGCGCGACCCGTACCCGATCTTCGCCGCGCTGCAGGAACACGCGCCTGTCGCCTTCGTGCCCGGTCTCGAGATGTGGTTGGTCACCCGCTGGGACGACGTGTTGCACGTGTGTGAGAACCCTGCGGCCTACCGCAGCAACACCCAGCCGTCGTGGTTGCGCGACTGCCTCGGCGAGAACATGCTGACGCTCGACGGCGCCGCGCACGATCGGCTGGCGGAGGGCATGCGTCCGCCATTCGTCTCGTCGACTGCGCTGCCGGTGGTGCGCGAGGGGCTGCCGAGCCTGTTCGAGGAGCTGATCGACAAGTTCCCCGGTGGTGGCGCCGAGGTGGAACTGATGGCCGCCTATGCCGAGCCGCTTGCCAACCTCGCCCTTGCCGCTGCGCTGGGTTGGTCCGTGGAGTGGAGCGACCTTGCCCGCTGGAACCGTGGCGTATGCACCGGTATCGCCAACTTCGAGAACGACCCCGACCGGTCGGCGATCGCCGCCGTCGCCAATGCCGAACTGGCCGGCGCGATCGATTCGGCCCTCGCCGCCGGCGAGCTGGTCATGTACGTGCAGCGCGGGTTCACGCGTGACGAGATCGTCAACAACATCCGCCTGATGGTGTCGGGTGGGATCAACGAACCTCGCGACGGCGTCGCTCTGGTCATGTGGGTGCTGCTCACGCAGCCTGCGGTGATGGCCGCGGTGCGCGCCGACCGTGGTGTGCTGCGTAAGGTGATCGAGGAGACCTTCCGGTGGGTGTCTCCCGTCGGCACCGCGACCCGCCAGGCCGTGCACGACGTGAACCTGGCCGGGGTCCAGGTTCCGGCGGGTTCGCTGGTGGCAGCGTGCCTCGGCGCAGCCAACCGCGACCCACGTCGCTGGAGCGATCCCGACACGTTCTTGCTCGATCGCCGCGAAGGCGCGCATCTTGCGTTCGCGGTCGGTGAGCATCGCTGCCTCGGTGAGTGGCTGGGTCGTCAGCAGGTGCGCCTCGCCGTCGAGCGACTACTCGATCGCTTCGCACAGATCACCCTCACCCGGCCGGCACAGATCGCTGGCTTCGAGTTCCGTGGCCCCCTCGCGCTTCATGTCACGCTGTCCTGACGCTTCCTGAAAGGCACCCCGATGCGCCGCTCGATCGACGACTACCCGTTCCGCGAAGACGATCTGCCCGAGGGCGCCGAGGATGCAGCGCGCCTGTCGTGGGCGGTGGCGATCTCCGACGACTACGACGATGCCGAACCGCGAGTCGTGCTGACCGTGGAGGAGGTCGGGCATGCCGGCGCCGGTCTCGTCGCGCACCTCAGCCCTGACATGGTCCGCCGTCTTCGGCTGGCGCTGCACGACGGACTGCGCGAGATCGGCGAGCTGCCCGGCGACTGATCCGGGTTGGCTGTTTCGGTGCAGCCGTTGCCGCTCCGAGCAATTTGCCCTATTGTTGATTCGCATAGTCGGATTTAGCTCGACATGAATCACCGGAGGCCAACTCGTGGGCGTCACCCCCGTCATCACTGCACCTCGCGACCTCGATGCCGAGCAGCAGCGCGACATCGACCGCTTCCAGCGCGCCATCGCGCAGTACCTCGCAGGTGAGATCGGCGAGGACGTGTTCCGTGTGATGCGGTTGAACAACGGCATCTACGGCCAGCGTCAGGGCGGCACCAATCAGATGGTCCGCATCAAGTTGCCCGCCGGCACGATCACGCCCGAGCAGCTCGACATGATGGCTCGCATCAGCGAGGAGTTCTCCCGCGGCTGGGGGCACATCACCACTCGCCAGAACGTCCAGGTGCACTACGTCGAGCTGACCCGTGTGCCGGAGGTGATGCGCCTGATCGGCTCGGTCGGGCTCACCTCACGCGAGGCATGTGGTGACACCGTGCGCAACGTGATGGCCTGCCATCTCGCCGGCGCCTGCCCGCACGAGCAGCTCGATGTCACGCCATGGGCCGAAGCGGCATTCGAGCACTTCGTGCGCAACCCGTTGGGACAGCGCCTGCCGCGCAAGTTCAAGATCAACTTCAGCGGCTGCAGCACCGACTGTGGGCAGGCGATGTTCAACGACGCGGGCGTCATCGCCGTGACTCGTACCTTGCCCGACGGCACGACGGAGGCCGGCTTCCGGGTGTTCATCGCCGGCGGCCTCGGCGCCAACCCGCACCCGGCGCTGGCACTCGAGGAGTTCACGTCCAGGGAAGACCTGCTGCCCACGATCGAGGCGGTCCTGCGCCTGTTCGAGCAGACCGGCAACCGTGACAACAAGCTGCGCGCCCGCCTCAAGTGGGTCGTCGATCAGTTGGGCATCGACGAGGTCCGCCGGCGCGTGCTGAAGCTGCGTCACACCCTTCCTGCCTCGTCATCGTGGCCCGGCGGCATTCCCGAGTATGTCCAGAAGATGGGCGATGCGCCCGCCGGCCGGGCCTCGTCGGGCGAGGTGACGGCCGTCGGTCACGGCGTCGCTGTCGCCCTCACCCCGCGCGACCCCTACGACCGTTGGGTCGCGACTTCGGTCGTCCGCGGCACCGCCAACGGCACCGTGTCGGCCGTCGCCTACGCCGCACTCGGTGACATCACCGCCGCCCAGTTCCGTGCACTCGCTTCTATCCAGCGCGAGCTCGGCGCCGACGTGCGCCTGTCCAATCGGCAGAACGTGGTGTACCGCGGCCTCACCGAGGCGCAGCTGCCGGTGCTGTTCGCACGGCTGGAGGCGATCGGCATGGCCCGTCCGGGCGCCGAGTTGGCCCGCGACGTCGTCGCCTGCCCGGGCAGCGACACGTGCAACATCGCGGTCACCCAGTCCCGCGGCCTCGCCGCTGCGATCGGTGAGGAGCTGGAGGCCGAAGGCCTTGCCGAGGTGGGTGGCGTCCGCATCAACATCTCCGGCTGCACGAACTCGTGCGGGCAGCACCACATCGCCGACATCGGGTTCTTCGGCGCCGAGCGCCGCGCCCACGGCCAGGCTGCGCCGGGCTACCAGATGCTGCTCGGTGGGTACGTCGGCCAGGAGCAGATCCACTTCGGTGACAAGGCCCTGCGCCTGCCGGCAAAGGCCGCCCCGAAGGCCGCTGCACGGGTGATCCGCCGCTTTCACGAGGAGCGCTCTGCAGGCGAGGCGTTCCGTGCCTGGATGGATCGCGTCGGCGGTGCGAGTGCTGTTGCCGCCGGGCTGAAGGACCTCGATGTGTTCCCGACGCCTGCCGAGGCGCCCGACTTCTACGTCGACTATGGCGAGCAGGCCCCGTTCGTTGCCGAGGTCGGCGAGTCGGAGTGTGCGGTCTGAGCGCATCGCCATCCTACGCGGCGGCGTGTGCCGCGATCGACGCCGCGAATGCCGGCGACCCGGGTGCTGTGGACGTTCGCGGCGCAGGCCCGAGACCGCTGGCAATGGTGCACGGCGAACTTGCCGCGGAATGGGTCGCCGTCCTCGCTCCCTCTGCCGGCGACCTCGTGCTGCTGGCCGCGCGAGCGCACCACCTACGCCGCTGGGAGCTGCCCCGCGCCCAGTACGCGGCTGGGCGAGCTGGCTACCTTCATTGGAAGCGCGACCAACGAAGGCGCCACGCGGCCGATGTGGGTGAGTTGCTGTCCGAGATCGGCTTCGCGGCCGACGACATCGCGTTGGTGCAGGCGATGGTGCTGCGGCAAAGTGCCGGCGGCCAACTGGTGGAAGACGCGGCGTGCCTGGTGTTCATCGAGACCCAGCTCGCATCAGTTGCCGCTCAACTCGAGCGTGACCACTTGATCGACGTGATCCGCAAGACCGCGAAGAAGATGTCGCCGGCGGCGCTGGCAGCGGTGTCGTCGATCCCACTCGGCGCCGAAGAACAATCACTCCTCGCCGACGCACTCGCCCCCAACTAGCCCTCAGCGACCAAGTGGTAGTTGCGGACCGGGGTCGCCGCAGGTGATGGCGTTTGGCATGCTCCACCACCCATGGGTGGGCCAGCACTACCGATCTGGCATGGTCGCCCGCCCTTGGGCGGAGGAAGGTGCCAGTACAGCGCGCTCAGTGCGGGGCAGTGACCTCAGAGGACTGTGGCGTCGGCGATGATCGGCTCGAGCATCAGCTCGGGCTCGTCGCTCATCAGCCGCTGCAGGCGGTACTTGTTCTCGAACAGCGCACACAGCGCGCCGTCGCCGCGGGTGAGGATGCGGATGCCGCCGATCTGGCGCAGGCGCTCGGCCGACTGCTTGTCGGTGAGGCGGATGGCTTGATACGGGGCGGAGACGATCTCGGTGGGGGCGCCGAACTCGCTGCCCAAACGGTAGGCGAAGACCTCGAACTGCAACTGGCCGACAGCCGCCAGCACGTTCTCGACGTCGCCCATGTCGGGGTCGCGCAACACCTGCACCACGCCCTCTTCGTCGAGCTGTTCCAGCCCCTTGCGGAACTGCTTGAACTTGCCGTTGTCGAGCGGGCGGGCGCGGGCGAACACCTCGGGGGCGAAGCGTGGGATCGGCGGGAAGGTGACGGCCGAGCCGGCCGCCCCTGCCTCGTAGAGCGTGTCGCCGAGCAGCACGCCGGTGGCGTTGACCAGGCCGACCACGTCGCCGGGGTACGCATCGTCGACGGTCTCGCGATCCGGCCCGAATGCGGTGGTGGCGTACTTGGTGGTCATGTCGCGGCCGGTGCGCGCATTGGTGGCCGACATGCCGCGTTCGAAGTGACCCGAGCAGATGCGGGCGAATGCGATGCGATCACGATGCGACGGATCCATGTTGGCCTGCACCTTGAACACGAACGCGCTGAACGGTGCCTCGAGTGCACGCGGCTCACCGTCGCGGTCGATGCGGGCAGACGGCGGGGGAGCGAGCTCGACGACTGCGTCGAGCAGCGTGCGCACTCCGAAGTTGGTGAGTGCCGAGCCGATGAACAGCGGGGTTGATTCCCCGGCGAGAAACGACGGCAGGTCGAGATCGGCGCCGACGGCCTCCAGCAGGCTGATCTCGTCGAGTGCGGCCTTCCACACGCGTGCCTCTCCGGTGCCTGCTGCATCTGCGGCAGCCTGCATGTCGGACTCGACCTCCAACGCCTCTGAGGCACCGCGGGCGGTGCGGGTGTAGGCGGTGTAGCGGCCGGTGCGGCGGTTGACGAGGCCGCTGAACTCGTCGCCGCTGCCCACCGGCCACGTGACGGGAGTGGGGCGCAATTGGATCTGCTGCTCGATCTCGTCGAGCAGCTCCAGTGGGTCGCGGCCGGGCCGGTCGTACTTGTTGAGGAACGTGATCACCGGCAGGTTGCGCGAGCGGCACACCTGGAACAGCTTGAGTGTCTGTGCCTCGATGCCCTTGGCAGCGTCGAGCACCATCACCACGGCATCGACAGCGGAGAGCACCCGGTAGGTGTCCTCGCTGAAGTCGCGGTGGCCGGGTGTGTCGAGCAGGTTCATGGTGTATTCGGTGCCTGCGACGGCGTACGGGAACTGCAGCACGGTCGAGCTGATCGAGATGCCACGCTGCTGCTCGAGCTCCATCCAGTCGCTGCGGGCGCTGCGGCGGCCCTCGCGGGCGTGGACTGCGCCGGCCACCTGCACGGCACCCGAGTACAGGAGGAACTTCTCCGTCAGCGTCGTCTTGCCCGCGTCGGGGTGGCTGATGATCGCGAACGTGCGTCGTTGGAGGCTCTCAGCGGTCACGTCCATGGCCCGTCGAGGCTACCGCTGAGCCGTCGCCAAGAAGGCAGACTGTGTCGATGTTGCACTCTGGAAGCGAGGTGTTCACCGTCGCCGCTCTGAACGAGCTCCTCCTGCTGAGCTGAGGCTCTCCGCGCCGTCGGGCCGGGCGGACCATGTGCTCGTGTCGTCAACTCATTTCGATTTCGATTCGGCCCGCGGGAATCGAAATCGAAATGAGTAGACGAGAAGGTCAGCAGCCGGGAGCCGGACTGGCTCGCTCGGCTCGGCTGTGGCGCGGGCTCAGGCGATGCTGCGCCAGGCGGCGAGGCGTTCCGCGCTGTCGTCGCCGGGCAGGGGTAGCTGGCAGACCACCTTCAGGCCGGGCCACTCGCTGGGCGTGAGCTGCTGGTATTCGAAGGCCAGGTCGCCGGCACGTGGATGGTGGTAGCGGCGCACTCTGGTCTGGAACTGGGCGACGTCGAGCTGTGCCCACCACTCGGCGAACTCCGGGCTCGTGGTGCGTAGCCGTTCCACCAGCGCAGTCACCTTCGGATCAGTGCGCAGGCCGGCAGTGCCGGCGCGGAACTCGGCCATGATCCGCCGTGCTTGCTCGGACCAATCGGCGACCAGGGCGCGCGCGGTGGGCTCGGCGAACACCACCCACAACAGGTTGCGATCGTCGGGCTCGAGTTGCTCGATCATCGGGTACAGCAGCGCCTGCGCTCGGTTCCAGGCCAGGTACTCCCAGCGTGGGCCGAGCACGTACGCAGGCGCCGGTTGCATCGAGTCGATCAGCCGCACCAGTGCGTCAGGAACATGTTCGACGTCGGGCGCTGGCTCACCCGGCGTTCGAGTGGCCAGCGCCAGCAGGTGCTGCCGTTCGGCGTCGTCGAGGCGAAGGCTGCGGGCGAGGGCCTCGAGCACGTCGACCGACGCATTGATCGGCCGGCCCTGCTCCAGCCACGTGTACCAGGTGACCGACACGCCGGCGAGCACGGCGATCTCCTCTCGTCGCAGGCCGGGTGTGCGCCTGCCGCGGCCCGGTGGCAGGCCGACATCGTGCGGTCGTAACGCCTCGCGGCGGGCACGCAGGAACGCTGCCAGTTCATCGCGACGATGCATGTCCCTATTCGATCACGTGACCGGCGCCATGCGGTGGTGCAATTGACACCACCCGTGAGTGCAACCCGGCGTTCGGTCAGCCGCCGTTGGCGGCTGCCACATAGGTGCGGCACGGCTGGCCACGTATCGAGCCGCATGCGGGCGGCGCAGGTGCCGTGATCGCCACGGGCACCACCGAGAGCACGATCTGCGAGGGGTGTTCGGAGTCGTGGGCGATGGTGACCGTTTCGCCGGCGCTGATGGTGGTGCGGAACTCCCAGATTGCCCGGCTGTTGCCCGGTGAGTCGATGGTGAGGCGGATCTGGCTGCCTGCCCGGAACGGATGGGCGAACGGGAACAGATCGATGCGGACAGCAACGAACTCGCCGGCGGGAAGGTCGGCGATGCCGTCCTTGGTGTGCGGGTGCACCGGGTGCAGCGCAGTGCTGGCGGCCTCGTCGAGTTCGCGATGGCTGGCCCGCAGCCAGCCGCTCTGCACGTAGATCTCCGTGCCATCGGGGCGAACCTCGCTGACGGTCACCTCCAGGTCGGTGTCGGCCGCGTCGGCCTGCACCCACAGATCGACCGAACCCGAGCCGGCGACGACCGTGTCGGTCTCGAGCGGAGCGGTGATGTAGCCCAAGCCGGTGCCCTCGGGAAGCGGCTGCCACTGGTACTGGACATCGGCTCGCCACACGCCGTTGCCGCCACCCTGGTCGTTGCCGTCGTAGAACGTGGCCGGCAGCGCGGTGGGATCGGCGGTGTAGGCATCCGAACCGGAGGGCTGGCCCGACCCGGCAGGAGCCAGCGAGCCACCGGCGCCCAACTGCCAGGCGACGGCCTCGGCCTCGGGGATCGGCCAGGCATCGAACTCGGCGACGAAGTTGGGTTCGGGTGTGCCGGGCGAGAAGGCTGCGTTGCCGCCCTGTTCGAAGAACACCCGCACCGGCGTGTCGGCTTCGAACGCGGACAACGCATCGTCGTACGTCATGCCCGAGAAACGGCTCTCGAACGGCGCAAAGTCGGTGACACCCCAGATTGCCCCACCCAGTGCGCCGGAGATGGCCGCCCCTGCCGACAGATCGGGAACCTTCTTGCCGACGTAGAGCTGCAGGAACTCCATGTAGCGGCGTGCGACGGGCGGGCTGAGCGACTCGGTGTGCAGCCCGTTGGTGAGTGTGATGTAGACGTGCGGCGAGCCGGTGAAGGACGACAGCATGTTGGCGAAGTGCCCGCCGGTTTGCTCGTCCTGCCAGGCGCCGGCGATGAACACCGGCACCTCGATGCGGTCGACGAACGTGATCGGCGCCAGAGCATCGCCGAGTTCGCTTCTGTAGAACGGGTTGTCGTTGATCTCGGCGACGAGATCAGGGTTCTGCAGGCGGAGCTGCTGGTTGTCGGCGCAGACGACGTCGCCGCCATCTGCGCGCTCCTTGGACCAGCCCTGGCCGTATGGCTTGGCGCTGTCGACGCGTTCCTGCGTCCAGTTCACGGCGAAGCCGGTGTTGAGGATGCCGCCCGGGTAGAGCGTGTGGCGGGTGCTGTCGTCGAGCACCGACAGCGGTGTAATGCTGTTGAGGCTGGGCGGCTGTGTGGCGGCCACATACAGCTGGCTGATGCCCGGGTAGCTGATGCCAACCATCCCGACCTCGTTGTCCATCACCCACGGCTGGGTGGCGACGGCCTCGATCACGTCGTAGCCGTCGAGGGACTGCACGGTCTCGAAGTAGCGGAACGAACCACCGCTGCAGCCGGTGCCGCGCATGTTGACGCCGACGTACGCGAGCCCTTGCGCTGTGTAGAGCGCGGCGATCTGGGCACTCGCGGGGTCGCTGGGCTGGTAACCGCTGTACTCGACGACGGTGGGGTAGGGGCCGTCCTCGACTGGACCCGGCAGGACGACGTTCGCGCTGAGGGTGGTGCCGTCGCGAACGGTGATGTACCCGAACCCGCCGGCGGGCAGTAGCTCCTGCTCGTCGTACAGCTCCTGCGAGGGAAGTGCCTCGACGCTGGCGACGTTGAAAGCTGCAGAGCGGGCGGTCTCGCTCTCGATCGTGTAGTCGCCCGCAAGGACTTTGCGGAACAGCAGCGCGCCCTGCTCGTCGACCGTGCCGGTGGCTGCGAGCGAGCCGTCGAGTGCGCGTACCGACAGCACGTCGCCCGGTTCTTGACCCAACACGGCGACCTGCTCGCTGCCCGGCATCAGCCGGAACTCGCCGAGGGGCAGCTCTGCGACCGAGGTGGTGGTCTCAGCCGTCGCCTCGGACGTCGACGTTGCGGTGGTGTCGGCGGACGAGCCATCGTCGCTGCAGGCGGCGAAGAGCATGAGTGCGGCGAGCAGGACAGCCGGACGGCGGGAGGTCATTGGCGGAGTCTGGCATGAGGGTGCGACAGGGCCCCCTACCGAGGAGGCAGAATGAGCCGGTGATCGATCTGCAGGCGATGCTCGCCGACCTGGAACTTCTCGTCAACACCGAGTCCCCCTCACGGCAGCTGCCGCTGATGCAGCGCTCGGCCGAGGTGCTGGCCGGTGTCATGGCCGCACGACTGGGCAGCGAGCCGTCGGTGATCGACAGCCCCGCCGGCCCGCACGTGCACTGGAGCGGCGGTGGCACGCCGAAGGTGCTGATCGTCGGTCACCACGACACGGTGTTCCCGATCGGTGCAGTCGCGGCCCGTCCGTTCGCTGTCACCGGTGGCCGCGCCACCGGACCGGGGGTGTTCGACATGAAGGCCGGCATCGTGCAGGCGATCCATGCCGTTGCATCGCTCGCGAATCGCAGCGGGGTGGAGATCCTGATCACCTCCGATGAGGAAGTCGGCAGTGCCCACAGCCGCGCCCTGATCGAGGAGCGAGCGCTGGCCTGCGGCAACGTGCTCGTGTGCGAGCCCAGCGCCGACGGCGGCGCGTTGAAGACCGCCCGCAAGGGCACCGGCACGTTCGAGATCGTGGTGCACGGCAAGGCGGCGCATGCAGGCCTGGAGCCGGAGAAGGGCGTCAACTCACTCGTCGCTGCCGCCGAACTGATCACTCGGGTCGCGACCTTCGGTGACCCGGCCACGGCCACCACCGTCACGCCCACGGTCGCCGTTGCGGGCACCGTGGACAACGTCGTGCCTGCAGAGACTCGGGTGAAGGTGGATGTCCGCGTCGAGCAGGTGGGGGAGAAGGAGCGGCTGGAAGCTCTGTTCGCCGGCCTCACCACATCGATGGCCGGAGCAACGATCGAGATCCTCGGCGGGATGAACCGGCCGCCGATGCCCGCCAGCGCGTCCGCCGCGCTGTTCCCGATCGCCGTGAGCGCGGCAGCTGCCATCGGGTTCGGTGAGATCGCTGGCGTGGGCGTGGGAGGCGGCAGCGACGGCAACTTCACCGCGGCCTGTGGTGTACCGACGCTCGATGGCATGGGCGCGGTCGGTGGCGGCGCGCATGCGGATCACGAGTTCGTGCTCGTCGACACGATGGTCGATCGCGCCCGCCTTCTGGCAGCGCTCGTCGAACGCTTGTGAGGCAGTGAGGCTCGTGGATGTCTGGTCGCCCGGCGCCATGACCGACCCTCATCGGCGGAGCGCCTCGACGGTGGTGGCCAGTACATAGGTCGGGTCCTTGGTGATGTGTTCGTAGGTGAACTGGACAACCACTTTGCCGTCGAGCGTGAGACGCGTGACCCGTTCGGCATCGATGCTCATCTGGGCAGTCGTGCGGTGCCACCTGTAGCCGAGCACCTCGACGACTATCGGCGTGCCCGGGAAGTGGAAGTCGACGCGGATGAGGATGTCGCGTCGTCGGCCGAGAACGACCTGGGCTGATGGGCGCGGCAGCCCCGCGACCTGCAGCAGTCGTAGGTACTCGCGTTCCAGCCAACTCTGGGTGCCGCCGGTGATCTCTCGTTGTTCGAGGAGCTTCACCAGTCGCGGCACGCCGTAGCGGCCGGAGGATCGCAGTTCGTTGATGCGGCGATGAAGGTGATCATCGCAGGTCAGTCCCTCGCGTAGCGCCCCCTCCACGGCCGCAGCGAGCTGTTCGTCGCTCGCGGAGCCGGCGAGATCGATCAGCACGCGTGTGGGTGCAAACGCCGGGAGCCCGACGGCGGTCTCGCAGTCGATCTCGTCGAGATCGGCAGTCGTATGGATGTGGTGCCCGAAGCGGTTGACGTGCCGACCGCGTTCGATCGTGACGTGAAACGGCGGCGCCAACACATAACCCTCGAACTGATGAAGGGCGGCAGCGGTGGGACCAGAAACCCAGGCAGGTGGGCCAATGCTGTGGAGAAGGGCGGTGAGCGCCGCCAGGCGGGAGGACCGGAAACCGCTCGTGTCTCGGTTTCGAAGCTCGATGTCGAGCTGACCTGTCGCGTTCGCCGCTCGGCGACCGGTGGTGGCCATACCGGCCGATTCAACCGTCGATGGCTGCCAATCGCACCGTCAGCGGTGGACTTCCCGGTTTGTGTCAGCGCACAAACCGACACAACGTTTGTGTGCTGACGCAAACGCCGGGAACGCAGCGTTGCGCAACCGACATAGAGCGGGGCGGTCAGGCCTGGCCGCCCTCGAGGGCGGTGAGGCTGCCGCTGCTGAGCGTGCCCGCATTGCGGTACACGTCGAGCTTCGCGCGGCTGTCCTCGATGTCGAGGTTGCGCATGGTGAGCTGGCCGATGCGGTCGAGCGGACCGAAAGCCTGATCCTCCACCTTCTCCATGCTCAGTCGCTCGGGGTGGTAGGTGAGGTTGGGGCTGGTGGTGTCGAGGATGGTGTAGTCGTCGCCGCGGCGCAGGCGCACGGTGACCTCGCCGGTGATGGCTGCGCCGACCCATCGCATCAGCGGCTCGCGCAGCATCAGGCTCTGCGGGTCGAACCAGCGGCCTTCATAGAGCAGGCGGCCGAGGCGGCGGCCCATCGTGCGATAGTTCTCGATCGTGCCCTCGTTGTGGATGCCGGTGATCAGCCGTTCATAGGCGATGTGCAGCAGCGCCAAGCCGGGCGCCTCGTAGATGCCGCGGCTCTTGGCCTCGATGATTCGATTCTCGATCTGGTCGCACATGCCCAGACCGTGGCGGCCACCGATGACGTTGGCAGCCTGCACGAGCACCACCTGCGACTCGAACTCCTCGCCGTTGATCGCTACCGGCCAGCCCTCATGGAAGCGGATGGTGACGACTTCGCTCGCGATGGCAACGTCGTCGCGGTAGTGGGCGACGCCCATGATTGGCTCGACGATCTCCATGCTGGTGCCCAGCTCTTCGAGCAGCTTGGCCTCGTGGGTGGCGCCCCAGATGTTGGCGTCGGTGCTGTACGCCTTCTCCTTGCTCGAGCGGTAGGGCAGGTTGCGCTCAGTGAGGAACTCGCTCATCTCGGCGCGGCCGCCCAGCTCGGTGACGAAGTCGTGATCGAGCCACGGCTTGTAGATGCGCAGCGCGGGGTTGACGAGCAACCCGTAGCGGTAGAACCGCTCGATGTCGTTGCCCTTGTACGTGCTGCCGTCACCCCAGATGTCGACGCCATCGGCGTGCATCGCAGTGACCAGCAAGGTGCCGGTGACGGCGCGGCCGAGAGGCGTGGTGTTGAAGTAGGTCTTGCCGGCGGTGGTGATGTGGAACGCGCCGCACTGCAGCGCCACCAGGCCCTCGTGGACCAGTTCGGTGCGGCAGTCGATGATGCGAGCTGCCTCGGCGCCGTACTCCTTCGCGCGTGAGGGCACGCCCGGCAGATCGTCCTCGTCCTGCTGGCCGAGATCGGCGGTGTAGCAGTACGGGTGGGCGCCCTTCTCGCGCATCCACGCAACCGCGGCCGATGTGTCGAGACCGCCGCTGAACGCGATACCGACGCGTTCGCCGACGGGAAGAGAGGTGAGGACCTTGGACATCGCTGTCCGACGCTACCGACTGTGCCCGGCGTTAGTCGATCGGTACACGCCCGCGAAGCCGGCCGCTGAGATACAGAGCCCTGCAATGGCCAAGCCGAACTCGATGGCGGCATAGCCGGGTGTGTCGCTCACGTCGAACGCCGCGATGGCGGCGATGAACACCCCGCCGCCCAGCCCCCACCAGGGAAGGAATCGCTTGCGCATGAAGGCGGCCGTGCTCAGCGCGGCCGGCACGGTGAAGGGCAAGAGGTTGACGAGCAGCAGCTCTGGATCGGTCTCGGGGCCCAACCACCAGGTCGCCAGACCGACCAATCGCGAGCTGTACCAGATGGCGGCGAACGACGTCATGATCAACAGCCAGCCGACGCCGAGCAGTGTGCTCCAACCCTGCGTGAGATCTCCAGGGTGCGGGCCACTGGGCTGGATCGGCTGTGGTTGCGGCGTCGAGAACGGCGGGTCGGAGGTCTCGTTCACGTCGGAGAGGGTAGCGGCTGTCCGGTCGCCGCGCCGGTGCGCCGGTGCGCCGTGACTCTCCCGCTAGCCTCGGGCGCCGTGACCCGCGAGCCATTCCGCAAGCTCAGCATCTTCTTCCCGATGTGGAACGAGGAGGCGTACATCGAGCGCGCCGTCGGCTACGCGAAGGAGGAGTGCGAGCTGCTCATCGAGAAGGGCGAGATCCTCGACTACGAGCTGATCATCGTCGACGACGCCAGCACCGATACCACGCCCCAGATGGCCGATGCGATCGTCGCCGCCGACCCGCACGTGAAGGTGGTGCACCACCCTGTGAACCGCAAGCTGGGTGGCTCGATCAAGACTGGTTTCGCTGCCGCCACCGGCGATGTCGTGCTCTACAGCGACGCCGATCTGCCCTTCGACATGGCGGAAGTCGGCCGTGCGGTGCGCTTGTTGCGGTACTACGACGCCGATGTCGTCAGCGCGTTCCGTCACGACCGCACCGGTGAAGGCAGCAGCCGAGCGATCTACACGTTTTTCTACAACGTGCTGATCCGTCGCCTGTTCGGGGTGCGTCTGCGCGACATCAACTTCGCCTTCAAGCTGTGCCGCACCCGCATCTTCGAGCACATCACGCTGCAGAGCGAGGGCTCGTTCATCGATGCGGAGCTGATCATCCGCACCAAGAAGTTGGGCTACGACGTCATCCAATTCGGTGTCGACTACTTCCCACGAACCCGCGGCGAGAGCACGCTGGCGTCGCTCGGTGTCATCCGAACCATCGTTCGCGAGATGTTCGCCCTCCGCAAGGAGCTACGTGACATCAAACCGGTGGTCGACCGCTCGGCCTGAAGCCACCGCGGCGCGAGCCGTTGGTAGCGTGGTGGTGTCCGAAACCCCCCGGAGTAGTTCGTGAACAGCCGTAGGCCCCCAGCCCAGCCGCAACGCCGGCGCCCAGAACAGCCAACTCCATCGCCGCTCGGGCGCTGGACGCCGGCCATTGCCGCGGCTGCGGTGCTGGCAGTGGTCGTGTTCGTCGGCTTCTCCGGCAACGACGACGAGCAGGTGTCGGGTGGCAGCGTGACCGATGGTGGCATCGTCGACGACTCCTCGCTCACGGTGCCGGGCAGCACGCTCGTACAGGTAGTCATCGGCACCGATCCGGCGACGGTCAAGACCCAGCTCAGCGGCCCGCTGAGCAAGGGGATGTTCGGCGACGAGGTCGCGGCACTGCAGACCCGGCTCACCGAACTCGGGTTCCAACCCGGCCCCGTCGACGGGCAGTTCGGCAGCGGGACGCAGCAGGCGCTGTGGGCCTTCGAGAAGTTGGTCCTGGCGGTGCCATACGACCGTGCCACTGGTGTGCTGACCAACGAGATGTGGCAGACGATGCAGGACGAGATCGTCCTGCAGCCCCGCCGCACCAACAGCACCACCACTCATGTCGAGGTGTACCTCGACAAGCAGGTGCTGATCGTGTTCGAAGACGACACGGCGAGGTTCATCTCTCACATCTCGTCGGGCCTCCTGAACCCCGATGGCACACCGCAGACCTTCTGCGAGGAGGTCACGATCGACACCGACAACCAGGGTGTTGCGCTGCCGGAGCCGATCACGAAGGGCATCTGCGCCGAGGCGAAGACCCCTGGCGGCGTGTTCAAGATCAACCGTTTCTACGTGGGCAAGCGGGTCGGCCCGCTCGGTGGGATGTACGACCCGGTGTACTTCAACTACGGCATTGCCATCCATGGGGCCGAGAACGTACCGCTGAAGCCTGCTTCGCACGGCTGCATCCGCATCCCGAAGTTCCTCAGCACCGTGTTCCCCGCCCTGGTGGAGAAGGGCGACCAAGTGTGGGTATGGGACGGGAAGAAGGAGCCCGAGCAGCAAACGAAGGACGACATGCTGCCCAGCTTCAACCGGCCCGACCCGAACTACACCACGACGACGTCGAGCACCACCAGTACCACGGTTGTCCCCACGACGACCACGACGGTGAAGCCCACCACCACGACGGTGAAGCCCACCACCACGACGTCGACAACGACAACGGTCGCGCCGCCAGCGACCTAGCGGTATCAGGGAACCTTTGCCTGTCCCTTGACCGGCACCTCGGGGGCACGGCCCGATCGCCCCAACCCGCTAAGTCGGCCGTGAGGTGTTGTACTACCGCATCTCAGCGCCGACGTGCGCTCGGATCAACTGATCCGGACCCCTCCCACACCACCGGTTTCCCAGCCGTCGATATGCGCTCTCCGACTCTGGACGACAGGTAGCGCCTACCGGCAGCTCAGCGTGGCTCAGTCGAGACCGAGAACGACGACAAGGGCTTCGTCGACGGACCACATCTCCTCGGTGGTGAGTCTGCCGACGCTACGCCCGAGCCGCTGAACGTCAACAGCGCCGAGTTGCTCGACCAACACCCGCGTGCGATCACCAGCGACCTCGACTTCCGGCCGAAACGACGCAGGCTTCGCGCTTCGAGACGTGGGAGCGACGACGACAACAGAGCGAGGCAGCATCACGTCGGACTGCACGACAACTCCGTACCGCTCACCCTGCTGCTCGTGCCCCACAACCTTGGGGATCTTGAAGCGAAAGACGTCACCCCGCTGCACGCATCGACTCCATCAACGACGCGACCGCGTACATCTCACTGCGGTCGTCGGCGTCGACCTCGAGTGCAGCGACCTCAGCAGCCAGCTGACTGCGCCTGCGCATCCGATCAGCGGATGCCAGCAATGACGACCGGATCGCCTCGGACCGGCTGAGACCGGTCGATTGCAGGAGTCGCAATGCACGCTCCGCTTCATCGTCTAACCGCACCGAGATCGCTTTTGCCATGCCTTCAGTATGACGGAACGTGATACAACTCGCAACGGACCTCGGGCAGAAGCGATAGGCGATTGAGCCCCCATCGACGTAGACGACGCCCTCCCGCCGCTCGAGCGCAACGGCCCTCAGGTCGAATTCGAACCAGTAGCGAACAAGGTCTGGGTCGCTCGCGCTCATGAGCTGAATCCTGTCGCACGGGCGACAACTTCGCCAGCCTCGCTCGATCACTGGACTATCTACAGCTATGCGTTCGGCGTCTCACCCCACCAAGGCTCAGTCACGACGACGTCGTACCCCTCGCCCAGTTCGGAGCGAACTGCCGCCAGCAATCGGGCGCCCTCGTCGAGCCACGCCTCATCACTCGTTTCGAACGGCAGCTTTGAGTCGTCGTAGCCGGCGTTCCATGACCGCAGAGCTTCCGCCAGATCGGTTGACAGCGCCAGCGCGAAAGGGTCGACTGCCTCGCCGTCGGTCGTCCAGAGGGGGCCGTCGCCGTACTCGGGCCAGAACTCAATCGTCGTCGGCATCGGAAGGAACTCTGCGGTCTACCGACCGGAGCGTCAAGCCGCGCAGATCGGCAGCTCTGGGCGGGTCAGTCGCCGATGAACCAAAGCAGCACGTGAAGAGGTATGTGCGAGCAACCCGCGCCTCTCGGCAGTCCGTCCACGAGCAGCCCGTGTTGGACGTCGATTCCTGGTAGAGCTTCCCACCGGGTACATCGGGGACAGTGCGAAGAAGCGCCGCGAGATCGCCCGGATCGGTACGCGGATGCCACAACAGCCAGCCGCCGCCAACGGCGGCAGCAGTAACGGACACCACGACCCCGAGAATCAGAAGCCGACGGCGCAAGGAGCAAGGCGCTCTGGCACACAGATCATCTGATCAGCGCATGCCACAGACCACCGGATACCGGTACCGAGGAGAGCGCGACGCCTTGCGTGACACCCACAGTCGATCGGAGCACCATCGAACTCCGCTACGTCGCGGCGGACATCGATGGCCAGCGGCGGCGCTTTGTCGAACGCGACCTGGAGGTGCGCTGGGCTCTCCGCCGACCACGACTGCTCATCAGGCTGCCCCGACGCGCGGGTCGTGTGTCGGCTGCAACGATGCGAACGCTGGCTCAGTCAGCTGACTGAGTCTCGGCAGACGTTGAGGCCGCCGAGCACACCGGTGCGGAAGGCGGTGATCTTCTCGAAGGCGCTGCCATTGACGTTGGTGTCGGTGCTCTCGTCGCTGCGGGCGATGGCGGTGATGATCGCTTCGTCGAGGTCGCCGGCCGAGAGCTCCAGTTTGTTCGTCCTGGTCTCGGGAATCGGCGGGGAAATGAACACCACCCAGGCGCCGGTGAGGCAGTCGTTGAACAGGGCCCGCGACTCGCCGGTGCGCTGGCTGCGTAATGCAGTCTGGATGGCGTCGCTGTACGCGTTGGAGAACAGGTAGCCGACGGACATGTCGCCGGTGAGCGGCTGCTGGGACAGTTCCAGCGCGTAGTCCTGATCCCAGTAGATGGTGTTGTCGCCGGTGCAATAGACCACATTGCGCGGGTACGCGGTTTCGTCGATGCCCGCACAGCTGGGGAACGGCCCGGCAGTGCTGTAGCCCGCGAACGTCGGAGCGGTGAAGGGCACGCCGTTGGCTGCGGCAAGATCGGTCCAGAAGAAGTCGAGGCTGGCAGGGAGGAGGGTGACGATGTCCTGAGGGCCGTCCTGGGCCGTCGGCGCGGGGTCGATGAGCGGCAGGTTGCCGGCGTTGGGGTCTTCCTTGTCGAACTTGATGTCGACCAGCGGACGGTTCTCGGTGAAGAACGTCTTGCAACGGATGGTGCCGCCCACGAACCCGTCCTGGAACGCCCCGACGCGGTCGAAGCCGGTGCCGTGTGCCTGCGGGTTGGCGAGACCGTCGCCCTCGACTGGGTCGCGGACGTTGATCATCGCGATGAGCCCTGCGCGCACGTCGGCATCGTCGAATCGGATGAGATCGCTGCCGCCGCTCGCGACGTGTGCCGACCACGCGCCGGCGAAGCAGTCCGCCTGCTGTTCCTTGAGGACGACAGCGTTGTCCCATTCGCCCGAGCGCGCCTGCACAGCATGGCCGAACTCGTGGGCGAGCACGACGGCCACCGCCTCCTTGCCCAGCTCGCCCACCAACGAGGGCAGCAGTGACGCGTCGTCGTAGGCCATGAAGTCGCCGACGATGCAGTAGAACGCGCCGTAGCTCGCAACCTGTTCATAGGTCGACGTGTCACCTTCGCCGCAGGGAGGTATGGGTTCGGTGCGCGACGGGTACGCGGCGTAGATACCGCCGCTCAGTGGCTCGAACTCGGTGCCATACGTCTCCAGGAATGCGTCGGCCCAGAAGGCCTGGATGTCGCCGAAGGCGGCGGTGAGAAAGCCGTCGTAGTCGCGGGCTTCCTTGGTGCCGCCGAAGTCGACGACCCCGGGAATGATCTCGTAGACCGGATCGGGCGCCGGAGTCGAGCCGTTCGGGTCGGTCGGGAACAGTTGCCCACCGCCGGAATCCTGACGCGACTGGGTGGCCCTCACCCCGGGTTCGCTTGCCCCGCACGCAGCGGTGAAGATTGCCAGCAGACCCACGAAACAGACCACACGAGTGCGCACGAAGCCGAGCATACGCCTCGCTGCGTGGCCGTCCAGTCGCAGACACGCCACAATGGGAACCATGCACACCGAGCCGTCGTCGTCAGTCCTTCTCGATCGTGTCAATCGTGCTCAGGCCAGCATGCGGCTTCACGATGTCGATGCCCTACTGGTGTCGGTCGGCAGCGACCTGCCGTACCTCACCGGGTACGAAGCGATGCCGCTCGAGCGGCTGACGATGCTGGTGGTTTCCCGTGAAGGGAAGGCCACGCTGGTGATCCCCCGACTGGAGGCGCCGCGGGTGGTGCCTCACGATGACGTCTTCTCCTTGCGCCCATGGGGCGAGCTGGATGACCCGGTGGCACTCGTCGCGGAGCTCGTCGGCCGGCCGCGTGTTGCAGCGGTGGGCGACACGATGTGGGCACGGTTCCTGGTGGAACTGCTCGGCCGCTGGCCCACTGATGGCACCACCTACGTGCGCAGCACCACGGTGATGAACGACCTGCGAATGCGCAAGGATGCCGCCGAGATCGCGGCGCTGCAGGCTGCGGGCGCGGCAGCCGACCGCGTGGCTGCGCAGCTCCACGCGGGTGAGATCCCCCTGGTCGGCCGCACGGAGGCGGCGGTCAGTGCCGACATCTCTGCGCGCCTTTTGGCCGAGGGTCACGATGTCGTCAACTTCGCGATCGTTGCCGCGGGCGAGAACGCAGCCTCGCCACATCACCACGCGGGCGATCGGGTGATCCGCGACGGCGAGCTGGTGCTGTGCGACTTCGGCGGCACGATGGCCGGCTACTGCAGCGACATCACCCGCTGCGTGTTCACGGGTACGCCGCCGGCGGAGATCGCCGATGCATACGCAGTGCTGCACGCGGCGCAAGCTGCAGGTGTCGCCGCCGGTGTCGTCGGCGCCGCCTGCCAGGACGTGGATCGTGCGTCGCGCGAGATCATCGCTGCAGCCGGATACGGCGAGTACTTCATCCACCGCACCGGGCACGGGATCGGGATGGAGGCACACGAAGATCCGTACATGGTGGAGGGCAACGCCCTGCCGATTGCGCCAGGGCACGCGTTCAGCGTGGAGCCGGGCATCTACGTGCCGGGCCAGTGGGGCATGCGCCTGGAGGACATCGTGGTCGCCACTGCGGATGGCCCGCTGAGCATGAACTTCGCGAATCACGCACTCGTCACGGTTGGCTGAGTCGTAGGACTGCACGGTTGCGCGCGCGACACTCGCGCATGCTCGATCTGAAGATCATCGGTGGTTCGGTCGTCGATGGGACTGGTGCTGCGGTACGCCGCGCCGATGTCGGTGTGCGCGCTGGTCGCATCGTCGCAGTCGGTGTGGTCGACGAACCCGCCGAGCGCACGATCGACGCGACCGATCTTGTCGTCGCGCCCGGCTTCATCGACATCCACACCCATTACGACGCGCAGGCCTTCTGGGACACCACGCTGAGCCCCTCGCCGCTGCACGGTGTGACGACGGTGATGGCAGGCAACTGCGGCTTCACGATCGCACCGCTGGTCGGTGTGGGTGGCGGCGCCGTGGATCCGGCCGATGCCGACTACTTGATGCGCATGCTCGCCCGTGTGGAAGGCATGCCGTTGGAGAGCCTGCAGCAGGGCGTGCCGTGGAACTGGGGCACCAGCGCCGAGTTCTTCGACCGTCTCGACGGCACGCTGATGCCCAACGCCGGGTTCCTGGTCGGCCACAGCGCACTGCGGCGTGTGGTGATGCACGACGCGGCGACGCAACGCGAGGCCACCGCCGACGAGATCGAGCAGATGAAGACACTGCTGCGCGCCGGCCTCGCGGCGGGTGGCATGGGCTTCAGCAGCACGTGGTCGCCGAGCCACAACGACCACCTCGGCCATCCGGTGCCGTCGCGTTGCGCCAGCGAGGGCGAGCTGATCGCACTGTGTGCCGTCGTCAGCGAGTTTCCCGGCACACAGCTGGAGTTCATCCCTGCGGTTGGCGAGTTCAGCGACGACACCTTCCGCCTGATGGGCGCGATGAGCGCCGCTGCCAACCGACCGCTGAACTGGAACCTGCTGCAGGTCTATGCGCAGAACTGGGATCTGGTGCAGCACCAGCTGGCCGGCTACGACATCGCCGCGGCCGAGGGCGGCAGGGTGCTCGCGCTCACCCTGCCCGACACGTTCCGCCTGCGGCTCAACTTCACCAGCGGGTTCATCCTCGACATCCTGCACGGTTGGGATGCGCTGATGGCGCTGCCGGTCGCGGAGAAGCTTCGCCAGCTACGCGATCCTACACTTCGAGCGGAGTGGAACCGGATGGCGCAGAGCACCGAGGGTGTGCAGCGGTCGATCGCGAACTGGGGCGGCTACCGCCTGCTCGAGACGTTCAGCGAGCGCTGGAAGCCCCACGAGGGCCGGATCCTCGGTGAGGTCGCGAAGGAGCTGGCCACGAGTCCTTGGGACCTGCTGTGCGACATCGTCATCGACGACGAGTTGCGCACGGTGATCGCGAACCAGGATCGCGGCCAGGACGACGCGACCTGGGCGAGGCGGGTGGAGGTGTGGCGCGACCACCGCGCGATCGTCGGAGCGAGCGATGCAGGCGCGCATCTCGACATGATCGACAGCTTCAGCTTCAGCACCACGCTGCTGGCACGAGCGGTGCGCGAGCACGGTCTGTTGCCACTGGAGGAGGCCGTCTACCGGCTCACCGGCGCCCCCGCCGAGTTGTACGGCCTGCACGAACGTGGCCGCATTGTCGAGGGGATGTGCGCCGACCTGCAGGTGTTCGACCCGGCCACCATCGGCCCCGGCCCGGTGGCGATGAAGTTCGACCTGCCCGGCGGCGCCGGGCGCGTGTACGGCGAGGCCGAAGGCATCCACCACGTGATCATCAACGGCGTTCCCTGCGTCGAGCACGGCGAACTGCTGCCGGCCCGGCCCGGCCGCATCTTGCGCAGCGGCACCGACACTCACACCGTCTCGGTGAGGTGATCCCGTTGCCGCTCAGTTGTCGGCAGGGATGACGAACTTGGAGGCGTCGGCGGCTGCGCCGAACAGCGTCAGGTTCACTGCCACGTCGCCGTCATCGAGGCGGGCGACCATACCGTTGTCCATCACGCAGTACACGGCGACGCCACCCGACAGCGGCAGGTCGACGCAGGTGACGGGCTGATCCGCGATGGTCTCGACATGGGGGCTGGAGGGGCCGATCATGGCTCGGAAGTCGCGGCGCAGGCGCTTCGCAGTGTCGGCGGCGTAGAAGTCGACCGTGATGCCGATGTTGCTGACCTTCGTCGCGTCCAGGCCGGCGAGGCACGGCACCGACCCGTCTTCGGCGCAGGTGGCCTGAGCGTTGGGTGTGTCGATGTAGCGAACGTTCCCGATCGTGACGCTGCGGCTACCGGCGTCGAGGATGACGACGGCCGACGCGGTGGTGTTGCCGAACTTGGTCAGCACGCTGTACGCCGCGGTGGCAGGGCCCGAGGTGACGGCATCGAGCTTGGCCAGCACTGCATCGATCGAGGCATCACCGGTCATCGTGCCCGCGGGGAACGGCTCGTCGGTGAAGTAGGGCCGCTTGCCAGTGAAGCAGCCCGCGAGCAGCGCAGCGGACAGGACGAGCGCCACAGCGCCACGACGAGACATCGTGACGAGCGTACGGGCTGGTGCAGCTGAAGCGGCGGCATCACCGGCAGGGACATCATGGCAACGACAAACACTGCGCGGTGGCCGAGAAAGTCGGCGAAACCTTCCTAGCCTTCCTGGCGTGATTCGAGTCGACGCCGCCACAGTGCTGTTGCAGTGGGCGGCCGGCGGGCTCCTCTTCCTGTGGTTCACCACTCGCAGCCGCGTCGTCGGGGTCGGCTACGGCTGGCTGCTCCGCGGCACGTACCTGCTGATGGCAGCGGGAGCAGCCCTGGCCGGGTTCGCGTTCGGTCCGGTGCCGCTGCGCGAGGCGTCGTCGATCGCGGTCGCCGCCGCGGCGTTGGCTGCTCTGGTGGTGTCGGTGATCCGCCGCACGGCCGGCGTGGCCGGTGAGGACGCCGAGCACGACCGGCGCAGCGAGAGAGTGGCCGCGATGACCGGCATCGAGCGCACCGTCGCCGAGCGCACCGGCCGGCGCGGCCCGGAGTTCCCGCCGGCGATCGACCTGATCGCCCCCGCGTTGTCGGTGGTCGGCCTGATCGCAGCGTCGGTCGATGCTGGTGGCAACACGGCGGTCTCCGTGCTGCGCACGTTCGCCGGCGCTGCCTTCCTCGGCGCGGTCACCGACGCAATGCTGCTCGGCCACTGGTACCTGGTGCAGCCCGGCTTGCCCCGTCGGCATCTCAACGATCTGGTGCGCGCCCTCGGCTGGGTGTGGCCGGTGGAAGTGGCCGCCCTCTTGTTGCCGACCGGCATGTTCAGCGTCTGGAGCGGCGCTGTCAGCGACGGATGGGGCGGCCAGCTCGGTTGGTTCTGGGCGGCATGCGCCGCCGCCACGATCGTGCTGGTCTACGTCACCAAGCTGGCCTTGCGTGAGCGCTACTACTCGGCAGTGATGGCGGCCACCGGCCTGCTCTATCTCGCCATCCTCACCGCGTTCGGCACCGATCTTGTGGCGCGGGCGATCCTCGCCGGCTGACCGCGCGGCGGGCCTGCCGCGCTCCGATCCTGGTCATTCAGGCGAATTTCGGGCAGACTTGCCCACATGCCGAGACCCATCTGGAGCGGAACGATCAGTTTCGGACTCGTTGCCATCCCGATCAAGCTCTACAACGGGGTGAGCAAGAAGAGCGTGTCGTTCAACCAGCTCGACGATCGCTCGATGAGCCGCATCCGGCTGAAGAAGGTCGCCGCCGACACCGGCGAGGAAGTGCCCGACGAGCACATCGTGAAGGGCTACGAGATCTCCAAGGGTCGTTACGTCGTGGTCGACCCCGATGAGCTGGAGCCGTTCATCCCCAGTGCGACGCGCAGCATCGAGCTGGAGGAGTTCGTCGATCTCGCCGAGATCGATCCGGTGTACTTCGATTCGCCGTACATCGTTGCGCCGGACAAGACGCCCAAGCCCTACGCCCTGCTGGCGCGAGCGATGGAGAAGGCCGGCAAGGTGGCCATCGGTCGCTTCGTGATGCGCAACAAGCAGTACGTCGCCGCGCTGCGCGCCGTCGACGGCAAGCTGATGATGAGCACGATGGTGTTCGCGGACGAGGTTGTGCCCACCAGCTCTGTCGACGAGCTCGACGGTCTCGACGAGGTACAGGTCAGCGACAAGGAAGTGCTGATGGCCGAGGCCCTGGTGGAATCACTGTCGGCCAGTTTCGAGCCAAAGAAGTACCGCGACAACTACCGCGAGCAGGTGCTCGACCTGATCGAGCGCAAAGCCGCCGGCGAGCAGTTCGAGGCCCCCGTGGCCATCGCTGCTGCCCCGCAGGTGGTCGACCTGATGGCCGCGCTGGAGGCGAGTGTGCGCGCCGCCAAGGATGCCCGCAAGCGTCACCCCGCAGGTGGCCCCGACGCTGCGGTCGGCCCCGGCAAGCCGGCCCGCAAGGCTGTCCGCAAGGTGGCCAAGCCGGCAGTGGTCGCCGAACTCGCTGCCGTCGAGGAAGCGGCGGCCAAGCCCAAGCGCGTGCGCAAGTCGGCGTGAGCGCACGGACCACCGTCCAGGTCGCCGGCCGCGAGCTGAGCCTCAGCAACCTCGACAAGGTGCTCTACCCGGGCACCGGCACCACCAAGGCGGAGGTGATCGAGTACTACGCGCGCATCGCCCCAACGATGGTGCCGCACCTCACCGGCCGCTGCATCACGCTCAAGCGTTTCCCCGATGGTGTGGAGAAGCAAGGATTCTTCGAGAAGCGTTGCCCGAAGCACCGGCCGGAGTGGATGGGCACGGCCATCGGCCCGGGCGACCGCAACGGCGACGTGGCCTACTGCCGGATGGACGAGGCTGCCGGCCTGGTGTGGGCCGCCAACATGGCCGCGTTGGAGCTGCACGTCCCGGTGGCGCTGTCGGCGGATCTGGAGACTCCGCGGGCGGTCGTGTTCGACTTCGACCCGGGTGCGCCTGCGGCGATGAGGGAGTGTTGCGAGATCGCGATGCTCGTCCACGAGATCCTCTCGGCCGTGAACCTGCAGGGCTTTGCCAAGACGTCGGGATCGAAGGGCCTCCAGCTGTACGTGCCGCTGAACACGCCCTGCACCCACCAGGTCGCTGCCGACTTCGCGCTCGCCGTCGGGCAGCTGTTGGAGCACCAGCATCGCGATCGGGTGACCACCACGATGGCGAAGGCCGTACGGCCGGGCAAGATCTTCGTGGACTGGAGCCAGAACGCCCGCTTCAAGACCACGATCGGCGTGTACTCGCTGCGCGCCCGCCCCGAGCCGACGTGCAGCACGCCGGTGACCTGGGAGGAAGTGGCCGCGTGTGCTGATGGTGGCCCCGAGCTGAAGTTCACCTGGCGCCAGGTGCTTGCCCGGGTGGAGCACCACGGCGACCTGTTCGCCTCCGTGCTCGCCCTGCAGCAACAACTACCCGGCGGTTGAGCCGGGTTTCGGTGCGGTCGCATGGGCCGTGCCGACGTAGGTTGCGGGCGTGACACCCCGCCTCACCACCCTGCTGCTCAGCGACTTCGCTCAGGTGCGAGAGCGGCTGCTGTTCGTCGCCTCCGGCGGCATCAGCAGGGTCATGCAAAAGACGTTCCCGGCGCAACCGCGGATCTTCCTGGCGATGGTCGTGCACCTGCCTGCGGGTTCGTTGGGTCGCCCGCACCAGGTGTTGATCAAGCTGAAGTACCCCGAGGATGCAGCGGTGATCGCCCAGATCGAGATCAAGATCAACCTCGCCGAGGTGCCCGCTGCGCACCCGGGGGAGGGCATCAACGTGCCGCAAGTGATCGATCTCACGCCGATCTCTTTCGCCCACCCTGGCCAGGTGGATGTGCAGGTCTCGATCGACGACGAGCCGGCCGGCGATCTCACGTTCTGGCTGCTGCAAGCCACCGCCCGCTGACGGGGCGCGCCTCAATTCGGCGCTGCGGCACGCTCTGTCGACGTCTCAGCGCCAACTTGTGGTTTTGCGCGTGCGTCTGCGTGCGTGACGGGCGAGCGCCATCGGATACGGCGTTGTGGCGTACTCGTAACGCATTCGGCGTGGGCCGAGCGCGCGAGGCAGATAGACTATCGCCTCTGTCGTGCGGGCAACGCGCGGACGATCGAGCAGCGCCATTGCCCGCGTCGCGGCGACGCGCCCCATCGTGCGAGCTACGCGATGACGAGTCAGTTCGTCGGCGAGCGGCACGCCGAACAGGGTGTGTGCCAGCGCCGCGTGTGCGGCCAGGGCGCCGAGGCGGCGGCCGTCGTGAAACGGTCGGATCACGGCGTCCCAATCCAGCGGTGCGACGGCACGCTCGGCGATGCGCCGGTGCAGCATCGCGTACTCGTGGACGGCGCGTAGCGGGAGGCGGCCCAAGAGGTAGGCATCGTCGTGTAGTTGCGCATGTGCGACGAGATGTACCAGCGCCAGGTCGTTGGACATCGGGGTGCCACCGGCGAGCACCGTGTCGGCTGCGAGCACGCGTTGCCAGCGGCTGAGCAGCGGCTGGCGATGCACCTCGACGGAGCCCAGGCGACCGGGGAGCGCAACTGGCGCGAGCTCGTGATCGGCCGCATCGGTGTGGCCGCTGGCGATGGTGCGGTAGCCGAGGTCGGCCAGCAATGCGGCGGTCGCGTCGACATCGGGTGCAGCGACCAGCACATCGAGATCGCGCATCGTGCGTTCGGCCGGGCTGGGCCACCAGTTGTTGGTGACCGTGTGCCAACCCTTCAGCGGCACCGCGGGAATGCCGACGGCGTGCAACGCGCGCAACAGGGCGTCGCCCTGCGCGAGCAAGTCCTTCATCCGCTCTTCGTTGTGTTCGTAGGCGTCGAGCAGCGCCAGCTCCGGCTGTCCGACACCGCTGACGAGGTGCGCGCGAACAGCGTCGCGAACGTCGGCAGGGATTGGATTCCACCACCTACGCCGGATTCCCTCGCCCCAGAGCGCCGGGGCGAGCTCGTGCGCGTCTGCCGCTGAAAGGGCAGCTTCCCAACAGCCGGGAAGCAGGCTCGATGGCGACGCCTGCCCCGACAGGAGCGCAGAAGCCACGACAGCCCCGACCCGTGCCGAGGTTGCAGCAGTCGTCATCAGGCCTCAGGCGCCGCGCTCGCGGCGCCTTGTCATCCGAACTGCATCGAGGTCGTCGTCGTCGAGGTCGTCGTCGTCGGCGGCATCGTGCTGGTGGTGGTCGACGTGGTGGTGGTGGCTGCGCCGCCGCCGCTGCCGACATCGGTGGTGGTGGTGGGCGCGCTGACGCCCGAGGAACTTGCGGACTGAGCGAACGACGACTGGACGCCGGCGGTGCCGAACGTCGTGACGACCGGCACGACGAAGCCGACCGCAGCCATGCGCTTCAGAAATGTGCGGCGATCGTTGCCGCCCTCAGTGGTGATGTCGTCCATCTCAGCCGTCTCCCGTACTCGCTTGCCTACGGTCGCCGATCATAGCGGAAGCGTCGACCCGGGCTCGACAACCTGCGACAAGGTGTGCAGAGCCGCTGCAGCCTCGGTGACACCGCCGGCCGGGCGGCGTACGTCGGTGCGCATGGTCATCAGGTGGCACGTTGCGGTCCTCAGCACCGTGGCCACCTCGCGCAGCACGCTGCCGACGGGCTCCTGGTGCAGGAAGCAGTCTGCGACGAGTGCGGGCATCGCAGCCGTCGAGGGCAGCGCCTGGACCGATGTGCGCTCTCCGCGCCGCAGCAACACCACCGCCTCCACCGGACGCGGCGCGATGTGCCACGAGGGAGCCAGGCTGCGTGGGTCCAGCGCCATGATCTTCTCCGTCGTCAGCCGAGGGGAGTTCGTCATGGGAACAGTCAGTTCTGGCACGGCGACTGCCGCGCCGGGCTTGACGTGGAAGCGGCGCGGCACGGGCAACGCAATGCCGTCGCGGATCAACACGCTCTCATCGGCAGGAACATCGACTCCGTCGACTCGCAGCCGACACGCAACCGATGACTTGCCGGTTCCGCTCGTCGCGGCAAGCAGCACCCGCATCGGATGCCGTGCCGTCGCGCCGACCGTTGCACCGTCGCGTTCGAGATCGATGGTTGCGGCGTGAAGGCGCACCCACCCGCGAAGCGAAGCCAGCTCGAACACGCGTTGATGTATCCGTCGGTACAGCACGTCGAGCACCTCGTCGGCTGTGAGGTTCTCAGCCAGCGGATCGCCCTCCTCCTCGACACGCCAACGGCGAGTCGAGGCGCTGCCCTGGTGCTCATGGACGGAGTAGCTGGCGGTGGCCAGCGGAGCGAAGCTGTGGTCGGCGTCGGTGCACAGGTACGCGACCAAGGGGACCAGCTCGTCGGGCACCGACAGGGTGACCGAATGCCAGAGCAGCTGAAACCGGATCAGGCGAGGAGCCCGCGAACTCGGAGGTCGGCGAGGCACGCCGTCACGTGCTGGGGCCATTGCTGCGCCCCGGGGAAGAACTCGGCTGATGCCGCGACGATCTCTCCGGGTGTGCGTGTCCCGTCGCACAGCACGTAGACGGCTGCTGCCGTGTTGTTGAGATAGTGCACCTGCTGGGTGGCGGCGACGAACACGACCAACCCGTCGGCGACCTCGTTCAGTTCGGTAGCGCCCACCTGCCGGGGTGGTACCTCGGGCGTCGGTCCTGTGGCGTGCGTCTCGGTGTGTGTGGACGTCTCGGCGACCGATTGCCGCCTGCGCCTGTTGCTGTCCCGTTTCCACATCGCAGCGAGTATAGGAACTGACCACGAGACGGCGGCAGAATGGGCCGCATGCCGATGACGGTCGCACTCCCGCACCTGCACGCGGACCATCCCGTGCCCGTCGAGTGGTTCGTCACGTTGCAGTCGATGTGTGCGGTCGACGAGGTGACCGTGGTCGCGAAGGTGCTTCCGTACGGCATGTGGTGGGATGCAATCCGCCCGGACGTGACGCTCGTGATCGATCAGGCCGAGGTGCACGGGGTTCCCTCGATGCCTGCGGGCGTGTTGGACGACGGCAGGTGGCGCCCCATCGTTGCCGCCGACGTTGATGCGGCCCGCACTCACATGCCATGGTTGGCGGCGGCATTCGATCGCACCGGCGTTGCGGTGTGAGCGCTACCACCCGACGGGATACACGACGATGACACAGGCCCAGGTCGCGCTGCAGGACGTGCTGCGCAAGCTCACCGAAGCGACAGACAAGCAGCGGCCGCTGCCCGCGGCCACCCCTGCCTTGCCGCACCGACGGTTGTGTGTGGCGATGAGCACATTCGACGACTTCGACGGCGTGTACTTCACCGTGCAAGCCCTCCGCATGTACCACCGCGAGGTCGCCGACCAACTGAGCGTGCTGATCATCGACAATCATCCCGAGGGCATCCATTCCGGCGCCCTTCGTGACCTGGTCGTCCACATCGGCACCGAGCGGGCGCAGTACCTGCCGTTCAACGGCTATCGCGGCACTGCCGTTCGCGACCTTGCGTTCCGTCACGCCAACGCCGACATCGTCGTCTGCGTGGACTCTCATGTGCTCGTCGCTCCCGGCGGGTTGGCAGCGATCATCGAGTACTACGACCAGAACCCCGAGAGCCGCGACCTGCTGCAGGGCCCGCTGGTCGACGATGTGCTCTCGGGTGTTGTCGGCACGCACCTCGCGCCCACCTGGGGTGCCGGCATGTACGGCCAGTGGGCCACCGACGATGCGGTTCATGACGGAGCGCCGTTCGACATCCCGATGCAGGGATTGGGATTGTTCGCCTGCCGGGCCGAGGTGTGGCCGGGGTTCAACAGCCGGATGCGCGGCTTCGGCGCCGAAGAGGGGTACATCCACGAGAAGGTCCGCCAGCACGGTGGTCGCACGCTGTGCCACCCGCACGTGCGCTGGGCGCATCGCTTCGCCCGCCCGTCGGGCATCCCGTACTCCCCGATCCTCGAGGACCGCGTGCGCAACTACTTCGCCGCGTGGGACGAAATCGGCTGGGATCGTCAGCCGATCATCGATCACTTCCGCGAGGAGTACGCGTCGGTGGAGCACCTCGACATGGTGTTCGAGCAAACGGCCCGTCAACTCGCCAGCCCGTTCGCGATGTTCGACGCGATCTTCTCACTGAACCTCGACTCGGCCACCGAGCGCTGGGCCGACGCAGCGCTGCGCTACCGCAAGCTCGACGTGCATTGGCGCGTCGAGCGGGTGTCTGCGATCGCGACCCCCGACAACCATCATCGCGGCTGTGCGCTTTCGTGGCGGCAGATGATTGCAACGGCGCAGCAGCGTGGGTATCGGCACTTCCTCGGTGTCGAAGACGACGCAGTGTTCTCCGACGACATCATGGCGGTGCTGGGTACGGCGATCGCCGAACTCGCCGCAGCAGAAGCAGCAGGTCTCGAATGGGACGTGCTGTTCCTCGGTGGCGTCGAGCATGACGGTGGCAACGAGATGATCGATGGCTGCACGGTCCTGCGTCGCGCAGGGAAGGTCTCTTGCACACACGCCGTCGCCGTGCACGAGCGCGCCTTCGAACGATTGCTGGCAGCGATCCCGCCCGAGGGACCGGAGTTCGACGAGTGGCTCGCGACCGAAGTCGCCATCGATCAGCATCTGGCCAAACGATGCAGCGACGGCACCTACCGCGCGCTGATCGTCTCGCCGCGCGTGGCCTCGCAGCCGGCGCTACTCAACTACGCCAACGCCGATCTGGCACGCGCGCAGCGCTTCACCATCTGAGGCCGGCGCCGGCGCCCGCGCCGGCGGCTAGT
>JAYSPV010000077.1:0-32120 GCA_043721915.1 Ilumatobacteraceae bacterium | reverse complement strand
GTGGTGACCACAGCCGAGATCAGCAAGCCGAGTGCTACCGCCCCGAGACCCGTGAGCGCTACGGCGGCGGCGATCTCGGTCGTGCTGCCGAACATCAGGAGCCCGTCGTCAGGGCCGCCTTGGCGAACGAGCGTGAACACCACGATGATCATCGACTGCATCACCACTAGGCCGCCTTGTAACGCGATCTTCGACGCGACGTAACCCATTGTCGACACGCCGACGGCCTGCTCTCGCAACAGGATCGGGCGTTCCTTGACGATCTCGCGCACTGAGCCGGCGGCACCGATGAAGATGACGGCCAACACCAATGCAAGCAGCACGCTGCTCGCGCCGGTGGAGGGCCCGTTGGCGGCATCGAGCTTGCCGGCGCCGAAGACCACCAACATGAGGAACGCGATCACGGGGCCCTGCGCAGCGAGGATGGTCGCGTTGCGTTTGTCGCCGCGCAGGATCGCTACTGACCTGCGCAGCAAGATCCAGAAATCGTGTCCGACGCGGTCGGACTCCACGGCCCATCGTCGGTTCCAGGTCATCGGCGCCGGCGGTTCGGCACTCGGGAGCGCTGCGGGAGCCTGGAGGGCAGCGTGGCGTGCATCGAAGTTCTGTCGAAGCTCTGCCGGGTTGGGATGGTTGTCGACGAAGCCGAATGCGTCGATGAGGGACGCAGCCCCCAACACGCCGGCCATGGCGGAGGCCTTGCCGAGATACGCAGGGATACCGCCACGGGCCAAGAACAGAACATCGTCACAGAGGTGGAGGCTCTCGGTGCTGTGCGTGACGACGATGACCGTGCGCCCGCCGTCGGCCAGCTGCCGCAGCAACTGCATCAGCGACCGCTCGTTGGCGGGGTCGAGACCCGACGTGGGTTCATCGAGAATCAGCAACGGCGGCCTCGACAACAGCTCCAGGGCAACGTTCAGTCGCTTTCGTTGGCCACCGGAGAGCTCGGTCACCTTCGCATCGAAGCGATGGGTGAGACCGAGCTCATCGACCACCTCTCGCACACGAACTGTTCGCTCGACCGTGGTGGCATCCGGCATTCGCAGCATCGAGCCGTAGTCCAACGTGGACCGAACGGTGAGTGACGAATGAAGAATGTCCTCCTGAGGTACGTAGCCAACCCGCTGGCGCACTTCAACGAAGTCGCGGTACAGGTCGCGGCCTTCGAACCGAACGGCGCCGCTGGTCGCCGGATCGCTGCCGGTGATGGCTTTGAGCAACGTGGACTTGCCTGCGCCGCTACCTCCCAACACCCCCAACATCTGACCGCGGCGAAGGGTGAACGAGAGGCGATCGAGGCGACGCACACCAGCGGTCTCGACGGTGAGGTCGTAGATGCCGAAGACAACCTCGGCACCTTGGCCGTCGAGTGCTGCGGGTGCAGGGATGAATTGCTGGTTGTTGCCCACTCGGGCTGCCGGCATCTGTGACGGTGCACTTCCCACGGGCGTGATCGGGGCCGTCGGCGGGCGAAAGTTCGATGACGCCGGAGCCGGAGCCGGAGCCGGCATCACACTTGCGGGTGGTGCGACAACAGGGTCGAGCAAGTCCATGAGCACGATCGGCCCGTACTCGGGGTCGCCGAGATGGATCCTGGTGGCACCTGCCAGCGGAACTCGCTCGACCTGTCGTCCGTCCTGGAACGAGCCATTGACGCTGCCGACGTCCTCGAACAGCCAGCCGGCTCCCTCCCACGAGAGCCTCGCATGCCGCGAGGAGACCATCAGATCACTGACGCTGATCGTGCAGGCCGGATTTCGACCGATGAACACCGGGCCGCTGGCAACGCCCAGATCGAGCGTGGTTCCGTTGCAACTGACCCGTAGCCCCGGACGCACGGGTGTCCTGTTCGTGTCGCCGACCACCGTCACCCTTCCCCCAGCGCCGAAACGCCCCGCCGCACTCTTGCACCGAGCGTCGGTGCACGTCAATGTCCGTTGGTACATGTCGCGGATTCGACACGGAGAGCCGATTGCATCAGACACGTTCGGCTTCACCCTTCCCGGGGCCGCGAACTGGCCCTCGTACCGGCTCTCCACATGCTTTCTCTTCCTGGATGGGGAGTGGCTCTACACAGGTGACGCGTTAACTCGGACTACTGAACGGTCAACCCGTCGCGGCTGCCCCCACCGCCAGCTCGGGAATATACCCAGCCGGGTATCGGTTCCAGATCCAGCGCCGGTCACGCCGACTGCGCATCCCTCGCAAGGAGCCCCCATGTCCACCGTGCAGTTGACCGCCGATCAGTTCGAACCGACCGTCCTCCAGGACGGCATCGTGCTCGTCGACTTCTGGGCATCATGGTGTGGGCCGTGCCGTTCGTTCGCTCCGGTGTTCGAGCAGAGCGCAACCAACCACCCCGAGGCCGTCTTCGCGAAGGTGGACACCGAGGCCGAGCAGCAGCTCAGCGGGGCGCTCGGCATTCGTTCGATCCCGACGCTGATGATCTTCCGTGACGGCATTCAGGTGTTCTCCCAGCCCGGCGCGTTGCCGTCGCATGCTCTGGAGGACCTGATCGTTCAGGTGAAGGCGCTCGACATGGATGCGGTGCGCTCCGAGATCGCAGCCGCCGACAGCACCGGCGGCTGAGGCAGCGGGCAGGCCGGTTGCCTCAGCTCGTAGTGCCTTCCAGTACCTGGAACATCTTGAGGTCGCTGTAGAAGTCGAGTGCGTAGTCGCCGCCTTCGCGCCCGATGCCACTGAGGCCGCAGCCACCGAAAGGTGCGGTGAGGTCGCGCACGAGGAAGCAGTTCGTCCAGATCGTGCCGGCCCGCACCGCGCGGCCCATCCGCTCGGCACGCTCCTGGGACGACGTGTACACGATCGCGCTCAGCCCGTACTGGGTGCTGTTCGCCAGCCGCACCGCATCCGCCTCGTCGGTGAACGTCTGGAACGTGAGCACAGGGCCGAAGATCTCGCGCTGCACCACTTCGCTGTCGTTCGAACTCGGCTCGATCAGCGTCGGCTCGTACCACAGGCCGTCGCCGCCGCCCAGCGCGCTCGCCTCGCCGCCGCGCAGGATCGTGTCGCCGGCGGCGCAGGCGCGGTCGACGAAGCCGGCCACGCGGGCGAAGTGTTCCGGGTGGATCATCGGGCTGATCGTCGTGGCCGGGTCGTGCGAATCGCCGAGCACGTGCTGGTCGGCGAATCGGTGGAAGCGGGTGAGGAACTCGTCGCGCACGCTCTCCTCGACCATGATGCGCGTGCCGGCGAGGCACACCTGGCCGCTGTCGTCGAACTGACCGGCGGCCTTGCGCGCCGCCGCGTCCAGGTCGGCGTCGGCGAACACGATGAACGGGCCTTTGCCACCCAGCTCGGCGGTGAACGGCACGATGTTCTTCGCTGCTGCGACGCCGATGTGGCGCGCCGTCTCGGGTGAGCCGGTGAAGCTGATCCGCTTGAGCCGTGGGTCGCGCACGAGGGCCGCGCCGACTTCCTCACCGATGCCCTGCACCACGTTGAACACGCCGGGGGGCATGCCGGCTTCGTGAGCGAGGTCGGCCAGCAGGCTGCACGACAGCGGGCTCCACTCGGCGGGCTTGAGCACGACGGTGTTGCCGGCCGCCAGCGCCGGCGCGCACTTCCAGGTGGAGAGCATGAACGGCGCGTTCCACGGGGTGATCACCACGGTGGCGCCGGCGGGCATGCGGATGACGCGGTTGGCCGTGCCGTTGGACGACCACACCCGCTCCTCGTGGTCGCGGGCGAGATCGGCGTAGGCGCGGAAGTTGCGAGCCCCGCGCGCGAGCACCCGCAGGCGGAGGCTCTCCTCGAGCATCGCCATGTCGAGGCACTCGACCGCGGCGAGCGATGGGATGTGTGCGTCGATCAGGTCGGCGAGGCGGTGCATGATCTCGGCCCGGCCGCCGGCGCCGAGCGCGGCCCACGCGGGGAACGCGTCGATGGCTGCACTGATGGCCATCTCGGCGATCGCGTCGTCGCCGCGGGAGACGTCGGCCAGCTTCACCGACCAGTCGAGCGGCGAGCGATCCTCGAAGGTGAGCGGTGACGCGATGCGCTCGCCACCGATGTAGTGATCGGTGCTGACGGCGACACCGCCGACATCGATGCGAGTGCCACCGGTGAAGGGCGTGCTCGAAGGTGTCGCTGCCATCTCAGTACCCCGGCGCATTCGGGCGGATGCGAGGGATGGGCAGGGCGTCGCGTGGTGTCGGCTCGGGCCGGCGGGTGCCGCGCGGCGGCCACTCGCCACCCATCGCGGTGCTCAGCACCTCGTCGGTCTCGGTGGGCTGGGCACCGACTTCGTCGCTCACCGGCACCGGGCCGTCGACGATGTGGTTGGTGAGCGCGCCGAGGCCTTCCACCTCCACCGTCACCACGTCGCCCGGGTAGACGGTGCGGCTGATGGCCGGTGTGCCCGAGAGGATGACGTCGCCGGGCACCAGCGTGATCAGCCGGGCGATGTCGGCCACGAGGTAGTGCATGTCCCACGCCATCGTGTCGGTGTTGTCCTCCTGCTTCACCACGCCGTTGACGATCGTGCGAATCTGCTTGTTGCGGAAATCCCAGTCCGTGACGAGGCCGGGGCCTAGCGGGCACAGCGTGTCGGCGCCCTTCACGCGCAACATGCTGCCGCTGTCGGTGTCGCGGAAGTCGTGCAGGCCGTAGTCGTTGGCGACCGTGTAACCGGCGATGTAGTCGCCCGCCTCGGCGTGCGACACGTTGCGGCAGGTGCGGCCGATCACGATCGCGATCTCGCCTTCGTAGTTCAGCCACTTGCAGTTGCTTGGCCGCACGACGGCGGCCCTGTGTGCGTTGAGCGCGCTGATCGGCTTGTGGAAGTAGGTGGGCGCGGGTGGCAGCGTGACGCCGAACTCGGCGACCCGGCTGACGTAGTTGAGGTGGACGCAGATGATCTTGGTTGGTTCCACCGGCGACAGGTGCACGGCGTCGTCGACCCCGATGCTGCGGCCGTCGCGTGCCACCAGCGTGTCGACGCCGTTGACCTCTTGGCGCACCATGACGGTCGGGTACCCGTCGAGCAAGATCCTTCTGATGTCGGCCATGGGTCTCCTCGGGTGCCGCGAGTACACTCGCAGTAGTTCGGCCCCGAACTATACGTGACCGCCCGCACGTCGGTGACGTGCCTCACCAGTGGTCGGCGGAGCGGGCCGGGCTCGACCGTGTGCCCAAGTTCACCTCTTTCAGACTTCGGTGAACTTGCGGCCGGCGGCGGAAGGGCGGCGGAAGGGCTGCGTGCGCGGCATGATGGCGAGGTGGATGACTGGGCGGCCGCCGGCCTTGGGCTCGACGACGAAGTGGTCAGCCTGCGGCGCACGACCGAGGAGTGGCTCGCAGCCGGGTCGGCGCTCCGCGACCGGGTTGCGGCGTTGCTCGGGGCCGGCGGGCGGGTCGAGCAGATCGGGTCGTCGTCGGTGGTCGGGCTGCTGGCGAAGCCGGTCATCGACCTCGCGCTCGGCATGGTCGCCGCCGATGACCTGGTGCGCATCATCTCGACGCTCGGAACCGCCGGCTGGGTCTACCGAGGCGATGCGGGCGACTCCGGCGGGAATGTGTTCGTCCTTCACTCGCGACTGCGGCACCGGGTGGCTCATCTGCACGCCGTCGGCCTTGACGGCACGCAGTGGAGGGACTACCTGCGGCTCCGCGACCTCCTGCGTGCCAGTCCGACAGCCCGGCGGACGTACGAGGCCGTGAAGGTACGACTGGCGGAGCAGCATCCTGTCGACCGCGAGGCCTACACAACAGGCAAGACCGATGTCGTGTCCGCGTTGCTGGCCGCGAACGGATGACGCCTGGATCGACGAATCCGCAGTTGGCACTCCGACAGATCCGCAACAGCAGTGCCGACAGATCCGCATGCAATTCCGTCGAATCTCGTCTACGATGCCCGCATGGCAGAGCAAGAGTTCCAGCGCGCGGCGCTTGACGCGGCCCTCGCCGCGCTCGCCGACACACCGGTGGTGGCCATCAACGGTGCTCGGCAGGTGGGGAAGAGCACCCTGGCCAGGCAACTGTGGCAGCAAGCGGGCGGTCAGATCGTCACGCTCGACGATGCGGCCCAGCGCGATGCTGCGCTCGCGGACCCGCGCGGCTTCGTGGAGCGCACGCTCGACGGGCCGCTGATCATCGACGAGGTGCAGCGGGTGCCTGAACTGTTCCGTGCAGTGAAGGCCGAGGTCGACCGCGACCGCCGCCCGGGTCGGTTCATTCTCACCGGCTCCACCCGCCTGCTGTCGGAACCTGGTTTCGCCGACGCCCTGGTGGGCAGAGTGGAGGTTGTCGAGCTGTGGCCACTCAGCCAGGGCGAACTGCTCGGCCGGAAGGACTCGTTCGTCACTGACATCTTCAACGGCACGTTGCGGTGGCCGACCACAGCGCTCAGCCGGGCCGACCTGCTGGCGGTGATGCTGTCCGGCGGGTTTCCCGAAGCGTTGCAGCGTGTCCCGTCCCGCCGCGCCGCATGGTTCGACGCGTACCTGGCCACTCTCACACAATCGGTCATTCGCGACCTGACCGGTGTGGAGCGTCTCGCCGAGATGCCGCGCATCATTCGGCTCTGCGCGGCGCGTGCGGGCATGGAGCTCAACGTCACCAACCTCGCCGCCGAGCTGACGTTGCCCCCGCGGACGCTCGACGGCTATCTGGCCACGTTGGCGCAGCTGTTCGTGATCCAGCTGACACCGGCATGGTCGACCAACATCTCCAAGAAGGTCATCCGCCGTCCGAAGATGGTGATGGTCGACAGCGGGCTCGCCGCCCGGCTGGTCGGGTTGACCGCTGAATCCGCCGCGCAACCGACCGCTCCACTCGGCCCGCTGCTGGAGTCGTTCGTGGCGATGGAACTGCGCAAGCAACTCAGCTGGAACCAGGATGGCACCACGCTCTGGCACTACCGCGATCGCGACGGTGTCGAGGTCGACTTCATCGTCGAGCGACCGGACGGCTCGATCGTGGGCATCGAGGTCAAGGCCGCGTCGTCCGTCAGCAGTAGGGACACCCGCGGCCTGCGCTTCTTGGCCGACCGTCTCGGTGACCGTTTCGTGGCTGGCGTGGTCCTGTCGTTCATGCCGGAGGCCACTCCGCTGGGTGACAAGCTGACGGCGCTACCGCTCGACGCACTCTGGCAGGCCTGAGCCCTGAGGTCACCCTCGCGATCGTCGAGTTTGAAAGGGGTGAACCAGCGCAACGCTTGGACGCCGACAGCTACGCACTGTCCAGTGACGCATGGCGCTGCAGGAGCCCCGAGCCGCCACGGTCAAAACTCGTTCGGGGCCGAACTATAGTGCGGGACCATGACGCACCTGAACGGCTTCATCTTCCCTCGCACCGAGCTGGGTGGTGCGTCGATGCTGCCGCCGATGCCGTGGCACTACAGCGGTGACCTGATCACCGTCGAGTACCGCACCGACCCGGCCCGCATCCGTGAGCTGCTGCCCGAGCCGCTCACGCTCGTGCCCGACGACCAAGACCCCGGCGCGGTCGCGATGATCTTCGCCGATTGGCAGAGCTGCGGCGACGACCGCAGCGAACTGCTCGACCCTGTGCGCTCGCAGTACAAGGAGGCGTTCGTGGTGGTGCGCTGCATGTACCAGGGCACGATCTACAGCCGTTGCGTCTACATCTGGGTCGACAAGGACTTCGCGCTCGTGCGTGGCCACTTTCAGGGCTACCCGAAGAAGCTCGGCAGCCTCTGGCAGACACGCCCGGTCACGCTCGGCAAGGCCGGCCCACGGCTGGCGCCCGGCGGACAGTTCGCCGGCACCGTTGCCTACCACGACCGCCGCATCGTCAACGCCTACGTCACGCTGCGCGAGGAGAGCGCTGGCAACGGCTTCGTCAACGGCCACCCGATGATCCACTCGCGTTACATGCCGCGCATCGAGGGCGACGGCACCGACACGTACAGCGAACTCGTCACGATGAGCGGCCGCGACGTGGAGCTGGGCCAGGCCTGGAAGGGCGACGCCGACATCGAGCTGCTGGCCAGCCCGGTCGAGGAAGTCGCGCGGCTGGAAGTGAAGGAGATCATCGGGGGCTACTTCCGGTCGGTGGCCACCACGTTCGCCGGGGGTCGCACGCTGTGAGCTCGGGCCCTGATCTCGGCAGGAACCCCGGCCGCGACGATCTCGACATCGTCGACCCGGATTCGTACCTCGACGGCTTTCCGCACGCCACCTTCAAGCGGTTGCGCGACGAGGCCCCGGTCAGTTGGTGGCCCGAGCACGACGGCGGCAAGGGCTTCTGGGCGGTCACCCGCTACGAGGACCTTCTGTACGTCAGCCAGCACGTCGAGCTGTTCTCCAGCGCGCAGGGCATCACGCTCGAGGAGATCGAGGGCGACGACTTCGACCTACGCCGCAACATGCTGGAGTACGACCCGCCCGAGCACACCCGTTACCGCCGTCTTGTGAGCAAGCCGTTCAGCCGGCGCGAGGTCTACACCTACGAGGACGGCATCCGCGGCCTGGCTCGCGATGTGGTGCTGGAAGCCACCCAGGTCGGCGAGCGCTTCGACTACACCGAGCTGATCGCCAAGCAACTGCCGATGCGCATGCTCGGCCGCATGCTGGGCGTGCCCGACGAGGACGGCGACTGGCTGGTCAAGCAGGGCGACGCGCTGCTCGGCAACCTCGACCCGGAGATGACCGACTACGCGGTCGGCTTCACCGACACCGACCAGTTCAAGCACATCCCGTTTCGTTCACCGGCCGCGCTCGAGCTGTACGAGTACGCCGAGCGCCAGGCGGTGCTGCGCCACGAGTGCCCCGGCAAGGACCTGATCACCGCGCTGCTCGCACCGACGATCGACGGTGAGCGCCTCACCGACCTGCAGTTCAAGAACCTGTTCGTGCTGATGATCAGCGCCGGCAACGACACCACCCGCTACACGATGGCCGGCGGGTTGAAGGCGCTGGCCGAGCGGCCAGAGCAGTTCCACGAGTTGCGCCAGGCGTGCATCGACGGCAACACCGAGATCGTCGATCGGGCTGTCGAGGAAGTGCTGCGCTGGACCTCGGTCACGATGCACTTCCGCCGGACTGCGACGCAGGACGTGGAGCTGCACGGGAAGCTGATCAGGAAGGGCGACAAGGTGCTCGAGTGGTTCAGCTCGGCGAACTACGACGAGCGCCAGTTCCCCGACCCATTCACGTTCGATATCCACCGCTCGCCCAACGACCACGTGGCGTTCAACCTGCGCAGCCCGCACCTGTGCCTGGGCGCGCAGCTGGCTCGCATGGAGCTGAAGTTGCTGTTCCAGGAGCTGCTGCCGCGCATCACCTCCGTCGAGCTGGCCGGGCCGATCGAACGGCTGCGCAGCAACTTCATCTGCGGTATGAAGCGCCTGCCCGTGAAGGTGACGTGGGCGTGACTGCCGACAGCGCACGTCCGCCACTGATCGGGCTGTCCGGCCGCCGTTGGCCGGCGGAGTCGATCCCCTTGTTCGACTATGCGGCGCTGCACGGCGAGGAAGTCGACGTGCACCTCAGCGAGTTCCCGAAGGTGCTGGCGAAGGCGGGTGCGCTGCCCGTGCAACTCACCCGCAACACCGACCCGGTGCAGATCGTGCAACGCCTCGACGGCCTGGTGATGACCGGTGGCGCCGACCCCGACCCCGCACTGTACGGGGAGGAGCCGCACCCTGCGTTGGGCGCCGTGGAGCGCGGCCGTGACGATTGGGAGCTGGCCCTCATCCGTGCCGCCCTCGACGCCCGCATCCCGATGTTGTGCGTGTGCCGTGGTGCACAACTGCTCAACATCGCGCTCGGTGGCACGCTCGTGCAGCACCTCGACGAGCACGAGACGCATGCGTTGTGGCACCAGCCGCGCATCGAGCGCTGCCACACGGTGCGGGTTGCCGCAGGCAGCCGCGCGGCGGAGATCTACGGGGCGGTGTTGGAGAACGGCGTGCTGGCGACGAACAGCCTGCACCACCAGGCCGTCGGCCGTCCCGGCGCGGGCGTGATCGTCACCGGCACCGCCGAGGACGGTGTGGTGGAAGCCTTCGAGCTGGAAGGCCGCCCCGAGGTGTTCGCTGTGCAGTGGCACCCCGAGATGCTCAGCGACGTGATCGACCCGGCGTTTGTCTGGCTCGTCAACGAAGCGACCACGCACTGACACGTCAGAGGTGTATGACGAACTCTCGCTGAGTTCCTCTTCAGTTCGGGAGTCAGCGTGCCGAGAACGTATCGATGAACTCTCGCGCACACTCCCCTGCGACTCGTCGCCGGCCCAGTGAGCCCGACAGCGGTATGACACTGATCGAGGTCCTCGTCTCGGTCATGCTGCTCGGCACGGTCGTGGTCTCGACGCTCGGGGTGCTGCGCATTTCCGTCCTCGGCGGCACGGTCCATCGCGACCACGCCAACGCGCATGCGTGGTTGCAGTCCGCATCGGATGTCGTCTACGCGACCACGAAGGTCGACTGCAGCACGGGCACTCCCGACTCCGGCAAGGAGGCGATCCGCGCTGCGTATCAATCGGTGGTCGACCCGGTTCCCAACCCCGAGACGTGGGCGAACTCACAGATCAGGATCATCGACATCCAGTTCTGGAACTCGGCCGACACCGACAACGACGGCATCGTCGAGTTCCGTTTCGGCACCGCGTGCCAGGACGACAAGAACCTCTCCCTCCAGCGGATCACCATCCAGGTGCGCAGCCCCAACGGACGGATCATCGAACAGGTGGAGCTGATCAAATGACCACTCATCGCTCGCACCGCGACCGAGGATTCACTCTCGTCGAAGCGGTCATCTGCATCGCACTCATGGGTCTGCTCTCCACGGTCGTGGCGAGTGCGATCGTCGTGATCCTGCGGACGACACCTGCCGTCAGTGACCGCGCCGATGCCGCGGTGAACGTGCAGGGACTCGTGACGTGGTTGCCGCAGGACGTCGACTCTGCGAAGCCGGGGTCGTTCGACATCACCCCGAGGGCAACGACCGGGTGCTCGGCCCCCGACCCCGGCGACAACCTGCTCAAGCTCGCGTGGAGCGAGACGATCTCCTCGACGGTCAACTATGCCGCGAGCTATCGGTACATCGCGCAGGCGGGCGGGGGTCACATCGTGCGGGTGTACTGCAGAGTCGGCCAGGCGCCGCAGGTGTTCAAGATGAGCGGCCTCATCCCGCCGTGGGTGGCCGGAGCCGAACCAGTCACCGTGACGCTGACCAGCCGGGAGTCCGCTGGGCCGATCGACACGGTGACGTTCGAAGTCGAGCCCATCGCCGGCAAGACGATCGTGCTCAAGGCAACCACCAAGAACCCCAACGAGAACCTGCCGCCGCCGCCTGCGCCGCCCACCACGTTGGCGCCGCCTCCTCCGCCGCCCAACCAGCCGCCTGTGGCCGTCGATGCTGCGTACACGATCAGCTCGGCTACCCCGGTGGCGGTCACCCTCACGGCCACCGACCCGGAGAACGGCACACTCACCGCTGCGGTGGGTCCGGCTGGCGTTCCGGTTGGCTGGACGGTCACCGTCGGGGGCCCGATGTCGTTCACAGTCACCGCCCCAGCGGCCGCCGCCGGCACCTCCGTGGTCGTGGTGTTCAAAGTGTCTGATGGCGCAGGTGGGGTCGATGACGCAAACATCACCTTCAACGTGGCCGCCGCTGCAGCGAATCGGCCCCCGCAGGCCAACCCTGCATCGGTGTCGACGAGGGCCGGCGCCTCCGTCGTCGTAGCGCTCCCGGCATCCGATCCAGAGGGCCTTGCCCTGACAGCGGTCGTGACCAGCGTCCCGAGCGGGTGGACGGCAACGGTCAACTCGCTCAACGTCACCATCACCGTTCCGACCAATGCCGTCGTCGGGGTCTTCTCTGTCGGTTACAGGGTCACCGATCCGGCTGGAGCCACGGCCACCTCCACGATCACCGTCAACGTGACGGGGCCGCCACCGTGCATCATCAGCACGCCCACTGTGACGCCGTCGACGGTGCAGTTGAAGAAGAACAACCCTGACGCGCTCAGGGTGAAGGTGACGGTGTCGATCACCATCATCAGCGGCTACTGCGAAGGATTGGCGCTCTACTACGAGACCGGTGGGCCCAACGGCCAGTCACCGATCAACTTCGGTGACGTCGGGACGACACGGACCGTCATCCTGCCGAGCCACCCCAGCCCGGAGCTGTGGTCGGTCGGAACCAAGACGCTGCAAGTCAAGGACAGCTCGGCAACGGTGATCGGTTCGAACACATTGGTGGTGGTGAAGTGACGAAGGCTCGTGATGTTCGTGTTCGTGACGAGGGGAGCATTCTGCCCATGATCCTCGTCGCGACGGTGGTGCTGTCGACCGTGGTCGTCTCCTTGGCCACCTACGTCACGGCAGGCCTGCGCTACGCCTCAGTCGTCGAGGACCGCGCCGACCGACTGGCTGCCGCCGATGGCGGGCTGCGCTACGGCATCGAGAAGCTTGCGCTCCAGCAGTACGCCGAATGCTTCACCGCGCTCGGGAACACTGGTGTCAAGATCCCGTTCCCCACGGTGGTGAACGAATCCACCGTCACGGTGACTTGTCGCAAGGGCGGGAACGGGTTCGACGACATCCAGGGGTGGGCGATCATCGTCACCGGTGAAGGCGTGCCGGTCGGCCAGTGGAACCTCCACAGCCAGGGCGGTGCCGGCATCCAGAAGTTGCTCGGCGGACCGGTGTACGTGGCTGACCCGACCAAGATCGACTTGGCCTCACCCGTCATGATCGAGGATGGCGACCTGTGGTTCAGCGCCACGCCGGCCCAGTGCGACAACATCGAGAACGTCCCGCCGGGGGTGCCGGACAACCTGACGTTCAAACCGGCCGGGCTACGCGGGATGGCGTGTCTGCCCAGCCCGTGGGCCAACCTCTACAAGGAGCCCAAGGTGACCGTTCCGACGAACGCGCCCGCAGCGTCGTTCGTGGACGGGAACGGGTGCAAGGTGTGGTCACCGGGGAAGTACACGGCCGTGCCGGCTCTGGGCTCGAACAACTACTTCAAGTCGGGCAACTACTACTTCGAGAACGTTGACTTCTTGGTCGACAAGACGATCGTGGCGGGCTGGGCCAGCGGCGCAGGGCCGGGTAACTACGGCGATCAGCAGTTCGTCGAGAACGCACCGTGCGTGGGTGCCGTCGCCGCCGACAAGGCGAGTGGCAGCCTGCCGGGTGCAACGTTCTATCTCGGTGGCACCAGCAAGATCCGTATCGAGAAGGGCAAGCTCGAGATCCTGCGCCGCCGGCAGGGCAACAGCCTGGTGAGCATCCATGCATTGACGACGACCACTGGGACGTACACCGCGAGTTCCCTGGGTTGGAACGACAGCATCCTCTCGACGAAGTCCGGTTCCCCGAGTCAGGACATGGTGGTGCACGGCCTCGCGTGGGCACCCCGAGCGCAACTCACGTTCGGCAACGTCACCAACGTCGCCAACGGCCAGCTACTGGGTGGCGGGGCGTTCGCGCGCATCGATCTGCAGGCGGCTGCGTCGGCATCGGCCTTCATCATCCGGGTAGAGACCAGCGAGATCCCCGTGACCCTCATCCTCGATGCGACTGCCACCAAGAAGGGCAAGTCGACCACGATGCGGGCGATCGTGCAGATCAACGACGACGCGACCGCCACAGCGATCAACTCCTGGCGCGTGCTCGACTGAGCTCGCAGGGGCGCACCGGCCGACGCGCGGATGCGTCCTGACGTGTGCTTCGTCATGATGTCGCGGCCACGCAGGGCCAGCCCGACCGCTCAGAGATCGATGCCTCGACGGTGCGCAGGATCGCGCGCTGTGCGTGCGCGAGATCGATCTGCTCGTCCTCGGTGAGCGCCTGTGTGACAAGACCTTCGTGACGGTTGAACGCAGGCATCACCTCGTCGACCACCTTGCGGCTCTTCGGTGAAAGGGCAACCAGCACCCGCCGGCTGTCGGCGCGGTCCACCGGATCGTCGTCGTTGACCTGGAGCGTCGCACCGTTGAGTTCGAGGAAGACGATCATCGAGGTCCACGCGAGTCGTTTGTTGCCATCGGGTAATGGGTGATTGAGCGCGATCCGAACACACAGCACGAGACGTGGACGAGTGTGTCGGCGTTGATACCGGTGACGGCCTCAGCGATCAGGAATGCCTCCGCAAGTGTGAGGTACCTCACTGGGCCAAGCGGTCGAGGATGTTGCGGTCGCGTTCGACGAGCCGGCCGACGCGATCGAGGAAGTCCTTGTCGTGGCGAACCCGCTCGATCTCGCTTGTCAGCGCGTCGACTATCAGTTGGTTGACGCTGGAGCCTTGAGCGCGAGCGACGGCCTCGGCCTGATCGGCGAGTTCATCAGGGAGCCGGACAGTCGTTTGCTTTGCCATGCCATCACGATATCACGACATCATGATGCGGTCGGAGTGACGTCGTCGCACCCCGGCTCAGTCGACGATCGCGCTGTAGACCAGGCTGCGGAGTTGGCCGCGGAAGTCGAACGAGACCGACGGCATCAGCTGGGTCATGAACACCACCCACATGTCCTCGATCGGGTCGACCCAGAACACGGTGGAGGCGGCCCCGCCCCAGTAGTAGTCGCCGCGGGCGAGCGAGCCGGTCGCAACCTGATCGATGGTGGAGGCGAAGCCGAGCCCGAAGCCCACCCCGACGTTGCCGTACAACGTCAGCAGGTCGACATCGAGCGAGGCGAGGTCCTTGCCGCCGGGCAGGTGGTTCAGCCGCATCAGGTCGAGCGTGCGCGGGCCGATGATCCGCTGCCCGTCCAGCTCGCCGCCGCGGCGCAGCATCTCGCAGAAGCGGGTGTAGTCGGCCACCGTTCCCGTGAGGCCGCCGCCGCCGCTGACGAACGTGGGCGGGCGCGTATAGGCACTGGTGTGCGGGTCGTCGAGCAGGGTGGTGATCTTGTCGGGGTTGCGGGAGTAGTTGGCGGCGAAGCGGGGCAGCTTGCCGGCCGCCACCTGGAACGAGGTGTCCACCATTCCCAGCGGCTCGAGGATGTGCTGTTGCACGTACTCTGCGAACGGCTGCCCGGAGAGGTGCTCCACCAGCGCACCGCACACGTCCGTGGCCAGCGAGTACATGTACGCCGTGCCCGGTTGGAAGCGCAGCGGCACCTGCGACAGCTTGTCCATGAACTCGGGCATCGTCACGTGTACGCCGGCGCTGCGGATCTGCTGCGCACGGTACAGCGCGTCGATCGGGTGCTGGTCACCCATCCCCGGCAGTACGCCCCCGTAGGTGATGCCGCTGGTGTGCGTCAGCAGATCGCGGAACGAGATTGGTCGGTGGGCCGGTTCGGTGACCATCTCGTCGCCGGCGCCCGACACCCACACGCGATGGTTGCGCCACGAGGGGAAAATGCGGGAGACCGCGTCGTCGAGCTGGAACATGCCCTGCTCGAACAGCTGCATCAGCGCGATCGAGGTGATCGGCTTGGTCATCGAATAGATGCGGAAGATGGTGTCGTCACCCATCGCGACGTCGCGCTCGCGGTCGCGCCGGCCGAGCGACTGGTAGTAGGCGAGGTGGCCGCGCCGACCGACGGCTACCTGGCAGCCGGCGATCTTGCCGGGCGCGATGTAGTGACGATCGAGATGGGTGGCGATGCGATCGAGGCGAGCCGGGTCGAAGCCGGCGGCAGTGGGCTGCAGTTCCATTGGGGGTTCCTTCGGCGGGTTCGTGTCAGAGGTCGATGGCTTCGACGGTACGCAGGATGGTGCGCAGTGCGTGCGCGAGGTCAATCTGCTCGTCCTCGGTGAGCGCCTGGGTGACGAGGCCCTCGTGCCGGTTGAACGCCGGCATGACCTCGTCGACCACCCTGCGGCCCTTCGGGGCAAGGGCCACCAGCACCCGCCGGCCATCGGCGCGGTCGTTCTTGCGGCGCAACAGCTGGCGGGCTTCCAGCGTCTTCATCACACCCGTGAGCGTGGCGGCTGTGACCCCTGCCTCGTAGGCGAGCGAGCGGGCATCCATCTCACCCCACACGCGCAGCACGAACAGGGTGGTGAACGCGCTCCAGCTCAGCTCGTGCTGCGCGAGCACACCGCTCTCCATGTGGTTGCGAACTGCGGTCGCGGCGCGGAAGATGTTGGAGACCGCGGCCAGCGAGGTGAGATCGAGATCGAGGCCGGTGAACGCCGCACGCACGTCGCGTTCCGCGCGCACGAGGTCGCCTTCGTCGTCACTCGCGAACAGTCGCGGCATGGCTCAGGCCCGCATCTCCGCGATGGCCGCGCGGATTGCATCCTTGGTCTGCTCACGCAGGGCGGGAATGTCGTCCTTGGTCATGCCGGCGGTCTCGATCGGGTGGAGCACGCGCACCTCGGCGGAGGTGAGCCCGAAGCGCCAATCGCCCTTCGGCATCGCCTCGCGACTGCCGGTGATGGCCAGCGGAAGGATCGGGCAACCGGTGTCGATCGCAAGCCGGAACGCGCCATCCTTGAACTCACCCAGCTCACCGTCGAGCGTGCGGGTGCCCTCGGGGAACAGCATCACACTCACCTTCTTGTCCAGCCGGTCGTGGGCGCCACGCATCGCAGTGACGATGCTCTGCTTGTTGCCGCGCACCAGCTTGATGTCGCCCGACATCAGCATCATCCAGCCCACGAGCGGGAAGCGGAAGAAGTGCTCCTTGGAGATCCACTTCATCTCCCAGCGCAGGTGCGAGATAAGGAACATGTCGGCGAAGCTCTCGTGGTTGGAGACCACCACGTACGGCCGGCGCGGGTCGGTGACCTTCTCGCCGCTGGTGCGGAACTTCCACAGCGGGTTCAGGAACGTGTGCACCACGCACAGCCGGCGGAACACGAAACCCGCCCAGTAGCGGCCGCGATCGAACGGCGCGGTGACCACCCACGTGACGAAGGTCAACGGGAGGAAGACGGTGACGACGACGCCGATCATCAGCCACGCCCAGATCGACAGGATCGTGCGTGACACCGGGTTGCCCAGAAGACGTTGACGAAGCGGGGACACTCGCATCTCCCCATGGTGCCACGCCGCGGCCGCCGACTCGCACCTAGCCTGCGTGGATGCAGTGGCGTCGACTGATCGGCAGCGCGATGGTGGCGTGCGCCGCGGTGTCGATCGCTGCCTGTAGCGAGCCGAGGGCGTCCACCCGTTCCGATGCGACCACGGCGACGCTGCCGGTGCCGTCGGTGCCAGAGACTGTTGCACCGACGCCCGCACCGACGCCCGCACCGACGCCCGCAACGACGCCGACCCAGCCTGCGCTACCTGCCGAGCTCGCCACCTGGTGGCCCGCCATCGAGACCGGCCAGTGGCGCAGTACCGGCGACGACCGGTTCGAGGTGTGGGTGTGCCACGTTGCCGACGGCGCGACGAACGCGATCTATGGCGGGCTCCCGCTGCGCCTGCCGCTGACGCCGGCCGGTCTCGCCAGCCTGCTCAACGGTCAGGTCACCAGCTACTTCGCACAGATCTCACTCGGCCTCTACCGGCCGGTGTTCGTTGCCGGCGGCGAGTACACGATGGCCATCGACGACAAGCCGTCGGCCTGCATCGACGCCGCGCTCGACGCTGCCGGCGACGACTCGCGCGCGGTGCTCGCGGTGGCCGATGCCGAGCACGGCGCCGATCAGGTCGGCGGCTTCGCCCAGGGTGGTGAGCCGTGCCCCGATGAGCCACCGTGCCCACCCTCCGTCTCACGCCGGTTCGCGTACGTCGGGGCCAGCGACTTCCACCCGGAGTGGGGCGATGCGCCGCCGATGGATCTCGTGGAGCACGAGATCGGCCACACGCTCGGCTGGGGCCACAGCGCGGTCACCGCCGACCTCGGCTACCAGAGCGCGCTCGACCTGATGAGCAACAGCGCCGCTGCGCGCGACCTGGTCGCGACTCGCCGCGACGGCTCCGACACCCTCGCCATCCACCGGGTGCAGGCCGGTTGGTTGCCACTGGAGGATGTCTGGCACGCGCCATCCGAAGGGGGCACGGTGCGACTGTCGCCGTCCACCGGCGAGGCGGGCATCCGCCTCGCGCTCCTGGCGTGCTGTGCCGGGTCGTTGATCTCGGTGGAGTTGCTCACCGCCGATGGCTTCAACGATCACCTTCCCGCGGACGGGGTGGCGGTCCACAAGATCACTGTGCAGTCGGATGCGATCGCCGATATCACGCCGTTGTTCGGGTCGCCGCCGTTCACGGCGCTGTTGCAACCCGGTGATTCGCTCGATGTCGATGGTTGGACGATCACCACCGGCGTCGGCTGGACGGTCACGGTCGCACCAGCCCGTCCCAGCTCCTGAGCCCGGGGTGCGGTTCGGGTCGTTACAGTGCGACGGCGATGGACATTCCTCTGAACACGACGCCGATGACGCCCGCCCAACAGGAGCTGTTCGATGCTGCGCTGGCAGCGCACCACAACGCTCACGCTCCGTACAGCAACTACCCGGTCGGTGCCGCGGTGCGCACCGACACCGGCCGCGTGTTCGCCGGTTGCAACGTGGAGAACGCGGCCTACCCGCAGGGTTGGTGCGCCGAGGCGAGTGCGATCGCGGCGATGGTCACGGCCGGCGAACGACGCATCGTGGAGGTGCTCACCGTCAGCGACGGCAAGTTGCTCGGCACCTGCTGTGGCGGTTGCCGGCAGAAGATCCGCGAGTTCGCGGCACTCGACACCCCGATCTACTCGTGCGGCCCGGAGGGCCTGCGCGCGATCTTCACGCTCGAGGGCCTGCTGCCCAACAGTTTCGGCCCCGAGAACCTGCTGGACTGATCGCACTGCCGGCCGGTTGAAACGGCAAACCTCCGAAACCGCGAACCGTCCAAGGCTGAGTGACGTACTCTTCGCCAGGAGGTAGTCATGCAAACCAGAACAGCATTCGTGTCGGTACTCTCGGTGGTGGCGATGCTCGGGCTCGCCGCGTGTGGCAGCGACGACAAGAGCACTGACTCGGTCGCCCCGTCGGTCGCAAACACCACCGAGCAATCAAGTTCGGCGCCTGCCGCCGGCGGCGTGACCATCGCCGACTTCGCCTTCGATACCGGTAGCGGTGCCATTGCCGGCGCGGAGTTCACCGTGACCAACAACGACAGCACGACTCATACGTTCTCCGCAGTCGATGGAACGTTCAGCGTCAGCGTCGGTGGTGGCGAGGTGGGCACGCTCACCGTCGACACCCCCGGCACCTACCAGGTGGTCTGCCAGATCCACTCCTCGATGACGGGCACGCTCACCGTCGGGTAGGTCGCGTAGCCTGGCCGCCGTGTCCTCGAACCGCGAGCCGTTCCTCACCGCCAAGCTGCAGGGCTTCGGTACCACGATCTTCGCCGAGATGTCCGGCCTGGCCGTTGCCACCGGCAGTATCAACCTCGGCCAGGGCTTCCCCGACACCGATGGCCCGCGTGAGGTGCTCGATGCGGCAATCGCAGCGATCAACGGGGGCCTCAACCAGTACCCGCCCGGCCCGGGCATGGCGGTGCTGCGAGAGGCGATCGCAGCTCACCAGCAGCGCTTCTACGGCCTCGGCTACGACCCCGACGGCGAGGTGTTGGTCACGGCCGGTGCCACCGAGGCGTTGGCTGGCGCGTTGCTGGGCATGCTCGACACCGGCGACGAGGTGGTGGTCTTCGACCCGATGTTCGACAGCTACGCGCCGTGCATCGCGCTGGCTGGCGCCATCGCCAAGCCGGTGCTGCTGCACCCGCCGCACTACACCTTCGACCCTGCCGAGCTGCGCGCGGCGGTCACCCCGCGGACGAAGCTGATCCTGCTCAACACGCCGCACAACCCCACCGGGCGTGTGTTCACCGCCGAGGAGATGCAGTGCATCGCCGATCTCGCGATCGAGCGCGACCTGGTGGTGGTCACCGATGAGGTCTACGAGCACCTGCTGTTCGATGGTGCGCAACACATCGCGATGGCGGCCCTGCCGGGCATGCGCGAGCGAACGCTCAGCATCTCCAGTGGCGGTAAGACGTTCAACACCACCGGCTGGAAGATCGGCTGGATGTGCGGCCCGGCGCCGCTGGTGCAGGCCGCCCGCACCGCGAAGCAGTTCCTCACCTACGTCAACGGTGGCCCGTTCCAGCCGGCGATCGCACTCGGCCTCGGGCTCCCCGATTCGTTCTTCGATGGCCTGGCAGCGGATCTGCAGGCGAAACGCGATCGGCTGTTGCCCGGCCTGCTCGAAGCCGGTTTCACCGTCTTCCCCACGAGCGGTACCTACTTCGTGACGGTCGACATCCGCCCGCTGCAGCCCGACGGCGACGGCATGGCATTCTGCCGCGCGCTCCCGTATCGCTGTGGCGTGGTCGCGATCCCCAACGAGGTGCTCTACGCCGACAAGGCCGCCGGCCGCCATCTCGTGCGGTTCGCGTTCTGCAAGCGACTCGACGTGCTCGACGAGGCCGTCGCCCGCCTCAAGACGCTCCACTGAGCAGCGCGGCCGAGCGGGGACGACCTTGGCGGGGCCGGCGGGGCCGGCGGGGCCGGCGCGGCCGAGCGGGGACGGTGGTCAGCGGCGGTCGGGCAGGAAGCGGAACTTGTCGCGCACGGCGGCCACTGTGGCGGGCTCGATGTCGGCGAACAGGATCGTCTCGCCCTGCGAGCCCGTGGCCAGCAACTCGCCCAACGGGTCGATGATCCGGCTGTCGCCCACGTACTTCAGGCCGCCCCCCTCTCCGACGCGGTTGCAGCCCACCACATAGGCCTGGTTCTCGATTGCGCGGGCCTGCAGCAGCGCCATCCAATGCGACCGGCGGGTCTCGGGCCAGTTGGCGGGTACGAGGTAGAGATCGGTGGTGGGCGCGAGCCCCCAGAACTCGTCGGCGAAGCGCAGGTCGTAGCACACGAGCGGGCTGACACGGACGCCCTCGATCTCGACCTGCACCAGTTCGGCGCCGGCACGGAAGTGGCGATCCTCGCCACCGAACGTGAACGGGTGGATCTTGCGGTAGCGGTGCACGGTGCCCTGCGGGCCGGCGAGCACGAAGCTGTTGGCCGGGCGGGTGTCGGCCGGGTCGGTGTCGGCCGGGATCTCGGGGCAGCTGCCGCACACCCAGACGCCGTGCAGCGCGGCCTGCTCCTGCAGGAACTGCGACGACGGCCCGCCCTCTGGCTCACCCAGCTCGGGGTTGTCGACCGCGAACCCGGTGGAGAACGTTTCGGTCAGCAGCACCAACTGCGCCCCACCCGCGGCGGCAGCGCGGATCATCGGCGCCAGCCGGGTGAAGTTCGCCGACCGGTCGTTCCAGACGATGTCGTGTTGCACTGCAGCCAGTCGCATGCCCGAGATCGTAGAGCACGTCCGATCGTTCGGTGCCGAACCGTGAATGCAATGGTCGCTACGTAGCAAACAGTGAATTCACGATTCGAGCTGGCGGTGGCCTGCGACGGCGGCGCCGACGACCCGACGCCGACGCCGACGCCTACCCCGACCTCGACTACGACTCGGGAGCGGGTTCCGGGTCCAGCGGGAGCGCCAGCAGGCTGACGGTCTTGGCGCCGCCGTCGGTGTCCTGTTGGCCCACCTCGCGGAACCCGATCGAGTGGTGGAAGTGCAGCGAGCCGTCGTTGGGTGGGCGCAGGTTCACCTCGCAGAGCAGGACCGGCCAGGTGCCGACGAACTGTTCGACCAAGGTCGCGTAGAAACCGCGCCCGATGCCGTAGCGGCGGAAATCCGGGTGCACGGCGATGCGGTCGAGGTACACGAACTCGGTGTACTGGCGGCTGAACCAGCCGTAGTTGAGGCTGCCGTAGGGTTGGTCCGGCCCGATCACCCAGCAGAATCCGGCGAACTGCCCGTCCACCTCTGCGACCAGCGCAGCCTCGGCAAGCCCGGCCAAGCGATGAACCTCGGCCTCGTCGAGCTCGTTGAGCTCGGGAACGTTGGCGTTGTTGAGCGTCAGCACCGACGCGACGTCGGCGGCAGCGAAGGGTCGGATCGTCACGGACGGGTGCAGCACGGCCTGCAAGCTACTGGCCGATCGGCGGCTGCGCGGTTCCGAATCCGCCCGGCATGTTCGTTGTGCGCGCAACTGGGGCGCCCCAGTTGCGCACGTCGTGTTCCGGGGCGCCCCAGTTGCGGGCGCAAGGGTTGCCTGGCGCCGAGTTTCGCGATCGTTCACAGGTTCGCTCTGGCACGTTTCGCAGTAGCCGCCTAGCCTTTCAGCATGCTCTTCCGCAACAAGTCCGAGATGGTCACCGCCGATGCCGCCCTCCCCGGTCGCACCGATCAGACGATGCCCGTGCCCGAGCAGCACTTCGTGCTCGGCACCCCGCTCACCGGCCCGTGGCCCGAGGGCACCCAGACCGCAGTGTTCGGTCTTGGTTGCTTCTGGGGCGCCGAGCGCAAGTTCTGGCAGACCGAGGGCGTGTACAGCACGGCCGTTGGGTACGCCGGCGGCTTCACGCCGAATGCCACCTACGAGGAGGCGTGCAGCGGCCGTACCGGCCATGCCGAAGTGGTGCTGGTCGCGTTCGACCCCACGAAGGTGAGCTACGAGCAACTGCTGAAGGTGTTCTGGGAGAGCCACAACCCCACCCAGGGCATGCGCCAGGGCAACGACATGGGCAGCCAGTACCGCAGCGCGGTGTACACCACCGATGCCGCGCAGCTGGCCGCCGTCGAGGCCAGCACGGCGATGTACCAGCAGCAGCTCACGGCTGCCGGGTTCGGGGAGATCACCACCGAGGTGAAGCCGCTGGGCGAGTTCTACTACGGCGAGCCGTACCACCAGCAGTACCTCGCCAAGAACCCCAGTGGCTACTGCGGCATCGGTGGCACCGGCGTCAGCTGCCCGATCGGTCTTCGCGCCTGACCCACTCGGCGCAGGCGCGCCTACTGGTGGGCGGTGCGGTAGTCGCCCAGCGCTTGACGCAGGTCGTCGAGGTTGCGGACGAGCTGGTGCAGCGAACACTCGAGCATCAGGTTCACGACCTCGTGGTCGAAACGCTGCCGCCAGTCGGTGTGCAGGCCGATCAGGTACTTGCCGGTGGCATAGGCGTAACCGAGCTCCCACGCGGTGCCGTCGTCGGTGGTGATGCCGTTGAGGCTGGCCACCACCACGTCGCACTCATCGATGCCACGCTTGTCGTTCTCGAAGATGTAGCGCACGTTGAACTCGTCCTTGGGCGGGTTGTCGCGATGAGGGAGGAACGTCTCGAAGCCGGCCTCGGCTACCAGTTGCTCCACCTTCTCGATCCACCAGCGCTCGCCCTCGTCGAACAACGGCCCCGCCACGTATGCCTTCAACGTCATGATTGCCAACCTCTCTCCCTGATCTCTGCCCCGTCGCTGTCGCTCCCGCGGCCCTGCCAGCGCAGCGCGCCCGGTGTCGCGCTGAGCTTGGCGAGCAAGCCCTGCATCGGCGTGCCGTCCAGCTCGACGATCGCGTCGCGTGCCGCGTAATGCGGGTCGTTGGTGATGTCGGCCATCGACATCACCGGGCCGATCGCTGCCTCCGCCTCGGTGAACGTGCGCAGCACCTCGGCCTGTGAGCGTCCGGCGCACCAGGCGACCATCACCTGCTCCAACTCGCGGCGATGCTCCATCCGGCCGGCGAACGTCGCGAACCGTTCGTCATGGCCGACGCCCAGGACCTGCATGACTCGCACGGCCACCGAATCCGACGACGTGCTGACACCCACCCACTCGCCGTCGCTGCAGCGATAGGTGCCCCGCGGCACCGTGTAGGGCAGGCCCGCGCCGAGGCGTTCCTGTTCCTGCCCCGTCAGCTGGAACAGGGAGATGAGCGGCCCCATGATCTGGAACAGGCTCTCGAGCAGCGAGACGTCGACGACCTGGCCGACACCGCTGTGCAACGCGACCATCGTCGCGAACGCAGCGACGATGCCCGTGACCTCGTCGGTGAGTGCGATCGGTGGCAGTAGCGGCTGACCGTCGGGGAAGCCGCTGATCGACGACAGGCCGCTCATCACCTCGGCGATGGTCGCGAAGCCGGGTCGGCCGGCGTACGGGCCGGTCTGGCCGAAACCTGTGACGCGCGTGATGACCAGCCGCGGGTTGGCCGCCAGCAGCACCTCGGGTGCCAGGCCCAACCGCTCGAGGGTGCCGGGGCGGAAGTTCTCCACCAGCACGTCGGCCTCGGCCACGAGTGACCGCAGCAGGGCCAGATCGTCAGGCGCCTTCAGGTCGAGCGCGATCACCCGCTTGTTGCGGTTGACCAGCTTCCACCACAGGCCTTCGCCGTCGCGCGGGTCGCGCCAGGCCATGTTGCGAAGGCTGTCACCACCGTCGGGTCGCTCCACCTTGATCACGTCGGCACCGAAGTCGGCGAGGTAGCGCGCACAGTTCGGGCCGGCGAGCACCGTCGACAGGTCGATGACGCGCAGGTCGGCCAGTGGCCCGGCGGGGAGCGGCCGCTCCGGCGTCGACATCTCAGCCCAGCGCGTTGTAGCCGGCGGGCAGCGCTGCCCGCCCCGTGAGGGCGAGGATCAGCGGCACCGGCGAGGCCAGCTGGACCAGCACCGACAGCACGACGGCGCTGGTGTTCGAATGCAGTTCGGCGAGCTGCCCGGTGGCCCGCTGCAGATCAAGGGTGTGCGCCCCGATCTCGACCACGCGCGTCGCGAGATACTCGGCGAGGGTGATTTGTCCGGCGAAGGTGTTGACGGGTTCGTCGTCGGCAGTGGCGGCCACCAGCGCGAGCACTCGCTCGATCGTGGCCTCGGCCTCGCCCACTGGGTCGATCAGCTGCCGGCCAGCTTGGCGGGCGCGAGTCGCCACGCCCTGGTGCACGCCAGGATCGCTGAGTGCGGCGGCGTAGTACTCGACCGCGTCGGCGAGTACCCGGTCGGTGATGGGTGGCGCACCGAGATAGCCCTCGATGGTGATGTACGCGCGCAACGCGTGCGCGGCGAGCTCTCTCGTCGTCCAGTCGCCCAGGGCGCCCGGCCGATCCCAGAACTCGGGTGTGATCGCGCGCAGCGTGCGCATCAGCGTCGAGGAACCTTCCTCGAAGGCGGCCCTCACCGCAGCGGGATGTTGCAGCATCGATCCTCCAGCGCGCCCAGCGCGTATGTCTCGTAGTCCACTCCGAAATCGCGGTACAGGTGTCGGCAACGCTCGCTCCAGTCCAGGGCTTCGTGGCTGGAGATGCGGTGCACCACTTGCGTGATGCCACCTTCGTACACCCGGTACTCCGCCCAGGTGCCGGGGAAGTCCTTGACGCACCCGACCTCGATGCTCGGCACGCCGCACGACATGAGGCGCACGCGGTGGCGGTGAGTGTGGCCGGCGGTGTAGGCCACCAGGTTGGTGCGCCGCGCAAACACCGCGGCCAGCGCGTCGCTGTCGTCGGGGCACAGCCCGAAGTAATTCTCCGAACGGTGATCGTTGCTGGCACCGGCGATCCACTGCTGGTGGTGACCCATCACCAGCACCGGCCGGTCCGCCTCCGCAGCCATCGTGTCCAGCCAGTCCAGCTGCGTTGCGCTGAGGCCGCCGGTGGTGCGTTCGGGCAGGACGGTATCGAGCAGTGCGACCGTCACACCGGGCAGCTCGATCCACTGGTCGCCCGCGTACCCCGTCTGGCCCCGGTACGCGTCGTGGTTGCCGCGCACGACGTGCAACCGCTCGCCGAACACCGGCCGGTAGCAGGCTTCGAACGCGGCCCACTCCTCGGGCCGGCCGTCCTGGGAGAGGTCGCCCTTCACGATCACCGCCTCGGGTGCGATAGCAGCGATTTCGTGCGCGGCCGCGCAATTCATCGTCTCCGGGTAGGGCGGCTCACCGGGAGCGGCGCGCTGGATGGGGCCGTCGGGGTGATCGTCGATGCGGCCGGCCTCGACTTCACCGAAATGCACGTCGTTGACCGTGGCCACCCTGCACAACAGCTGGCCCGACGGACGCGACAGCGTCGTGATCACATGACCCATGAAGGTGTAGGTGGTGGCGGGTTCGAGGTGCTCGAGGCGGGCAACGGTGGTGCCGTCGTGGAGCACGATCAGGTTGTCGGCAACGGTGGTGATGTCCACGGCGCCACCGTAGTGGGTGACTGCAGAAACGCTGTGGGCGGGCTACCGGAACGGGCGGTCGCGACGTGCGGGGAGCGGCTTGGCCCACCAGCGGCCACTGAAGCGCCATGTCGCGGTGCGCAGCGGGTTCTCGAGGTCGGCCGAGATGACCGGCCTGGGCCACAACGCTTCCACTGCAGCGACGATTGCGACGGCCTCCTCGTCGGTGGGCGCCGGGGAGATCTGCGTGTTCACAGCGGCACGTTGCCGTGCTTGCGGCGAGGAAGTTCTTCGCGTTTGGTGCGCAGCATCCGCAGGCCGGCGACGATCTTCTGGCGGGTCTCGGCCGGGTCGATGACGTCGTCGATGTAGCCGCGTTCGGCCGCGTTGTACGGGTTCGCGTACTTCTCCGTGTACTCGGCGACCAGCTCGGCGCGCCGGGCGACCGGATCGGCCGCCTGCTGCAGTTCGCGGCGGTAGACGATCTCCACTGCACCTTGCGGGCCCATCACGGCCAGCTCGGCGGTGGGCCACGCGTAGGCGAGATCAGCGCCGATGCTCTTGCTGTTCATCACCACGTAGGCGCCGCCGTAGGCCTTGCGGGTGATGATCTGGATGCGCGGCACGGTGGCCTCGCAGTACGCGTAGAGCAGCTTCGCGCCGTGGCGGATGATGCCGCCGTACTCCTGATCGACACCGGGCAGGAAGCCGGGCACGTCCACGAAGGTGAGCAGCGGGATGTTGAACGCATCGCAAGTACGAACGAAGCGGGCGGCCTTCTCGGAGGACTCGATGTCGAGCACGCCCGCCAGCATCAGTGGCTGGTTGCCGACGATGCCCACCGGGTGGCCGTCGACGCGGCTGAAGCCGCACACGATGCTGCGCGCCCAGTGTGGGAAGTACTCGAAGAACTCGCCGTCGTCGACGACTTCCTTGATGACCTTCTTCATGTCGTACGGCTGGTTCGGCGAGGGCGGCAGGATCGTGCGCAACATCTCGCACAGGCGGTCGGGGTCGTCGCCCGTGTCGACCGCCGGCGGCTCCTCCAGGTTGTTTGAGGGGAGGAAGCTCATCAGGAAGCGAACGTCTTCCAGGCACGTTCGCTCGTCGGGGCTGACGAAGGTGGCGACGCCGCTCTTGCTCGCGTGGCTCATCGCGCCACCCAGTTCCTCGAGCGTGACATCCTCGCCGGTCACCGTCTTGACCACATCGGGGCCGGTGATGAACATGTGGCTGGTCTCGCGCACCATGAAGATGAAGTCGGTCATCGCCGGGCTGTAGACCGCGCCACCCGCACACGGCCCGAGGATGACGGAGATCTGCGGGATGACACCGCTGGCCAGCACGTTGCGGTGGAAGATGCCGCCATAGCTGGCGAGGCTGACCACGCCTTCCTGGATGCGGGCGCCGGCGCCGTCGTTGAGGCCGATCACCGGTGCGCCAACCTTCAGCGCAAGATCCATCATCTTGTGGATCTTCTCGGCGAAGACCTCGCCCAGGGCGCCGCCGAAGACGGTGAAGTCCTGGCTGAACACGAACACTTTGCGGCCGTCGATGGTTCCCCAGCCGGTGATCACGCCGTCGGTGTACGGGCGTTCCTCGAGGCCGGCGGCGTGCGCACGGTGGCGGGCCAGCATGTCGAGCTCTTGGAAGCTGCCGGGGTCGAGCAGCACGTCGATGCGCTCGCGGGCGAGCAGCTTGCCCTTCTCCTGCTGGCGCTCGACCGAGCGCGGCGAGCCGGCGTGAAGTGCCTGCTCACGTCGTTCGTGGAGATCGCGGAGCTTGTCGGCCATGGGGTCGCCGCTGTTGGGGAGAGTCACGGTGGAGCACTCTAATGGAGGTGGGTCCGTGCGCTCACATGGGGTCCGGCCCGCGCCCCACCGAGTGGTCGTCGGCGGGCAGCCGGTGGCCGCTCACTCGCCACCGCGACAAGATGTGGCAATGGCCCTGCCGATCTCGCCGCCGCTCGCACCGATGCTGGCCAAGCTGTCCGACGACATCCCCGTCGGCAACGGCTGGCTCTATGAGCCGAAGTGGGATGGTTTTCGGTGCATCGTGTTCCGCGACGGCGACACGATCGAGTTGACCAGTCGCAACGAGCGACCGTTCACCCGCTACTTCCCCGAGCTCCTCGCCCCACTGTTGGCCGCATTGCCCCAGCAGTGCGTCGTCGACGGCGAGATCGTGATCCCGGCCGGGGATGATCGCGGTCTGGATTTCGATGCGTTGCTCCAACGGATCCACCCCGCCGAGTCGCGCGTCCGGCGCCTTGCCGCCGAGACACCGGCCTCGTTCGTCGCCTTCGACCTGCTCGCGTTGGGCGATCGCAACCTGCTCGCGGAACCGCTGAGCACGCGCCACGAACTGCTGGCGGCCGCGCTCGCCGATGCGGCGCCACCGATCTACCGCTGCCCGTCCACCACCGACGCCGTGGTTGCTCGGCGCTGGTTCGCAGAGTTCGAGGGGGCGGGCCTCGATGGTGTGATCGGCAAGCGGCTCGCCGATCCGTACACGCCCGACAAGCGCACGCTCGTGAAGGTCAAGCACCGTCGTACCGCGGACTGCGTGATCGCCGGGTATCGCGTCCACAAGGACGGCCAGGGTGTCGGGTCGCTGCTGCTCGGGCTGTACGACGCGCAGGGTTCGCTGCACCACGTTGGTGTGGCGGCCTCGTTCACCGTCAAACGCCGCAGCGAGCTGTTGGACGAACTCGCGTCGCTCACGCACGATGCCACGGCGAACCATCCGTGGCGTGAGTGGGCCGAGTGGCAGCACGTTGTCAAGGATGCCGGGCAGCGGATGCCCGGCGCCGGCAGCCGTTGGAACGCGGGGAAGGATCTCAGCTGGGTGCCACTGCGCATCGAACGCGTCGCGGAGGTCACCTTCGGGCAATTGCAGGAAGGCCGTTTCCGCCACGGCTCGCAGTTCCTCCGCTGGCGCATCGATCGCGACCCATCCTCGTGCACCTACGGCCAGCTGGATGTCGCGACACCCGTCCCCTTCGCCCAGGTGATCACCGCTCGCTGACGGAGTCCGTCCGCCGCCGGGCCCTCGTGGCGCGCTGGGGCGCGGCCCGCGCCGCCAAGGTTCAGCCAGTCGTCGTGCTGGTGCCGGCGCTGGCGGCTGCGCCACCGACGAGGATGGCCTGGCGGCCGATCTCGACGCCGTTGGCGCTGACCACCACGGTCCAGTTGCCGGTGGCGGCGAGCGTGAAGCCGTCGCTCTTCTCGAGCACCGCCACGCCCGTACCCACCAGCGGGATGTTGTTGATGATCAGGCCACCGATTGCCGCACCCGGAGGCGGTTGGAACTCGACGGTGAGGCCGGTGACGCCGGCTTCGGGTGCGACCACCTCGATGCGGACGTCGTTGGTGCCGACCCGTTCGCTGAATGCGACGTTCACCTGCACACCGGTGGTCTGGAACGTGTGCACCGAACCCAGCTGCAGGGAACTGGCGTCCGACGCGCTGAGGCGTGGCGGGCTGAGCGACAACAGCCAGGCGGTGAGCGTGAGCACCAGCACACCGACCAGCGCCTCGATGCCCAACGCCCGGCGCAACCGGTTGGCCAGTGGGGCAGTCATCGTGTCGACTCGCGAGACGCGCTGGCTGATGAACTGGCGAGCGGCGACGCCGACGAAGACCATCAGCGCGACGAACAAGATCTTCACGATCGCCACCAGACCGTGGCTGCTGCCGAGTGCACCGCGGTCCAGCTGGAAGAACTGGACTGCGCCGCTGGCGACCGTCGCCCAGAGTGCGGGCGTCGCCAGACGGGTGAAACCGCGAACGGCGTGGACGAGATCCTCTTCGCCCGGGCCGGCCAGGACCACCCGCGTCAACAGCACGAGGCCGCCGAGCCAGACCGCCATGGACAGGACGTGCACCGCGCCGACCGCATTCTCCAACAGACCGAACTCGTTGCGACTGAACGCCAGCGTGACCACGGCGATGCCGGGCGGCACGAGCGCGGGAAGCTGGGTGCCAGGGTCGATCGCCCGTTCCGGCCGGAGGACCACGTAGCCGCAGATGGCCGTGAAGACGAACCTCAGCACCGCCGCCTTCCCAGGAGTGCTGTCCAGCAAGTCGCCCCAACCGGTGGGCGACAATGAACTGCCGAGGCCGGCCCCGCTGATGCTGGCTTGGAGAGCGCCCGCGAACAGGAACGTGGAGGCGAGCGCGAACAGCCAGGTCGTCTTCAAGAACCGAAGGGTGAGGATGTACTCCACCCCTTCGGGCCACGCGACGGCGATGAGCACCAGCGAACCGAACAGCACCGCAAGACCGAGGGTGCTGAACAGCCGGAACAGGCCGAGCGGCCCTTGGCCGTCGGGTTGATCGGAGGAGGCCGTGGAACTGCCGGCGTCGGAGCCACCCGCCGGAGCGTCGGCGACGGCAGTGGTGATCGGGGCGGTGTCGACTGGAAGAAAGGTTTCGCCGGGTGTGGGCGGGACGGTGGAAGTGGTGGTGGTGGCCGCAGGCGGATCGTTGCTGATCGTGAAGCCGAACGAACTGGAACCGGCAGGCTGCAACAGCAGGTCGGTGACGCGCCACGACACGGTGCAGGCGGCTTTCGGCACGACCGAGATCAACGAAGCCTGCAACGTGACACCGTCGGCGAGGAGGACGGTCTTGCCCAGGTTGACCGTGGCCGACTCGCAGGCGAGCACGACACTGAACTCGGTGCCCAGCGGCTGGGCGAAGGTGATCGAGATCAACGACGGCGATGCTTCGACCGTGGAACCGGCCGCCGGCGTGGAGGCGATGACGGTGTTGTCGGCTGCGTCTGCGGTGGGTGCCCACAGCGAACCCACCAGCCCGAAGGCGAGCAGTGAGAGCAGCCAGCCGAGTGCTGGGCGAGCGGACAGCCGGGTGATGTTCATGGAATCGAAACAACGCTAGCCACCCTGGGTCGCCGAACGGGTCCACCTGCGCGTCTGCCCGCGACCGAGCCGTCGGCCGCGTCCGGTTCATCGGGCGATTCGGCCCCTCCCCATGGCACCCCCTGGGTAGAGTCGCAGCGATGGCCACGCAGTCGCTCTACCGCCGCTACCGCCCACGTCGCTTCAGCGAGGTCAAAGGGCAGGAACACGTTGTACGTTCGCTGCGCAATGCGGTGATCAGCCACCGCGAGGGCCAGGCCTACCTGTTCTCCGGGCCTCGGGGCACCGGCAAGACCACGTCGGCTCGCATCCTCGCCAAGGTGCTCAACTGTGAGAATCCGCAAGACGGCGAGCCATGCTGCGAGTGCGCCTCGTGCCTCGCTGTCGAACAAGGCAACAGCTTCGATGTGCACGAGCTAGATGCGGCCAGCAACAACGGTGTCGAAGCCATCCGCGACATCATCGACAAGGCCTCGCTGGGTACACCGGGCCGTCACCGCGTCTACATCCTCGACGAGGTGCACATGCTCACCAAGGGCGCGGAAGCCGCCCTGCTCAAGACGCTGGAAGAACCGCCACCGCACGTCGTGTTCGTGCTCGCCACCACGGATCCGCAAAAGGTCAGCGAGACCATCCGCAGCCGTACCCAGCACCTGCAGTTCCACCTGCTGCCAATGGATGTGATGGAGAGCCACATCCGGTGGTTGGCCGGTGATGCCGGCATCGAACTCACCGATGAGGCGTTGCAATCCGTGCTACGTCAGGGTGGAGGGTCGGCGCGCGACACGGTGTCGGCGCTCGAGCTGGTTGCTTCGGGTGGCGGCGAGCCGCTCGATATCACCCCGCTCGACGAGTTCATCGAGGCGTTCATCGAGTCCGATCCCGGCCGCGCGCTCACCGTCGTGGCCTTGGCGGTGCAGCAGGGCCGCGATGCGCGCACGCTCACCGATGACATCGTGCGTCACCTGCGCGACTGCTTCTTGTCGTTGATGGCGCCCGAGCTGGTGCAGTTGCCCTCCCAACGCGCCGTCGAGGTGGCGGACCTCGCTCAGCGCCTCGGCGCCGCGTCCACGGTACGGGCGATGGAACGGCTGGGCGAGATGTTGGTCGAGATGCGCCACGCGCCGGATCCGCGCCTGCTCCTCGAGGTCGCGTTGGTGCAGCTCACGCACCAGGCGGCCAGTGCCGACATCTCTGTGCTGCTGGATCGCATCGAGCGGCTCGAGCACCAGGTTGCCGCAGGCGTCGCTGCGGCCGGCGCGGTCCGTCCGGCACCCGTCGATCCTGCGACGGGCCGCGCCGCGCTCGGCGGTCGTGCCCGCCCGGCCGCTGCGGCCGCACCCGCCGCGCCCGCGC
>JAYSPV010000076.1:0-28004 GCA_043721915.1 Ilumatobacteraceae bacterium | reverse complement strand
GTCTGTTCATCTACACCGTCGGCCTCGCCTCGGGCCCCTCGTTCCTCGCCGAGCTCCGCCGCGGCGGCGTTCGGGTGTTGTTCGGCGTTGCAATGCTGTTGGCCCTCACTGCGTTGGCGGTCGTCGGCGTCGGTTCGATCCTGAACCTCGACGTCGGTGCTCGCGCCGGTCTGTTCTCCGGCAGCCTCACCAACACGCCGGCGCTGTCTGCCGCGATTGGTGGGCTCGGAGAGCGCATCAGCGACGGTTCCGTCACCGACCCTGTGGTCGGATACTCGCTTGCGTACCCGTTCGGGGTGATCGCGATGCTGTTCGCGGCCGACCGAACCCTGCGCCGCGCACGCCGGCAGCAAGGGAGCGTCGCCCCGGCTACCGCTGCCACAGGTGCACGCGACGTCACCAACGCGACGGTGGTCATCGAGCGCGAGGGTCTGCCCGAGCTGGGCGAGCTGCAGACGTGGGACGGCGCCAAGTTGGCGTTCGGCCGTGTGGAGCACGAGGGCATGGTGGAGATCGCCACCAGCGACCTCGTCCTCGTCCCCGGCGACCAGTGCACCGTCATCGGCGCACCGGGCGACGTCGAGCGATTCGTTCTCTGGGCGGGACGGCACAGCAGGCAGCACCTTGCGCTCGACCGTGCATCGCTCGACTTCCGGCGGATCTCGTTGTCGAACCGCAAGCTCGCCGGCACCCGGCTGCGGGATCTGCAGTTGGAGAGCCGGTTCGGTGCCACCGTCACGCGTGTGCGCCGGGGAGATGCGGATCTGGTGGCCGACGGCGACTTCGTGCTGCGCCTGGGGGACAGGTTGCGCGTCGTGGGTCCCACCTCGCGGTTGGGGAACGTGTCGACCCTGCTCGGTGACTCCGACCGCAGCCTCGGTGAGGTCGATGCGATGGGTTTCGCACTCGGACTGTCGATCGGGTTGCTGATCGGCCTCGCCAAGGTGCCGCTGCCAGGTGGCGGCGACATCGAACTCGGCGTCGGTGGCGGGCCGCTGATCGCCGGTCTCGTGCTCGGCACGTTGTCGCGCAGCGGGCCGATCACGTGGCAGATCCCCCATGCCGCCAACCTCACGTTGCGCCAGCTGGGCATTCTGATGTTCCTCGGTGCGGTCGGGATCCGATCGGGCGCAACGTTCGCCGATGCCGCGGGCACAGCCCTCGGTGGGCGTGTGGCACTCGCCGCACTGGTGGTCACCGTGGCGGTGGCACTGGCGTCGCTGCTGCTGGCACGCGTGTTGCGTACTGACCCGGTGACAGCGGCCGGCCACATCGCCGGCATCGAGACGCAACCGGCAGTGCACGCGTATGCGTCGGAGAGCACCAAGGGCGACGAACGGGTGGATGCGGGGTACGCGCTGGTGCTGCCGATCGCGATGATCCTCAAGCTGATCATCGTGCAACTGCTGATCTGACCGGCACATCCGCGGTCGGTCGGTACGTGAAAAGGGGCGCCAGCCGCAGCCGACGCCCCTTGACGAGCACTCAGTGGTCGAACTCGATCAGAGCTTGATCGAGGGATCGATGAACTGGTTGGTGACGATGTCCTCGGCCTTCAGGCCGTCCTTGGGCGGGCTGTCCTGTGCGGTGTACACAGGAACGGCCAACTCGATGAGCCCGTTGACACGGTCCATGTCGAAGCTACCCATGACCCCATCTGTGCCGTTGGCAACGAGGCCATCAGCCTTGATGGTGGCGACGCCGAAGTCCGCGGCACCCTGGGTGTAGGTCCAACCGAAGTCGGCGCCGAACGTGGCAGAGGCGTCGAGGACGATCGCATTGGTCCGGGCCGGGTCGTTCACGTAGTCCACGCTGGCCTGCTGGATGATCGGCACGAGCTTCTTGAAGCAGTCGGAGTACTTGGTGATGTTCTCCGGCTTGGTTGCGATCGACTCGGCGTAGTTCTCCCAGCCGATGTCGTTGATGTACTCGTACTTGACGGGCTTCATCCACGACTCGAGGTCCTTCTCGTACAGGTACGGCTCGGCCGAGCCGAAGCCCTGCTGGGCCGACTTGCCCTCATCGGTGACGAACAGGCTCGGGTCGCCGCTGTAGGAACCGTCGACCTGCTCCTTGCTGAGCACACCCGTCGAGGTGAGGAAGTCCATGTAGGCGGCGCCACCGAAGTAGCGGACCTTGACACCCTCCTTGCCGAGATCAGCGATCCCCGTCACGTCCGGGTACGTGGCCGGATCCCACATGATCATCTGTGGGTTCTTCTCGAAGCCGGACTCGATGGCAACGGTGGGGAAGGTGGCCGAGTTCTGGATCGCCTCGTCGGTGTAGACGTACCCCAACAGGATGTTGTCGTTCTGATACATGATCGACGTGACGCTCTGGTAGTTCTGTGCGGCCCCGCCGGACTGGATCGAGATCTTGACGCCGGTGTCGGCACCCTTCGAATCGATGAGTGGGCCGGTGACGATGGCCTTTGCCTTGTCGATCGTGTAGCCGGAGCCGACCATCTGGTACAGGAAGCCGTGCTCGGCCTCCGGCATCCAGTCGGTCTGGATCACGACGGTCTCGGGGCAGATGCCTGCGAGGGCGCCGCTGCCGGAATCGGTGTCGCTGCTCTTCTTGTCGTCGCCACATGCTGCAAGCACGAGCGAGGCAAGGATGGGAAGAGCGAGCAGCTTGTGGCTGCGTCGGTAGTTCATGTGGGCTCCTTTGTAGTTGTTCACGCTGGGTTGGGGAGGCTGTGCGGCCTCGGTTGGTTGGGGACTGTGCGTCTCGCGCCGAGTCAGCGAGTCGATTCGTGCCAATGGCCGACGACGACCTTGGTGAGCAGGCCGAAGAGGATGAAGACGGTGACGCCGAGCAGTGCGATCAACACCAGGCCGCCGTAGATCTGCGGGAAGCGGATCTTCTGGCGGTACTCCTCGATGACGATGCCGATACCCGGTTTGCTGCCACCACGGAAGAACTGCTCGCCGACGACGGCGCCGATCACCGACAAGCCGGCGGAGATGCGAAAGCCGGTGAAGATCGCGGGCATCGCCGACGGCAATTGCAGCTTGCGCAGCCTGGTGAAACGGGAGACACCTCTGAGGGTGAACAGGTCGTGCTGGCCCTTGTCGGCCGAGAGCAGGCCGAAGAGCGTGTTGCTGGCAATCGGGAAGATGGAGATCATCACGCACACGAACACGCGGGGCCCGAGGCCGTAGCCGAAGATGGCGGCGATCACGGGGACGATGGCGAGCACAGGCATCGCCTGCAATGCAACGAGGTACGGATACACCGAGCGCTCGGCCCACTTCGCCCGGGCCATGACCACGGCCAGACCCATACCCACGACGATCGACACGCTCAGACCGATGAACGACACGATGCTCGTCCACATCAACCCGTTGAGCAGCTTGCCTCGTGGAACCTCGCGGACGAAGGACTCATTGAAAACGGTGACCGGTGAAGGGACGAGGAAGCCGGGCTTGTCGAACCAGTAGCGCAGGCCCGACTGGTGCATGTACTGCCACAGGGCGAGGAACAGCACGAACACGACGAGCGGGCCGATCACCGTGCTCCACTCGAACTTGATGATGGGAGCGGGTGGCGCGGCATCGAACTCTGCGACCGTGGGGGCCAGCGGAGTGAGTGCCTCTGGAGCGGCGCTCTCGAGCTGATCGTGGCTCATGCGTGGGCTCCTCTGAGCTGATGCGAGATCTCGCCGGACAGCCGAGCAAACTCCGCATCGAAACGGAGCTCGGGCAACCGTGGGTACTCGAATGGCACCGCGAACTCGGCAACGATGCGGCCAGGTCGGGCGCTCATCACCAACACCCGTGTGGACAAGAAGACAGCTTCGCTGATCGAGTGGGTGATGAACAGCCCCGCGAATCGCTGGCGGGCGAACAACGAGATGACCTCGTCGTTGAGCCGCTCGCGGGTGATCTCGTCGACTGCGCCAAACGGTTCGTCGAAGAGGAACACGCTGGGATCGAGCACCAGGCTGCGGGCCAGCGACGCTCGCATCTTCATGCCGCCCGACAACTGTCGCGGGTACTTGCGCTCGAAACCGTCGAGGCCCACGAGGGAGATGGCTTCGGCCGCACGGCGAGCACGTTCAGCCTTGGGGACACCCTCCAGCTCGGCCAGCAGCTCGACGTTGCGCTGCACGTTGCGCCACTGCAGCAGCGTTGCGTCTTGGAACACGTAGCCCACTTTGGCGCGGTCGACGTCGATAGACCCGGTGGTCGGCGGATTCAGGCCGGAGGCGATTTTCAGCAGCGTGCTCTTGCCGCAGCCCGAGGGGCCGACGACGGTGACGAACTCGCCGGGGCGCACGTCGAAGCTGGTTTCACTGAGGGCATGGGTTCCGTCGGGGTAGACCATCGACACCCCGTTGAAACTCAGCGCCGGGGCGGACGCGGAGTCGTTCATCGTGGCCACCCTAGTGGGTGGCGCCGTGGCGGCTTGCGTTACATCGGACATCAGTGCATCACCATCCCGCCGCTCACGTTCATCGCCTGGCCGGTGCAGTACTTCGCCTGGTCGGAGGCCAGGAAGAGCGCCATGTCGGCCACCTCGGCAGGCTCGGCGCAGCGGCCGAGGGGTGACAGCGCCGACCACTTCGCCACCATCTCCGGAGTACGAGTGGCGGCGCCCATCTCCGTGAGGACGTACCCCGGACAGATGCAGTTCACCCGGATGCCGTGCTCGCCCAGCTCCATCGCCGACACACGGGTGAGGCTGATCACGGCGGCCTTGGAGGCGGCGTAGTGCGCCTGATGGGGCGAGCCGACCTTGCCGCCCATGCTCGCCATGTTGATGATCGACCCGGTCGTACCGGCGGCGATCATCGACCGCGCAGCGACCTGCGTGGTGAGCAGCATTGCGCGAACGTTGATGTCGAAGGTGCGATCCCAGTCCGCCACCTCGATCTCCAGCAACGGCGCCATGTGCAGGATGCCTGCGTTGTTGACCAGGACGTCGACTCCGCCGAGTGTCTCGACAGCTGCCTGCGTCGCCCGTCGCGCGTCGGCCGGATCTGCGAGATCGACCACCATCGCGGTGGCGCCAAGCGAGCCAGCGGTGGCGAGGCACTGCTCGCCCTCGCGATCGAGCAGCACCAGCTGGGCGCCCTCGCCGGCGAACCCGGCAGCGATCGCGGCCCCGATGCCGCGCGCGGCCCCGGTGATGATCACCCGCCTTCCGGCGAGGCGACCTGTTGCGGGGGCGTCGCTCTCAGTCACCATGTCGGGGGACATGGTACGACACCCATTGTTGCGGCTCGCGCCGCGTGGTGTGAACAGTCTGTTTCGTGATCTAGGAGGCGGTGCGGCCGACGACCACGCCGTTGCGGATGACCGTGCGACCCGGCGGCCCGAACGCGATGGCCTCCCGGATGCCGTGGGAAGGCACGAGCACCAGATCGGCGGCCTGCCCGATCTGAGGGCCCGCGGAAGCCAGGCCCATCATCGTGCGCACATTGCTGCTGACCATGGCGTACGCGTCGGGTGGCAGGACATGGCCGGCCATCACCATCAACGCGGCAGTTTCGAGACAGTCGCCGCGGCCGACCGGGTTGAACGGGTCCTGCAGGTTGTCGGCGCCGGCAGCCACGTTGACGCCGGCGCTGCGCAGCGCCCTCACGGCGGTGAGGCCACGGGGCATGCCGGTCTGGTGGTCCCTGCCCTGCAGGAACAGGTTGCTGCTCGGGAGCGCCACGACGTGGATGCCGGCAGCCGCGACCTGTTCGGCCACCTGGCGCTGCACCGCTTCGGACTGCATGCCGAGGCTGACGCAGTGGCTGGCGGTGACCCGGTGCGCAAAGCCCGCCGCACTGACTCGTCGGGCAAGATCCGCGAGGGCGAACCGGGTGGGGTCGAGCGTCTCGTCGGTGTGCAGGTCGACCGGCAGGCCGGCTTCGGCGGCCAGCGAGAGGAACGTCTCGTTGGCTGCTTCCGGGTCGCTCTCGAGGTGTGGGCAGCCACCGATGCCGTCGACGCCCATCGCGACCGCGTCAGCGATCAGCGACCGTTGTGTGGCGCCTGCCTGTCCGATGGTCGGCCAGCCGGACAGGAGGAACACCTCGATGTCGACGATGTCGCGCAACAGGTCGCGCACTTGCAGCAGCGCGGCGACCGACATGAGGCCGTTGGCGTCGGTGAGGTCGGCGTGTGTGCGGATCGCCGTGGCGCCGTTGGCCGCGATGAGTCGTGCTGCTCGCTCGGCGCGGGCTGCTGTGTCGGCGAGCGTGATGCGGTCGCGGGCGTTCTCGATGCCGACGATCGCGCCCATCAGATCCCCGGTCGGGTTGGGCACCGTCTCGGCGAGGAACGCCTTGTCGAGGTGAGCATGCGCCTCGGCCATCGCCGGTAGCAGCAGCCGGCCGGCGCCTGCGACGACGGTGTCGCCTGGCTCGGCCGCCACTCCGTGCGCGTGCACGATGCCGTCGACGATGCGAACGGAGGTGCAGGTGCCGTCGGGCAGGAGCGCGTCGGTGATCGTCAACGCCATCTCAGCCACCACCGACGGAACCGACACGAGCCCGAGGGTCGGCGGCGCCTGCCCAGAACCCGTTGTGATCTCGCATGATCACCTGGGCGTGGCCGAAATCGCTGTCGTAGGGCGGGCGAACCGTCACCGTGTGGCCGCGGGCGGTGAGCGCCGCTGCCCACTCTGCGGGCGCGTGGCCCTCGATCTCGACGATCGGGCCGCTCGGTGCCGTCCAAGTGTCGAAGCCGGTGACAGGCCCACTGAGTGCCCACCGCCCGGCATGCATCGCCATTGCAGGCGACTGTTCGTGGTGGAACAGCCGAGCGGCGAGCTGCAGCAGGATCTGGGGTTGTGCGTCGCCGCCCATCGTGCCGAAGACTGCGGTCAGTTCGCTGTCGCGGGTCGCCATTGCGGGGGACAGCGTGTGGGGTGGGCGCGTCGTCGGAGCCAGTTCTGCGGGGTGACCGTGCTGGAGGCTGAAGCCCAGCCCGCGGTTGTGCAGGTTGATCTGCGTGTTCGGCTCCACCAGCCACGAGCCGAACCCGGAGGCGTTGGACTGGATGAGTGACACACCCATGCCGCGTGCATCGGTGGTGCAGAGGTACGTGGTGTCGCCGCGCTGCGATGCGACCGGCCACTGTGTCGCCCGTTCGGTGTCCAGTTGGTGCGCCCGGCCGGCGATAGAACGCAACAGGGCGCCACCATCGGCGCCGGCGTGCAGCACGTCGGCCCGATCATGCCCGGCAACCTTCGCGGCTTCGATCAGCATGTGCGCCCACTGCTCGTCGTGCGGGTCTGCCGGCAGTTCGAGGTTGTCGGCCAGCAGCGCAGCAGCGAGCGTGAGATAGCCCTGCGAGTTGGGCGGAACCGTCCACAGGTCGACGCCCCACGCCTCGGCGTGGAGGGGTTCCACCCACTCTGCCTGGCTGAGGGCGAGGTCTTCGGCGGTGTACCAGCCGGACCCCAGCTCTAGCAGGCCGTCGCCGAACGCGCCGCCGTAGAAACCGTCGCGACCCTTCGTGGCGATGGCCCGCAGTGCCGCGGCAACGCCCGGCCGTCGCACGCGCTCACCCGGCCGGTGCGCCTGGCTGGCGAGCTCGTGGAGTGCCTCACGGCCACGCGGGTCGAGACGTGCGGCGGAGCCGACCAGCAACGGGCTGGCTGGGAAGCCGTCCTCGGCGAGTGCGATCGCCGGAGCGAGGAGCGTTGCCAACGGGAGCGTGCCGAATCGAGCGTGCAGCGTGACCCAACCATCGACGCACCCGGGGACGGTGACGGTGCGGATGTCGTGTCGAAACGGCATCTCCGTCATGCCTACCGCACGGAGCTCGTCGGCTGTGGCGCCACTGCCGGAACGGCCGCTGGAGTTGAGGCAGTGCACGGTGCCGATCCCGCCGTCGTGCACCAGCGCGAACAGGTCGCCGCCCATCCCGCACAGATGCGGGCCGGTCACCGCGATCGCAGCATTGGTGGCGATCGCGGCGTCGACGGCATTGCCGCCGGCGGCCAACATCGCCAAGCCTGCCTGCGTCGCCAAGGCATCTGCGCTGGCCACCATGTGATGTGGCGCGCGAGTCGTGCTGAACGGTGCGTGTGTGGTCGTGCTCATCGCCAAATCCCTCGTTCTTCGAACACGTCCCGGAGGACCAGTGGCTTGTCGGTCATCAACCCGTCGACGCCGAGGTCGAGCAACCGGTGCATCTCAGCAGGATCGTCGATCGTCCAGACGTGGACCTTGATGCCTAGCGAGTGGGCGCGGCCGACGAACGCCTCGTTGACGACGGTCAACCGGCCCTGCGCTGTCGGCACCTGAGCTGCGTCCCCGCCTGCACGACGTGGGCGGCCGAAGCGAAGGGCTGCTACACCTGCCGGTGCGAGCGCAGTGCACAGTCGGTCACCGAGCAGGCTCCTCAGCTTTCGCATCCGGATGTCGCTGAACGCACCGACGCAGACCCGATCAAGGGCGTCGCAGCGACGCAGCGTGGCGACCAGCGCCTCGACTGCGGCGTTGGACTTGCAATCGATGTTCACCCGCAACTCGGGCCACTCGCCGAGCATTTCCTCGAGCAGCGGGATCGGCGCCGTGCCGTCGACGAGCGCTGTCCGCACCTCGCTCCACGGCAGCTCGCTGATGCGCGCCTGACGCCCGCACGTGCGGCTGAGGTCGTTGTCGTGGAACGCCACCAGCACGCCATCGGCAGTGACCTGCACGTCGGTTTCCACGTAGCGGTAGCCGTGGTCGATGGCGTACTGGAAGGCCGGCAACGTGTTCTCCGGCACATCGCTGGCGCCGCCGCGGTGAGCGAAGGGGATCGGGCCGTCCCAGTCGAGGTAGGGGTGGAGGCGCATGCTCATCAGGCCCAGTATCGTCGCTGGCATGTCAGATGTGATCACTGTCCGCTCGCCGTACGACGATTCTGTCATCGGCGAGATCCCCTCGCAGACTGCCGCCGACGTCGATCGCGCAGTCGCGATCGCCAAGGCGGCCCTGCACGACAACCCGCTGCCGCTGTGGAAGCGGGCCGAGATCCTCGACAAGGCAGCGGCACGGCTCACCGCTCGTCGCGAGGAGTTCGCCCAGATCATCGCCCGTGAGGCGGCCAAGCCGATCAAGACGGCGCGGGTCGAGGCCGAGCGTGCAGCTGGCACGTTCCAGTTCGCCGCTGCCGAAGCCCGCAAGCTCACCGGCGAGACGATCCCGCTCGATGCGATCCCGGCGGGCGAGGGCAAGATCGGGTTCACGCTGCGCGTGCCGATCGGTGTGGTCGGGGCGATCGCCCCGTTCAACTTCCCCCTCAATCTCGTGGTGCACAAGGTCGGCCCAGCCATCGCTGCGGGGTGCCCGGTGGTGCTCAAGCCCGCCAGTCAGACGCCGTTCAGCAGCCTCGCCCTGGCGAAGATGCTGATCGAGGAGTGCGGTCTTCCTGCCGAGTACCTGCAGGTGGTCACCGGGGGTGGTAGCACGGTCGGCAACGCGATCGTCGATCATCCCGACATCGCGCTGATCACGTTCACCGGCTCGCCCGAGGTCGGCTGGGGCATCCGGGCTCGGGCGCCCCGCAAGCGTGTCGGCCTCGAGTTGGGCAACAACGCGCCGTGCATCATCGAGGCGGATGGCGACTGGCAGGCGGCAGCGGCGAAGATCAAGATGGCCGGCTTCAGTCACGCCGGTCAGAGTTGCATCTCCACCCAGCGGGTGCTGGTGCACCGTTCGATCGCCGACGAGTTCACGGCGGCCCTGGTGGCGCACGTCAACACCCTTGTGGTCGGCGACCCGATGGACGAAGCAACCGATGTGTCGGCCCTGATCTCCAAGGGCGAACGCGATCGTGTGGCCGGGTGGGTGGAGGAAGCGCGTGCGGCGGGCGCGACCGTCGCCACCGGCGGCTCGCTCACCGATGACGGCGTGTTGCGGCCGACGGTCATCGCGAACGCCACCCCCGAGCTGAAGGTGTGCGCGCAGGAAGTCTTCGGTCCCGTGGTCGCGGTCACTGCCTACGACACGCTCGACGAAGCAATCGCGCTGGCCAACGACACCAAGTTCGGACTGCAGGCTGCGATCTTCACCTGCGATATCAGCAAGGCGCTGAAGGCGGTGCAGACCCTCGACTTCGGCGGCGTGCTCGTCAACGAGGTGCCCACCTGGCGTGCCGATCAGCAGCCCTACGGTGGGCTGCGCGACAGCGGCAACACCCGTGAGGGGCCGGCGTTCAGCGTGAAGGAGATGACCGAGATCCGGATGGTGGTGTTGTCGACATGATCGGCGCTGCGTTGCGGTGGGGTGTGCTCGGCGGTTCCAGCCACATCTTCCACAAGAGCCTGTTGCCTGCGATGGAGGCTGCCGGCCACACGGTCGTGGATGCGCCGAGCCGCGACGGCGAGTCGTTCGCACCGTACGAGGCGATGCTGGCGCGCGCCGACATCGATGCGGTGTACAACCCGCTGCCCAACCACCTCCACGCCGAGTGGACCCACCGTGCCCTCGACATGGGCAAGCACGTGCTGTGCGAGAAGCCGTTGACGCTGTCGCCGGCCGAGAGCGCATCCGTCTTCGATCATGCGGAGGCCGCCGGGCTCACGCTGTTGGAGGCCTACATGTGGCCGCATCACCCGCGTGCGCGCCGCCTCCTGGAGCTGGTGCGTAGTGGTGACGTCGGCTGGCCGCAACAGGGCAATGCCTCGTTCAGTTGGCCGATGAACATGGACAGCGGCGACCATCGCCTCGACTTCCGTGGCGCAGGAGCGTTGTTCGATGTGGGCATCTACTGCATCGCGCCCTTCATGTTGATGGCCCGCCGCGACGCGAACATGGTGGCGGCGAACGCAGTCCGCAATCGGATGGGCGTCGACATCTCGATGACCGGCTGGGTCGATTGGGGCGGTGGCTTCGGTTCATCATTCGGCGTCTCCTTCGATGCGCCTGCTCACCGCACGATGTCGTTGGTCTGCAGCGAGGCCGTGGTCACGCTGCCGGGTTGGCACGCTCCCGGGCTGGCCGAGTCGAGCGAGATCATCGTCGAACGTCGTGATGGTGCCGTCGAGCATCTCGCCTGTGCCGGCGGCGATGCCTACGCCAACCTGGTGAGCCACTTCGCAGATGTAGCCGCAGGTGAGGCTGCTCCGGTGCACGGACGCGCCGAGTCGTTACGCCTTGCCGACGTGTTGCAACGCCTCCACGTCGCCAGCGCCCATTGAGCTACTGAACCGCCGGCCTCGACATGCTCGCGCTGCTCATCGCCGGATCGATTGCCTGTGCGGCGTCGTTGTTCGGCACCTGGTGGCTCGAGCACTTCCTGCGCGCCCGTGGGGGTACGCAACCAATCCTGTCGGTGAACGAGGCCAACATCGTCGTGCCCCAGCACCAGCACAAGTCGGGTACGCCTACGATGGGTGGGCTGGCGATCCTGGGGGCGGCGGCGGCCGGCTACCTGCTCAGCCACATACGCCGCGGCGTGGTGTTCTCCAACCAGACGCTCGTCATGTTCGCCGGCGTGCTCGCAATGGCCTCGGTCGGCTTTGTCGACGACCTGATCAAGGTACGCAGGCGCCGTAACCGTGGGGTGCTGTGGAAGCTGAAGGGCTGGATCACGCTCGCCCTGTCGTTCGGCATCGCTGTCGCATTGTTGGTCACGACCGACATCGACACTCGTCTGTCGCTCACCAGGGCCGACCTTCCCGGATGGCAGCTCGGGTCGGTGGGGTGGGTGCTGTGGGCCGGGGTGATCATCTTCGCGACCACCAACGCCGTCAACGTCACCGACGGACTCGACGGCCTGGCCAGCGGTGCTGCGACCTTCGCATTCATCGCCTTCGCCATCATCGCGTTCGTCGGTTTCAGGAACCGGACGATCTACCCCTGGATCGTCAACCCTTACGACCTCGCCGTCTTCGCAGTCGCGTTCGCCGGCGCCTGCGTGGGCTTCCTGTGGTGGAACGCGGCACCTGCGAAGATCTTCATGGGTGACGTCGGCGCACTGGGCCTCGGCGCCGCACTGGCGTTGTTGGCGCTGGCCACCGACACCCAGCTGTTGCTGCCTCTGCTGTGCGGGCTGAACGTCCTCGAGATCAGCTCGGTGGCGTTGCAGATGGGTGTGTTCAAGGCCACTCACGGGCGGCGGCGGATCTTGCGCCTCTCACCCGTGCATCACCACTTCGAGCTGGCCGGTTGGCCGGAAACCACCGTCATCATCCGCTTCTGGTTGATCGCCGGTGTGCTGGCAGTGGCCGGCGTGGCGCTGTTCATCGCCGACTTCACCACTCTGGTGGCCCGCTGAAGCCTGGGCCGAGCGCGGTGCGAGCCTTCGCACGGGGCATCAGATGCTGCGGCCGGCGGCCTTCCAGTACTCGTCCTTGAGCAGGCGCTTGTACAGCTTGCCGGTGGGGTGGCGGGGAAGCTCCTCGCGGAAGTCGATGCTGCGCGGGCACTTCACGTCCGCGAGCTGCGAGCGGCAGAACACGATCAGCTCACGTGACAGTGCGGCCGCTTCCTCGTCGGAGGCGGGCATGGTGACGGGCTGGACGACAGCCTTCACTTCTTCGCCGAAGTCCTCGTTGGGCACACCGAACACAGCGACGTCGATCACCTTCGGGTGGGTGACGAGCACGTTCTCCGACTCCTGCGGGTAGATGTTCACACCGCCGGAGATGATCATGTACGCCTTGCGGTCGGTGAGGAACAGGAAGTTGTCGTCGGTGAGATAGCCGACATCACCCAGCGTGCTCCACGGCTGGCTCGGGTGGCGTGAGCCCTTCGTCTTCTCCGGGTCGTTGTGGTACTCGAACGCGGCGCCGCCCTCGAAGAACACGGTGCCCGACCCGCCCTGGGGCTGCTCGTTGCCCTCCTCGTCGCAGATGGGTACGACGCAGTTGATCGGGGTGCCGACGGTGCCAGGGTGAGCGAGCCACATCTGGCTGTTGCAGTAGACGAAACCGTTGCCTTCGGTGCCCGCGTAGTACTCGTGGATGACGGGGCCGAACCACTCGATCATCTGCTGTTTGACCGGCACCGGGCACGGGGCAGCCGCGTGGATCACGCTCTTCAGCGACGACACGTCGTACCTGCTGCGCACGTCGGCCGGCAGCTTGAGCATGCGCACGAACATCGTCGGCACCACTTGGCTCACTGTTGCGTGGTAGCGCTCGACCAATGACAGGTACTGCTCCGGATCGAAGTGCTCCATTGCGACCACCGTGGCGCCGATCTGCTGTGCAGCCATGCAGAAGCGCAACGGAGCAGCGTGGTAGAACGGCGCAGGGGAGAGGTAGACGCTCTCGTTGTCGGCGCCGAACAAGACGACGAGCGAGCCGGCGACGCCGTTCGATGTCGTCTCCAACGGTGCTTCCACGAACGCACGGGACACCCCCTTGGGTTGCCCGGTGGTGCCCGACGAGTACAGCATGTCGGTGCCCGCGATTCGTTCGCCGGGCAGGGGAGTGGCCGGCTGCGCAGCGACCGCCGCCTCGTACGCCTCGTGGCCGGCGACCGCTCCGTCGAGCATCAGCCGCAGGGTCACGTCAGGTGTCGCCGCGAAGATCTCGGTGGCCTGGTCCGCCTTGTAGTGCGACGTGATGAACACCTTGGCCCTGCAGTCGTTGAGGATGTAGGTCAGCTCGCCGCTGGTGAGGCGGCTCGAGGCGCACGTGTACACAGCACCCGAGTAGTGGCAGCCCCACACGACCTCCATATAGCGATCATGGTTCTCCATGCAGATCGCCACGTGATCACCGGGTTGCACGCCCGCAGCGCGCAGCAGGTGGCTCAGTCGGTTGGCCGCAGCGTCGAGCTCTGCGAAGGTCTGGGTGAAGCCGCTGCCGCCCATGATGAGAGCAGCTTTGTCGGGGTGAACGTCGAGGAACGCGCCGGGAAACATGGCGGCGAACGTAGCCGACGGTACGTTCACGGCATGGATCCGGCGGACCGCTTCGTCGAGCTGGTGAATCGCCCTGCAGCGGAGAACCATCTCGACCTCCTTGCAGGGCTGATCGGCGCGTCGTTCGATCCGGCAGCGGACGTCGGCGACGTCATCGTCGGGCTCGACCGGTTGGCGGACGAGTGCGCACCCTCGTTCGACTCGATCCTGGCGTCGCTGTTCATGTCCGGTCGGCTGCGCGGCAATCGCGCCGACTACGGGGCTCCCACCAATTCGTATCTGCACCGTGTGCTCGCCACCGGTCAGGGCATACCTATCACGCTGGGGATCTGTGCGATGGAGGTCGGCCGCCGGGTGGGGGTACCGATCGTCGGGATCGGGCTGCCCGGGCACTTCCTCATCGAGTGCGGTGGTGAGTACGCAGACCCATTCCACAACGGACGGCGCTACACCACGGATGAACTCGAGCCCGCCTGGCAGCGCATCACAGGGATGAAAGCGCCGCTGGATCACAGGTTGCTGGTGCCCACCCACCCACGCTCGATCCTGCTGCGGATGCTCAACAACCTGAAGAACACACTGGTGGCAATGGACGAGCCGACCCAGCTGAAGGTGTTGGCGAAGCTCCGCGGCGCCTTCCCGGAGCTGGCGCATGAGCGCGCGGAACACGCCCGCTGGCTGCGACACTGGAACTGATGATCGACCAGACGCTGAAGCGCTCCCTGGGCCAGATGATGCACGGGGTGCAGGTGGTGGGCGCCCAGCACGCAGGCCTCAGTCGTGCGTACTGCAGCCATTGGGTGAGCCAGGTGAGCTTCGAAGAGCCGATCCTGATGGCGAGCATCTCTCCCAAGCACGACACGCACCCCCTCATCGCTGCCAGCGGCGAGTTCGCGGTCAGCGTCCTCGCCGGCGACCAGGTCGGTGCCGGGCAGTACTTCTCCTACCCCGGTCGCAAGTTCCGGTACCTCGCCGACGAGTTCCTCACCGAGTTCCCGGGCACTGGGTTGCCCGTCGTGCGTGACGCGATCGCATGGTTGCGGTGCGAGGTGTTCGAGGTGAAGCCGATGGCCGACCACGAGCTGTTCTTCGCTCGGGTCGTGGCGGTGCAGCCCGGCCGGCTCAAGGAGCCGCCGCTGTTGTACTCCAGCCGGTTGGGTTGGCGGATCGCCGGTGACAAGGCCCGCGAGCCGGGTACCTCCATCCGCGACGGGCTTCTCGCCCGTCTCGCCGCGCTCGGGCTCGACGACGGCGCCGATGAGGAATCGGGCGACGAGTGACCCGACTGACCGCTGGTGCGCCGTTGGAGCAACCGCGTCGGGCGGTCGGTCGACGGTCGATCGTCCTCGTCGACCACTCACGCGATCAGCGCACACTCGGCGTCGATCTCTGGTACCCGGCCGAGCCGTCCGATGCCCCCAAGTCGGTGTACGAGGTGTTGCCCGGGGTCGAGTACGCAGCCGCCACCGCGCAGGCCGAGGCGCCCGCACTCGCCGGGCGGTTCCCGTTGGTCGTCCTGTCCCACGGCCGAACGGGTACACGCATCTCCTACAGCATGGTGTGCGAGGCGTTGGCGGCCCGCGGTGCCGTGGTTGTCTCGGCCGACCACCCCGGTGATGCGCTGATGGACTGGCTGACCGGCCAGCAGGCCGACAATCGCACCAACGAGATCAACAGGGTCGCCGACGCGCATTTCCTGCTGGCGGCGATGTTGCACGCCGTCGATGGTGTGCCGCTCGACGTCGCGAACGCCATCGACCACGACCAGATCGTGCTGATCGGCCACTCCTACGGGGCGTTCACCGCCTTCGGCGCCGCTGCCGGCAGCCGCGGCGTTGCGCCACACTCGAAGGTGAAGGCTGTGGTCGCCTTTCAGGGGTACACCGCTGTGATGAGCGATGCGCTCTTGGGGCGCGTCCATGTTCCGACACTGCTGGTGGTCTCGATGGCGGACCGGACGACCCCGCCCGAGGCCAACGCGGATCGCCCGTGGGCGTTGCTGCCTGGTTCGCCGACGTGGCGCCTCGATCTCGATGGTGCGGGCCACCAGGCGATCAGCGACATCCCGCTGTATGCCGAGCTGGCCGACCAGGTGCCCGGTCTGCCCGATCTCGTGCGCGATTACCTGCACAGCACCGCCGAAGGCTCAGCGGATGCCGCAGGGCGGGGTTGGCGGGCGCTGCAACAGTTGCAGGTAGCGGCGCTGTGGGCGTTTCTCCAGGTCGTGCTCGGTCTCGACACGGCCAGCGGGGAAGCGACGGCCGCCGAACTCGAACAGACGCCAGGTCTGCGCCTGCGCCGTCGGTAGCGCCACGACCGGCGATGTGCCTGCTGTCGCCGGGCCCGCTTCGGCAGTTGTTGCACACGGCAAGTATTGTCGCGACTGCTGATTCCCTCCACCGCCTCAGGAGTTCCCCAATGACCATTCTCGAGTCCAACCTCACCGGCGAGGAGCAGCAGGTCAGCGCCCTGGTCGACGAACTGCTCAGCGAGTTCCCGCCCAAGCAGGTCGACGCCGTCACCTTCCTCGGCGCGCAGTACGACAAGGGGCTTGCCTGGGTGCACTTTCCGGTCGGTAATGGCGGCCTCGGGCTCAACCCGAAGCTGCAGAAGCTGGTCAACGAGCTGGTGTACGCCGAGGGTGCACCGAACCCCGTCTACCGCAACCCGATCGGTCACGGCATGTGCGGCCCGACGGTCGCGATGTGGGGCAGCGATGCCCAGAAGAGCCGCTACCTGCGCCCCCTGTTCACCGGCGAGGAGATCTGGTGCCAGTTGTTCAGCGAGCCGGGCAGCGGCAGCGACTTCGCCGGCCTCTCGTCGAAGGGCGTCAAGGACGGTGACGAGTGGGTCGTCAACGGCCAGAAGGTGTGGACCACGCTGGCTCACCTGTCGCGCTGGGGCCTGCTCGTCGTGCGCACTAATCCGGAGGCTGTGAAGCACGCGGGCCTCACGGCGTTCGTCGTCGACATGCACGACCCCACGGTGCAGACGTTGCCGCTGCGTCAGATGACCGGCGAGGCCGAGTTCAACGAGGTGTTCTTCACCGACACGCGTATCCATGAGTCCGAGATGCTGGGCCAGCCCGGTGATGGCTGGCGTGTCTCGCTCACCACGTTGATGAACGAGCGCCAGTCGATCGGCGGCACCATCGCGCAGCGCGGCACCGGCACCATCGCCCATCTGATCAAGGAGTGGGTGGATGCCCCTGCGTGGCGCAAGGACGATGCCACCCGCGACGAGGTGATGAAGCTGTGGAGCAGGGCCGAGCTGCTGCGCCTCACCAACATCCGTGCCAACAACAACCGCAAGATGGGCGACCCGGGGCCGGAAGGCAGCATCAGCAAGATGGCCGGCGCCAACCTGAACAAGGACATCTACGAGGCGCTGATGGGCCTGATGGGGGCCGACGCCTTGCTCTACGGCAGCTACGAGATGGTTCGCCCGGAGCACGCCATGGAGTACGCGACACCGCAGAAGGCGTTCCTGCGCAGTCGCGCCAACTCGATCGAAGGCGGTACCACGGAAGTGATGCTGAACATCCTCGGTGAGCGGGTGTTGGGGTTGCCCGGCGACGTCCGCGTCGATCGTGAAGTCCCGTGGAGCCAAGTCCCCCGTAACTGACACGAGGCACAGAGGTGATGCGTTAGCATCAGGTGCATGCGCACCACTTTGACGATCGACGACGATGTTTTGGCGGCAGCTCGCGATCTTGCGGAGCAATCTGGCAAGGCGATCGGAACTGTTGTCTCCGAGTTGTCCCGGGCCGGGCTCGAAGCGGAGCGACGATCTCTCCGCTCGGCAGGTCGAGTGCCCACGTTCGCCCCACGGCCGGGCGCGGCGGCGATCACCTCCGACTCGGTGATCGAGGCACGTGAGGGCGAGTGATTGCGCTCCTCGACGTCAATGTCCTCGTGGCAATCGCCTGGCCGGAGCACACCATGCACTCTGTCGCGGTCGAGTGGTTCGACCGCCGGGCCGATGAAGGCTGGGCTACCTGCTCGGTCACAGAAGCCGGTTTCCTCCGAGTATCGGCGAACCCGACCGTGGTCGGTGACCCGGTCAGGCCTCGCGACGCCGCTGCGCTCCTGCGCCAACTGTGCAAGGTCGGTGCTCACACCTTTCTGCCCGACGACGTCTCACCGATCACATCGGCACTATTTCCCCTTGACCGCGTCATCGGCCACCGACAGGTCACCGACGCACATCTGCTCGCTCTTGCTCGCAGGCATGGCGCGTCCCTCGCGACCTTCGATCGTGGCGTCGTGACGCTGGCGCGTGGCTTGCAGGGTGCTGTGGTGGAAGTACCCAGCGGCCCCGGATGAGGCCCGGCGAAGTAGTCCGTGTTCGACGGCTCACCGACGAAGCACGCTGCAATGCATCCACCGCACCCAGTAGTCCGCAGGCGGCGAACACCGAAAACGGCGGGGTAGTTTGACAGCGTGCGTGTGCCGGGCAGTCGACTGGGTCCGGACTTCAACGCGCTGTTCCTTGGCTCGCTGATCACCAACACCGGCGACGGGATTCGACTCGCTGCGCTGCCACTGCTCGCCGCGCAGCTGACCACCTCACCGGTGCTCGTCAGCGCGGTGACTGCGGCACAGTTCCTTCCGTGGATCTCGGTGGCCCCGCTGGGCGGAGCGCTGGTCGACCGCCATGATCGGCGGCGGATGATCCTGCTGACGCAGGCATGGCGCGGGGCCGTGATGCTGGCACTTGCACTGCTGGTCGCTGCCGACGTAGTGGCGCTGTGGCACCTCTGCGTCGTGGCGTTCGTCATCACCTCCGGCGAGATCTTGGTGGACCCGTCGGTAGTCGCCCTGGTTCCGCAGCTCGTCACCGATGAACAGCTCGATGATGCCAACGCCCGGATCACCAGCGCCGAGATCGTGACCAACGACTTTGCCGGTGCACCGATCGGTGCCACGGCATTCGGGTTTGCTCCGTGGCTGCCGTTCGTGATCGATGCGGCCAGCTACGTCGGATCGCTGGTTCCGTTTCGTCGGCTGCCGCGCGACCGTGCGCAGCGAGAGGAGTCGCTTGCGGCGCCACGTTCGTCGCTCGCTGCCGAGGCCAGGGAGGGCCTGCAGTTCCTCCGTCGGCACCCTGTGCTCGCGCCGCTGACCGCAGCGACGATGGTGTACTACCTCGGCGCGGCCACCGGGTACAGCCTGCTGGTGCTGCTCGTCCTCGAGAGTGCTGGCGGGCCAGCGTGGTCATTCGGTGTGGTGCTGGCATGCGGCGCAGCGGGTGCGTTCATCGGCACCCTCGTGAGCGGGAGACTCGTGCGGCGATTCGGGACGAGGACGACGCTGACGCTCGCCACCGGACTGGACGGTCTCGGCCTCGCAGCCCTGGCCATCTTTCCGTCCGTCCCGCTGCTCGCGGTCGTGTGGTTCGTAGGCAGTGTGCCGGCCGGCGTCCGAGTTCCGGTCGCCAGGTCGCTGCAGCAGCGCCTCACTCCGAATCACCTGCTCGGGCGGGTCAATGTCACCTCGCGCATGTTCACCCGTGGCGTCATCGTCGTCGGTGCGCTGGGAAGTGGTGCGCTGGCTACGGTGATCGGGCTGCGCACGACGTTCGTCGTCGGAGGGGCCGTCGAGGTCGCCTCCGCGGTCCTCATCGCCCAGGCACTCAAGGCCATCCGAGTGGTAGGCGACACGCCGGTGGGCGGCTGACACTCGGACGGGCGGGTGGCACTCGGACGGGCGGGTGGCACTCGGACGGACCGCTGGCACTCGGACGGACCGCTGGCACTCGGATGGGGGGTGCGTCAGGGGGTGCCGCTACGCAGCAAGATGCCCACGAACAGCGCGGCCACCGAGAACACGGCGCCCAACGCGCCGCCCAGTGCGAGTGCGAGCTTGGTCTTGCCGAACTGGTGCACGGCGACGAAGGCGCCCGAGGCCATGGCCATACCGATGTGCAGGAGCACGGTGCCTTGCCAGGCGGAGCTCTGCGCTGTGATGTCCACGGCCATCAGGTTCCAGATGCCGGTGAGGAAGGTGATCCCGAACGCACCCCACGCCACGCGAGCGAAGGCCTGTGCCACCGGCTTGGTGGCATCGGGCGCCACCCGGCGCAACGTGGGCACGATGCCGGCCAGCGCGAACTGGCCGCCGACCCACACCGAAGCTGCGATCACGTGGATGAACAGGCGGATCGTGGCGGTGGACGGCGAGAGCATGCCGACAGGCTACGAATCGACGAGCGTCGCGAGCACATCGCTGGCAGCGAGCCCACGATCGTCGAACACCGTCGAAGCACTGATCGGCCCGCCCGCCAGAGCCGCAGCGGCCACACCGATCGCCGCCTGCAGGTCGCGAATGTTGCGCGGTGGAGGGAAGTACTCGTCCTCCTCGGTGACCCGCAGAAGTTCCACGCCGTGTGCGGGGGCGAGCCGGGCGATGATCGCCTCCACCAGTTCCTCCGGGGCCGATGCGCCGGCGGTGACCCCTACCGTGCCGTGCAGATCGCCGGGCAGCTCTTCGGCGCCGTTCACCCGGAACACTCGTGGGCATCCGGCTTCGATCGCCAACTTCTCCAGCGCTCGCGTGTTGGACGAATTGGCCGAACCGATCACGACGATCGCATCGCAGCGAGGCGCCATCGCCATCAGGGCCGACTGGCGGTTGGTGGTGGCAAAGCACAGATCGCTACGGCCGGGTGACCACACGTCGGGGTATCGGTCGCGCACGGCCACGGCCACGCTCTCCCAGTCGCGATGGGAGAGCGTCGTCTGCGCGAGGAGGGCCACCGGCTCGTCGAACTGGGGGAGTGCGAGCACCTCAGCAACGCTCTCCACCCGACTGATCGAATCGGGTGCGACTGCCATCGTGCCGACGGCTTCCTCGTGGCCCTCGTGGCCGACGTAGACGATGCGAAAGCCCTTGCCGGCGCGCACCTTCACTTCGTGGTGCACCTTGGTCACCAGCGGGCACACCGAGTCGACCACGTAGCTGCCGCGGGCGCGAGCAGCTGCCACGACCTCGGGGGCCGAGCCGTGCGCCGACAACATGATCGGGCGCCCTTCGGGCACCTCGGAGATCTCGTCGACGAAGACCACACCTTGCGCTTCGAAGCGCTCGACCACGATCTTGTTGTGCACGATCTCGTGGTAGCAGTACACGGGGCCGTCGAAGCTTCGCACCATCCACGCGAGCGCCTTGATGGCCATCTCGACGCCGGCGCAGAAACCGCGGGGCTCGGCCAGCAGGACTCGGTCAACCGTCACCCCTGCGAGGCTAGCGGCACATCGGGAAGGGTCGGGGGAGGCCCGACGGTAGCCTTGAACCCCATGTCGTTGCCCACCGTCGCCGCTGTTGCGCCCGGGTCCGTCGCCGAGCGCGCCGGGCTCTGCGTCGGCGACGTCGTGGTCACGATCAACGGTGTCGTTCCTCGCGACATCATCGAGTGGCGTTTCGCCGCCGACGACGCCGAGGTGACCATGGAAGTGCAGCGTGGCGGCCTCGAACTCACCATCGAGATCCAGAAACGTGCCGGCGAGCCACTGGGCGCCGAAGTGTCCAGCGCAGTCTTCGACCGGGTACGCACCTGCGACAACCATTGCGAGTTCTGCTTCATCTACCAACTCCCGAAGGGCTTGCGCAAGAGCCTGTACCTGAAGGACGACGACTACCGCCTGTCGTTCCTGTACGGCAACTTCACCACGCTCACCCGGTTCACCGAGGCCGATCTCGAACGCGTCGTCACCGAACGCCTGTCGCCGCTCAACGTCAGCATCCACGCCACGGACCCGTCGGTGCGCAGCCGCATGCTGAAGAACCCGCGCGGCGGGATGAGCTTGCGGTGGCTGCGGGCGCTGCTGGATCACGACATCACCGTGCGCGGGCAGGTCGTCCTGTGCCCGGGCGTCAACGACGGCGTCGTCTTCGAGCAGACGATGGCGGGCATCCTCGATCAGTACCCCGAGCTCGACTCGGTGGCGGTGGTGCCGCTCGGCCTCAGCCGATTCAACGTCGAGTCCGCAATGCGCCTCCACACGCTCGAGGAGGCCAGGGCGATGGTGGCCAGCGTCCACGATTGGCAGGAGATCTTCCTTCGCGTGCTCGGCAAGCGGATGGTGTTCGCCGCCGACGAGTACTACCTGATGGCCGGCCTGCCCTTCCCCGATGCCGACTCCTACGAGGGCTTCCACATGCACGAGGACGGGATCGGCATGGCGCGCACCTTCGAGCTGGAGTTCACGGGCACCGTGACGGAAGCCACCGGCGTGCAGAGCGGTTTCTTCGCCGCCGTCGACGGGGCACCCGCGGCCGGCTACCGGGCACCGCGCAACCCTGCCGGCGACACCGGCTTGCGTGGTTGCGGCACGTCGGATCAGGCTGGCGGCGTGAGTGTTCAGCTCGGCGCACGGGCGAACGCACCGATCGGCATTCTCACGGGCGCGTTCGGTGCCCAGGTCCTTGCACCCCTCATCGCTGGGCTCGGCCGCAGCGACATCCGCATCATCACCGTCGCCAACGAGTTCTTCGGGGGCAACACCGGTGTCACCGGCCTGATGGTGGGGGAGGATCTCGCCAGAGAGCTCGCCCAGCAGCCGATGGGCCATCGCTACCTGCTGCCCGACGTGTGCCTCAGCGAGGGTCGCTTCCTCGACGGCACCAGCGTTGCCGATCTACCCCGTGTCGTCGAAGTGGTCCCCACCGACGGCATCGCCCTCCGGCGGGCGTTACGTGCCGAAGATGCAAGTTCGAAAGTTCTGGAGAGCGTGTCGTGAGTCTGCCCACAGTTGTTGTCGTCGGTCGCCCCAATGTGGGCAAGAGCACCCTGTTCAACCGCATCGTCGGTGAACGCGTCGCGATCGTGGAGGATCGCCCCGGCGTCACCCGTGACCGCAAGGAGGTGGAGGCCGAGTGGTTGGGCGTGCCGTTCCTCCTCGTCGACACCGGCGGGTGGTTGCCGGGTGGCAGCGAGCTCGACGAGAAGGTCAGCCGCCAGGTGGAGGCCGCCGTCCACACTGCCGACGTTGTGCTGTTCGTCGTCGATGCCAGCGTCGGGCTGACCGAGGATGACGAAGCAGTCGCTCAGTGGCTGCGCCGCCTCACGGCACCCGTACTGCTCGTGGCCAACAAGGCCGACAACGACCGCCGTGAGAACGACCGCTGGGAGTTCCTCGCGCTCGGGCTTGGCGAGCCACAGGCCGTCAGTGCGCTGCACGGCCGCCGCGCCGGCGATCTGCTCGACGAGGTCGTCAAGCTGCTGCCGGAGGGTTTCCGCGAGCCGCCGAGCGACATTCCACTCGACGACGAGGGCGAGCAGTTGTGGAACCCCACCGACGTCGCCCCGCCGCGGGTTGCGATCGTCGGCCGCCCCAACGTCGGCAAGAGCACGTTGTTCAACCGGCTCGTCGGTGAGGATCGCTCGGTGGTTCACGACATGCCGGGTACCACCCGAGACGCGATCGACACGCTCGTCGATACGCCCGACGGCCCGATCATGTTCGTCGATACGGCCGGCATGCGTCGGCGGAGCCGGATCGACGACGCGGCCGAGTACTACTCGATGGTCCGTGCGTTGCGCGCGATCGACGGCAGCGACATTGCGCTCCTGGTCATCGACGCAACAGAGGGCGTCACCAGCCAGGACCAGCGCCTCGCCGAGCGCGTCGATGCAGCCGGCTGCCCGATCGTGGTGATGCTCAACAAGTGGGAGTTGATCGAGGACGCCGACAAGCGCCTGGAGGTACAAGCCGAACTGCAGCGCAAGCTGTACTTCATCGGCGATTCGCCGATCCTGAAGGTCTCGGCGCTCACCGGCAAGGGCGTGCACAAGCTGCGCCCCGTGCTGCAGGAGGCTATCGAGCAGTACCACCGTCGTGTCCCCACCCGCGATGTCAACAAGGTGATCTCCGACGCACAGCAGCGCCAGCCGGCAGGGCACGGCGTGAAGGTGATGTACGCATTGCAGGGCGCCACCGACCCGCCCACGTTCACGCTCTTCGTCAACCGCGAGCTTCCCCACACCTACCTTCGCTACCTCGAGCGCTCGATCCGTGAAGCGTTCGAGTTCGGCTCGACGCCGATCAAGCTGCGCGTCCGTAAACGAAGCGAGTAGGAGAAGCCATGCCCTGGTGTGAGGAGTGCGCCAAGTACTGGGCGCCGACGGCAATGAAGGCCGATGGCAGCTGCCCCACGTGTGGGCGCGAGGTGGCCGCACAGGAACCGATCACTGCGAAGAACCTCAACCTGCGCAAGCTCGCGGCCGGTGTCGATGGCGACGAAGCCGACATGAAGGCGCCGTGGCACTTCAAGTTGATGATGGTGCTGCTCGCCGCCTACCTCGGCTGGCGTGTGGTCCAGTTGTTCATGTGAACAGCTGTTCGGCGAAAGAATGAGCCGTTGCGACGGCGACTCGATAGAGTCGGACGTCGACATACGGGCTGTAGCGCAGCTTGGTTAGCGCGCTTGTCTGGGGGACAAGAGGTCGTGGGTTCGAATCCCGCCAGCCCGACACAGAAAAGGCCCGGTGACCTGCAGAGATGCAGACACCGGGCCTTTCGCATTTAGGCGGAGCGATGTCCCGGGTAGCCAACTGGTAGCCATTACTCCCGCGACGCCAAGGGTTACGAATCCGCGTCGCGTGCTCGCGCCCAGGCGAGGATCGACGGCTTGAGCCAGAGCAGGCAGCGACCCGCGCCCATGTCGACGACGGGCGCGGGGAAGTCGCCGTACCGCTTGCGGTAGGTCGCCACGCTTGAGCGTTGGCTCAGGCCGAGCAGTTCGGCCACGCCGTGCGCGTCGATGAGGTCGGCAGGGTCGATGGGTGAAGCCATGCCATGAGGCTAGTTGTCGTCGGTTGCCGACAGAGTGCTACTGTCGTCGGTTGACGACACACCACGAACAAAGGGGAAGTAGATGGCAAAGGTTGAGGTGACGACATGCGACGGCTGTGGCATTCCAGCCGCGAAATCGTCGAGCGGGCACATCTTCACGGCGGGATGCGGTTGGTATCGACTGCTGGGCGTCGTCGATGACGGTCACTACAAGGACATCGACGCATGTTCCGATGAGTGTCTTGCAGTGGCGGTGAGCAAACTCACGGGGTGGACGTTCTGCGATGAACGGGGGGTGGCCGTCGGCGTCGATCCGCTTGAGGAGTTGTTCACCGCTCCAGCGGCAGTGAAGTCGCGAGCACCACGCAAGCCGAAGCCTCGAACCTAACGAGACCACGTTCGCCGCACGCCTGGCAACGCGCGTTAGTGGACGACCCCCGAAACCCTCCCATATGGAAGGGTTTCGGCTCGAAACGGCCCCGCTGTCCTTTCGGATGGCGGGGCCGTTTCGCGCTTTCATGGGGGGAGATCAACTCCCTTACGGTTCGCCTGCTCGCTTGGACAGCAGCACCTCGAAGCCGGCAAGCACGTCGGCGTCGTCGTCCTGTAGCCGTCGATCGTTCTCGGCCAGCAGCAGCCGCCAGAGGGTCTCGACGGCCTCGAAGGCGAAGCGGGGGGCGGGGTCTAGTTCGGCCACGATTGAGCGCGGCACGGCCTCGCCGGGTGTACCTGCGAGTTCCTGACCGATAGCCGCGAGCATCAGCGCGGCGGCCAGCAGTTCGGCATCGTCGAGTGCGGCCGGGTCGGGGCCGATGATCGAGGTGGTTGTCATGGAGTGCCTTTCGTATGTGGGTCGGTCTGTTGGTAGGTCTCGGATGGGGGGCCACTTAGGCGGCGGAGCCTGCCCGAACGTCGCGACCGGAGCAGAGCAAAGATCGCCTCGTGGTGGTACTGCTAGCGTCCTCTCAGACGAGAGGGGACGGGTAATGATTTTGGGTCTGAACATTGGCGAGGTCATGGTGATTGGATTGTTCGTTGGTACGCCGCTGATTGCGCTGATGCTTTGGTTGAGCGGCGAGATGGGCAACCGTCCGTCAGGTGCAGGGATGCGCCCCTGCCCCAACTGCGGTACGTTGATCTCCACGTCAGTGCGGGTCTGCTATCAATGCACCAGGGATGTGTAAGAAGTAGGGCGCCCGACGGGTTTTCGTGTGCGGATGACTTGCCGATGACCGCCTCTCGTCTCGCACGATGTACGGGTTTTCGTGTGCGGATGACTTGCGGATGACGCCCGCTCGTCTGAGGGTGTTGGTGACTCTGGGAGTCTGAGACTTCCCGAGAGAGTCCCAGACTTGTACAAAGGGCGAGATGACGCGGGTCTGTTTGTTCCGATCTCCCTCCAAGAAACGGACCCCCCCTGGTGTGCTCCGGAGATTCACGGCGGAGAGCGGGTCTTGGCTTGGGAATGTCGTTGTGGAAACTGGGCCTCGGCGTGGCAGGCGAACACAGAGAGAGAGCATCGAGGATGCCTGCGATCCGGTATAACCGCAGGTCAGACCACAAATCGGAACGTTCCTCGTCGTGTTCGTCACGTAGCGTGACGGTATGTCATGCGAGGACACGTTCAAGCGTTCCCGCATCGGTGACGGTTGGGCGGATGCGGTCGAGACCTGCGCGGCGTTCAGCGTGGAGCCGTGCGAGCCGTGCTGATCGTCGTCGTGCTGCTCGGGTGGGGCGGGCGGTGTGTCGGTCACGGCGTGGCACTGTTGGCTCGTTTCTGTTAAAGTCGTCGGGCGGCAATGCGGGCGTTCGCAGTCATCCCGCCGAGCACGCCTGCAATGTCGAGCGTCTGGTCGGCCATCGCCCAGGCGAGACATTCGGGGCGGACTGAGCAGGCGCCGCAGACTTCAAGTGCTGGCGTCGGGTGTTGGCCGCGGACCGGGTGCCATGCGAGGTGTCGGTACTCACGGCAAAGCGCGTCGGCCTGCCAGGACGGGCGCCGGTAGCCGAGCACCGCGAGCACGTTGCCGGAGTCGTGGCGTGCGGCCACGGTGTCGCCGGTCGGGTCGCTGCGTGACGCACGTGACGCACGTGACGCAGCGGAACCGGACAGGTCGGCAGCATTTCGGGGTGCTTCCTTCATTTTTCTCCTGGATTCAACAGAGGGAAGTGCGTCACGTGCGTCACTGCGTCACAGGTTGAGTCGGTCATGGCTTGCCGTTCGTTGTGGTCAGTTCGATGGTCCGGCCAGCGCGGTCGCGGTGTTTGACGACTTCGACGCCTTGTGAGCGCAGCGCCGGGCCGAGTCGGGCGAGCGCGCCGCTGAGCGCCTTGGCCGACTTGGGCCAGGCGGCGCCGTCGTGGCGGTGCGTGTCGAGTGCCCGGTGTAGCTCGGTGGGGGTGCCGGTCCAATGTCCGTGGAGGGTGGCCGTCACGAGGTCGATCACCGCCATCGCGAGCGCGTCGCCTTGCACCACGTCGGCGGCGACCTGCTCCGCTGCGGCGCGGTACAGATCGAGCGACTTCCAGCCGGTGACGTGATCGAGTGCCGCGAGGATGCGCCCGAAATCGGCCATACGTGGCAGGTCCGCGACGTGGATCGTGTCGAGCGCGCCGAGCGCCTTGGCGGTGAGCGTGAACAGGGCGCCGAGCACCAGCGGGTGCAGTCGGGCGAAGTCGGCGGCCAGGTCGGCGTCGGTGCGTCGATGGGTGGCGTCGATGCGCTCCAGTTCGACGGGCACCAGGCGTTCACCTAGATCACCACGAAGCGCGCCGGCGTCGATCGACGTGAGAATGATCGCCCGGCGAAAGCTGAGCACCGCGAGCCCGTCGTCGGTATAGAGCGCTCGTTTCACCATCCCTTCGCCGGTCGCGGCACGACAGAGCGCATCGCTGAGCCAGTCGGCCACGGTGCTCAGGTTGTCGAGCGCTACGACTTGTGAGCCGGCGGCGGCGGTGACCCATGCGTCGAGGTCGCGTGGTGCGGCGCGTGTCGGTGCCGGTGACGGATCGACGAGCTGGGCGATAGTGCGCGCTGCGGTGGTCTTGCCGGTGCCTTGTTCGCCGGTGAGGAACAACAGCGGTCGGGGTACATCGAAGAACACCGCGAGGAGCCAGCCGACCAGCAGCGGCCAGGCGTCGTCGGTGGCGTTGAGTAGTGCCCTCAGCGCGTCGAGGTCTCCACCGTGCACGGGCGCCGGTAGCGGTGAGGTCAGCTCGGTGCGGCGGAACGTGATCGGGGGTGCGTCGGCCACGTGCCAGCCGCTCACGTCGATCACGACACATCGGCCGGTCGGGTCGCCCAGGTCGATCACGATCATGCCGGCGACGTGTGCGGTACGGAGGTGCAACCGTTCACGGTCGGCGCTGGCGGCCTTGCCGTCGAGCACGGCGAGCGCATCGGC
>JAYSPV010000075.1:0-27396 GCA_043721915.1 Ilumatobacteraceae bacterium | reverse complement strand
CGGGCGGGTCCCCAACGGGACCCGCCCGTCTCGTACAGGTGCCACACGACTCTGACACTGCACACATCTCGAACAGGACAATGCCGCAATGGAACTACTCCCCCTCTCCCGTGTCGTCATTCACGGACATGACGTCGGTTACCGGCGCAGCGGCACCGGAGAGGCTGTGGTCCTCATCCACGGCCTCGCCGGCAGTTCCAAGACGTGGGCGCCCGTGCACCCGCAGCTCGCGCTCACCCATGATGTGATCGCGCCCGACCTCCTCGGCCACGGCGAGTCGGCGAAGCCGATGGGTGACTACTCGCTGGGAGCGTTCGCAAGTGGGTTGCGCGACTTCCTGGCTGCGATCGACGTGCCCAGCGCCACCATCGTCGGCCACTCGTTCGGCGGAGGTGTCGCGATGCAACTCGCCTACCAACACCCCGAGCTGTGCGATCGCCTGGTGCTCGTCGGCAGCGGTGGCCTCGGCCGCGAGGTCAGCTGGCTCCTGAGGCTGGTCACCCTCCCAGGCGCCGAGCACCTGATGCCGCTGATGTTCCCGAAGCTGGTCGCCGACCGCGGCACCGACCTGTTCAACCTGCTCGGCAAGTTCGGGCTGCGCGCCCCTCGGCTGGGCGAGATGTGGCGTTCCTATTCGTCACTGGCCGGCACCGAGAACCGAAAGGCGTTCGTGCGCACCATCCGTGGTGTGATCGAGCCCGGTGGGCAGACCGTCAACGCCCTCGACCGGCTGTACCTGGCAGCGCACCTGCCAACGCTCATCGTGTGGGGCGATCGCGACGACATCATCCCGGTCGAACATGCCTACGCGGCCCACGACGCCATCCCCGGTAGCCAGCTGTGCGTGCTCGAAGGTGTCGGCCACTTCCCACACGCCGAAGCGCCGGAGCGGTTCGTGGAGGTGCTCAGTGAGTTCCTCACGAGCACCCCACGCGGCCAGTCCACGCCCGGTGGTCTCCGCGCCCTGCTGCACGTCGGGTAGCTCCTCCGGATTGGGGCTGGACGCGCCCGCTCGACGGGTGAATACTGCACTCAGCCCGTCGATCACACACTCGGTCAAGTCGGTTGCTTTCGCAAGATCGCACCGCGCCGCATGGCCTCACGGCTGCACTGATCGGCGGGCGCTGACGCGCCGCACCCCTCAGCCGTGCAGCTCCGGGATCGCTGCCGACCAGCCCTCGAAGTGCGCGCGCAGCTCGCTGCGAGTCGGCTCGTCGACGAACGCCGCCGCCAACGCGTGCAGGTTGCACCGCCACAGCTCGGGCAGCGTCAGACCCAACTGCTCGATGCACGACACCCACTCCTGCGACAGTGTGATGTCGCTGATCGTGGTGTCGTCGGTGTTGATGGTCACTGGTACGCCCAGGCGCAGCAACGTCACCAGCGGATGATCTCCGAAGGTGGCCACCGTGCCCGCCTGCACGTTGCTGGTCGGGCACAGATCGAGCGTGATGCCGCGCGCGACCAGCTCGTCGATCAGCGTCGGATCGGCAGCCGCAGAGGCACCGTGTGCGATGCGATCGGGACGAAGGTCCAGCGCACGCCACACGAGCGCGCCGTCGTCGAGCAGTTCACCGGTGTGGACCGTGATGCCCAGGCCGCCGGAACGGGCCACTTCGAAGGCTGCCGCGTGAATGGTGGGGTCCGGGTGGGCCTCCTCGAAACCGGCCAGATCGAACCCGGTCACACCCTCCGCGCGGTGGGCGACCGCGGCCCGGGCAACCTCGGCGTTCACCAGCGGGTCGCTCGCACGAATCGCCACCACCGTCAACCGCACCACCACGCCGCACCGATCGGCCGCCTCCGCTGCAGCCGCAGCGACCGTGGAGATCACCTCGTCGAGCGAGAGCCCACCATCGAGGTGAAACGCCGGCGCCCACTTGATCTCCATGTAGCGCACGCGGTCCGCGGCTTTGTCCTCCACCAGTTCGGTGGTGATGCGAACCAGCGCGTCGCGTGTCTGCATCAGTTGCAGTGGCAGCTCGAACGATTTCAACAGCTCGGCCTGCGACCCTGGATGGGCCGGCGCCACCAGCCGGCCGAACATGCCCACCCACGTGCGAGGCGCGTCAATGCCGTACTGCGCCGCCAAGTCGATCGCAGTCTGCGGGCGCAGGCAGCCATCGAGGTGAAGGTGCAGCTCGGCCTTTGGCATCGCCTGCACCAGGCGTCGTACAGCACTGCTCACGGGTGGCATGGCTCGATGTTCGCACGCGGCGAAGCGGGTGTGCCGCTCCCGACCACGGCACACCCACCTCGCACGCCACGCCAGGCCTCAGGCGATGCGCCGATACAGCGAGGTCGCCGCATCGATGAACAGGTGGCCGCCAGCGTCGAGCAACGCCAGGATGTTCGGGTCCGCATTGACCGCGTGGCGTGATGCCTCCATCGAGGCGACGTCGGTGTATCCCGTGAGCCACTGCACACCCGCGTACGGGCCGGTGACATCGACCGCGAACAAGGTGTTCACGCCGCCGGCGGCGCTGGCCGCCGAAGCAAGGGCAACACCGTGTTGCATCGCGGCGGCGAAGTTGCCGTTGGTCGCGGAGGCAGTCACCACGCTGGCGTACTCGAAACGCGCCGTCTCTTCCGCGCCGCCGTGAACCAACTCCACCATGGCATCTGCCACAGGGCCATGGAAGTAGTCGTTGCCCGTGGCCACGGCGGACATGTAGCCCGCGTCGGCGACCAGTTGGTTGCCGAGCGTCTCCCACGCGACGAGCGTTTCGAAGTTGGCCGTCCAGACGGTGCGACCCATGTCGGCAGCGAGCAGCGGCGACCAGACTTCGATGTCGACGCCGGTGACGGCACTGGCCGTGGCGGCGATCTCGACGGCCCAGCCAGTGGCCTCGACGAGCTTGTCGGCACGGGCGATGCGTGAACGATTGAACAGATACATGATGGGAACCCCCGGGTTCGTGCGCACCGTTGTTGGTGCGCACCTCACCGTCGCGCCAGCCCTCGACACTGTCGCTGGCCACGTAGCCACACTTTGCTGTCCCGCTCACTGGTTGCATGCAGCGAAGTCCGCACGCGGCGAAGCGGGTGTGCCGCTCCCGACCACGGCACACCCACCTCGCACGCCCCGCCTCAGGCGATGCGCCAGTACATCGCCGCGACCGGATCCACCAACAGGTGGCCACGGGTATCGAGCACGCGCAGGGAACTCGGGCCGGCGATGACCGCGCGACGAGCTGCCTCGAACGAGGCAACGTCGAGACGACCGGTTCGGGTGGGACGGGCGGGGCGGGAACGATTGAACGAGTACATGATGGGGACCCCCCGGTTCATGCGCACCGTTGTTGGTGCGCACCTCACGGTCGCGCCGTCGGCCGGCGAGGTCGCTGGCCACTTGGCCACACTTCACTGTCCCGCTCGCCGCGCATGCCCGTACCGTGGGCAGCGTGACGGCAACCCCGAACGTGCCCCTGTCCGTACTCGACCTGTCCGTGGTCAACGACGGCCAATCCAGCGCCGACGCGCTGCAGACCACCGCCGCGCTCGCGCAGGCCGCCGATCGCCTCGGGTACACCCGCTTCTGGGTGGCCGAGCACCACAACATGCCGAGCGTCGCGTGCACGTCGCCCACCGTGCTGATGGCACACCTGGCGGCGATCACCGAGCGCATCCACGTCGGCTCTTGTGGGGTGATGCTGCCCAACCACGCCCCGCTGGTGGTCGCCGAGCAGTTCGCACTGCTCGAGAGCCTCCACCCGGGGCGCATCGATGTCGGGGTCGGTCGGGCACCGGGCACTGACCAACGCACCGCAGCCGCGCTGCGCCGCTCGCCCGACCTGCTCGGCGCGGATACGTTCCCTCGCGACTTCATCGACCTGATGGGCCTACTCGGCGACCCACGCACCGACGGCGGTCTGTGGGATCAGTTCCGCGCGACGCCCGCCGCCACCAGCGCGCCGGGCATCTTCCTGCTCGGCAGCAGCGACTACAGCGCTCGCTTTGCCGCGCAGCTGGGCCTGCCGTTCGGGTTCGCCCACCACTTCGACATGGGCGGCACCCTGCATGCCGCCGAGCTGTACCACGCGCTGTTCCAGCCGTCGCACGTGCTGGCCGAGCCGTACCTGATCGTCACCGCCAACGTGCTGCTCGCCGACACCCAGGAAGACGCCGATTGGCACGCCGCGCCCGGCCGCCTCACCGCACTGGGCCGCCGGACGGGCCGCTTCATCCGGCTGCCCTCGCCCCAGGATGCATCGGTGCACCCCGACCTTGCCGAGGCCAGCCGGCTGCCCACCAGCCGGGTGATCGGCACACCCGACACGGCAGTGCCCGACCTGCGCAACCTCGTCGCCCGGACGGGCGCCAGCGAGCTGATGGTCACCTCCGTCGCCTACGACCTCACGGCCCGCGTGCGCAGCATCGAGCTGCTGGCACAGAACTGGGCAGCAGTACCGTCAGCCGTCGGCTGAGCCGATCCACGACGGCAGATCCTGCGCATCTGCCAAGAGGCGCACAACGTCGAGGCGGTTGAGTCGTTCGAAGTAGTACCAGCAGCACGGGAAACCCCTGATCCGTTGCGCCCGCAGACCAGCGATTCCGAGCCGTTCGCCGGGCGTCGTGCTGCCGACACCGGGCACTCGCTCGATCGCGCGGAGTGCCGCGATCGCTGAGGCGAAAAAGCGTCCACCGAGGTCGTCGCCACCGGCGGCCCGGTAGTGGTGGGTTCGCTCGACCAGATCGTTGTCAGCGGCAGGCCGCAGCCATGCGACGGTCACGCGACGGTCACGACTGAGTGCCCAGGGCACGCTCGCGCAACGATGCCTGCCGCGTGCGCGTCAACGGCTGGGCCGGGCCGGACTCCAGGCCCTCGACGATCAGCGCCCGCAACCGCGCATCTGCCTGCGCCGCTTGGTCCTGACGGATCAGCTCGCGCAGGTACTCGCTGGTGTTGCCGTATTGGCCGGCGCGCACCCGCTCGTCGATGTAGTCACGCATCGAAGCCGGCAGGGCGAAGCTCATCGTGTTGGCAGCCATACCGGCAGTCTTCCGTGATTGACAACAGTTGTCAATCGCCGCCGCAGCGTTGTCGGCGAGCCGCCCGAATAGCCTCGTTCTCATGCCGATCGACCTGCCCTACGTCGCCGACCCAGCCCGCTACGACACGATGGAGTACCGCCGTTGCGGGCGCAGTGGCCTCAAGCTTCCCGCCATCTCATTGGGCCTGTGGCACAACTTCGGCAACGACCGCGGCTGGGAGACGCAGCGCGACATCTGCCGGCGGGCGTTCGACCTCGGTGTCACCCACTTCGATCTGGCCAACAACTACGGCCCCCCGTACGGTGCGGCCGAGGCCAACTTCGGGCGCATCCTCACCACCGATCTCGGCACGTACCGCGACGAATTGGTCATCTCCACCAAGGCCGGGTACGACATGTGGCCAGGCCCGTACGGCAACTTCGGGTCGCGCAAGTACCTCGTCGCTTCGCTCGACCAGTCGCTCCAGCGCATGGGCCTCGACTACGTCGACATCTTCTACTCCCATCGGGTGGACCCCGAAACCCCGATCGAGGAGACGGTCGGCGCGCTCGCATCGATCGTGCAGCAGGGCAAGGCGCTGTACGTGGGCATCTCGTCGTACTCGTCAGCCCGCACCCGCGAGGCGGCCCGCCTGCTCGCCGAGCTGAAGGTGCCGCTGTTGATCCATCAGCCGTCGTACTCGCTGCTCAACCGCTGGCTGGAGGACGACCACCTGCTCGACACGTTGGAGGCTGTCGGCGCCGGCTGCATCGCCTTCTCGCCGCTGGCGCAGGGCCTGCTCACCGACCGTTACCTGCACGGCATCCCTTCCGACTCGCGAGCCGCGACCGGCGGAGCGCTCAGCGCGGACAGCATCACCGAGGACAGGCTCACCAGCGTGCGAGCACTCGCCGAGGTGGCCGCCCGGCGCGGCCAGACCCTCGCACAGCTGGCGTTGGTCTGGGCGCTACGCGACCCGCGGATGACGTCACTGGTGATCGGCGCGAGCAGTGTCCGCCAGCTCGACGACAACGTTGCCGCGCTCGCCAACACCGCCCTGTCGGCCGAGGAGCTGGCAAAGATCGATCACTACGCGACCGACGCGAACATCAACCTGTGGAAGGGCAGTTCCGACCAGTGACGTCGGCGCGCTCGGTTGAGTAAAACCGCCCTGTGGCACTCACCGACACCTCGGCCCGCATGGCACAGGTTCGTTCGCAGCTGTTCCGCGCGATGTCACCCGCGCAGAAGTCGGCGGCCGTGATGGAGATGAGTGAGGAGACCCGCGACCTGGCGCGTGTGGGCATTCGTCGGCGCCACCAGGCCTACACCGACACCGAGGTGGAGCACGCACTGCATCGCCTGCTGCTGGGCGATGCCCTAGCGGATCGGGCATGGCCCGAGCACGCCCACCTTCGGCCATGAGCCTTGCGACATTCCTGTCGGAGGTCGTCGACACACTCGACGCCACAGGCGTGGAGTACATGATCGGCGGTTCGGTGGCAAGCTCGATCTTCGGCGAACCACGGACCACCCGCGACATCGACATCGTGGTCGCAGTCGACGACACCTCCCTTCGCGACCTGTTCGGGCGCTTCGACCGGAGCCTTGTGTACATCGACGAGCCCGCTCACGTGTTCAACCTGCTCGACCTCCGCGGTGGGTGGAAGGTCGATCTGGTCGTGCGCAAGAGCCGGCCGTTCAGCCTCTCCGGCAGCGAGTGACCGCGGTCAGACGAAGCGGGCCCAGTCGTCGAGCGGCATCCGCTCGGACCGCAATGCGTTGATCGGGGCCGCCGGGTCGGCGTGACCGATGGACATGCCGCAGAACAGCAGCTCCTCCGGCGGCGCGCCGACGAACGAACTGACCGCCAGGTGACGCACCGACCAGAACTCCTGCGCGCAGGTGGCAAGCCCCTGCTCGACGGCGAGCAGCATGAACGTCTGCAGGAACATGCCGAGGTCGCTCCACTGCGGCGGGCCCATCTGGCGGTCGACGAAGCAGAACAGCGCGGCCGGGGCGCCGAAGAAGTCGCCGTTGTGCGCGAACTGCTGCCGACGGCCGTCTTTGTCCTCGCGCCCGATGCCGAGCGTGGCGTACATCTGCTCGCCGATCTGGAAGCGATTGGTGCGGTACGGCTCGGTGAGCTTCGCCGGGTAGATGTCGTACTCGGGCGTGTCGATCGGCGCCTGCGTGGGCAGGTACTCACGCAGCCGGGCCATCGATGGCCCGTTGACCACGTAGATCCGCCACGGCTGCACGTTGCCGCCGCTCGGCGCACGGGCCGCATCCGTCAGCAACGCCCGCAACGTCTCGTCGCCCACCGGTTCCAGGAGGAACTGGCGGATCGAGGATCGGCTGTGCACTGCATCGACAACGTCCATCCGCCGGACGCTACCGGTGCCGGATCACCGACGCCCACACGATCGACGGTGGCACCCACGACCGTGATGCGTCATGATGTGGCACCACTCCTGGGAGGCAGCCATGAAACAGCTCAGTGGGCTCGACGCGAGCTTCTTGTACATGGAGACATCGACAACGTTCGGCCATGTGTGCGGGCTTGCGATCTATGAGCGACCGACACCCGAGTTCGACCCCTACTCGGTCGTCTACGAACGCTTCGGCGCGCTGGTCGGCCTCGCCGAACCGATGCGGCGCAAGCTCGTCGAGGTGCCGTTCTCGCTCGATCACCCGTACTGGATCGACGACGCCGACTTCGATCTCGAGTACCACGTCCGCCACATCGGCCTCGCCCCGCCCGGTGGCGCCGACCAGCTCACCGAGCAGGTGTCGCGCATTGTCGGCCGCCAGATGGATCGCACCCGTCCGCTGTGGGAGGTGTACGTCATCGAGGGCCTCGCCGACGGGCGCTGGGCAATGCTGACCAAGCTGCACCACGCCACCATCGACGGCGCGGCCGGGGTGATCCTGCTCAACATGCTGACCAGCACCGACCCGAACGCACCGGCGCCGGAGCCGAAGGAGTGGGTGGGCGAGCAGCCCCCCAGCCAGAGCGAGCTGCTGCAGTACACGTTGCAGCACCTGGCCACGAACCCGGTGAAGGGCATGCGCATGCAGCTGAAGCTGGTGCGCAGCCTTGCCGACGTGCTCGGCGTCACCAGCGTGAGCAAGATGGCCGGCCACGCCCGCAGTGTGATCAAGACGCTCGCCAGCCGCGGCCACGACGACTCGCCCGATCACGAGCGACGCATCCAGTTTCCGCTCACACCGGCACCCGACACCCCGTGGAACAAGCCGATCACCGCGCACCGACGGTTCGCGATGCGCGGCACGTCGTTGGAGAACCTGAAGGCGCTGAAGAATGCCACCGGTGGCACGCTCAACGACGTGGTGATGGCGATCTGCGCCGGCGCCCTGCGCGAGTACCTGATCAAGCACGATGCCCTGCCCGACCGGCCGCTGCGGGCAATGGTGCCGGTGAGCATCCGCACCGGCGACGAGGCCGACCCGTGGACGAACCGGGTCTCCAGCATCATCGCCGATCTGCCCACGCACATCGCCGACCCGCTCGAGCGGGTCGCGGCATGCAAGGAGGCGATGTCCGCCGCCAAGCATCAACTGGAGCTGATCCCGGCCGACATCCTCAGCGACGTCACGCAGACTGCCTCGCCGGTGGTTGCGATGGCTGCGCTGCGGCTGGTGTCGCGCATGTCGGGCCGGGTCAACCTTCCCACCAACGTGACGATCTCGAACGTGCCCGGCCCGCGCCAACCGCTCTACTTCGCCGGTGCCAAGCTGACGTCCTACATCCCGGTCTCGATCGTCACCGACAACATGGGCCTGAACATCACCGTGCACAGCTACCTCGACCGGATGGAGTTCGGCATCATCGCCGCCCGCGACCTGGTGCCCGACGTGTGGGATATGGCCGATATGCACATTGCCGAGATGGGGCGCCTATTCGACGCGTGTGGCATTCCGTGGCCGGTGCCGCAACCGGCACCGTCGATGCGGCGTGGCAGCGCACACGTGAAGCCAGTGCCGCGTCGCAAGCCGCTGCCGGCCGACGCAGCCGCGGACGCGCCGAAGAAGGCTGCCCCGAAGGCTGCAAGCGCGCCGGTCAAGAAGGCCTCAAAGCCGGCGAAGAAGGCCGTGGCAAAGAAGGCCGCCCCGGCGGGCAAGGCCACAGCGAAGAAGGCGAGCGCCCGGGCGACCAAGTAGCCCCGGTCCACTCATTTCGATTTCGATTCCGACGGGCGCCTGCCGAGCCGCGCCCCGTGGACCATCGGCTCACCTCTTTGAGACGCGCGCCTCTTCGCGTTCGAAGACCCGGCGGGTCGCCCTTGACGCGACCGCAGCCGTCGGAATGCTCGCGACCGCCACGAGGAAGGCGCACTCGAAGGCGACGAACTTCCACCACATCGGTGCATGCGGCGAGCCCTGCCCTTCAGGGATCCCTGCGAACGCCGCCGCGAGTCCGACGCCGACCAGCAGACACGCGCTGATCAACAGCCCGAGCAACACCAGCGCACACACCAACGCGCCGGCACCGACCGTCGATGACCTCGCCATCCGCCCATTCGTCCGCACCACTCGGGCCCATCCGCCGCGGGGCGGCACCATTCTGGTCGCAACGAATCGACAGCCACGGTGGATGTCGTAGGACCAGAATGGCGTCAGGGCCAGCACACGCCTGCATCGAAATCGAAACAACGAGACCGGACGCGCGCAGAGCGGCCCCATCGGGCGCGCGACGGCTTCTGGTCACAACGATTCGACCGGCAGGGTGGAAACCGTGGGTCCAGTAGCGTCGGCGCGTATGGACGACATGGTGCGGGCGCTCATCGAGCACTACGGGATGACGCCGTTGCCGGTGGAGGGCACGTACTTCGTCAGCACCTATCGCAGCGCCGCGGACGCGCCCACCACCATCGGCTCGGGCCCAGTCGGCACCGCGATGATCGGCTTGTACTCGACAGAGCCACCCAGTCGGTCGCTGTTCCACCGCCTCGCGTTCGACGAGGTCTGGCACCACTACCGCGGCGACCCGATCCGACTGGTGCTGTTGCACCCAGACGGCACGAGCGACGACGCGACGCTCGGCGGGCAGTGCGTGCAGCACGTCATTCCGGCTGGCACATGGCAGGCCGGCGAGCTCGCACCCGGTGGCACCTGGGCGCTGTTCGGCTGCACGATGGCACCGGGTTTCACGGGCAGCTGCTTCGAGGGCGGCACCATCGCTGCCCTGCTCGCCACCCACCCCGATCGCAGCGACGACATCCACCGCCTCGCTGTCCCCGAGGGCCACGGCACCGCGATGCCCGACGGCTTCGCGATCTGACGCGACCGACCGCCGGCGGCGAAGCCGCGAGCAGCTACTCGTACGCCTCGTCCGGCAGCGGCCGCAGCCATGCGGTTGCCGCGGCGCCCGCAGCTTTGCCCGCCTCGATCGCCGGCAGCAGCGCACCATCGCTCCACCATGCAGCAAGGAACGCCGCCACGAACGCGTCGCCGCACCCCACCGTCGTGCCCACGACCTTCACGGCATCGACCGCCACGAAGTGCTCCACCGGCGTGCACCCGCGACCGTCCAACACCATCACGCCCTTGGAACCCAGCGTCACCACCACCACACGGCCGAGCCGGAACACCACCTCTCGCACAGCTGCCATCAGCGGGTCGTGCGCCTCACCCGGCCAGCCGATGATGCCGACGTCGAGCAGTGCCATCGAGCGTTCGAACTGCTCGATCGTGTAGCGACGCAAGCTGAGGAAGTCGCCGCTCACCGACACACCGTGCAACAGTCCCGCGGCCGCGATGTCGTGCAGCGCTGCCACTGCCGAATGCACCAGCACCACGTGCAGTTGCGATGACGCGGCGACCATGGCCCGCTCGCCGTCGTCGAGGGAGTAGCCCTCCCACACCCCTTCCACGAAGTTGTCCATCCATGGCTGGAGGTCGGCCTCGATGACGATGTCGATCGACGACGATGGCCCGTGCCCGACGATCGTGGGTGTGTGCACGATCCCGTGACGGCGCATGAAGTTCAGGAACAGATCGGGATGGTCGTCGCCGATCCGGGTGAGCAGCGTGAACGGTTGCCCCAGCCGGCTCCAGTGGTACGCCATGTTCAGGGCGCCGCCACCGGGCAGGATCCGGTCTTCGTCCAGCCAGCGGTCGAGGCTCGCCGGGCCCAGCAGCAGCGGCGCGCTCACATGCCCTCCAGCGGGCGCTCGCGATCCGCCGGCGCAAGCGCGAGGAACCGGTCGTAGCGCACCTCGACCACCTTGCTCATCTGCCAGAACGCCTCCACCGACAGGTGCCCGCAGCCCTCCTGCATGAACCAGCCGGAGGTGTCGCCCGAGTTCACCACCAGGGCCGGGTCGTGCACCGGCACCAGGGCCGGGTTGAGCACGAAGCCGGGAGACGTCGCCCCCCGGATCTCCAGTAGCGCGTCGCCACGAAAGCCGCGGGCGCGCGGCAGCGAGTGCACCATCCCGGTCCCGACGTCGCGCAGCGAGACCACTTCGACAGGCGTCTCCGTCACCGACGGCCACGCCGGGTCGTCGACCAGTTCGGCGATCACCTTCCGCACCGAGATGTCCTGGTAGTGGTTCATCTCGGTGTGCGGCTGCTCGTACTCGCCGTCGTGCACGTTCAACGGGGACCAGTCGTACACGTTGCCGCACTCGTGCACCAGGAACTCCACCAACGCCGGGGTCGCTCGCAGGTACTGCCGGTACGCCTCCTCGTACTCGAGGATGGCAACCGCCGGCGGCACGATCCGGCCACGCACGAAGTGCCCGTACCGCCAGCCGCCGGCGCCGAAGCGGCCGTCCAACAGCGCGGCCCGAGCGGCCTTCGCCGCACCTGCGAAACCGGGTACCCCAACCGGCACCCACACCTCGGCCAACAGCGCGTCGTTCATCGCCACACTTTCCCACACAGCCCCGCCTCCGCCCCGCGGCCAGATGGCGTGGCAGGCTTGCTCACGTGAGCATCACCGACCTCTCGGCAGCCGACCTATCGACGGCCATCCACGGCCGCGACGTCTCGTGCCGCGAGGTGATGACTGCGTATCTCGACCGCATCGACGCGCAGAACCCGGCCGTCAACGCGATCGTCAGCCTCCGCGACCGCGACGAACTACTGGCCGAGGCAGCCGTGTGCGACGAGGAGCTCGCCCACGATCTCAGTCGCGGCTGGATGCACGGCATGCCCCAGGCCATCAAGGACCTCGCGGAGACGAAGGGCATCCGCACCACCCACGGCTCGCGCCTGCTGCAGGACTGGGTGCCCGACTTCGACTGCCTGATGGTGCAGCGGATGAAGGGCGCCGGCTGCATCGTCGTCGGCAAGACGAACGTGCCCGAGTTCGGCAAGGGTTCGCACTCGTTCAACGACGTGTTCGGCACCACCGTCAACCCGTTCGACCACACCCGCGCTGCTGGCGGCAGCAGCGGCGGCGCGGCCGCGGCGCTGGCGCTGCGCATGCTGCCCGTCGCCGACGGCAGCGACTACATGGGCTCGCTGCGCAACCCGGCCGCGTGGAACAACATCTTCGGGTTTCGTCCCAGCCAGGGCCGCGTGCCCGGGTGGCCGGCGAGCGATGCGTACTTCGCGCAGATGGGTGTGGATGGCCCGATGGGCCGCACCGTGCTGGACGTGGCCATGCTGCTCGGCACGCAGGCCGGCTACGACCGGCGGGTGCCCCTGTCGCTCTCCGGTCGGCTCGACGAGTTCGACACCGTCAGCCACGCGCGTGGGGCGCTGCGCGACGACCCCACCGATCTCCGCGTCGGCTGGCTCGGCGACCTCGACGGCCGGCTGGCGATGGAGCCGGGCATCCTCGATCGTTGCCGCGACGGCCTGCAGGCGCTGGTCGGGCTCGGCTGCGTCGTCGAACCCACCACCATCGCCACCGACCTCGACCGCGTGTGGGACGCCTGGCTGGTGCTGCGGCACATGTCGGTCACCACCGGCCTGCAGTCGCTCGTCACCGATGCGAGCAAGCGCGAGTTGGTGAAGCCGGAGGTGTTGTGGGACAACGGCCTCGCCCTCACCGCCGGCCAAGCGGCGGAGGCGGCCATCGTCCGCGCCAGCTTCCACACGACGATGGTCTCGCTGTTCGACCGCTTCGACGTGCTCGCGATCCCCACCGCACAGGTGTGGCCGTTCCCTGCGGACTGGCGTTGGCCGCAACGCATCGGCGATCGCAAGATGGACACCTACCACCGCTGGATGGAGTGCACCCTGTATGCCACGTTCGCCGGCCTGCCGGCGATCAGCGTGCCCGTCGGATTCGACGAGCGAGGCCTGCCGATGGGCATGCAGCTGATCGGCCGCCCGCGCGGCGATGCGGACCTGCTGCGACTCGCCGCCGCCTTCGAAACCACCCTCGAGCGACCGACCGGGTGCCCCCCGTGAGCCTGCCGCTCGATCTCCATTCGAGCGAGTTCCTCGAAGACCCTGCGCCGACGCTGGCCTGGCTGCGCGAGCACGACCCTGTGCATCGCAGCGAGTACGGCTACTGGCTGCTCACCCGCTACGACGACGTGGCAGCCGCGTTCCGCGACCCGCGCCTCTCCAGCGAGTGGACGAAGAAGGGCTCACTACCCGGCATGGCGGCGCGGCCGAACAGCGGCAACGTCGCGGCCGACGACGCGTTCGCACGCGCCCAACAGATCGTCCTGCACTCGTTCAACATGAAGGACCCGCCCTCGCACACGCGCATCCGTCAACTGGTGCAGCAGGCGTTCACCCGAGCCGCGGTCGACGAACAACGCGGCCGCATCACCGAACTGGTCGACGCCCTGATCGACGCAGGCATCGCCAACGGCGACATGGACGTGGTGACCGAGCTCGCCTTCCCGCTCACCATCACGATCGCGTCGGAGATGTTGGGCATCTCGGTGGACGCGCGCGACCTCTTCCGCGCCTCGTTCGAGAGCACCGAACGGCTGGGGGACCCGACTGCATCGGCAGAGCAGCGCCAGCGCGGGCGCGACGCGTTGGTGTGGCAGCTCGACTTCATCGCCGACGTGGTGGCCGAGCGCCGCCGCCACCCGCAGGCCGACCTGGTGAGCGCGCTGGTGCAGGCCGAGGAAGAGGGCCAACGGCTCACCCACGACGAGATACTCGCCGCGCTGCTCACCCTGTACAACGCCGGCGGCACCACCACCGAGCGGATGGTCTCCAGCGGCATCCTGTTGCTGTTGCAACATCCCGATCAACTCGCGCTGTTGCGGGTAGACCCGTCGCTGCTGGGCCCAGCGGTCACCGAGATCCTCCGCTTCCACCACCCGAACCAGCAGACCTCCACCGCCCGGCTCGCCCTGGAGCCGATCGAACTGCGCGGCAAGGTGATCGCCGCCGGCCAGACGGTGCGGTTCGGTACCGGTGCCGCCAACCGCGATCCGGTGCGCTGGCCAGACCCGGATCGGTTCGACATCACCCGCGACGAGCTCGTGTCGCTGTCGTTCGGGCAGGGGATCCACTACTGCATCGGTGCACCGCTCGCCAGGCTGCAGACGCAGATCGCGATCGGACGTCTGCTGGAACGCTGCCCGCGGCTGGCGCTCGGCGCGGGGGATGTCCGACACGACCCACGACGGATGGACCGCTACGAGCGCATCCATGTGACGCTGGGGTGATCACCACCCGGCCGATGACCGCTGCAGACGTCGCCCGTGCCGCCGAGGTGCTGGGCCTCGCGTTCCACGACTACCCGTGGACCCGTTGGACCGTCGACAGCCGCGACCACGTGGCACGACTCACCGAGTTGCAGCGCCTGTGCCTGCAGCACTTCGGCCTGCCATTCGGCCTCGTGACGGTGACGGAGGTGGACGGCGTCGTGCAGTGCGTCGCCCAGTGGGCCGACACGACACACCCCGTTCCGCCCGATGTGGTGACACCGTTGCTGACGCGCTTCGCCGAACTGGAGGGCGACCGCGCGGAGGCATCCGCCGCAGCCGAAGCGGAATCACACGGCTGGCGGCCGACCGAGCGACACCTGTACCTCGCGACGATGGGCACCGTGCCCGAGCACCAGGGCCGCGGCCTGGGAGCGGCCACCCTTGCACCCGGTCTCGAATTCGCCGACGCGCATGACCTGCCCGCATGCCTGGAGACGTCGAGCGAGGCCAACGTCCGCTTCTACGGCTCCCTCGGCTTCGAGGTGGTGCGCGACTGGCGCATTGCCTACGGCGCAGGGCCTCAGCTCTGGCTACTGCAAAGACGTCCACTCACCAACGCGTGTTGGACGCACGAGGCGCACTGTGTCGCCGACGTGGACCACGCCCGGCACGAGCACCTCTGAGTTGAGCGCGAGCTTGCCGTCGAAGCGGCAGATGATGTCCTTCAACACGTCCGGGTCGCGTTCGAGCGTGTCCGGGTCGACGGTGGTCATCGGGCAGCGTCCGCGCAACGAGTCCAGGCCGACGACGGCCGAACCGATGTGCAGCTCCGCGCCCTCCCAGCTCGTCTCGTCCATTCCTTCCACGCCACCGATGAGGATGTTGGGTCGAAGCCGACGCACATCGCGGCCGAACGCAGCCACCGCCCCGTCGGTGGCCACCAGCAACGGCAGGATGTCGAAGCGCTCGACGCCACCGAACGCGACCAGCTCGGCATCGTCGCCAGCGGCGACGCGTACGCGCTCCAACACGCGCGGGTCTTGCCATGGCAGGCCGTCGACGAGGACCTCACCGTTCGGCCCGATCGTCGCGTGGAGCCCGAGTAGACCGTGAAACCGGCGCGCTGTGCGCAAGCCCTGCGGGCCGCGTACATGCACTGTCCGGTCACCCGGTATGCCCAGCGGGGTCAGCTCTGCGGAGGTCAGGGATTCGCCAGCCATCGACTTGACCGGGTACCGCCAGAGGCCGGCAACGTGGAGCGTCATATTCGTTCGTTCACGAGTTGTGCGGCGGCGGCACGCGCCGGAGCGATGGGTGAGTCATTGCCGAACACGGCGGTCTGCACGATTGCGCCGTCGATCAGCACGCCGATGGCCGAGGGCAGCCAATCGGGCGCGCCGGGGTGGGCCACCGCGGACAGCGACACGAGGTGCTGCACCAGCTCGTGCTTGTGGTTGGCGACGATCGCACGGTGCGCATCGTCGATCTCGGTGGGCTCGGCGATCGCGTTGAGGAACGCACACCCGCGATAGCCGGGCGAATGCACCCACTCCGCGATCGCGTCGAACGTTGCGACCAGCGGGTCGCGGCCATCCGCCGACAGGCGGTCGACGGTAGTGGTGAACCACTGCATCCAGCGCACGTGACGATCATCGAGCCAGGCGGCAACGAGATCGCGTTTGGACGGGTACGACGTGTACAACCGGCGCAGCGACACGCCTGCGGCGTCGCGTACGTCGGCCATGCCAACGCCGGCGATCCCGCGTGCATAGAACAGATCGTCGGCGGCGGCAAGGATCGCACGTTCACCGACCTCACGGCTGATGGTTGCTGCAGGGCTCATTGCAGCGGGATGCCGCTGGTGTCGCCATCGGCCCGCGGCCCGAAGATCCGACGCTGCGACTCGTCGATGGCGACATCGTTGATCGAGGCCTCGCGGCGGCGCATGTAGCCCAGGTCGTCGAACTCCCAGTTCTCGTTGCCGTACGAGCGGAACCACTGGCCGGCCACGTCGTGCCACTCGTACTGGAAGCGCACCGCGATCCGGTTGCCGCTGAACGCCCAGAGATCCTTGCGGAGCACGTAGTCCAGTTCGCGCTCCCACTTGCCCTCAAGGAACGCAACGATCTCGTCGCGGCCCTTCACGAACTCGCCGCGGTTGCGCCACTCGGAATCCGGGCTGTAGGCGGCAGCCACACGCGCTGCGTCGCGGCTGTTCCACGCGGCTTCGGCCATCAGCACCTTGGTCCGGGCGGCCGCTTCGTCGAACGGGGGCCGTGGTGCACGGGGTGCGGTGGACATCGCAGGGTTCCTCTCGATGAGAATGACTGTTCTCACAGTACACACCGACGGTGCCGATCTCCACCGCGGGTGCCATTCGTGCAAGAGTTCACGTCCGCATGGATCCCTTCGACACCGGCCTGCGACCGGCCCACCAGTACGCGGCTGTCTCCGAACCGTGGTGGAAGCGTTTCGTCGCGCCATTGCTGGTGGTGCTCGTCATCGGCGGCATCGTCGCTGTCGTGGCCCGCGCCCAGCCGTCGAACGACTCGTCGCATCCCGACACGTGGGACGCGCGCGTGGCCGACCTCGCCACGTTCGTCGCCGGCACGCGCGAGCTGGCGTGGGCGCATCCGGTGTACGTCGACTTCCTGCCCGAGGCCGAGTTCGTCGCGCTCTTCGACGCGCCACAGCAGACCGGCATCACCTTTCCCGGTCTCGACGAGTTCGCCCGCACGCTCGACTTGCAGCGCAGTGCCGTCTTCAACGCAAAGGGCCTCGCGGTGGAATACGACCAGGCGGAGGCGCAGACCACCGTGCAGGCCATCACCACGCTCGGGTTGTATTCGCCCGACACGGACCGCATCTACGTCCGCGGCGACGATCTCACGCCCGCCGTGCGAGTCGTCCTTGCCCACGAACTCACCCACGCGTTGCAGGCACAGCACTTCGACCTGAAGGCGGAGCACCCCAACGACCTCGAGTTCCGCGCCATCGTGGAGGCTGATGCGCTGCGCGTCGAGAACGTGTATCGCGACACATTGAGCTCGGCCGAGCAGCAGCGGGCCGACGTGGGCAACAGCCTCACCGACGAGGCCCAGGCCGATCTCTCCGCCGTGCCCTGGGCCGTGCTCGATCTGAGCTACGCCCCGTACGTACTGGGCCCGAACCTCGTCAACGACGTGTTCGCCGCTCGCGGCAACGCTGGCGTCGATCGTCTGATCAGCGCGCCGCCCACCGAGGAGATACTGCTCAACCCGTGGTTGTTCGGTACTACGCAGCCGACACCAACGGTCATCCTCACCCCGCCTACCGGCAGCATCGCCATCGACTACAGCCAGCAGCTGTCACCGGTCGAGATGTTGACCATCCTCGACGCATGGCTACCGTTCGGCCAGGCCCGTGCCGCGCTCGATGGTTGGGGGGCCGGCTCGTACGCCAGTTACCAGACCACGGACAACGGCATCTGCTTCAGCGTGAAGGTCACGTTCGACGACGACGCGGCAGCGACGCGCTTTCGCGACACCGTCAAGGAGTGGAGCTACGCGGTCGGTTCGAGCGTCTTCCCGCAGGTCACGGGCGACACCGTCGCCTTCGAGGCGTGCGATCGCGGCTCCAACGCGAAGCCGACACCGACACCGGTGATCTCACCGATGCTCGCCCTCACCATCGAGCACGACGCGATCGGCCTCGCCGGCGACAGTCCGACGCCCGAGCAGATCGCGGGGTATCGCTGCTTCGCGGCCACCGTGATCGACGACCCGATCGTGGCCCCGCTCCTCGCATCACAGTCGGAGTTCACCGCCGGCCAGGATGCGATCTTCACCGTGCGGACCGATGCCGCGGCGGAGGCGTGCGGCGTTCCACCCCTCGACCGCTGACCGCTCGCCGCCGGGTAGGTCGCGGTGAAGGTGACCGGGCTCGTCACGCCACTGCGGTGCCGTGGTAGCAGCCGATGAAGTAGGGGAACTCGTAGGTGGCCGAGTAGTGGTAGGTCTCCACGAGCTCGCCGTCGAGCTCGATCAATGAGGTGCGGCCGTGGCATTCGTCAAGGTCGTCGTTGGTCGGCAGGTTGCCGGCCTCGTCACGCTCCACCACGATCGGGAAGCCGTCGTTCGCGAACCCGATCACGGTCGAGGAACCGGCCGTTGCGTTCAGCAGACACGACGGCACGTCGTGGTAGTGGTATGTGCTGCTCACCTCCGGGTGGCCGTCGCAGCTGTCCTGCGTCTCATAGGCCACCGCGTCGCGGTTCATCGCGTCGACCGACGCGAACGCAACCACGCCGTTGCGGAACACTCCGATCGTGCCGTTGGGCAGGCAGGTGGGCGTCTCGGCGGCCGTCGGGCTCGCCGGCAGCGAGAGGTCGACGCTCGCCTCGGCGATCGAGTTCGGATTGCGGTCGTACGAGTAGGCGGGATCGTCGGCAGCGATCGGGAACACGCCGGTGATCGTGTCGACCGGCAGCCCGTTGCTGACGATGCGGCGCGTGCCGTTCTCGACCGTCTCGCTGTACTCGGCCATCTCCCAGCGGATCTCACCCTCGACGGAGACCTTGATCGTGAGGTCCCAGGTGCCGGCCGCCTCATCGATCCAGGGGCCTACTGCGAACGCACCGCCACCATTGGAGTTGCCGGCGTCACAGACGAAGAGGCCACCCACCGCGGCGGCCTCCGTGGAGACGAGGTCGGTGCCGATCGGCAGCACTGTCAGGTCGGCCGCCGGGCCGGACCACACATTGACGATCGTGCTGCCGCCGGCATCGACGGTGGAGTCGATGGGCGAATCGAGGGAGGACTCAGTGGGCTCGGTGGCAGCCGGATCGGTCGCCGGTGTGGTCGGCGCCGCGGTCGCCGCGGTGACGGCCGTGGACGGGTCGCTGGACGAGGATGCCGTGGTGCCGCCGCATGCAACAAGGGCGAGGCAGACGAAGGCGGGAAGGTGTCGCATGGCCACGACCATAAACGAGCCCCCTGACAAACGCCTCAAGGCGTTTCTTTAGCTTCGACATCTTGTCTCGGCCGACCACCGGGGCTACGGCCGCTCGCCCAGCTGCACCGGCCCGCTGCGGCCACGCTTGTTTACGACTGTCGACGCCGGGGTACTGAATGACTTCACCGGGAAGAATCGCCTCGCCGTGTGGTCGGCCGACAGCTGCTGTCACCCCGCCCGTCAGCTCGGCGTCTCTTCCCCCGTCCGTGGAGGCTGCATGCCCACTCACCAACCCTCGCGCCGCCTCGCTGGCGCGCCCGTTCGGCGCATTGGCATGCTGAGCACCTATCCGCCCAAGCTGTGCGGCCTCGCCACCTTTGCCGCAGCACTCACTCACGCCCTACGCGATGCGGGGCATCGCGTCGACGTCGTGCGCGTCAACGACGGTTCCGATCCCTCGCCGATCGGCCAGCAGGTCGCGGCCGAGCTGATCAACGGCTCGCCGACATCCGTTCGGAGTGCCGCGGTCACGCTGTCGCGCTGCGACACGGTGATCGTGCAGCACGAGTACGGAATCTTCGGCGGATCTGACGGAGACGAGATCCTCGACTTGCTGGACCTGCTCTCCGTGCCGGCGATCGTCGTGCTGCACACCGTGCCGCTCTCACCGACTGACCATCAGCGCCAGGTGTTGGAATCGCTGTGCGACCTCGCGGCAAGCGTCGTCGTGATGACGGAATCCGCCCATCAGCGGCTGGCGGCGATGTACGACGTCGACCCGTTCCGGGTCGCGGTGATCACCCATGGCGCAGCAATGCCGGCCGACCACCTCGTCACCGGCAACGGCAGGCCATTCGGTGAGCGACCGCAACTGCTGACGTGGGGGCTACTCGGCCCGGGCAAGGGCATCGAGCACGCGATCGACGCGGTCGGCATGCTCGGCGCGATGCAGCCCCACCTGCGCTACACGGTGGCTGGTGTCACCCACCCGAAGGTGTTCGCGCAGCATGGCGACACGTATCGGCATTCACTCATCCGCAGAACCTGGGCGAACGGCGTCGCCGGCTCGGTCACATTCGACGACACGTACCGCAACGTGGGTCAGCTGACCCGGTTCATCGCGTCGTCGACACTCGTCGTGCTGCCGTACGACTCGCGCGATCAGGTCACCTCGGGAGTCCTGATCGATGCGGTCGCCGCCGGTCGACCAGTGATCGCAACGGCGTTCCCCCACGCCACGGAACTGGCGCTCACCGGGGCCGTGGCAGTGGTGCCGCACGCCGACCCGGCGGCGTTGGCGGAGATGATCAGGTCGGTGATGGGCGAACCCGGCCGGCTCGCCGCGATGACCGCGGCCGCCGCCGCCCTCGCGCCTTCGCTGAGCTGGGCCTCCGTGGCCGATCGTTACCTCGCCGTGTGCGAGGACCTCGACGGGCTGACCGCGACGGTCGCGATATGAGCGAGCAACGCTTTGCGCATCTGCTGGCGATGAGCGACCGACGTGGCCTCTTCGAACACGCCAAGGGCAGCCTCCCGCGGCGCGAGCACGGATACTGCACCGACGACAACGCTCGGCTGTTGGTCGTGACCTCTCGCGAGCCGGACCTGGGCGCCGCTCACGGGCTGTCGCGGCTCGCGTTGAACTTCCTGCGCGGCGCACAGGTCCGCGACGGACGATGCAGAAACCGGATGGACGCAGGTGGGCGCTGGACCGACGAGCCGACCGTGGAGGATTGCTGGGGGCGTGCTCTCTGGGGCTTCGGTGTCGCCGCCGCGCGTCATGGCAATCCAGCGATACGGCGTGCGGCGCAGCGAATGTTCGACAGGTCCATCCATCGCCGGTCCGACTGGCTGCGCTCGATGATGTTCGCTGCGCTCGGCGCCGCGGAGGTGGCCGCGATCGACCCGAACCACGCAGCCGCCAACGCGTTGATGAACGACTTCCTCGCGATGGTTGGCCCGGTGACGGACAGCGGCTGGATGTGGCCCGAGCCACGGCTGAGGTACGGCAACGCCTCGCTCGCCGAGGCTGTGATCGCGAGTGGGCACGCACTCGGCCGACCACGCGACGTGGAACTGGGCATGCGGATGCTGGGCTGGCTGCTGACAGTCGAGATGCGCGATCAGCACGTGTCGGTCACGGGCGTCGACGGCTACGGCCCAGGTGACCCGCGACCTCAGTTCGACCAACAGCCAATCGAGGTCGCCGCGATAGCCGACGCATGCTGGCGTGCGGATGGGATCGACGGTGATCCGAGGTGGGCCGCAGGCGTCGCAGATGCGGCGGCCTGGTTCGACGGCGCGAACGATGCCGGGCTCTCGATGGTCGACCCCGACTCCGGAGGCGGCTACGACGGCCTGCACCAGCACGCAGTCAACCGCAACCAGGGCGCCGAGTCGACCCTGGCCCTGTTCTCCACGCGCCAGCGGGCCGACTCACTGGTGGTGGCACGATGACGCACGCAGTACGAGCGCACGACACGGGGCTCGACCTCGAGCCTGATCACACCCGGGTGGTGACCCGCCTGTTCGTCGCCGGCCGAGAAGACGTCGGGCCTGGCGACTCACGCGCGGCACCCGTCATCCAACGAGTGCTCGACCTCACCGAGCAGGCGGTGGAGGCGACGATGCGCGATCTCGATCACCGTTTCTCGGCGCGCCACCGCGGCATCCACGCCACCTACCGGGAGCACGCCGACCTCGTCATCGCCCGCATCGATGGCGCGGCGGCCACCATCAGCCCGCTGCGGCGATTGTTGCTCGGCGCCGCGTTCACCCACGAGTACGCGATCGAGGGCGCCGCGCTGTGCAACCCCTCAGCGGTGATGTTCCCTCCTCCTGGGCCAACCGGTCCTGCCGCGTTCGTCCTCAGCGTGCGCGGCGTGGGCGAGGGCCACCGATCATCGATCGGCTTCCGTACCGGCGCGGTCGACTCGGCAGGATCGGTCCGGCTCGACCCGACGGCTCCGTTCCCGGTGATCGCGACCTGCGAACCCTCGCTGCACCGGCGCTCAGTTTTCCACGCCAAGCTCGACGAGCACGACGACGACCGGGAGAACGCGTCCTTCGTGCTCGATCCGCTGCCCGAACAGTTCGACGACAGCCAGTTGGGCGCGCGGCTCGACTCGCTCGCCGCGGACGCAGCGACACGACGACACATCGAGACGACGACCAGCAACCTGCGCGACGTCGCCGCGTCGTCCTACCGCACCGAGTTTCCGCATCAGACGTCGATCTCGGAACGAGTGCTGTGGCCTCAGTCCCCTGCGGAGCGCCAGGGCATGGAGGACGCCCGCTTCGTGCTGTTCACCGGAGATGACGGCGTCGTCACCTACTACGCGACCTACACGGCGTTCGACGGCGTGAACATCGCGCAGCACCTCCTGCACACCGATGACTTCCGCAGGTTCACCGTCGCCCCGTTGGCTGGCGCCGCAGCACAGGGCAAAGGGCTTGCCCTGTTCCCCCGCAAGATCGATGGGCGCTACGTGGCGCTCTCACGATCGGATCGTGAGAGCAATGCGGTCGCGTTCTCCGATGACATGCACTGCTGGCCGACCTCCGAGCAGATCCAGACGCCCACGAAGCCGTGGGAGCTCCTACAACTCGGCAACTGTGGTTCACCGATCGAGACCGAGGAGGGCTGGCTGGTGCTCACCCATGGGGTGGGCCCGATGCGCACGTACTCGCTGGGGGTGATCCTGCTCGACCTGCAGCACCCGGAGCGGGTGATCGCCGCGTCCGACGAACCGATCCTCGCGCCCGGGCTCGGGAATCGCGACGGCTATGTACCCAACGTCGTGTACACATGCGGTGGCTTCGCACGCGGCGACACACTCGTGCTCCCGTACGGCGTAGCCGACCAGCGCATTCGCATCGCCACACTGTCGGTGCGCGAGACGTTGCAGTCGCTGCGCCGGTTCGACTGAGGCAGGACGGTCAGACGACGACAGTCGTTCGCCAGAGCACCGTGTTATCGACCTGTAGATCGGCCGACCAGATCAGCTGGGCGGTCGCGTCCCAGGTGATGGTCTCGTAGCCGTCCTTCACGCCGACCTGCTCCGCCGTGTAGGCGATGGCCTTGGTCCAACTGCTGTCGTCGAACCTGGCTTCGGTCCATCCGCTCGGTTCGTCGAGGGCCTCGAAACGGCACTCGCTGTCCGGAGCGTCGCTGGTGGCGCATTCGGTGTTCAGCGGCGCGCTGTGCACCACCAGGCCACGCCAGTCGCTTCCCGTGACGGCGACGATCCGCCCGGCCGAGGTGTCGGTGATCTGCGCGATGAACCCACCGTCGCCCATCTGCTGGCGATCCGTGCCGATGTACTCCAGGCCGCTGTCGGTCTCCTTGTAGTCCTTGGTGACCATTGCGACCGTCAGCGGATAGGTGGCGGAGAAGGTGATCGTCTCTGCGTTGAACGAGCGTTCGGTGGTGATCGGCACGCTGTCCTCACCGACGAGCACGCCGTTGACGTACAGCGAGAACCAGTTGTCGGCCCACACCTCGGCGACGAACGTCGATGCGGCTCCGCTCGCCTCGGTCTCATCCGGCCCGGTAGCGGGCAGTGACGTCTCGACGACGACCCCAGGAGTCGTCGCAGAGGCGGTGAGCGTCGGCCCGGACGACGCGGCGTCATCCGAGCAACCGGCTCCGAGCAGGACGGCGAACATCAGTGGAAGCAGGGGCGAGCACCTCATTCGGCCAGTGTCACACGGAGCGGAGACGGGGGCATGACGGTGATCGCTGCTCATGTCGTCGAGGGCGGCGGCGGGCCACCACCCATGCCGGGCATCCCGGCCATCGAGGACAGCGCGGCATCGACCACGCCACTGAAGCAGCGGATCGAGGAGGTGGAGTCGGCCACGTCGAGCAGCACGTAGTGATACACGCCTTCGGGGAACTCCGGCGTCGCGCTGGTGATGCCGTTGCACTCGTCGAGGTCCGCCGCAGTGAGCTGCACGCCGTCGATGTCACGGTCGCCGTAGATCGGGAAACCGTCGAAGGCGATGCCCAGGATGTGCGAGGCGCCGCCGACCTCGTCGACCGTGGCGGTGACGCACGTGGGCAGCGCGTGGTAGTGGTACTGGCCCATCGGCGTCGGGTGGCCGGCACACGCGTCGAGGAACCAGACGTCGTTGCCGTCGGCATCCTTCACCGAGAAGTTCGACTGCGTCGCCACGGTGGCGCCATCGCCTTCGTAGGGGTTGAACAGCGAAGCGCCCGAGATCATCACGCCGATCACACCGAGACTGGTCGGCGTGGTCTCTGCCGCCATGGTGGGTGTGAGCGGGATCAGGTAGTCGTAGCTCTGCGCAACCGTCGGGTCGGCGGCAGCGGTGGCGGTCGACGCGTCGGGCACCATTACGCCGCCATTGGGGATCGCGTACTGTGCCTGACGTTCGTGGTTGGGCAGGCCGTCGGAGACGTAGTGCAACATGCCGTCCTCGTAGGTCACGGTGACGTTCGAACCCCACGACGCGAGTTGATAGCCCGACGTCAGATCGCCAGCAGCTGCGTCGGCGCCAGCCGAGGTGGTCGTGTCGAGGGCTGTCGTGTCGAGGGTTGTGGTCGACGGCGCGGTGGTCGCTGTCGTGCCGCCAGTTGTCGTGCCGCCAGTTGTCGAGGTGCCGGCGATCTTGGTGGCCGTGGTAGCCGAGTCCGACGAGGCGTCGCCACACCCGGTGACCAACGCAGCAAGGACGGTCACCGAGAGAGCGAGACGGCCACGCCGGCGTCCGCGACGGGGTTGAGTGCGTTGTGTCATGTGATGCACCGTACGTACGGCGGCTGAAGGTTGCCGAAGGACGCGCCTTCAGGTTTCCCTCAGGATCGGCGCGTAGTGTCACGCACATGCCCGAGCACGCGCAGGAGCGCCCTGCGACGCGACTGGTCGTCGTCGAGGACGACGACTCGATCCGCGAACTGCTGGGCGCCGGGCTGCGCTTCGCCCGCTACGACGTGCGGACGGTGGCCAACGGCCTCGAGGCGTTGCAGGTGATCGGCGGCTCCACGCCCGACATGGTCGTGCTCGATGTGAACCTGCCTGACATGGACGGGTTCGAGGTGTGCCGGCGCCTGCGTGCTGCAGGGCACGACGTACCCGTGATCTTCCTCACCGCCCGCCGCGACACCGAGGACCTGCGCGAGGGCTTCGGCGGGGGTGGCGACGACTACGTGACCAAGCCGTTCAGCCTCGACGAGTTGACGTTCCGCATCGAGGCCGTGCTCCGCCGAACCGGTGGTCGCGACGCCGGCCAACCCTCCACACGGTTGTCGTGCGGCCATGTGGTGCTCGACGAGGCCATCCACCGCGCATGGAGCGACGGCGAGGAGATCGCCCTCACCCCCACCGAGTTCCGCCTCCTGCACTACCTGCTGGTGAACGTCGAGCACGTGCTCAGCCGCGGCCAGATCCTCGACCACGTCTGGCCGTTCGACTTCGACGGCGATTGGCAGATCATCGAGACCTACATCAGCAGCCTGCGCAAGAAGTTGGAGACCGGCCAGCTGCCACGCATCGTCCACACCGTGCGCGGCATCGGTTACGCCGCTCGACGGCCGGCGCTCGCATGAGCCTGCGCGCCCGCCTCGCACTCGGCATCGCGTCGGTGGTTGCGCTCTCGCTGGGCTTGCTGGGACTGGCGGTGGTGCAGAGCACGCGCAGCGACCTGGAACGCGCGATCCGTGTCCAGGTGGAACGTTCCGTCGCCAACCGCGTCAACATTCCACAGCGGCGACCGGCGCCCGGCGGGGCCGACACCGACCCTCGCGTGCTGGCAACAGCGCACCTTGCGTTCAATGCTGCCAACGAGCAGATCATCGCCGAACCCGCGGGCCCACCCAGCGACCCGATGCCACTCCCGGCGCTCACGGCCGGCGACGTCCTCACCCTTCGCAGCGGCAGTTCCGTCACCGTCGACTCTGTGGACGGCAGCGTGCGCTACCTCGTGCTCGCGGGCGAGACAGGCGATGGCCGCCTCGAGGTGGAGGCTGCACCGCTCGACGCCGTCGACGACACCATCGACTCGCTCATCCAACGATTCGCGTTGGGGGCGTTGATCACCCTGTTGTTGGCCGCAGGTGCTGTCGTACTGGTGCTCCGGCACGGGCTGCGGCCGTTGCGCAAGGTCATCGACACCGCTGACGCGGTGGCCGCCGGTGAGCGCGAGCAGCGCATCCCCACCGACGAGGGCCCGACCGAGATCCGCCATCTCTCCGGCGCGCTCGACCGCATGCTGCAACAGCAACGGGCCTCCCTGATCGTCCGCGAGCAGAGCGAGGCGCGGCTGCGGCGATTCGTCGCCGACGCCTCCCACGAACTGCAGACGCCGATCACCTCCGTCCTTGGCTGGACCCAACTGCAGCGCAAGGGTGCCCTCGACGCGGCCGGCGAAGTCGCGGCGATGGCTCGCATCGAGGCCGAGAGCCGTCGGATGTCGGGGCTGGTGGAGGACTTGCTGTTGCTCGCCCGGCTCAACGAACAGCGACCGCTGCAACTGCAATCCACCGACCTCAGCGCGATCGCGCAGGACGCAGTGATCGATGCCAGGGCGGTGGAGCCCGCCCGCGATCTCGTGTGCGATGCGCCGACGCCGGTGATCGTGCACGGCGACACCGCACGGCTCCGCCAGGTGCTCGACAACCTGCTGCGCAATGTGCGCGTCCACACACCGATTACCGCCGGCGCCACCGTCAGTGTCCACGCCGAGTCGGAGCACGCGATTCTCATCGTCTCCGATCACGGGCCAGGCATCGCTCCCCAGCACCTCGACGATGTCTTCGACCGGTTCTGGCGGAGCGATCGCTCACGAACCCGCGCTACCGGCGGGACGGGGCTCGGGCTCGCCATCGTCGCTGGGCTGGTCGAGGCGCACGCCGGCACCATCACCGCGG
>JAYSPV010000074.1:0-33680 GCA_043721915.1 Ilumatobacteraceae bacterium | reverse complement strand
CTCGGAACAGGCCAACAAGGTGCACGTCACTGCGTCGGCGATCCTCGTCAGCGACGATCGCCGGCGGGTGGTGCTGCACCTGCACAAGAAGATGAACATGTGGCTGCAGCCCGGTGGCCACATCGAGCCCGGTGAGACGCCGTGGGCCGGCGCCCTGCGTGAGGCGGCGGAGGAGACCGGCCTGCCGGTGCGGCTCGCGGGCGAGTTCGGCGAGGACGGCCCGCTGCTGGTGCACGTGGATGTGCACGCCGGCCCGCGTGGGCACACCCACCTCGACCTGCGCTACCTGGTGGAATCACCGCACGTGGCGCCGGCACCGCCTTCGGGGGAGAGCCAGCAGGTGCAGTGGTTCCACTGGCATCAGGCCGTCGACCAGGCCGAGGCAGGTCTGGAGGGTGTGCTGCGCGCGTTGCAGCCCGGCGATGCGCGCATCCGTGAGGCCCGCCACACCGACGCTCGCGACTGCGCCGACGTGTACCTGCGCTCGCGTGCGTTCGCACTGCCCACAGTGCCGCTGGTGCACGCAGAGCGCGAGGTTCGCCGCTGGATGGCCGACGAGGTGGTCGGTCGCACCGACATGTGGGTGGCCGAGGTGGATGGGACGCTCGTGGCCCTGATGGTGCTCGACGGTGGCTGGCTCGAACACCTCTACCTCGACCCCAGCTGGATCGGGCGCGGGTTGGGCGACAAGCTGATCCAGATGGCGAAGGAACGCTCGTCGGAGGGTCTGCAGTTGTGGACGTTCCAGGTGAACGAGCCGGCGCGCAGGTTCTACGAGCGCCACGGTTTCGTCGCTCAGGAGCTCACCGACGGCGCCGGCAACGAAGAGCGCGCCCCTGATGTCCGCTACGCCTGGGTGCCCTGACCTCGACCCTGGGCCTTCACGCAACACGGGTTGTTTGCACCTGAGGAACTCTGGGTATAGTCCAGCCGTCATTACTACTCAGGAATGTGAATGATCATGATGTTCACTGTTCGCCGCTCATCCGTCATTGCGCTGTGCGCATCCGTCGGTCTGGCGCTTGGATCGCTCGGGGGTAGCGCTGCCGCCGCGGAAGCGACCGTCGGGCTCGGCGCGGCGGGAAGTTATGTCGTACTGGCCGGCACCACCGTCACCAACACCGGCCCCTCCACGGTGCAGGGCAGCCTCGGCGTCAGCCCGGGTTCCGAAGTCACCGGCTTCCCTCCTGGCGTGGTGAGCAATGGCTCCATTCACGCGGCAGACGCGGAGGCCTTGAACGCGCAGGCCGCCGTCACGACAGCCTTCAACGATGCCGCCGGGCGTTCGAGCACCGGGGCGATCAGCGCCGATCTGGCCGGGATGACCCTGATTCCCGGTGTGTACACCGGCGGCGCACTGCAGCTGTCGGGCACCCTCACCCTGGACGGGAAGGGCGACCCGAACGCAGTGTTCGTGTTCCAAGCCGCCAGCACGCTCGTCACCGGCAGCTCCAGCAGCGTGTCGCTGACCGGCGGCGCTGCCGCATGCAACGTGTTCTGGCAGGTAGGTAGCTCGGCAACGATCGGCACGAGTTCCAACTTCGTCGGCACCGTCCTTGCGCTGACCTCCATCCAAGCGCAGACCAATGCGTCGATCCAGGGTCGGCTGTTGGCCCGCAACGGCGCCGTCACACTGGACTCCAACACGTTCAGCTTGCCGTCATGCCGGTCGGTGGGCAACGGCAACGGCAACGGCAACGGCAGCGGCAGCGGCACCGACATCCCGTCGACTGGTGGGCGTGTCGACGGAATGTTCGCGGCAGCGATGGTCGCAGTCCTCGTCGGCGGGGCCATGGTCATCGGCGTTCGTCGGTCCACTCGGGGATCCAAGAACTGACGCAGCTACTCGAGGGCGGAACTGTCTCCGGCACTTGCGTATACGAACAGGTGTTCGATATGGTCGCGAATCCCTATGGGGTTCAACAACCCGAACATGCCGTGGACGGAGCTGGAACAGCTCATGTCGGGTCGTCAGAAGGATGGGCGCGCCCCGGGCAGTCCTTCGTGGAACGGTGGCGGCGACGGGCCGGCCCTGAGCCGCAAGCGACAGCCGTTCACACCTGATGACACGAAGCCACTCCTGCGGCCGGGCGGCGGTTCCGTGCCCTATGCGGAGCTGCACTGCCACAGCAACTTCTCGTTCCTCGACGGCGCGTCGCACCCCGAGGCGTTGGCGGAGGAAGCGTCTCGCCTGGGCCTGGAGGCACTCGCGCTCACCGACCACAACGGGTTCTACGGCATCGTCCGTTTCGCCGAGGCGGCGCGAGCGGTGGGCCTGCCGACGGTGTTCGGCGCGGAGATCTCGCTCACGGCGCACGGCCGAGTGGCGCGCGACGAGGCCGCGACCCAGCACCAGGTGAACACCGGCATGGTGCCCGACAGCCACGCCCCCGACCCCCACGGCGAGCACATGCTGGTGCTGGCCGACGGGCCTGCCGGTTACGCCCGACTGGCGCGGGCGCTGAGCCTCGGCCACCTGGCGGGGGAGAAGGGCGCGCCGCAGTTCGCGTTCGCCGATGTCGCCGATGCAATGGCAGGGCACGGCTGGGTGCTCACCGGCTGCCGCAAGGGCTCGGTGCCCGCCGCGCTGGTGTCGCAGGGGCCGCGTGCGGCAGCGCGCGAGCTGCAGCGGCTGGTCACCTCGTTCGGTCGCGACCGGGTGCTGGTCGAGCTGTGGGATCACGGCAACCCGCTCGACTCGGTGCGTAACGACGCGCTGGCCGAGCTGGCGGCCCGCCACGACGTGGGCGTGATCGCCACCAACAACGTCCACTACGCCACGCCCGCACAGCGCAAGCTGGCCACCGCGGTGGCGGCCGTGAGGGCGCGCCGCAGCCTCGACGAGCTCGATCCGTGGCTGCCCGCAGCCTCGGGCGCGCACCTGCGCAGCGGGGCCGAGCAGGCACGACGCTTCCTGCGCTACCCGGGCGTGGTCGAGTTGGCCGCAGAGGTCGGCCGCGCTGCCGCCTTCGACCTGTCGCTGGTAGCACCCAGCCTGCCGCCGTACCCGTGCCCCGACGGTCTCACCGAGATGGCCTACCTGCGCCAGTTGGCCGAGGCCGGCGGCCGCCGTCGCTACGGCGAACGACCCGCCGCCCACGAAGACCTCTCGCTGCGCGCCCGCGCCTGGCGCACCATCGACCATGAACTGCAGGTCATCGAGGGCCTTGGCTTCGCCGGCTACTTCCTGGTGGTGTGGGACATCGTCGAGTTCTGCAACCGGGCCGACATCTTCTGCCAGGGTCGCGGCAGCGCGGCCAACAGCGCGGTCTGTTACGCACTCGGGGTCACGAAGGCCGACGCGGTGTCGTTGGGTCTGCTGTTCGAGCGCTTCCTGTCGCCCGAGCGCGACGGCCCACCCGACATCGACCTCGACATCGAGAGCGACCGCCGCGAGGAGGTCATCCAGTACGTGTACCAACGCTATGGGCGGCACCACACCGCGCAGGTGGCCAACGTGATCACCTACCGCGCCCGTTCGTCGGTGCGCGACATGGCCAAGGCGTTGGGCTTCGCTCCGGGCCAGCAGGACGCGTGGAGCAAGCAGATGGATGCGTGGGGCGGCGTGAGCACCACCGCCAAGCAACCCGATCATGAGATCCCTGCGAGCGTGCTGGAGCTGGCTGCCGAGATCGAGGATGCGCCACGTCACCTGGGCATCCACTCCGGTGGGATGGTGATCTGCGACCGCCCGGTGATCGAGGTGTGCCCGGTGGAATGGGGTCGCATGCAGGACCGCAGCGTGTTGCAGTGGGACAAGGACGATTGCGCGGCGGCGGGCCTGGTGAAGTTCGACCTGCTCGGCCTGGGCATGCTCAGCGCGCTGCACTACGCAGTCGACCTGATCCGTGAGCATCGCGGCTACGAGGTGGATCTGGCCACCATCCCGCAGGAGGACGACGTGTACGCAATGCTCTGCCGCGCCGACACGGTGGGCGTGTTCCAGATCGAGAGCCGTGCGCAGATGGCGACGCTGCCGCGTCTGAAGCCACGACGTTTCTATGACCTGGTGGTGGAAGTCGCACTCATCCGCCCCGGCCCCATCCAGGGCGGGTCGGTGCACCCGTACATCCGCCGCCGCAATGGGCAGGAGCCCGTCACCTACCTGCACCCGCTGCTGGAGAACAGTCTCGGCAAGACGCTGGGGGTACCACTGTTCCAGGAGCAGCTGATGCAGATGGCGATCGACGTGGCCGGCTTCACGCCCAGTGAAGCCGACCAGCTGCGTCAGGCGATGGGGTCGAAACGCAGCCGGGCGCGCATGGAGCAGCTGAAGCAACGGCTGTTCGCCGGCATGGCCGAGCGCGGCATCACCGACGAGGTCGCGGAGGAGATCTTCATGAAGATGGCCGCGTTCGCGAACTACGGCTTCCCCGAATCGCACAGCGTCTCGTTCAGCTACCTCGTCTACTCGTCGTCGTGGATCAAGTTCCACGAGCCGGCTGCGTTCTGCGCGGCCCTGCTGAACGCGCAGCCGATGGGCTTCTGGAGCCCGCACTCGCTGTGCCAGGACGCCCGCCGTCACGGGGTGGTGGTGCGCGGCCCGGATCTGAACGCATCGCTGGCCACAGCCACGCTCGAGCCGTGCGCGGAAAGCGTCGGCGGGGTCGCCGTTCGTCTCGGTGTCGGGTCCGTGCGCGGGGTGGGCAGTGAGCTGGCGAAGCAGATCGAGGCCGGCCGGCCGTACCGCTCGTTGGAAGAGCTCGTGCGCACCGTGCCCGCGCTCACGCTGCCCCAGCTGGAGGCGATGGCCACGGCGGGTGTGTTCGAGCGCAGTCTCGGGCTGGAACGCCGCGAGGCGTTGTGGGCGGTGGGCGCGGCGGTGCAGTCGCGGCCCGGCCGGCTGGAGGGCATCGTCGTCGGCGAGCAGGCGCCGCACCTGCCGGGGATGGACCCGGTGGAGACCACGGTCGCCGACCTGTGGGCCACCGGTGTCTCGCCCAACGGCCACCCCACCGAGTTCCTGCGCGAGGCGCTCAGCAAGCAGGGCGTGGTCACCTCCGCCGGGCTGTGGGAGTGCGAGCCACGTAGCAAGGTGCTGGTGGCCGGCGTGGTCACCCACCGTCAGCGGCCGATGACCGCCCAAGGCGTGACGTTCCTGAACCTGGAGGACGAGACCGGCCTGATCAACGTCGTCGTCTCGAAGGGTTGTTGGGCCCGCCATCGCAAGGTGGCACGAGGTGCGCCTGCGCTGCTGATCCGTGGCCGCCTGGAACGCAGCGAGGGTGTGATCAACATCAACGCGGAGACGCTCTCGCCGCTGCCTGTCGCCGCACACAACCCCAGCCGCGACTTCCGCTGACTGTCTGCTGGGAATCAACTGGTAGCATCTTCCCAAATGGAAGCGACAATCGATCAGGTCGGCCGCATCGTGTTGCCGAAGCGCTTGCGCGACCAGCTCGGCCTGGTGCCGGGCAGCTCGGTCGACATCTCGCTGTACGGCGATGGGCTGCACATCGCACCAGGTGGGCGCACGGCCCAGCTGCAGCGACGCGCGGGCAAGCTGGTCGCAGTGGCAGACACCCCGGTGACCGATGACGACATCCTGGGCCTCATCGATTCCATCCGCCGATGACGCTCTGGTGTGCCGACACCAGTGTGGTCGTGCCCGCAGTACTGACCTCGCACGATGCGCATCGCGCCGTCCTCGGCCAGCTCGGCCGCAAACAGGTTCGCCTCCCGCTCCACGCCGCGATCGAGTCGTACTCGGTACTCACTCGTCTGCCTGGCGACGCGCGCCTGACCCCTGCCGATGCGGCGTTGTTGTTGAGTGACCGTTTCGGTCAACCCGTGGAGCTGCCTTCCGGCACCGGGCTCGGCTTGTTGGCGGCTCTCGCAGAGCTCCGCCTTGCTGGTGGAGCGGTGTATGACGCGCTGATCGCCGTGACAGCCCGAGAGGCCGCAGCAACGCTGCTCACACGCGATCGACGAGCGGCAGCGACCTACGCGCTGATCGGCGTGGCACACCAGTTCGTCGGCTGAGCACGCGCTCGGCGACGAGTGCCGTGACAGCCTGCCCGGGTCGGCGCGGTGCAGCACCCGCGGTCAGACTGAGCCGGCAGCGCCCGGCCGAGCCGGCGCCCAGACCTGAGGAGAACAGCGATGCCCCGCCTGCGCCAGATCGCCCGCGACCAGACCGACGATCCGCTGGTGCTGCAGATGTACCAGCAGCTGTTCGACGGCCGCGACCCGGTGGCCGAACCGGGCACGGCCACCGGCACACCCGGCGACTGGTGGACGGTGTTCGCGCTCGTGCCCGACGTGTTGCGCCACGCGGTGCAGGGCTTCGGCGTGTATCGCAGCCCACAGCGCCTGCTCGACCCGGTGCTGCGCGAGCTGGGCCAGACCCGCGCCGGCTGGGCACGCGGCAGCCAGTTCGTGTTCTCGCAGCACTGCAAGTCGTGCCGCGCGCTGGGCATGAGCGAGGAGATGATCGCAGCCATTGCGTCGTGGGGTGCGAGCGATCTGTTCAGCCCGGTGCAACGCGCCGTGCTCGCCTACACCGACTGCCTCGTGCTCGATGGCGGCCGTACGCCCGACGGCGTGTTCGCGGCGCTGCAGCAGCACCTCGGCGACGAGGAGATCCTCGAGCTCACGTACATCACCGCGCTCTACGACATGCACGCCGTGATGTGCCGTGCGCTGCGGCTGGAGTTCGACGACCGCGACGAACCGATCGTCGAGATCGCCGCACCCGAGGGCCAGGCGTACGACATCGGCGCAGCGATCGCCGCCCGCGACGAGTGAGTAGCGTCGGCGGGATGGCTGCACCCGTCGTTCTTCCGGTCGCGCAACGCTGGTTCGAACGCACGACGGTCGACGATGCGATCACGCTGCTGTGGGAGCCGCACGTCGTGTCGCTGATGCGCTGCAACATCTGGCACCTACGTGGCCGTGATCGCGACCTGGTGATCGATACGGGCATGGGGGTCTGCAGCCTGGTGGAGGAGATCGGCGACCTGCTCGACAAGCCGGTGACGGCCGTCGCCACGCACGGCCACGACGACCACATCGGCTCGCATCACGAGTTCGCCGACGTGATCGCCCATCCGCTGGAGGCACCACTGCTGGAGGCGCCGCCTCTCGACACATTGGACATCGTGCAGGGTTGGGGTGAAGCGACGGTGGCGATGCTCACCGGCTCCGGCTACCAGCTGGAGTCGCCGTACTTCGTCGATGCGCTGCCGGCCGGCTACGTGTTCGAGCAGTACCGCCAACAGCCCGCGCGAGTCACCCGCCGGGTGGTCGAGGGTGACATCGTCGACACCGGCGATCGCGCCTTCGAGGTGCTGCACCTGCCCGGCCACTCGCCCGGCTCGATCGGGCTGTGGGAGGCAGCGACGGGCACCCTCTTCTCCGGTGACGCGCTGTACGACGGGCCGTTGCTCGACGAACTGCCGGAATCCGACATCACCGACTACTGCGCCACGATGGAACGGTTGCTCAGTCTGCCCGTGCGGGTGGTGCATGCCGGCCACGACCCGAGCTTCGGGCGCGATCGCATGCAGGAGCTGTGCCGCGAGTACCTCGCCCGCCGCGGGTAGCGCTGCGTCAGCCCACGTTCGCTCATCTCGGCCGACGCAATTCGGCGAGAAGGGGCGCGCTCAGATCAGATGATCTATGCGGATGGGGGCCTTGCATATTGCGCACATACCGGGCACTAGGTGCGGTTGCGGAGGCTCTGACCAATTGTAAGGTATCCTTACATGTAGCCATGAGTAAGGAGATGTGATGGAGATCGCAGCGAAGATGAGCTCGAAGGGTCAGATCACGGTCCCGAAGTCGGTCCGTGACGCGCTCGGACTCGGTGAGGGGGACAATGTGGTCTTCCGCGTCGAGGGCAACCGTGCCGTGCTCGCGCGCACGCCGGACTTCCTGTCGCTGGCCGGAACGATCAAGGTGCCGGCGGCCCGACGCAACGCAGCGTGGGACGGCGTCATCCGCACGACACGCTCGGTCCGCGCGGACGCACGCCGATGACGGCGTTCGTCGACACGAACATCCTCGTCAGGCACCTCACGGGTGACCCGCCCGCGATGGCCAAGCGAGCCACCGCATTGCTTTCCAGCCAGCCCGAGTTGTACCTGGCCGACCTGATCGTCGCCGAGACTGTGTATGTCCTCGAGTCGTTCTACAAGGCCCCTCGCGACCAGGTCGCCACCGCGATGCGGTCGCTGATCGCCATGCGCTCGATGATCACCGTCGACCCCGCACTGCTGCTTCGCGCCATCGAGGTCTACGAAGTCGATCGGCTGGACTTCGCCGAGGCGTACCTCGTGGCATGTGCGGAGACTGCCGGCGTCGGCACGATTGCCTCGTTCGACAAGGCCATCGATCGCGTCACCACCGCGAACCGAATGGAACCTTGACCCGAGCCGAGCTGCCGATGGGTGCGGGCTCAGTAGAGCTGTCCCAGAGCGAATGGCGGGTCGCCACGGTCGGCGTGATCCTGTTGGTCATCGGCCAGGTAGTGCTTCGTGCCGTTGGAAACACGACCGACGTCTGGCGGCCTTCATTTGCTCTTCTGGGCGTCTTCGTCCTCTTCGTAGCCGGCTTCACCATCTACTTGGCGAAGTCCAGACGCAGGTCGCTCGGATCGCTTCTCGCGCTGGGGTTGCCGGATCGGCTGCGTCGACGCTCCGAGTGACGTCGACAAGCCATTCGCAGTGAACAACTGCCGGTAGGCGCTATCTGCTGTCCGGCCGCGGGGGCGCAAAACAACGGCTGCTGAATCGGCGCAAAGGACACGTCGGGACGGGCGAAGGGACTTGCGGCGTCCTTTGATGGCTACTTGTGCCCAGCTCCCAGGGCTACCAACTGCACAAGTAGGCGACGGGGCCAACGGCTCCGACATAGAAGGAGCGCTCAGGCTTCAGGCCCGGCTGCGGTTGGTGAGGTAGGCGCCGAGGATCGCGACACCGCACCCGACGATGGCGAGGGCAGCCACGGTCTCGTGACGGACCAGCGCCCCGAGCAGCAACGACACCACCGGCACGATGTAGACGCTCACCGAGGCGCGGGTGCTGCCGAGACGCCCCGCGTTCGAAGCCATCACCACGAAGGCCAACGCGGTGCCGAGCACGCCGAGTCCGACGACTGCCATGAACGGACCCCACGCGAACTCGATGTCGCCGAGTGACGGAATCGCGAACGGCGTGACGAGCACGAAGGCGACCATCTGCGCCCGCCACAGGACGGGGAGGCCGCCGTACTTCTGCTGCAGTGGCACCGCAAGGTTCAACGAGACGCCGTAGAAGCAGAGCGCCACGAAGATCAGGCCGATGCCGAACCACGAGTTCTCACCGCCGCTGCCCGACGCGAGCGCAATCACCACGACGCCGGAGAAGCCGACGGCGACACCGATCATCTGTTGGCGCGGTGGCAGCCGGTGAGCCATCAAGGCAGCGACCACCGCGATGAACAGCGGGGTCGCGCCGTTGAGCATGCCGGTCACCGAGGACGAGACCCGTTCCTCCGCGAACGGGAAGATCGACAGCGGGATGGCCATCCAGATCACCCCGAGCAGCAGGATGCGGCGCATGTCGGCGGGTTCGATCGTCGCCCGTCGTGCCGTCGGGAAGAGGCCCAGCGTCAGCGCGCCGAAGCCGACGCGCATCGGCGTGATGAGGGCCGCAGGGAACGCCTCGAGGCCCTCGGCGATGAAGTAGAAGGAGGCGCCCCACACGACACCGGGGAGAGCGAGCACCGCCCAATCCGCCGCTGACATCTTCGTCGGCGCTCCAGTGGGCGAGGTGCTGGCGAGCGTCGGCGTGGTCACGAACGAAGGCTACGGCCCATCTGCACCCGACATTCGGCGGTTTTCGGACGAGCACTTGTCAGTGCCGGCGCTCGCCGTGCGCAACAACCGCATGCGAGCGATCTGATTCGGTACGCCCTGACGCACCGTCGACGACACGAGGGTGGCACGATTGGCGCATGCGCATCCTGGTGACCAACGATGACGGAATCGACAGCACCGGCTTGCACGTGCTCGCCAGAGCGATGCGACCGTTCGGTGAGGTGGTCGTCGTCGCTCCCGATCGCGAGTTCTCGGGTGCCGGTGCCGCACTCGGAGCCCTGCACATCATCCAGCCCGACGTCTACCGCGCGCACGTCGAGGGCATCGACACGGCATGGGCGGTCAATGGCCCGCCGGCGCTGTGCGTGATGTTCGCCCGGCTCGGCGCGTTCGGCGAGCCGTTCGACCTGATCGTCTCGGGCATCAACCCTGGCGTCAACGTCGGACGTTCGGTGTACCACTCGGGCACGATCGGCGCCACGCTCACCGGCCGCAACGGCGGCGTCTCGGGCGTTGCGGTCAGCCAGGCCGTCACCAACTTCGGCGTCGAAGGCCAAGGATGGGACGAGATGCTCGTCGGGCAGAAGTGGGAGACAGCCGCAACCGTTGCCGCTGCCTTCGTCGAGGGCCTGATCGCCGACATGCCGGCCGAGCCGGTGGTGGTCAACCTGAACGTGCCCAACCTCGATCTGCATGAGGTGCGTGGTTGGCAAGAGGCGCGTGTCGGGGTCGAGCCGCCGCGCCGGATGTCGTCGGCTGTGCTCGAGCCCAAGGAGGGGCACGACGGCTCGTTCCGCGTGCGGATGGCATGGGGGGACGCGGTCGAACTCCCTGCCGACACCGACGGTGGCATCGTCGAGAACGGGTTCGTCGCCGTCACCTACCTCAGCCGCATCATTGCCGAGCAGCGAGGCGACATGGCTGCCGGGGAAGCGTTACTCGACCGTCTGCTGGCGTGATCGGCCCCGCTCGGGCGATCTTACGCGCGGCGTAGTGCGGCGCGCAGCTTGGCGTCGGGTTCCGGGCGGGCGCCGAGGTGTTCGATCACCCAGGCCGAGATCGTCGTTGCGAATCGCGCAGCAGCGACCGCGTCGTGGTGCTCGAGATAGTGAGCGAGGAAGCCGCCGGCGAACGAGTCGCCCGCGCCGGTGGCATCGACGAGGTTGTTGCTACCGGCCGGGATGTGCGTGCCCTGGCCGTCCTGCCACACGAGGGCGCCGTCGGCGTCGAGCTTGAGCATGATCAACGCGTTCGGGTAGAGCTCGGCCAACGCCGCAGCGATCTCGGGGGGCTCGGTGAGGCCGCCGGTGAGCATGCCGCCCTCTTCCTTGTTCGGCAACAGGATGTCGATGCCCAGATCCTGAGTCACGGCCAGGAAGTGATCGACGCCCATCTCGCCGATCATCTGGAACGAGCCTGGGTCGAAGGAGAGAGTGGCGCCGCTGCTCTGGGCCAGCAGCGCGGCGGCGCGAACGGCTGCGCGCGGAGGGTCGACGAAGAACGACCATGCCGTGAGGTGCAGGTGGCGCGAGGTGCGGATGACGTCGCGGGGGAGTTCCTGGGGGAGCAGGTAGAAGTCGGCGCCATGGCCCGACACCATCGAGCGCTCGCCGGTCTGATCGACGAACACTGCCACCGAGCCGGTGAGGTGCGCCTCGGTCTCGACAAAGTGGGCCTCCACCTTCTCGCGCTCGAGGTCCTCCTCGGCGAGCTGGCCGAAGCGATCGCGGCCGATCTTGCCGATGAAACGCGTGGGCATGCCTGCCCGCCGCGCCCACACCGCCACGTTCGCCGCGCTGCCGCCGGGCGTGAGCATCACCTCGCCGAACGTGTCGCCACCACGCAGCAGTTCGCTGTTGGTCCGGATCAGCACGTCCCAGGCGAAGTCGCCGATCACGCACATGGGGGCGGGTTCGACGCCATTCACGGCGGGCACGGTAACAGCTACCCGATCGACCGCAGCAGGGCTTCACCACGCGGCGACAACTGGTAGCCCACCTTCAAGCTCTCGGTGAGGCCCATCTCCTTCAGCTTGCGCACGTTGAGCTTGAAGTCCGGTCGCTCCTGACCGGTGTGGCGGGCGAGGTCGGTGCTCACAACACCCGGGTACTTCTCGATCAGCCGCAACGTGGCGCGCGTCCAGGGGGTGGTGGCGTGACGATCCATGCGATCGAGCCGCGTGCGCAGGGCTGCGATGTCGTCGTCGGTGAGCGCTGCGTCGGCCCGACGCTCGACGCGGTCGTCGATGCCGACGTAGCGAAGGTCCACACGCCAGACGGTCGCAGCCGGGCCGGGATCGTTCAACCGGCGCAACAACGCGGCGAGATCGGCCGCGCCGGCGGACGTTGCATCTGCTTGGGTGAGCGTGGCGACCTGGACCTCTCGTACATCGGTGGCCTCCAGCAGCATGCCGGCAACGCGGTAGCGACCGCCGGCCTTGGCCTGCGGCTTGGCCCAGGTTCGAAAGGTGACGGTGATGCTGCCCTCGGCGAGCCCCGACCACGCGGACTTGCTGAACAGCATCAGGACTTGGCTTTGACGTGGGTCACCGAAGCGGTTGCGGCGACCAGCCCGAGCCCGATGAACACACTGCCTGCCACCCACCGCTGGACGAACGGGAGGGTGCGGCCGCGCAGCAGGACCGTGCGGAGGCTGCTGGCGACGAGCGAGTAGGTGCCGTCGGTGCAGAACCCGATGGCCACGAACACCAGCCCGAGCACGAGAGCCTGCAGCCACGTGCGGCCGTGCTCGGCGTGGATGAACTGCGGCAGGAACGACAGGAAGAACAGGGCGACCTTCGGGTTGAGGATGTTCACCACCAACCCTTGCGTGAAGCAGCGACGTGCGCTGACGCCGGACTGCTCGGCCTCGATGATGGCCGCCGGCCGCAGCAGCGTGCGCACACCGACGAAGACGAGGTAGCCGGCGCCCAACCACTTGACGGTGTTGAACGCCGTCGCCGAGGTCGCCACGACCGCCGAGAGACCGATGGCCGCAGCGAGGGCATGGACGAGGTTGCCCGTGCTGAGCCCGGCAACACTGGCGATGCCGGCGCGACGCCCGTCGCTCACACTGCGGTTGACCACGTAGAGCACTGCCGGGCCGGGGATCAGCAGCAGCAGCAGCGAGGCAGCCGCAAACGCGACGATGGTGGAAGCGCTGGGCATGGGGCCAGACCCTATTCGTCAGACGCCCACGTCGAGGGGCTCTTTGGGCGGGCCGTCGCGCAACAGCGTGGCGACGTGGCCGCCAAGCTCGGCGGGGCCCAACGGATGTGCCAGGTGCAGCTCGTCCAGGCCCCACCAGCGCACCTCGAAGACGTACTCGGCATTGAGCTGCTCCCACGACAACGCGGGCGCGGGCGTGAACACCGGGGTGCGCACGAGGTAGATGCGTTCGGCCTGGCCGTCGTAGCGGCCGTCGATGAACGGGACGATGTGCAGACGGTTCCAGATGTGCGGACCGATCGGCACCGACGGCGCGCCGACCTCCTCGTGCAATTCGCGACGGAGCGCGTCGTGGTCGGTTTCGTCGGCTTCCAGTCCACCGCCGGGCAGCGCCCACTTGCGGCCGGTGTTCGGGAACTCGAAGCGCACCAGCAGCACCCGATCCTCCGGGTCGAGTACCAGGGCCCGAACAGCTTGGCGGATGCGCAGCCCAGCCGCGGGATCATCCGCCGCAGCCATCAGGTGGTCACTCGTCGGGCTGGTCGTTGAGGCCGTCGTTGAAGGCCTTGTACATCTCGTAGATGCCCTTGCACTTCTCACAGATCGGCAGCTGCTTCGGGTCGCGCGAGGGTACCCAGACATACCCGCACAGTGCCTCCAGCGGTGTGCCGTAGATGCGTGCCTCCAGCACCCTGGCTGCAGCGTTCTCGCCGGGGTCGGTCTTGACGATGTGCGCCGACGCCGGCTCACCCGTCTCCAGCACCTCTTCGGTGCGCGGAATGGTCTCGATGGTCATCGGGGCGGTGCGGGTCACGATGACAGTCAAGCACAGCGGGTGGTTACGATGTCTGGCGTGCCGCTTTACGAGTTCCGCTGCCGTACCTGCGACGACACCTTCGAGGTGCGTCGCCCGATGAGCCAGTCCAGCGAGCCGGCCACCTGCCCGCAAGGCCACGACGGCGCGGTGCGCCTGCTGTCGGTCTTCGCGAGCGTGGGTGGTGGCGGTGCCCCCGCCCCCGCTGCTGCACCGCCACGCCTCGGTGGTGGTTGCGGCGGCGGCTGCGCCTGCGCCCACTGACGACAGCAGGCTGCACCGCGTCGCACGCGGTTCAGGAAGCGAGTTGCAGGCCGCTGATCGTTTCCACCGGCGCGACGGGGTAGCCCTCGGGGGCGCGGCCGGTCTCCAGCGCGTAGTAGATGATGGTGCAGAACCCTGCGCCGATCGCCGTTGCCGTCATGGTCACCGGCACGAGCAGCAACCAACCCACGAGGCGGCCGGCCAGACCGCCGGTGGTGGGTGAGTACAGGTCGAGCGCTTCGGGGACAGCAGTCAGCAGGGCGACGACGCCGTTGACCACCCACATGCCCGACCAGGCGAACATGTCGGCGCCGAAGGTGCGGCGAAAGGCCCGGACGGAGCGGACGCTCGCCTCCCACATCTCGCTTGCGGGTGAGCACACGGCGGATGACGCCGGTCGGGGGCCGGGTCGCCGCCGCTGGCGCCGAGGGCGCATCGTCTGGATCGTTCACAACGACAGTGTGGCAAGCTCGGCGGCGACGTTGGCCGATGCTCGGCGGCCGCGCGCCTGTCGCATGTGAGCGGTGCTGTAGATGTGGTCGGTCGCGAGGAAGCCGCGTAACACGTCGGCGCGTCCAGCGCGCCAGGCCGCCTCCGGCACGTGGGCGTACTCGGCGCGTACCGCGCTGGCATACGCCGCGTACTCGTTGGGCGGTGCGCCGAGAATCGCCAGATCTGCGTCCACTAGCGCCGCCTCGTCTGCGTCGGCGGGTCGATGGCCCGCCGTTGCCATCACGAGCCGGTGCACCAGCGTGCATCGCTCGTCGGTCCAGCCGAGCGAGTGAGCGGCTTCCACGGCCAGGGCCGCGCTGCGCGCCTCGTCGTCGCTGGCGCGGACGTCGTAGACGGCGTCGTGGTACAGCGCAGCGAGCACGGCGGCCGCCATGTCGTGGGGGCCTTGGCCGGCCGCCTCGAGGGTGTGCAGGTGGCGGATCACCCACATCACATGCGTGGCCGTGTGATAGCGGCGATGTGGTTCGCGGTGACGAGCGAGCAGCGCGTCGATCAGCTCGCTCGACGTTGTTGCGTGGTGGAGCGCGCTGCCCTCGCCGACTACGGATTGCCATGCCCGGCGTAGTTCCACCTCCGGCGTGCCCATGGTGTGATCGTATGTGCCGGTGACAGTGCTGATCGACGAGCCCCGCTGGCAGTTCAAGGACCGGCTGTGGGCGCACCTGGTCAGTGACGTGTCGTTGGACGAACTGCACGCGTTCGCCGAAGCGGCGGGCATCCCTCGGAGGGGCTTCCATGGTGATCACTACGACGTGCCGCAGGAGTACTACGACCAGATGCTGGCGTTAGGCGCCGTGCCGACACCGAGCCGCGAGCTGGTACGCCGGTTGCGTGGGGCGGGGCTGCGGCTGACCGCGGGCCAGCGGCGGGCGGCGGGCTGACGCCGACATCAGAGCGTTGCGCGGCCCAGGCGCGCCCACCGCTCGGGCTCGCCGAGCAGATCGCGCGGGCATTGTGCGCCGGAGGCGCTGATGACGAACCACTCGATCAGCTCGACGCCGTGAGCGGCGGCCAGATCGCTGGCCTCCAACCAACGATCGATGTCGCCGGGCAGCACGCACCCGGTGGGGCGCACGGTTGCGAGCACCAACGCCGAGGCCTTGGGCACACCTTCGGCTGCACGCGAGAGGCATTCGACGACCGCCAGCATGGAATCTGCCGCGACGGTGCCGGAGACGACAGTGATCACGCTGCCGTTGCCCTGCGAGTCGAGCAGGAACGCCAGAGTTTCGGGCTCGAGTGGCTGAGATGCAGAGAGGAACAGGACCCGCAGTGCATCGGTGCCGCAGCGAATCGGCGCCGGACGCGGCAGCGCAATAGGGGCGGCTTCGGGCTCGGTGTCGGGATGTTGCATCGGGTTACCTCCGGAGACGGGTGCCGCGCTGCGTGGGCAGGCGGCAGGGTTGTCGTGAACGGGGGGAAGCCGTGGACGGCACCGTAGTGAGGGGGTGTCGCGAGGTTTCGGGGCACTCGAGCCGTCTTGGTACGCTGCGCCACATGGCCGGCGTCACGATCTACCACAACCCGAATTGAAACTCCTCCGGCAATGCCGTGCGCATTGCAGAGGAACTCGGCGTCGAGGCCGAGATCGTGCTCTACATCAAGAACCCGCCCGACGCGGCAACCCTGCGGGCCATCATCGCCAAGCTGGAAGATCCGGTCACCGATCTGGTCCGTCGCGACAGCATGTGGAAGAAGCTGGGCCTCACGGATGCCGATGCTGTCACCGATGAGCAGGTCGTTGCGCTGCTGGTTCGCCACAAGCAGCTCCTGCAGCGGCCGGTGGTGGTCACAGCCGACAAGGCGATCATCGGCCGCCCCAAGGAACGAGTGCACGCGCTGCTCGCCTGAGCGACGAAGAGATGTGCGCCGGCCCGCTCAGCGGGCTTGGTCATCGGGCCGAGATGCGTGGCTGCTCGGCCCGATGCCGCGGAGCAAGTAAGGGATTGCAATGCCGATCACCAGCAACATCGCTCCGTTGACGCCAAGAGCCGCCCGCAACCCGAACGACTTGGCGAGAAGGCCGCCGGTGAGCGCCCCGAATGGCATGCCGAGGTAGACAAGGAAGCGGTAGCTCGCGCCGACTCGGCCCAACAGATGGTCCGGCACGATCCGCTGGCGGAGCGCGATCGTCAGTGTGTTCCACACCAGCCCACCGCCGGCGGCGGCGGCGCCGAGCGCCGCTATCAGCACCGGAGCAGACTGCCGCGAGATGGCCAATGTCGCGGCGCCGGAGATCAGTACCGCCACCGACAGCACGAGCCCCAGCGGGTACGAGCGCAGCTTGGGCGCGAGCAACGAACCGGTGACACCGCCGAGGGCCACCGGTGCGAGGAGCAGGCCGTAGCCGACTGCCGACAGGCCAAGGGTCTCTGTGGCGAACAGCACGAACACGGAGGCGCCGACGAAATCGGCGAAGCCGAGTGCGGTGGAGACGAGGGCAAGGTTGCGCAGCGGCCGGCGGGACCAGAACCAGCGGAAGCCATCGGCGATCTGTCGGCGCATGGGCGCTTCATGCTCAGCAGGGTTCGCCGGGCGGAACGTGCCGGGTAGCAACGACATGATGAGCGCCGCTCCGGCGAAACTCGCTGCGTCGACGCCGAACGGTACGACCATCGCCAGCCCGAACAGCAAGCCGCCGAGTGGTGGGCCGATCAGTGCGTTGGTGATGAGTTCGGTGGAGGCCAGCCGCCCGCCGGCGCGTTCCAGATCCCGTTCGTCGACCGTGGCCGGCACGAGCGCCATGCTCGAGCTGTCGACCACGGCCTCCGCCGAGGCGAGCAGCACGGCGACGGCGCCGATCGCAATGACGCTCACCTGGTCGAGCGCGACGACAACCACCAGTGCCGCCATGATGACGGCCCGCGCGCCATCCAACCGCATGCGCAGGTTGCGTCGGTCGAACCGGTCGGCCCATGCCCCGCCGGGCAGGATCAGGAGCAGCCACGGAACCCGCTCGGCAATCACGATCCCTGCGATCGCCCGCGGATCGCTGGTGACGGTCGTGGCCAGCAGTGGAAGTGCGGCGAGGCGGACGCCGTCGCCGATGTTGGACAGCGCCGTTGCCGCCCAGAGCAGGTTGAAGGACCGCGAAAACTGCCGACGACCACCGGTGGTCGTGGTCGTCTCTGGTGCTTCGCCGCCGCTGGTCATCCGTTCCGACGCTACCGCGTGACGCGGCTCACGACGTGGGATCGAGCTCAGCGACGTTTCCGGCCGCGGCCGCGGCCGTCGATCGCCTGCAGGACGAGCAGCAGCAGCACTGCGCCGACCGCGGCGACGAGGATCGAGCGCAGGTCGAACTCGTTGCTGAGGCCCTTCTTGCCGGCGGCCTGCATCAACGCGCCGCCGATCAGCGCGCCGAGGATGCCGACCACCATCGTGTAGAGGCAGCCGCTCTTGTCGTCGCGGACCACCGCTCGCGCTGCCAGACCGGCGAGCAGGCCGACGACCACCCAGGCAATGAAGTTCATGTGGTCACGCTACTGGTGCCGCTGGAAGGGGTGGACGCATCGAGGCGAAACACGAGGTCGCCGTCGTCGAACGAGCCGATCGGTCGGCCCGGCGCAGCCATCGCTACGAACCCGAGCCGTTGCAGCAGGCGCACCGAGCGAACGTTCTCCGGGTGCACTGCCGCCCACAGCTCCTCGGCGCCGGCTCCGCGAAGGAACCCGATGAGCCACAGCGTTGCTTCGCTCGCGAAGCCGTGGCCCCACGATGAGCGTCCGAAGATGTACGCGAGCTCACCCCACTCGCCGTAGGTGGTTCCCTCGACGCGTCCGATGACAGCGCCGTCATCGAGCCGGCGCACGACGAAGTTCCACCAGCGTTCGTCGGGCCAATCAGGCCCGGGGCCGGCGTCGAGTTGGTCGATCCGATCGTGCATGGCAGCGACCGTGGTGACCTGCGGCCCGCCGAGGTACTGGCCGACCACGGGGTCACCGATCACGGCCACGAGCGCGTCGGCGTGCTCGTGCCCCAGCGGTTCCAGAGCGAGTCGAGCAGTGATGGCCATCGGCCGCCAGTGTCGCAGGGACCGACGTGCGTTCATCCGCGAATTCTCCGGACAGCGCCCATTCGGCTCTGTCGCACGCGCGCGTGATGCGTAGTGTCGACCAACGTGGGGAAGCGGGGTGGCGAGGATCGGTTGCAGACGCCGGGCGCTGGGGGCTGGGGCCTGTTGCGGGCAATGCTGCGCGAGCAGCGGGCCGGGCTGATTGCAGGGATCGCCGTCGGCCTGCTGTGGAGCACCGGCAAGGTGACGGTGCCGCGCCTCACCCGCGAGGCGGTGGATCGGGCGGTCCTGGGCAACGGCTCGCTGTTGTTCTGGTCGCTGCTGCTGGTCGCGGTGGCGGTGATCGCCGGCGTGTTCACCGCCTGGCGTCGCTGGTTCGCGTTCCGAGAGAGCCGCCTCACCGAGACCAAGCTGCGCGAGCAGTTGTTCGCCCACATCCTGCGGCTGCACGTCGGGTTCCACGATCACACGCAAACGGGTCAGCTGATGAGTCGCGCATCGAGTGACCTGTTGCAGATCCAGGGCTTCGTGGTGATGATCCCGATCACGGCGTCGAACCTGATGATGGTCGCGACGATCGTCGTCGTGCTGATGGTTCAGCAGCCGTTGCTCGCTGCCATCGCACTGGCGCCGCTCCCGTTCCTCAACCTGCTGGCGACCCGCTTCTCACGCCGCATCCACCCAGCCGTGCTGGCCGTGCAGGCTGAGCAGGCGCAGTTGGCAACGGTGGTGGAGGAGACCGTCAGCGGCATCCGCGTCATCAAGGGCTTCGGTGCCGAGGGGGTCACCGCGGCCCGGCTGCGCACCGAGGCCGACGACATCCGCCGGGTGTCGCTGCAATCGGCGAAGGTGCGCAGTTCGTTTCTGCCCGCCCTCGATCTGCTGCCCAACCTGGGCCTCATCGCAGTGCTGGCGATCGGCGGGCACCGTGTGCTGAACGGTGCGATGACCCGCGGCGAGATGCTCGAGTTCATGCAGTACATCGGGCTGCTGATCTTCCCGCTGCGAAACCTGGGGATGACGGTGGCGTTCGGTCAGCGTGCGGCGGCGGCGTTGCTGCGGGTCAACGAGGTGCTGTCCACTGTGCCGGTGGTGGCCGACCCGAGTGAACCGAAGTCGTTGCCGCTCGCCGGTGATCGACCCGGTTCTGGGCTCGGCGCGGTGCACTTCCGGAACCTGCAGTTCGGGTACGACCCAGCCGCGCCGGTCCTGCGTGGCTTCGATCTTGCGATTCCGGCCGGTGCGTCGGTGGCCATCGTCGGCGCCACCGGCAGCGGGAAGTCCACGATCGCGCGTCTGTTGGTTCGCTTCTACGACGTGGACGAAGGCCGCGTCTCGATCGACGGTGTCGACGTTCGTGATCTCACGCTCGCCGATCTGCGCCACGCGGTGGCGATCGTCTTCGAGGACACCTTCCTGTTCCACGATTCGGTTGCCGCGAACATCGCGTTCTCGCGGCCCGACGCATCACACGCCGACATCGCGGCGGCTGCCCGGCTGGCCGGCGCCGAGGACTTCATCGTGCAGTTGCCCGAGGGGTACGACACGCTCCTCGGTGAGCGCGGCTTCTCGCTCAGCGGTGGACAGCGACAACGCGTGGCCCTCGCGCGGGCCATCCTCGCCGATCCGCGCGTGCTGGTGCTCGACGATGCGACCAGCGCCGTCGACCCCTCCAAGGAGCACGAGATCCGCGAAGCGATGGCCACCGTGATGCAGGGCCGCACGACGATCGTGATCGCCCACCGCCCAGGCACGATCGCGCTCGCCGACACGGTGGTGCTGCTCGATGACGGCAAGGTTGCGGCGACCGGGACCCACGACGAGTTGTTGGCAACCAGCGAGCGCTACCGGTCGGTGCTGGCCACACTTGCAGCTCTCGACGACGACGCCACGGCCGACGGCGGAGCACCCGCGGCCACGACTCCCGAGGTGCGCTGAACATGTGGGCAAGCGGCGCCGTCAGTGACGAGGACAAGCTCGATCGTGCCGAGACCGGGCGAGTCCTGCGGCGGTCGCTGCAGTTCGCGCAGCCCTACCGGCGCACGATCTGGCTCGCGATCGGGCTCGTCTCGATCTCGGCGTTCTGCACCGTCGCCGGCCCGGTGTTCGTGAAGACGGGGCTCGATCTCGGCATCGGCAGCACCGACGCCACCGCGCTCAACCTGTCGGTCGCCGGCTACGTTGCAACCGTTGCGATCGGGTACTTCGTCGCCCGCTGGCAGCAGCTGGCGATCAACCGCGCCGGTGAGGGCTTCCTGCGCGACCTGCGCGTCGCGGTGTTCGGCCGGTTGCAGGCGCAGTCGATGGCGTTCTTCGATCGCAACAAAGCCGGCGTGCTGGTCTCGCGGATGACGGCCGACATCGAGAGCATGGGCGAGCTGATCCAGTGGGGCCTGCTCCAGTTCGTCGGCGCCGGCCTGCTGCTGGTGATGACCCTCGTCCTGATGACGGCGCTCAGCTGGCAGCTGACGCTGGTGGTGGTGCTGTTCGTCGCTCCCATCCTGGGCATCGCCTCGGTGCGCTTCCAGCGGGCCTCGAACCTGGCGTACCTCGATGTGCGTGAGCGCGTCGGGGCCAACCTGTCGAACCTGCAGGAGGGCATCACCGGGGTGCGTGTCATCCAGGCCTACGGGCGCGAGGCCGAAACCAACCGTCGGTTCGTGAGCTCCAACCGTTCCCTGTACGGCAGCCACCTGCGCAGCGTCAGGATCAGCATGTGGTACTTCGGGCTCGTCGAGTGGTCGGGCATCGTGTCGATCTCACTGGTCGTCGGTCTGGGCGGTGTGCTCGTACATCGCGGTTCCGTGGGCTTCGGCACCGTCGCCGCCTTCGTGCTGCTGCTGGCCAACCTGTTCGACCCGGTGCAGCAGCTGTCGCAGCTGTACAACACCGTGCAGAGCGCGGCCGCGTCGTTGCACAAGCTGTACACGCTGATGGACGCCGTCCCCGACGTGGCCGAACACCCCAAGCCGGTCGTCCTGCCAGCAACCGGCATGCTCGAGGCGCACCACATCACGTTCACCTACGACGGCAGCGAGCGGCCGGCGCTGAGCGATGTGTCGCTGTCCGTCGCCCCCGGCGAACGGTTGGCGCTCGTCGGCCCGACCGGCGCCGGTAAGAGCACCCTGGCCAAGCTGCTCAGCCGCCTCTACGACCCCACCGACGGCTATGTCACCTACGGCGACGCGGATCTGCGCGTGGCGTCGATGGAGTCGCTGCGTGAACGTGTCGTCGTGGTGCCCCAGGAGGGCTTCCTATTCGGTGGCACGATCCGCGACAACATCCGCATCGCCCGGCCCGACGCGACCGACGCGGAGGTGTCCGACGCGTTGCAGGCCATCGGCGTGCTGGAGCGTTTCGCGGAGTTTCCGGAGGGCCTGGACACAGAAGTGCGCGAGCGCGGCTCACGCCTGTCGGCCGGCGAGCGCCAACTGGTGTCGTTGGCCCGCGCAGCCCTGGTGGACCCTGCTGTGTTGGTGCTCGACGAGGCAACCAGCAACCTCGACCCCGGCACTGAAGCGGTGGTGGAGAAGGCGCTCGAGCGGCTGATGGAGGGTCGTACCGTGATCGTGGTGGCCCACCGCCTCAGCACGGTGCGCAGGGCCGACCGCATCGCAGTGATCGATCACGCCCGCCTCTCGGAGCTGGGTACGCACGAGGAACTGCTCGCGCTCGGCGGCCGGTATGCGGCGTTGGCCGAGGCGTGGGCAAGGTCGCAGCCGACGGCGGAGGGCGCCGCCGGCTGACCTCGGGCTCTGCCCATACCGGCGCTGCTCAGGCGCGGTCGAAGATGAGGACGAACTCGAGCAAGCCCTTGTCCTCGGTGGTGATCGTGGCGAACGACGGGTTGGGGATGGCGAAGTCGGCGAAGACCATCGCAGGAACATACTTGCAATCGCAATCATGGCGCCGTCGCCGTCGCCGTCGCCGTCGGCACGCGTCAGCGGATTGCGAACAGCCTGGTCACCACCAGTTCGGCCTGATCCGACGACTCCGCGTCGCCGAGTATCGCCGGCAGGAATCGGTGGCGCTCGATCGTGCGTGTGACCAGAGCGCTGGTGGCGGTGATGGTCGCCGTGCGGGGCAGATCGCGCAGCAGTGCGATCTCACCGAACGAGTCGCCGGTGGACAGCGTGCGTACGAACTCGCCGCGGACGGTGACATCGGCGGTGCCCGACTCGATGATGTAGAAGAGATCGCCGCTGTCGCCTTCGCTGAACACCACCTGGCCGCTGGGCACGCTGGCCACTGTCGCCCTTCGGGCGAGCCGCTCCCGCACGTTCTCGGGTAGCACCGCCAGCATCGGCACGCCACTGATCAGCTCCAGGCCGTCGGGTGCCAGAGCCACCCTGTCGATACGGCGCAGACCGGCAGCTGCCGGCACAACAACGACGCACACGGCCGCACCCAACACGACGAGCCCGCTGCGCAGCCCGATGGTGCTGATCAGCAACGGCATCAGCAGGGCGCCGAGCGCCATTCCACCGATGACAGCACTCTCCATCGCGCCGAACACGCGCCCCATGATCTCGTCGGGCACGAGGCGCTGCAGGATGGTGTACGCGTTGACATCGACGACCGAGTTGGCGATGCCGATGATGGCCATCGCGATGAGCGCCGAGGCGAGCGTGGGCCAGGCAGCGATGATCAGCAGCGGCGCTGCCCACAGGACGATCCCCACGCCGAAGTCGCGGGCGAGCTTGCCGCGCTGGGCGAGCAGAAGTGCCAGCAGCCCGCCGAGCAACCCGCCGACACCGAGGGCGGAGTCGAGCACGCCGACCCCACTGTCGCCCATCTCGAGCAGGTCGAGGGCGATCGCAACACCGAACACCAAGGACGCACCGGCAACGATCGTCTGGGCGACGAGGAGCCCGATCAACAGGCGGATGTCGCGGTTCCTGAAAATCTCGCGGTAGCCGTCGCCGACGCCGGCGAACATGCCGGAGCGTTCCGGCGGCTCGGTGGCGGTCGCTGCTTCGGCCGCCGGTGCGTCGGGGGCCGGTGCAGCGGCGACAGGGTGCAACCCGCTGACGAGCAGCGCCGACCAGACGAACGTGGCAGCGTTGAACACGTACACAACAGAGACGTCGGTGAAGGCGAGGAGCATGCCGCCGATTGCCGGACCGACGAAGAAGCCGAGGCTCTCGATGGTGCTGGAGGCCACGTTGGCGGCGGTGAGCTCGCCAGGGTGGTTGGCCAACGACGGCATCAGCGATGCCAGCGCGGGGTGGAACGCGGTGCTCGCGATCGAGGTCAGCACCGCCAGCGAATACACGACGATCGCTGGGCCGTCGAGGCTGATCGCCAGGGCGGCGGCGAGCACCAGCACCACCCGGAGCGAATCGGACGCGATCATCACCCGCTTGCGATCGAACCTGTCGGCGAGGAGCGCAGCGAACGGCGAGAGGACCGCCATCGAGACGAAACGCGCCACGCCGAGTGCGCCAACCGCGGTGGCGCCCCCATGGGTGTACGCGTAGACCGAGGCGGCCACCCCGTATGCCCAGTCGCCGATCACCGAGCCGGCGAAGGCGAGGTTCAGCCTGCGCAGGTTCCGGTTGCGGAACACCTCGCCGAGCGCTTGTCGCGACTCCCTCAATGACTCACGTGCGTCACTCATTTGGGTGTCCCTTCGGCGGCGAGTGCAGCCAGCACCGTCTTCACCTGGAACGGAGTGAGACCGGGGTGCTTGGCGAGGATGAGGGCGATGATGCCTGCCACGTGCGGGGCGGCGAAGCTGTTGCCGGTGGCGGTGATCGACGAGCCGTCGGCCCAGGCCACGTCCACGTCCACTCCGCGAGCCGCCCACTCGGCGGGGCCGTCGGCGTTGTAGCGCACCTCCAGCGGGTCGTCGCCGCTGATCGAGGCCGTGGAGAACACTGCGGAGAACTCGCTGGGGATGGTGGTCTTGGGTTCGTTCGCCATTGCCGACACCAGCATCACGCGCTTGAACGTGGCTGCGTCGGTGAGCTCGTGGAACATCGGGAGGTGCACGTCGTTGGAGGTGGAGAGGCTGAGGTTGACCACGTTCATGCCGGCAGTGATCGCCCAGTCGAGCCCCTCGGCGAACACCCAGGCCTTCCCCGTCAGCTTCTCGCCGAGCACACGAATGCTGTACAGCAGCACGTCGGGGGCAATGGAGCGGATGATCCCTGCGCAAGCCGTGCCGTGCCCGTAGAGATCGCCATGGGGGCCCTCCACGACTCGAAAGCCGTCGGGTTCGCCGTCGTCGGGCTCGATGATCACGGCACCGTCGACCCGGCCCACTGCCGGGTGATCGGCGTCGATCCCGCTGTCGATGATCGCCACCTTCACACCGGCTCCGGTGCTGCCGCCGATTGCCCACTCGCGCGTGATCGGGCCGTCGAGCCCGAGCTGCGGGATCGGCGGGAGGCGACCCGTGACGAACGCGTCGGACCACGCCGGCAGCGGATCGCTCATCGGCGGAACCGGCGCACGACGGCACGCTGCTGCGATGAGGCTGCGTGCGCCGTGAACTGGGCAACGATCCGAGTCGCGGTGGCGCGGTCATCGACACCCAGGCTGCCCAGCTCCACGTACAGGGCGGCGAGTTCGGCGAGGTCGGCCGAGGCGCCGTTCGAGTCGGCCGCCGCCGAGCGCAGCACGTCGGCAAGGCCCTCGGAGCCGGCCTGTGCGGCGAGCGCGTGGGCAACGGCCCGACCGAGCGTGGCGGTGGTGGTGGCGCGGCGCAGCACGACTGCGGCGAGATCTGCGAACCCGGCGCCCAGGGTGAGGTCGGCGCGTTGCGCGTCGAGCACCGTGAACACACCCAGCGTCTCGTCGCCGAAGCGGATCGGCACCGCCATCAGGGCGGTGGGCACGTACCCGGTGGATTCGGCGACGTCCTGCGCGAAGCGGACGTCGCGACGCACGTCCGAGACGGAGAGCCCCTGGCCGGAACCGGCCACGAACCCGGCGATCCCTCGTCCCGAGGAGAGCTGGGTGCCGACGATCGCTTCCGCGCCAGCACCGGCGGCGGCCACGTAGCGCAACTCACCTGCCTGCTCGTCGAGCACCGATACCGAGCACGCGGCCGCGGTGGTGGCGAGGCGGGCGAGCTCGCACAAGGTGGTGAGCCCGGCCACGTCGTCCTCGGAGAACAACGCCGGCCCCATCTCGTCGAGCAGCGCTACCAGATCAGTTGCTTCGGTCAATTCGATCAGCTCATCTCTCCGGTGGTCGGGTTCTCGTTGCGCGCCTGTGGCGGCACGCGATCCAGCGCCACCCGCTCAGGGGTGGCGCCGATCGGTGACTCCGACGACTTCGTTCCGCTTCCGGGCGTGTGACACGTCCAGGGCAGCGGTCAGCGGACCGTCCTGCCGACGTGGCCTTCGGTGTCGTCGTCTGCGTCTTCGACGCGGGAGGCCTTGCGGTGGCCTTCGGTGTCGTCGCCTGCCTCTTCGACGCGGGAGGTCTTGCGGTGGCCTTCGGTGTCGTCGCCGGCCTCATCGATGTGGTTCTTCTTGCCCAGGCTCATGGTCGGGTCCTTTCTGCGGTGTCGGCGGGTGGTCGCCGTCGGAGTCATCATCATCCCATGGATCGCCGGCGTCTGTTTCCGAACCGACAGATGCTGTGTTCGCGAGCGCACACAGGCAAGTGTGCTCGATCGGTTCACTTGGCTCGCTTTGCCAGGCTCGCTGGATCAGCGACCTCGACTCGGCCGCGCGCCAACTCGACGATTCCAGCGGTCACCAGCTCTTGCAGCACCCGGTTCGCGGTCGGCCGGGTGGTTCCTGCCATGGAGGCCAGATCGCTCTGCGTGACAGGGATGGTGACCGGACCCACCGAGTCGGCCACCCTGAACAGCTCGGCGAGCTCGTGCAACCGACGCATCACGCGGGTGTCGGCGGATGCGTACAGCGCCTCCACCAGGCGGTCGCTGAGCCGGCGGACCTGAGCGGCCAACACTGCGATCAGTAGCCGGTTCACCCGCGGGTCCGTGCGGCGCAGCTCCTCGAAGTGAGCGAAGCCGAGCGTCATCGTCTCCACGTCATCGAACGCGACGGCGCTGGCAGTGCGCACCGAGTCCGGTGACAGCAGGGCCTGCTCGCCGAAGAAGTCCCCGGCCCCCAACACCGTGAGTGTGACCGTTTCGCCCATCGATGTCGTGACCCTGATGAAGACGAAGCCTTTCGATACCAGGTGCAACGTGTCGCCGGGGTCGCCTTCGTGGAAGATGGTGTCGCCCTTGTGGTAGCGGCGGCGGGTCGTGCGCGACAACACCGCACGGCGCTGTTCTGGCTCGAGCCCTGCAAGGAACTGGTTCTCCATCTCGGTCCGACTCTTGCACAGATCCGACCAGTCGGTTCGCGAACCCTGGTCGGCTGCGTTACGGTCCATCGGGGGGGGTGGGCCGGATGTCGGAGTTGGAACAGGTTGTCGCCGAGAACGAGACGCTGCGAGCTGAGGCGGCGCAGCGCGCGGCCGAGCTGGCGATCCTCAACGGCATCCAACGGGGCATTGCCGCGAGCATCCCCTTCCAGGAGGTCGTCGACCTCGCGGGCGACGCGCTGCGCCAGATCTTCGGCGGCGCCGACATCTCCATCACCTGGCACGACGACACCGCCAACCTGCTGCACGCCCTCTACGCCTACGAGCTCGGGGAGCGGATCTCGATCGGGCCGCGACCACCCACACCCGGTGGCGCGTTCGAGCAGATGGCAGCTTCGCGGCAGGCGAAGGTCGCCAACTCGCGCGCCGAGCTGGTGGCTGCCGGCTACACCGCGCCGCCTCCCGATGGTTCGCGCCAGGAGAAATCGCTCGTCGACGTTCCCATCGTCGGCAGCGACCGCGTCCTGGGGCTGATCTCGCTGGCCGACTACGAGCGCGAGGGAGCGTTCGGCGAGTCGGAGGTCGGGCTGCTCACCAGCGTGGCCGCGAGCATGAGCATCGCCCTGCAGAACGCGCGGCAGATCGACGAGACGCAACGGCTGTTCAAGGAGAGCGAGCAGCGTGCCGCCGAGCTGGCGATCGTGAACAGCGTGCAGCAGGCGTTGGCGTCACAGCTCGACATGCGGGGCATCTACGACGCGGTCGGCGACAAGATCCGCGAGATCTTCCACGACACCGACGTCGAGATCCGCATCGTCGAGCTGTCCACCGGCTTGGTCGACACGCCCTACATCTACGAGGACGGCGTTCGCATCGCCATCGAGCCGTACGAGCTGTCGGGCTTCGGTGCTCACGTGCTGGGCACGCGCGAGACGTTGCTGATCAACGAGGACATGGTCGGACAGGTGGTCGCGTTCGGTAGTGAGGTGGAGCCCGGCACGCTGGCTCCGATGTCGGTGGTCTACGTGCCGCTGGTGTGGGGCGGCGAGGCGCACGGGCTGGTCAGCCTCAGCGACTTCCATCGCGAGCACGCGTTCAGCGACTCGCAGGTTCGGTTGTTGCAGACGCTGGCCGGTGCATTGAGCGCGGCACTGCAGAACGCCCATCAATTCGCCGAGACGCAGCGGCTGTTCAAGGAGGCCGAGCAGCGCGCCGCGGAGTTGGCGGTGATCAACAGCATCCAGCAGGGCATGGCTGCCGAACTCGACTTCCAGGCCATCGTCGACCTGGTCGGTGACAAGATCCGCGAGGTGTTCCGGTCCAACGACATGGGCATCGCCTGGTACGACGAGGCGTCGAACCTCATCCATCCCCTCTACATCTTCGAACACGGCGTGCGGCTCGACGTACCCCCCGATACCCCGATCGTCGGTGGACCGTTCGAGCAGATGCGTCAGACCCGTCGTCCGGTGGTTTTCCACACCCTCGCCGACATCGTCGCGACGGGCATCGGGTTGATCCCGGGGACCGACCAGTGCCTGTCGATGGTCACGATGCCGATCATCGGCAGCGACCGGGTGCTCGGCATCATCTCCCTCGAGAACTTCGAGCGCGAGCACGCATTCGGTGAGCCCGAGGTGCGCCTGCTGGAGACGGTGGCTGCCAGCATGGGTGTGGCGTTGGAGAACGCCCGTCTGTTCGACGAGACGCAGCGCCTGTTCAAGGAGGCCGAGCAGCGCGCCGCGGAGTTGGCGGTGATCAACAGCGTGCAGCAGGCTCTCGCCTCCCGGCTCGACATGCAGGGCCTCTACGACGCAGTGGGCGACAAGGTCCGCGAGATCTTCCACGGCGGCGACATGCTGCTGCGCGTCATCGACCGTCACACCGGGTTGGTGGAGTTCCCGTACGCGTACGAGCTCGGGGAGCGGATCGCCATCGACCCCAGCCCGGTGTCGGGCATGATGGCGCACCTCCTGACCCTCGGCAGGTCGTTGGTCATCAACGAGAACATGGAAGAGGAAGCGGCGAAGATCGGCGCACCGGTCATCGACGGGACGGCCCCGGAGAAGTCGGGTGTGTGGGTGCCGTTGGCGTGGGGAGGCGAGACACGCGGGCTGATCAGCCTCCCCAACTACGAGCGCGAGCACGCCTTCGGCGAGTCCGACGTGCGGCTGCTCGAGACACTGGCCGGCGCGCTGAGCGCGGCACTGCAGAACGCGGAGCTGTTCGCCGAGACGCAGCGGCTTTTCGACGAGAGCGAGCAACGCGCGGCCGAGTTGGCGATCGTCAACAGCGTGCAGCAGGCCCTGGCCTCGGAGCTGAAGATGCAGGGCATCTACGACGCCGTCGGTCACAAGATCCGCGAGATGTTCAGCGACTTCGACATCGACATCCGCATCCTTGACCCCGTCACCGGCCTGGTTGAGCTGCCGTACATGTACGACAGGGGCGAACGCATCACGGTCGACCCGATGCCGCTGGCCGGCGTGACCGAGCACGTCATCCGCACCCGCCAGACGGTGCTGATCGACCACGACTTCAACGAGGGCGTCGCACCATTCCTTGCAGCTGGCGGTCAGCGGATCGCGGGCACCAGCGCCGACGAGAAATCGGCGATTTGGGTGCCGTTGGCATGGGCCGGCGAAGGCCGCGGGCTGGTGTGCCTCACCGACTATCAGCGCGAGTACGCGTTCAACGAGTCCAATGTGCGCCTGCTCGAGACCCTGGCCGGGGCGATGAGCGCGGCGTTGCAGAACGCTCGCCAGTTCGACGAGACGCAACGTCTGCTGGCCGAGACCGAACAGCGGGCAGCCGAGCTGGCGGTGATCAGCAGCATCCAGCAGGGGATGGCAGCGGAGCTGGAGTTTCAGGCGATCGTCGATCTCGTCGGCGGCAAGCTGCGCGAGGTGCTCCACACCGACGAGATCGGCATCCGCTGGTACGACGAGCCGGCCAACCTGATCCACTACCTCTACGAGTTCGAGCACGGCGTGCGGCTCGACATCCCGTCGGGGCCACCGCGTCGCCCCTGGGCCGAGCTCCGGCAGGACCGGCAGGTGCTGATGATCCAGAACGCCGCCGATCTTGTCTCCTCCGGCATTCCCTTGGTGCCGGGTACCGATCAGTCGAAGTCGATGGTCACCGTGCCGATCGTCGGCAGCGATCGCGCGCTCGGTGCGATCGTCCTCGAGGACTACGAGCGCGAGTACGCGTTCGGCGAGTCCGAGGTGCGATTGTTGGAGACGGTCGCGGCGAGCATGGGGGTGGCGTTGGAGAACGCCCGTCTGTTTGACGAGACGCAGCGACTGTTCAAGGAGAGCGAGCAGCGTGCCGCGGAGTTGGCGGTGATCAACAGCGTGCAGCAGGCCCTGGCGGCCGAGTTGAACATGCAGGGCATCTACGACGCGGTTGGCGATCAGATCCGCGCGATCTTCCACGAGGCCGATCTCGACATCCGCATCGTCAACCCGCTCACCGGCATGGTCGAGTTCCCGTACATCTACGACAACGGCCAGCGGATCACGGTGGAGCCGGGCGCGATCGGCGGCATGACCGCTCACGTCCTGGGCAGTCGCCAGACGTTGGTGATCCAGGAGGACATGGCCGGCCAGATGGAGAGGCTGGGCGCCCACATCATCCCTGGCACGCAGATGGAGAAGTCGGCGCTCTACGTGCCGTTGCTGTGGGGTGACGAAGCCCGCGGCCTGGTCAGCATCAGCGACTACCATCGCGAACACGCGTTCAGCGAGTCCGACGTGCGCCTGCTGCAGACCCTGGCCGGCACGATGAGCGTGGCACTGCAGAACGCAGGCCTGTTCGACGAGATCCAACGTCGCACCCGGGAAGCTGCGGCGCTGGCCGAAGTGGGACGCGACGTGTCGGCCACGCTCGACCTGGGCACCGTGATGGAGCGGATCGCGCATCACGCCAAGGACCTGCTCGGCGCCGACACCAGCGCCATCTTCCTTCCCGAGGACGGTGCTGCGCAGTATCGCGCCATCGTCGCGCTGGGTGAGATCGCCGAGGAACTGCGTGCCGACCCGGTGAAGACCGGGGAAGGCATCATCGGCAGCCTGGTGATCAGCGGCCGGGCAGAACTGATCAACGACACCGGCGCCGACGCCCGGGGCGTGCAGATCGTGGGCACCGAGGAACAGGGTCTGGAGCGCCTGATGGTTGCTCCGTTGCTGGCCGGCGACATGGTGAAGGGTGTGATGGCCGTCTGGCGTACCGCCGGCCAACCGTTCAGTGACAACGATCTGCAGTTCCTGGTCGGGCTCTCGCTGCAGGCGGCAGTCGCAATGGAGAACGCGCGTCTGTTCGCCGAGTCGCAGCAACGCGCCGCGGAGCTCGACACGGTGAATGCCATCTCGCAGCAGCTCTCCGGCAACCTGGAGGTCGCCGCGCTGATCCAGCTCGTCGGCGAGCAGATCACCCGCGTGTTCAAGGCCGACATCGCCTACGTCGCACTGCTGGACCGCGAGCGGAACATGATCGACTTCGTGTACGAGCACGGCGAGGACAACGAATCGATGCCCTACGGCGAGGGCCTCACCAGCAGGATCATCGGCACCGGAGAGGCGCTGATCCTCAACTCCGACGTCAACCGTCGCACCCAAGAGCTCGGGGCCTCCGTACTCGGACGCGAGTCGCTCTCGTACCTCGGGGTGCCGATCGTCGTCGAAGGGCGCAGCGAAGGTGTCATCAGCGTGCAGAGCACCACTCGCGAGGGTGTGTACGACCTCGACGACCAGCGTCTGCTCTCCACGATCGCCGCCAACGTCGGGGTGGCCCTGAACAACGCCCGGCTGTTCGCCGATGCGCAGGATGCCCGCGCTGCGGCGGAGGGCGCCAACGAGGCGAAGAGCTCCTTCCTGGCCACGATGAGCCACGAGATCCGCACCCCGATGAACGCGGTCATCGGCATGAGTGGCCTGCTGCTCGACACGCCACTCAACGCCGAGCAACGCGACTTCGCCACCACCATCCGCGACTCGGGCGACTCGCTGCTCACGATCATCAACGACATCCTCGACTTCTCCAAGATCGAGGCCGGCCGCATGGACGTGGAGTCGCAACCTTTCGACCTGCGCGACTGCGTGGAGTCGGCGCTCGACCTGGTGAATGCTCGCGCCGTCGAGAAGCACCTCGAGCTGGCCTACCTGTTCGAGGGCGATGTGCCGCGCGGCATCACGGGTGACGTCACCCGCCTGCGCCAGATCCTGCTCAACCTGATGTCGAACTCGGTCAAGTTCACCGATGCCGGCGAGGTCGTGCTCACCGTGTCGTGCGACGGCCCTGTCGACGGCCAGGTGGTACTCGACTTCTCCATCCGCGACACTGGCATCGGGCTCTCGGAGGCTGGCATGAGTCGGCTCTTCCAGTCGTTCTCGCAGGCCGACTCGACGACCACTCGCAAGTACGGCGGTACCGGCCTCGGCCTGGCGATCAGCAAGCGACTCGCCGAATTGATGGGCGGCAGCATGTGGGCCGAGAGCGAAGGCCTCGGCCACGGCTCGACCTTCAAGTTCACGATCACGGTTCCCACGGCCGACATCGCCATCGAGGACCGGCGCGACTACACCGGCGCCCAGCGCGAGCTGAAGGATCACCGCGTGCTGATCGTCGACGACAACGCCACGAACCGCAAGGTGCTCAGCCTGCAGACCGCCAAGTGGGGGATGAGCTCACGCGACACCGAGTTCCCCGCAGAAGCTCTGCGCTGGATCGAGGCCGGCGAGGTGTTCGACATGGCCGTGATCGACATGCACATGCCCGACATGGACGGTACTGAACTGGCTCAGCGCATCCGCGCCGTGCAGCCGAAGCTGCCGTTGGTGCTGTTCACCTCGCTCGCCGGCCGCGAGATTGCCAGCTCCGACTTGTTCGATGCTTACCTCACCAAGCCCGCTCGACAGTCGCAGATGTTCGACACGCTGGTCACGGTCCTCGGTGAGGGTGTCACCGCCGCGCCCACGGCACCGGCGAAGCCCACCATCGACCCGGACATGGCGGCGCGGCACCCACTGCGCATCCTGTTGGCCGAGGACAACGTGGTGAACCAGAAGCTGGCCCTGCGGTTGCTGCAACAGATGGGCTACCGGGCCGACCTCGCGTCGAACGGTATCGAGGCCGTCGAATCGGTGGCGCGTCAGACATACGACGTGATCCTGATGGACGTGCAGATGCCGGACATGGACGGCCTGGAGGCATCGCGCCAGATCGTGGCCACATGGCCTGACGCTCGGCCGCGCATCATCGCAATGACCGCCAACGCGATGCAGGGCGACCGCGAGATGTGCCTGGCCGCGGGTATGGACGACTACGTCACGAAGCCGATCCGCGTGGACGCGCTGGTCGAGGCGCTGTACGCCGTGCAGCACCGTGGAGGGAACTGAAATGGAGGCGACTGTGATCGATCTGGCCACCTTTGCCGAGCTGCGTGAAGCGGTCGGCGACGAGTTCGCACTGGAGCTCGTCGACACCTTTCAGGAGGAAGCGCCTGCCATCCTGGCCGCGATGCGCGCCGCGCTTGTGACCGCCGATGCCGACGGCTTCCGCCGCGCGGCGCACTCGTTGAAGTCCAACGGCAACACGTTCGGTGCCCTCGAGTTCGCGAACATGGCCCGCGCTTGCGAGCTCAACGGGTTCTCCGGTGATGCCGCCGCTGATGGTGCGGTGGTCGATGCGCTCGACGCCGCCTACGCAACCGCGGCAGCAGAGCTGAAGGTGCTCGCCGGTGGCTGACCACGGCGCACTGCTGCTGGTGGTGGACGACAACAAGGTCAATCGGCTGCTGCTGGCGCGAAGTCTCGA
>JAYSPV010000073.1:0-33323 GCA_043721915.1 Ilumatobacteraceae bacterium | reverse complement strand
TCGCCGACGTCCGATGGGCGGGCGCCACGCGCCTGCTGCTGACGGTTCAGTCGCGCGACCAGCGGTCGCTGATGGTGCTCGAGGCCGACTCACGACTCGGCGACACCGCCCCACTCTTCGCCGACGGCGACTCGGCATGGGTGGAGCTCGTGCCCGGCACGCCGGCCCTGCTCGACGACCGGGTGGTGATGACTGCCGACCGCGGTGGCGCCCGCCGGTTGACAGTTGACGGCAGCGAGGTGACACCGCCGGAGCTGCAGGTGAGAGCGGTGCTCGGCGCCGAGGACGACGAGGTGTACTTCACGGCCAACCCGATCGACGACGCCACCGTGCAGCACGTGTGGCGATGGCGGACCGACGGCACGCTCGTTGCCCTCACCGACGAGCCCGGCGTGCACACCGCGTCGGTCGGCGGTCCGACCGTGGTGCTGCGTTCGGCAGTGCTGGAGGAACCTGGGGCGGTCACCCAGGTGGTCGACGGCCCGACGATCACCTCGCACACGCTCAGGCCGCTCGTGCAACCGAACGTGACGCTGCACCACTACGGCGAACGCCGCCTGGCCACCGCAGTGCTGCTCCCCCACGATCACGACGGGTCACCGCTGCCGGTGCTCCTCGACCCGTACGGCGGCCCACACGCACAACGGGTGCTACAGGCGCACAACGCGTACCTCACGCCACAGTGGTTCGCCGATCAGGGCTTCGCAGTCGTCGTCGTCGACGGGCGAGGAACACCAGGGAGAGGCAGCGAGTGGGAACGCGCAGTGCACCTCGACCTGGCCAGTGCACCCCTCGACGACCAGGTGGACGCACTCCACGCGGCCGCTGCGGATCACCCACTCGATCTCACCCGCGTCGCCATCCGCGGGTGGAGCTTCGGCGGCTACCTCGCCGCACTCGCCGTGCTGCGCCGCCCCGACGTGTTCCACGCCGCGATTGCCGGAGCACCGGTCACCGAGTGGCGGCTGTACGACACGCACTACACCGAGCGCTACCTCGGCGACCCCACCGTCGACAGCGCGCCATATGCGGCCAGCTCCCTGCTTCCGCTCGCCGACGCGCTCACGCGCCCGCTCCTGCTGGTGCACGGCCTCGCCGACGACAACGTGGTCGCGGCCCACACCCTGCAGCTCTCGAACGCTCTCCTGGCGGCCGGCAAGCCCCACGAGGTGCTGCCGCTGGTAGGGGTGACCCACATGACCCCCCAGGAGGTGGTCGCCGAGCATCTGCTGCTGCACCAGCTCGACTTCCTGCAGCGATCATTGGGCCTGCGTTCCTGACCATCCGATTGGTCTAGTTTTGCGGGCACCATGAATCAGCGCCTGAAGGATCTGTACACCCACGTGTCGGTGCATGCCACCGCCGATCGCGAACACGAGGCAGCCGTGGAGCTGCTGCTGCTGGTGATGATGGCCGATCGTCACATCTCCACCGACGAATTGGACGAGATCCGAGCGATCAGCGACGACAGCGGCTGGGAGACCGACACGTTCGCCTTCGACAGCTACATCGGCCCGGCCTCCGCCAAGGTGCGCGCCGCCATCGCCGACCACGCCGTCGAGGACCTGCTCGACGACATCGACGAGCGCGTCGTCAGCAGCGTGCTCCGCGCAGCGTTGTTCAGCGCCGCTCGCGACGTCGCCGGCGCCGACCACGAGGTCGACGCCGACGAGGAAAGTCTGCTCGGGCAGATCGCCGCCCGCTTCGACTGAGGAGACTGCGGAAAGTGGATCGATTGGGGCCTCTGGTTTCTGGTCGACCTCGATCGACAGCCAGTGTGGTTCCGCCGCGACCAGAAGTAAGGGGCGCAGGCGGCGGGAACGGCCTTGCCCGCGCGCCCACGGGCCCGCGACTCGCCGCTAAAGGTCGATGGCGCTCTCAGACCCAGATGGTGCCGAAGCACTCGGCGACGCCGTAGGCATTCAGCGAGCCGTCGGTGCCCAGCAGTTCACCCTCGATGGACACGCCGTAGCCGAGCGACTGAGCGGAGCGCACGATCTTGGAGTCGGTGGTCTGCCACGTGGCGCCACCGTCGAGCGTCCGGGCCTGCTTGGCCACCATGAATTGCGAACCGGCCCCGCCGTCGCACATCACACCGCTGAGCTCGCTGACCGTGCCGGTGACCGGGAGCTGGAACGCCACGTCGGAGCCGTTGTCGAACTGGAAGACGCACCCGTTGTCATCGACACCGAACACGCCGAGGATCAGGCCCGAGGCGGCGCTGCCGGTGATGGCGACGAACTCGTCCCTGTTGACGCCGGGATCTTCGCCGAGCGAGAAGTCGACATCGACCCGATCGACCAACTGGGCAAACCCGACGCCGAGGTCACCCAGGGCCCACGACGATGCCGGCCCGCCGGAGATCTCGGTGCGGACGAACCACTGTGGGCTGCCGCCACCGACCTCGGCCCACGAGATAGCCGAGTCGAGCACGGCATCGCCGTTCCAATCACCGGTGATGGGAGTGACGCTGACGGCGCCGCCGCTCGGGGCATCCTGCGTCGGGCACGCCGGCGGCGGGGCCGGCGGTGGCGGGGCCGGCGGGGCCGGCGGGGCAATCGTGGGGACGGGCGGCAGCGTGACCGCAACAGTTGTGGTCGTGGCGGCCAGCGTGGTGGTCGTCTCGGCGACGGTGGTGGTGCTTTCCGCGACCGTGGTGCTGACACCGGTGTCGGCACTGGAGATCGTCTTGGAGTCGCTGCACGCAGTTGCGAGCAGGCCGAAGGCGGCGAACGAGGCGGCTGCCGCCGAGGCCCGTAGGCTGAGCGAGCGGCCACTGCGGTGGCCGGTGGGGCGAGTGGTTGGCTGGGCTGTGAAGCGAGTTCGGTTCGACATCGTGATGCTCCTTCGTGGGCAACGGTAGTTGCCTTCAAGAGCACCGAGGAACGAGCTCCTGTCAGCTTTTTCGCGCAAGAGCGATGCGATCGCGACCGGACAGGTCGCGGCGGATCTCCACCCCACTCAGCCCGGCGCCATGCAGCAGTTCCGTCGCCGCGACGGCCTGCGACGCGCCGATCTCGACGACCAGCCAGCCACCAGGCGCCAGCCACGACGCCGCGCCTTCGGCCAGCGCGCGGACATCGGCCAGCCCGGCTTCGAGTGCGAACAGCGCCTGATGGGGTTCCCACCGACGCACGTCGGCGGCGACACCAGGGTCGTCGTGCGCGATGTACGGAGGATTGGACACGATGAGCGCAAGGGCGCCCTTCAGCGTCTCCGGCAACGCCTCGAACCAGGCGCCGAGCCCGAAGCGCACGCCGGCGCCGGCGACACCGAGGCCGGCCGCATTCGCCCGGGCCACGTCGAGCGCCTCGGGCGAGAGATCGGTGAGCCACACCTCAGCCGAGCCGCGCGACAGCTCAAACGCCAACGACAGGCCGATTGCTCCGCTGCCGGTGCCGAGATCGGCCACGACGATCGGCGTGGCAGCGCCACCGGCGATCATCGCACGGGCGATGCCGATGGCGACCTCCGCAACCAGCTCGGTCTCGGGGCGCGGGATCAGCACACGGCGATCCACCAGCAGATCGAGCCGACGGAACGACCAGTGGCCCAGGACGTACTGCAACGGCTTTCCCTCGCGAAGGCCGGCAAGCATGGCATCGAGGTGAGCGATCGAACGTTGCGTGACCGGCGCGTCGATCACGGCAAGGAACTCGTCGCCGAACGCTCCGCTCGCCTCTTCGCACAGCCACCGGGCCTCCGGCCGCCCCACCAAGGGAGCCGTCTCGTCCCACAACCGTCGCCAGCTGATCGTGCCGTCGTGGGACGAGTCCGCAGTCACGACCGTTCAGTCCTCGCCGGCCAACTGCCGCGCCCGCTCGTCGGCGGTGAGCGCGTCGACCGTTTCGTCGAGATCGCCTGCCAGCACATCCTGGAGGCGATAGATCGTGAACCCGATGCGGTGATCGGTGAGACGATTCTCCTTGAAGTTGTAGGTACGGATCTTCTCGCCGCGCCCACCTCCGCCCACCTGCGACCGGCGCTCCACCGAGGCGGCGGCAGCCTGCTCCTCCTGCGCCAGCTTCAACAGGCGGGCTCGCAGCACCACCATCGCACGCGCGCGGTTCTGGATCTGGCTGCGCTCGTCCTGCATCGTCACCATCACGCCCGTGGGCTTGTGGGTGATGCGCACGGCCGAGTCGGTGGTGTTGACGCTCTGGCCGCCGGCGCCGCTGCTGCGATAGACGTCGACCTCGAGGTCTTTGTCGTCGATCTGCACCTCCACCTCTTCGGCTTCAGCCAGTACCAACACCGTGGCCGACGAGGTGTGGATGCGCCCCTGGCTCTCGGTGACAGGGACGCGCTGCACGCGGTGGCCGCCGCCCTCGTACTTCAGCCGACCCCACGCTGTGTCGCCGTTGATCAGCATCGTGACCTGGTTCAACCCGCCGAGATCGCTGTCGTCATGGTTCAGGACCTCGACCGACCAACCCTTGGCCGAGGCGAAGGCGCGATACATGTCGTACAGATCGCGAGCGAACAGGTTGGCCTCCTCGCCGCCCTCGGCGCCGCGGATCTCCATGATCACGGCTCGGCCGTCGTTGGGGTCCTTGGGCAACAGCAGCAGGCGCAGCTCCTCCTCGAGCGCCGTCAGCTCGACCTCGGTGCTCGCCAGCTCCTCCTTGAGCAGTTCGCGCTCGTCGTCGGTGGCGACGAGGAGCAGCTCGCGCGCCGCCTCCGCGTCAGCGGTGCGGGCGTGGTAGCGGCGCACGCAGTCGACGACCGGAGTCAGATCCTTGTAACGCCTGGTGACATCACGCATCCGCGATTGGTCGTTGACGATCTCGGGGTCGGACAAGCTCGCCTCCAGCGAGACGAACTCGTCTTCCACGGACTTCAATCGATCGAACACCGGTTGTGCAGGCTACTGATCACAGATGACTGTTCAGTCGACCGTCACGATGCGTATGGGCGGTGTGGCCAACGCGGCGAGACGTCGTTGCGCGTCGATCGCGTCGCGGGCAGGCAGCACGATGACGGCATCGGCCACGCCAAGCGCCGCGCGGGCATCAACAGCGAACGGCACCAGGTCGAGATCCACGCCGGAGCTGCAGACCACAGCCGTCGTGACACCGGCGATCACTGCCAGCGCCACGCAGGGCACCGGGTCCTTGAGGTTCGGGCGCGGCACGGGTGGTTCGGCAACGGTCACCGACGACGCATCGATCAGCGACGGCTCGGCCACCAGCCGGGCGCGCAGCGCACGCTCCTGGGCCAGCATGTTCAGCGGATGTCGGTCGGCGCCCGGCCGGCGATGTGCACGAACCGCCTGCACCACGTCCGCCAGTGCGACGACGGTGGGCTTGTTGCCGTGCAGCATCATGAACGCCTCGCGGTCGTGGGCACCCACACCGACTTCCAGGCGTACCTCGTCGGTGTACGCATCGGTCACGACCCGGCAGACCTCGAGCCCTTCCACCTCGCCGGCGAGCACACCGTGCTCCACGGTCGGCAGCGCCCCGCCCTCGATGATGGCCGCCCGCCACTGCTCGTGTGCACCCCCGACGGCGGACGGGATCGGCAACGACTCGGCGACCGCTGGAAGGAGCACCCGGCCCTCGATGTGCCAGACGCTGATCGGCAGTCCGAACTGCTGGGCGCGTCGTGCCAGCAACCCGGTGGCACTCTCAGCCAGCACGTGCAACTCGCTCGCGTCTCGGCGCAGCGCCCACGCCAGCGCAGCACCGAGCCCACGCTCGGGCTTGCGATCGAGCAGCACCCAGGCAGCCGAGCCGGCGAGCAGGGCCGCGCCACCCCCGAATTCGCCTGTGTCGAGACCAGCCGCCGACCCTGTGTGATCGCGCACGAGCGCACCGAGCTTCAACGAGAGCAGCTGCGCGCGCCTGGTGCCGTCGTCCATGGGCGCGAAGGCTACCGATGCCGACAGTCGATGGCTGGAGCTGGCGTCACTCAGGCAGAGAAGTAGCCCACCACGTCGACGACGAGATGTGTCGTGCCGGCAGAGTTGAACAGCTGCACCTTGCCGCCCGTACCCAACTTGACGATTGCCAAGTTGGCCACGTTGACCCCCGCCTTCGAGTTGAGGTTGGAGGCGATCGGACGAGGCTCACCATTGGGCCATGCGGTGAGGTACGTCGTGGTGGTCGGGTTGTAGGCGGCGATGTTCAGCGCGACGGCGGAGACCCCCGAACTGGGCACACCGCCGACACCCGTGATCTGCAGAGTGCGCGTGGAGTTGGCGCCGACCGGGCCCGCACCACCAAAGGCGGGCCGGGTCTCCAGCAGGCGCGCTGCCGGTAACGGAAAGTGCCGACCCGGCGCCACCGCGGACATGTAGCCCAGGATGTCGACAATGAAGTGAGCCGCCCCGAACGCATTATGGATGCTGATCTTGCCACCGGCGCCCACCTTCGCGATCACCATGTTCGGCACCGTCTGACCGGCCACGTAGTTGAGACTGGACGCCACCGGTCGCGCCTGCCCGGTGGGCCACACCGTTGCGTGGCTGGTGGCCGTAGGGTTCACGGCCGTGACGTTGACGACCACCGATTCAGCCCCGGCGGGCACACCACCGACGCCCCTCACTGTCACGTCGTAACTGCTGTTGGCGCCGATGGCGCCGGTTCGCCCGCCGGTCCCGTTGCGGGTGTCGAACACGCGGATCGGCGTGACGGGTTGCAGGCGAGCAGCAGCTGTGTTGCGGAAGTAGCCGATGACATCGACGATGCAATGCATCGCGCCGAGATCGTTGGCGACATTGATGCGGCCTCCCACGCCGACCTTGACGACCACCATGTTCGGCACCGCCCGAGCGGCAGGGACGATCAGGTTCGAGATGTTCGGCTTGGTAGCCCCGGTGGGCCAGACAGTGAAGCTGCTGGCAGCGGTGCCGTTGGTGGCGGTGACGTTGAGCGCCACTGCGGTCACTCCTGAGAGCGGCACACCGCCTGCACCGGTGACCTGTACCTCTCCGGTGGTGCCAGCGCCAAGTGGCAACAAGCGGCCGGATTTGCGAGAGTCGTAGACACGGGACGGCATGACACCGACGAAGTCGCCCAGGACGCTCGAGGGCAACGAGCCGGTCGCGACACCTTGCCCGGGCGTCTGCTTGAACAGTCCGAGGTTGGGGAACGAGCCACCCAAGACGGTCGATGCGCCGCCGCCCATCCAGCCATCGAGCACGGAGCCGTACATCGAACGGAAGTCGACGCTGTGTGCCATCCGGTCCCACCGCCCCAACCCTGCCAGGCTGGGCTGCGCACCGTAGAGGCCGCCTTTCACCCCCTGCCCGATCACGAAGTGGTTGTTCACCGTGCCGTGATCGGTGCCGTCGGAGTCGTTCGACCAACTGGTGCGACCGAACTCGCTGTAGGTCATGATCGTCACTCGCGAGCGAAAGCGGTCGTCGAGCGTCGTGTAGAACGCCTTGATCGCCTCGTCGAAGTCGGTGAGCAACTCGTTGAGCGACGCTGGCTGGCTGGAGTGTGTGTCAAAGCCGTCCTGCCCGGTGTCGATCACTCGCATGCCGAGGTCGGCGTTGATCAGGCGGGCGACCACCGTCATCTTCTTCTGGAGATCGCTCTCGGGCAGCGGCCGGGAGAACACCGGACCGACTTCCTGTCCGACGTCGATCATTCCCTTCACGATGCCCGCGATGGAATCGTGCCAGGGGCCGCGCCCGGCAGGCGCGTTCGAGAACGAGCGCATCGCGTCGTACATCCACATGTCGTGCTCGTCGTGGCCGCCACCGAAACCCACGCCCCACTGGGGAATCGCGATGCCGCGCCTGCTCGCACCGATCAGGTGCAACGGGAGGCCCTGACCGACCGTGACCGTGCGGAACGGGTTGCTGTCGCCGGCGCCATCGAGCCAGCGGCCGATCCACCCGGTGCTCGGCGGGCCGTTTCCGGCCTTGCCGTACATCCACAGCGCCATCGACGTGAAGTGGCTGAGATCGGGGTTCGGATAGCCGACACCCTGCACAATGGCCACTTCACCGCGGTCGTACATCGCCTTGGTGAACGCAAGATTTGGGTGCAGGCCGACCGAGCTGTTCAACGCGAGCAGTTGGTTGGCCGGAATCGCCAACGAGCCGTGCTGCGCGTAGTACGCCGCGTTGGTGTAGGGAACCACGGTGTTGAGGCCGTCGCTCCCCCCGTACTGGCCGATCAGCACCAGGATGCCGTCCGTCGCGCCGATCGGGCTTGCCGCCGAGGCCTCCTGGTATCGGCTGGGCAGGATCCCCGGCGGCAGCAGTTCACCGAGGCCGCCGGCCAACGCGCCTGCGCCGACACCCCAGCCCATCAACTGCAGGAACCGGCGGCGATTGAGGCCGCTCGGACCATCGTCGGGTGCGCTCAACAGGCGGAGGGCTTGTGCGGCGGAGATGTCGGGGTCGAGACCCATGTGGTGATCAAGCATCGGTCGTCGTCCTTCAGGCCACGTGGAACTCGGGGGTCATCATCGTCATGGTCAGCAGGTTGGTGCTCTCCCACCAACCGACGTAGGGCTCGTGCAGCCGTTGGGTGTTCACGAACGCGATCAGCGCGTTGCGAGTCGTCGGCGACAGGTCGAGACCGAACATCTGGGCTGCGAAGTCCACCGCCTGCGCCGGCGTGCGCCCGTCGCCGATGTCGTTGTTGTCGTTGTTCCGCAGCCTCCAGGTCGCATCGCGGGCAAACTCGGCGCGGGCACCGAACACGCTGGTGTTGACCCAATAGCCGTTCGTCTTCCACCCCGCCACGTTGGGCGGGGCAAACGGCTCCTGGCCCATGCCTTCGGCATACCACTGCGGGTTCATGTCGTCGCCGCGATAGCCGGTGAAGTGGAACAGGCTGACGATGAAATCGACAGGTGACTTCACCAAACCTTGACGGGCTTGCACCGTGTAGAACGCGTCGTGGACAAGCATTGCCTTCACCCACGGCTTGATCGCCATGTCGTTGTCGTAGAGCACCTGCGCCAGTTCATCGACGAGGGCCTGGGCGGAGTTCTCGTAGGCGAAGAACTCCCACAGCTTCCTGGTCAGGTACTTGCAGGCCTGCAGCTTCTTTGCCACGCTCTCCTGCAGCAGGTAGTTGATGATGTCGGGGCCGTTCCAGTTGCGAGTCACACCCATGAACGTCTTCTGTCCGTAGTCGTGATCACCTCCCCAGAACATGTAGTCGTAGGTGTCCCAGTTGATGCCGTGACCGGTCCAGGCTCGGGCGGCGGCCGTGACATCGTCCTCGGAGTAGTTCGGGGTCCCGTTCTGATCGACAACGCCGATGGTGAACAGCTCCATCAGCTCGCGAGCGAAGTTCTGGTTCGGCGAGGTCTTCACGTTGTCGAGGTTGTCGAGGTAGAAGAGCATCGCCGGCTGCAACGCCATCGTCTGCGTCATCGTCCGGAAGTTGCCGAACGCGCTGTCGCGGAACAGCCGATTCTGGTTGAGCATGGCCCAGGCGCTGTTCACCTTGTCCCAGCTGCTGCAGAAGTGGCCGTGCCAGAACCAGGTCATCTTCTCCTGCATCGGCTTGGGCGAGTCCACCATCCGATCGAGCCACCACTGCACGGCATACACCCACTGCTGGTACCCCTCGCCATCGATGTCGTGATCGATGTAGGCCGGTATCGCCACCGGCGTCGTCACATCGAGGATGTTGTCCACCACCTCGCTGCGCGTCCACGCATGTGCTGGCGTATCGGTGAACTCGGCGATGCGTGCCGGCTTGGCGACGTACTCGGTTCGACGCAGCAGGTGTGCAAGTTCTGTGGCATCCACAGGGGCGGCTCCTCGAGGTCATGCAGAGCGCCACCGGCGCCCATGCTGTCCACTTCAGGTATCGCCCGCCACGCAGTGCGGCTGAAGCACCGAGCCACGATGTAGTCGTCACATGTTCGACACGCCCATCTCACGGAACCGGCAAGATGACCTCGGAGTGCAAGTTCCGGCCACAACGACAACCACCCGGCCGTGATCGGCCGGGTGGTGTCTCAGTATTCGGGAAGCTGGCGACGCCGAAGCGTCGGCGCGGCTTACTTGTTCTTGCGCTCGCCGTAGCGCTTGTTGAAGCGCTCGACGCGGCCACCGGTATCGACGAGCTTCTGCTTGCCCGTGAAGAACGGGTGGCACTCGTTGCAGAGCTCGAGCGTCAGGTCGGCACTACGGGTGGAGCGGGTGGTGAAGTTGTTACCGCACGAGCAACGAACGGTGACTTCGGTGTACTTGGGGTGGATCTCGGTCTTCATGGCAATCTCCGAAAGAAGTAGAGCGCGGAGTGTACCGGCGAATTCAGCCGTGGCACTCCTCGAATTGTGGGCGGCAAAGGCACTCAGCCGGGCTGCTTGCCGATCTCGTTGAGGAACTCGTCATTGGTCTTGAACGTCTTCAGGCGGTCCATCAGCAGTTCGAGGCCGGGCGCAGCGTTGCCGCCGTCGGCCAGGCCGCTGAGCACGCGGCGCAGCTTCCAGACCTGCTGCAGCTGCTTGCGATCGAACAGCAGCTCCTCGCGGCGAGTGCTGCTGGCGTCTACGTCGATCGCCGGGTAGATGCGGCGCTCGGCGAGACGCCGATCGAGCCGCAGCTCCATGTTGCCGGTGCCCTTGAACTCCTCGAAGATGGCCTCGTCCATACGGCTGTTCGTCTCCACCAGCGCGGTTGCGAGGATGGTGAGCGAGCCGCCCTCCTCGCAGTTGCGAGCAGCGCCGAAGAACTTCTTCGGCGGGTACAGCGCGCCGGCGTCGATGCCGCCCGAGAGGATGCGACCGCTGGGGGGAGCAGCGAGGTTGTAGGCACGGCTGAGACGCGTGATGCCATCGAGGATGATCACCACGTCGTGGCCCATCTCGACGAGGCGCTTGGCCTTCTCGAGCGTCAGTTCGGCGACCTGGGTGTGCTCCTCGCTGGGCCGGTCGAAGGTACTGGCAATGACCTCGCCCTTCACCGTCCGACGCATGTCGGTGACCTCTTCGGGCCGCTCGTCGATGAGCAGGACGATCAGCTTCACCTCCGGGTTGTGACGCTCGATCGCCGTGGCGATCTCCTTCATCACGGTCGTCTTGCCCGCCTTGGGCGGCGACACGATGATGCCGCGCTGGCCCTTGCCGATCGGCGACACCAGCTCGAGGATGCGCACGGTCATGTTGTGCGGATCATTGGCAGTGGAGAGCACGAACTTCTTGTCGGGGAAGATCGCGGTGAGATCCTCGAACTTGCGGCGGTCGCGAGCCTTGTCGGGCTCCTCGCCGTTGACCGTGTGAACCTCGAGCAGCGCCGGGTTCTTCTCGTTGCGGCCGGCCGGACGGCTCAGCCCGGTGACGTGATCGCCCTTGCGGAGACCGAACTGGCGGGTGAGCTTCACCGGGATGTAGGCATCGTCGCGGCTGGGGAGGTACCCGCTGACGCGCAGGAAGCCGTAGCCCTCATCGCGCAGATCGAGATAGCCCTCCACGGTGACGGGCTCCAGCGAGAAGTGCTCGCCCCCGTTTTCGCGGTCACCGCGCTCGTTCCGATCGCGCTCGCCACGGTCAGGGCGGTCCCCGCGACCGTTGCGCGGCTCGTTGCGCGGCTCGTTGCGGTCCGCTGGCGGCGTCTCGCCCGTGGGGCCACCTTCGCCGGACCGGTTCTTGTTGCGGCGACGACGGCGGCGGCGGGCATTGCGGCTCTCGCCATCACCCTCGCCTCCCTGGTCGTCGTCACCGTCGGCTTCACCGTCGGAGTCGCCATCGTCGTCGCTGTCGTCGTCGACGCGACCTTCGGTGTTGTGCGGCACAGTCGCCGACTCGCTCTGTGCGGCAGGCGCATCCTGGGCCACGGGCTCGGCGGCCGGCTCGGTGGAGGGGCCGACGCCGGTGGTCTCCAGGATCTTGCTGATCAGCGTCGCCTTCGCAGCGCGAGCCGTGGTCTTGATGCCCAGAGCCTGGGCAATGGCAAGGAGCTGGTCCTTGTCCTTCGATTCGAGCATGGACTGCTCGAGTGCTTCCGCGGCCACTGGCCACCTGCTTTCTGGGAGGAATGGGGCTCGGTCGAATCGGCAGCTGTGTGCTGGAGACGCCGGCGGACCCACCACCTGATGCGTGTGAAACCCTGCCGTGCCCTCCGCACGCCAGAGATCGGCGGCCGGATGCAACGGGGGCGTTCGGGGACCCGAACACCCGTACTGTAACGAGGGGTCCGGCCACGTCGCAACGCGAGCGCCTACGCTCCCCGGCGATGAGTGACCACGATCCCCATGCGGAAGATCTTCCGTTACCACAACCTCCCTCGCCCGAGGCCGCCGTCAGCCGGCACCGGCGGCCGGCACCGCCGTCGATCGGTGCGCCGCCGGTCGGTGCGCCGCCGGTCGGCTACCCGGTGCGCCCATCGACCACCGAAGCGCCGCCACGCGCCGCCGGGGTGCTGCCCCCTTCGATGTCACGAGGCATACTCAGCGGCTTCCTGGCGGCGTTACTCGGCGGGGCCCTGTGGTACGCCGTGGTCGTGGTCGTCGACCGGCAGTACTTCCTCCTAGCGATCCTGCTCGGCATGGCGATCGGCTATGCCGTCAGCTGGGGAGCCGGCACTGGAGGCGTCCCCGCGGCGCTGGTGTCGGCCGGTATCGGTGTCCTGGCGGCGATCGGGTCGTACTACTACATCGACCGGCACCTGATCTCCGAGGCTGCCAAGACCTTGGACGGAACACTCGACTACCCCGCCATCCCCGGAGTCGATGATCTCCGCGAGGTGCTACGAATCGGGTTCGAGGCTGATGGCGGCCAGTACCTGTTCAGCTTCCTGTGCGTCGCGGCGGCCGGTTTCTTCGGGTACAAGGGCATCCAGCAGTCCCGCCGATTCGGGCCGTGACCAAAGGCTTCAGCGCAGCGGGCGACTGACCCCGCTCGCCAACTCAGCCGAAGGTGGTGGCCACGAATTCCTGCACGGCAGCGAGGTCGTGGGGCATGACTGTGAAGTGCTCTGGGAGCTCGAACAGGTCAGCGAGGTGCGCGGGCAACGGCGGGCGCACACCGGTGGCACGCTCGACCGCATCGGGGAACTTCGCCGGGTGAGCCGTCGCGAGCGTGACCGTGGTGCCGTGCAAGCTGCCTGCGGCGCGCAGCTTGGCCACGGCGCCCACGCCCACCGCGGTGTGCGGATCGAGCAGCATGCCGGTGTCGGCGTAGGTACCAGCGATGACGGCGAGCGTCTCCGTGTCGTCGAGCCGGGCCGCCTGGAACTTGCCCTCGATGAACTCTGCACGCTGATCCGCTTCCACCGACAGCAGTCCGGTGGCCCGGAAGCGCTGCAACTGCTCGGCGGTCATGCCCCCATCGCGACCGTTCATCTCGAACAGCAGCCGCTCGAAGTTGGACGACACCTGGATGTCCATGCTGGGGCTCAGCGACGGAACCACCGGCGCAGCGCGCATCTCGTTGCGGTTGAAGAACCGCTCGAGGATGTCGTTGGCGTTGGCGGCAACGATCAGCTGGTCGATGGGGGCACCCATGCGGCGGGCGATCCAACCACTGAACACGTTCCCGAAGTTGCCGCTGGGCACGCACACGTTGACCGGGCCGGCCAGCAGATCGGTGAGCACGACGTAGTACACGACCTGCGCCATCACCCTCGCCCAGTTGATGCTGTTCACCGCGCTGAGCTGCATCCGCTCACGGAACTCGGCGTCGTTGAACATCGCCTTGACCATGTCCTGGCAGTCGTCGAACGTTCCCTCGACCGCGACCACCCGCACGTTGGGCGACACCACCGTCGTCATCTGCCTGCGCTGCACGTCGCTGGTGCGGCCGTGTGGGTAGAGAATGACGATGTCGACGTTGGCGCAGTCCTTCACACCGTCGATCGCCGCCGAACCGGTGTCGCCGCTGGTCGCACCGACGATCGTGACCCGAGTCCCGCGGGCGCGCAGCACCTCGTCGAACAGCCGCCCGACGAGCTGCAACGCGATGTCCTTGAACGCGAGCGTCGGCCCGTGGAAGAGCTCCTGCACGAAGTGGTCGTCGCCGATCTGCACGAGTGGCACCACCGCCGGATGGGCGAACGTTGCGTACGCCTCGTCGCATAGGCGCTGCACAGTGACTGCAGGCAGGTCGTCGCCGACGAACAGCTGGATCACCTGCGCGGCGCGCTGGGCATAAGTGGCACCGGGTTCGCGCGGCGGAAGGGTGGGCCACTCCTCCGGGACGTACAGCCCGCCGTCGATGGCGAGGCCGGCGAGCAGCGCGTCGGTGAAGCCGAGAACCGGTGCCTCGCCACGAGTGGAGACGTACCGCATCGAACGACCGGGCACGGTCATGCCCCGATCACGCGTAGCAACCCGCCGACGTTGAGCACCACATCGAGCTCGCGCAGCTCGCGCACCGTGGCCTGCACGGCCTTCTCCACCGCCTCGTGGGTGATGAACACGAGGCGGGCGTCGGGCCCGTTGCCCTCCTGTTCGGCGGCACGGATGCTCACCCCATGCCGGGCGAACACCCCGGTCACAGCGTGCAGCACACCGGGCTTGTCGGCGACATCGAGGCTGAGGAGGTACTCGGCACTCGTCTCGTCGATCGGCAGGATCGCGGCGCGACCGAAGGTGCCCAGTGCTCCATGAGTGCCGTTGGCGAGGTTGACGGCGGCGTCGATGATGTCGCCCAGCACGGCGCTCGCCGTGGGCGAGCCACCGGCGCCACGACCGTAGAACATCAGCGAACCGACTGCTCCTCCTTCGACGAACACCGCGTTGTAGCTCTCCCGCACGCTGGCCAAAGGATGGGTGAGCGGCACCATCGTCGGGTGCACGCGCACGCCGATGGCGCCGCTCTCATCGGCCTCGGCAATGCCCAACAGCTTGACCACGTACCCGAGCCGTTTCGCCATCGCGATGTCGGCCGCTGTGATCCGGCTGATGCCCTCGTGGTACACGTCGCCGGCAACCACGCGGGCACCGAATGCAATCGTGGCCATGATCGCCGCCTTGGCACCGGCGTCGTAGCCCTCGACATCGGCGGTTGGGTCGCGCTCGGCGAACCCCAGCGCCTGCGCCTCGGCAAGTGCCACGGCGTACTCGGCGCCTTCCTCGGTCATCTTGGTGAGAATGAAGTTGGTGGTGCCGTTGATGATGCCCATCACACGCTTGATCGGCTCGCCGCGGAGGCTCTCGCGCAGCGCGCGCACGATCGGTATGCCGCCGGCAACAGCAGCCTCGAAGAGCAGGTCCACACCCGCCTCGTCGGCGACGGCGAAAAGCTCCGTGCCGACGTTCGCCAGCAGCTCTTTGTTGCCGGTGACGACCGGCTTGCCATTTCTCAGGGCTGTGGTGATCAGCTCACGAGCCGGCTCGATGCCGCCGATCAGCTCGACGATCAGGTCGATCGACGGGTCGTGGACGAGTGCCATCGCATCGCGGGTGAGTACCCCGTCGGCCAATGCGATGTCGCGCGCCTTGCTGAGGTTCCGGACTGCGACGGAGACGACCTCCAGCCGCACACCGGTGCGAGCTTCGATTGTCGCCTGCTGACGAGCGACGAGCGACACGAGTGGGGCGCCGACGTTGCCGCACCCCAGAACACCGATTCGAATGAGCTTCACGGCATGCAGGCTACGAGTTCGACGGCCACCCGGCGCGACGCATTGAGCCCGACCGCCGACGGGCGGGCCGGCGCAGCGGGCCTCAGGAGTAGCGGCGACGAGAGATCAACGAGGCAGCAACGCCGCCGACCACCAACGCACTGCCGATGAGGAGACCCGCAGGGGACGAGCCAGTGCGGGGCAACGCGTCATCAGCGCGATGTGCGTCCTGCGAGGAGGCCGACAGCACCTCCACGGTGGGCGGTTCGCCAGCGTCGCAGGCGACGGTGGCGCCGACCTCGACGGCAACGCCGTCGATCGTGGCGGACAGCGCAACGGCGCCGTCGGCCACATCGGTGTACGTCACTGCGGTTGCCGCCCCGGCGGCCACCGTGTAGGCGGCGGCGCCTGCCGGCCCGACGATGACGAACTGCGCATCGACCGAGCCATCGTTGACCAGCGTCAGGTCGACGACACCATTGCCGACCTGATCGCACTGCACGTCGGCGATGACCGATGCGCCACCCTCGGCCGACGCAGACGCAGCACCGGCGAGCACCAATCCGCCGGCAAGACCGGCTGCCAGAGCGACACGAACCGCAACGCGTTGCCCGCTCGACAAACCCGTCGAACCACGCTGCGTCCGAGACGCCTGGATGCTCAGTGTGTGCTTCACGAGTTCGTACGATATTCCTCAAGAACCGCCACCGAAAGGGGCGGGTCGTGAAATGAGTCGAATGGCCTACGGACACGAGCAGTGAAGTCCGACCGCTCTGAGCGATCGGACTCGCGCTGTCAGCGGGACTGTTCGCGTCGAATCCCGGCCACGACGTCGTCGAAGCGAGCCCGAGACAGCACGGCACCCTCGCGTCGCACCTGATCAGGGTCGATCTCCAGCAACCGCTCGAGCTTTGCGTAGCTCGGCCGGCCTTCGCGGTCCCACGGGCCGGTGCCCACAGCGACCTGGGGTTCGTTGTCGTGCTGTTTGGAAGTGAGCGGTACCCCGATGAGGTTGCTGCCACGCCTCCCGATGATCACCACCGGGCGATCCTTACCCTCCGTGGGATCCTCTTCGTAGGGCACCCACGTCCACACCACTTCTCCAGGGTCCGGGTCGCCGTCCAGGCATGGCGAGTACTCGAAGGTGACCGCATCCGCTCCGATGTCGCGCGCGGGCGCCGCCTGACCCGTGGACGGGCGCGGCGTCTCGCGCGAGCGCTGCGGGCGCCGACGCGCCGTGGGGCCGCTGTTGCTCCCGTGGGATCCGCCGGAGCGGAAGAGCTCGCTGATCAGGTCCATCAGCCCACGTCGCACAGCACCAAGTCCTCGTAGGTTTCGCGCCGCACCACGAGACGGGCGGCGCCATGCTGGGCGAACACCACCGGCGGCCGGGTGAGCTTGTTGTAGTTGCTCGCCATGCTGTGCCCGTAGGCGCCGGTGACGGGGGTGGCCAGTAGGTCGCCGACCTTCACGCCCTCCGGGAGGCCTGCATCGAAGATCAGCACGTCGCCGCTCTCGCAGTGCTTGCCCACCAGCCGCGCACGATCAGGTCGCGGTGCGGCCACGGCTCGTGGCAGAAAGGCCTCGTAGCCGCTGCCGTAGAGCACAGGGCGAGGGTTGTCGCTCATGCCGCCGTCGACGCTGACGTAGGTGCGCACACCTGGGATCTGTTTCACCGTGCCCACCGTGTACACGGTGATCGCCGCGCCGGCGACGATGCTTCGCCCGGGTTCGACAGACACGTTGCTGCGCACGCCGAGGGCCTGACAGGCGTCGAGCAGCACGTTGCCCCACTGCGTGATCGACGGGGCCTCTTCGCCAGCGACGTACGGAACGCCGAGGCCACCGCCGAGGACCAGTTCGGGAAGATCGAGCGGGATCGCGAAGCCGGCCATCACCTCTGCCGCCTTTGCGAAGTTGGACGCCTCGAACACGTTGCTGCCGATGTGACAATGCACGCCGTCGAGGCGCACGCTCACCGAACGTCGCATCCGATCGATCGCCCGCTGCGCATCGCCGTTGCCGAGATTGAACCCGAACTTGCTGTCATCCTGACCGGTGGCGATGAACTCGTGCGTGTGAGCGTGCACGCCGGGAGTGATGCGGGCCAGCACCCTCGGCACCGCCAGACCCTCAGCATGCAGCGCATCGAGCCGATCCAGCTCGTCGAAGCTGTCGACGACGATGTGCCGCACGCCGACCTCGATCGCTGCCCGCAGCTCTGCCAGGCTCTTGTTGTTGCCGTGCAACGCCAGCGCATCGGCTGGCACGCCGGCGCGCAGGGCCACGTACATCTCGCCGCCGCTCGCGACATCGAGGCGCATGCCCTCCTCGTATGCAAGCCGGGCCATCGCCGTGCAGAGGAATGCCTTGGTGGCGTAGTACGCGCGGCCGGCGCCGAATGCGGCGACGGTCTCGGCGCAGCGTGCGCGCAGGTGCGCCTCGTCGTAGATGAACAGAGGTGTGCCGAACTGTGCGGCCAGTTCGGCGACGTCGCAGCCACTGATCGCGAGCGAGCCATCGGCCTGGACGGTGGCGTTGTCGGGGAGCAACCCGAGGGGCACCGGGTTCACATCCGCTCCGGAGCCTCGATGCCCAGGAGGGCAAGGCCTTGGCGCAGCACGCGGGCGGTGAGGTCGCACAATGCGAGCCGGCCCTCGCGGGTGGTCTCGTAGCCTTGCTTGAGCACTGGGCACGCCTCGTAGAACGCAGTGAACGACTGGGCCAGTTCGAACAGGTACGTGCACAGCCGGTGTGGGCTGCACTTCTCCAGCGTGTCGTGCACGGCGGCATCGAACTGCAGCAACTGCAGTGCGAGCGCTCGTTCCTGCGGCTCTGCGACCACGGGCGAGACGCCTCGCACCGATGCACGTTCGACCGCGGCCCTGCGGAAGATGCTGCAGATGCGGGCGTGCGCGTACTGCAGGTACGGGGCCGTGTTGCCCTCCAGTGCGAGCATCCGCGACCAGTCGAAGACGTAGTCCTTGATGCGATCGCTCGACAGTTCCGCGTACTTGAGCGCACCGATGCCGAGAGCGTTGCCGAGCGCCGCGCGTTCCTCCGCGGGAAGTTCCCCGCTGCGTTCGGCGACCACGGCGCGACCGCGTTCGATGGCCCCGTCCACCAGATCGAGCAACATCGCCGGCTCGCCGCTGCGGCTCTTCAACATCTTGCGGTCGTCGCCCAGCACGTTGCCGAAGTTGACGTGCACAGCTCGCGCCGGAGCCACCAGCACGCCGAGCATCTCCGCGGCCTTCCACACCATCTGCAGGTGCTGGCTCTGCGGGGTGCCGATCACGTACAGCAGCAGAGTGCCGTGCAGCCGTTCGACGCGGTCGATCACACAGGCGAGATCGCTGGTGGCGTAGTTGAACCCGCCGGTGCGCGCCTGCACGATCAGCGGCAACGGCTCGCCTTCACGGTTGGTGTAGCCAGGCACCCACACGACCTTGGCGCCGTCGCTCTCGGCGAGAAGGCCGGCAGCATCGAGGCGCTCGAGGATGCTGGGCATCGCCGGCTGGTAGAAGCTCTCGCCGACGATGTCGTCGCGGGTGAGCAGCACCCCGAGCTTGCCGTACACCACGTCGAAGTAGTCGGCCGACTGATCGACCAGTTGCTGCCACATCGCCGTGGTGGCCGTGTCGGTGCGGCTCTGCAGGAGCGTCACCCGCGCCCTGGCCCGATCCTTGAACGCGTCACTGGCATCGAACTTCGCGCGGGCGGCGCGGTAGAACGTGCCGGGGTCGGCCAGGTCGACGGGCTCTGCGGCCTCCTGTAGATCGATGACGTGCTCGAGCAACATGCCGAACGGGGTGCCCCAATCGCCCACGTGGTTCTCACGGATGACGGTGTGGCCTACGAACTCGAGCATCCGCACCAGCGCATCGCCGATGACGGTGGTCCGCAGGTGGCCGACGTGCATCTCCTTGGCCACGTTGGGCGCCGAGTAGTCGACGACGGCGACCTCGGAAGTGGCTGCCGGCCGTACACCGAGACGGTCGCCTGCTGCTGCCTCTGCGAGCTGGGCACCCAGGAACTGCGGCGTGAACATCAGGTTGATGAAGCCCGGGCCGGCGACCTCGGCGCTCGTGCACACAGTGCTCAACAGCCCGGTTGCGACCACGGCCTCCGCGAGCTCGCGTGGGTTCCTCCCGAGCTGCTTGGCAAGTGCCAGCGCTCCGTTGGCCTGCGCATCGGCACGATCGCTGCTGCGGACCACCGGGTCGATCTCGGCGGCGGGCAGTCCGGTGACGGCGGCGAATGCCTCGCGCAACGTGGCGGCAACGGTGTGGAGCGGATCGGCCATGGCCGTTCGATCGTACCGGCCGTACCCCTCGCGGCCCAGTCCCATTCGCGTTTGGCCTCGTGACGCCGCGCTGCCCGCGCTGTTCCACCTACCCGGCGGACGTCGCGGCGATCACTCGCCGCGGTCGTCCGCCGCACGCCACCAGTCGACGAGCGAGGCCGCAGCGTTGAGGTACAGGCCGGCGAAATCGGGGTCGTCGGCAGCGGCGTGCACGCATGCCAGGGTGTACTTCACGAGGTGGGCGTCGCGGTGCAGCGCTGCAGCGCCAGCCACCTCGGCTGTGCTGACCCGGGCAACCTGCGGCTCGATGCGTTCGGGCAGCGGCGTGGTTCCGTGCGCGAGCCGAAAGCCCAGGGAGAACGTGGCGCCGACCGCGAGGGCAGTGCGCGGGGTCACGCCGAGCCCTGCCGTCGAGAGGACCGCCTGGGGCATGGTCAGCGCATGGCTCCAGCCGTAGGGCGCCTGGTCCGGGTCGTCGTGCAGCATGCTCCACGCGGCCACGCGCGTGAGGGTGTTGCGCGCCGCTCGGGCGTCGAACCGGTCGGCCAGCACCGGGCCGAGCAGGGCTTGGGCCACGCCCGACTCCTGCGCCTGGGACATCAGCGGAAAGATGAAGTCGCTGCCCGGTTGCCCGAGCTGCGGCGCCTCACGCAGCGCGCCGTACAGAGCATCGGGGTCTCCGGCACCCCGGATTCCTTCGTGCCACGTCAGCCGCCAATCGGGGTGGGATGCCAACCCCCGGAGCGGGCCCCGCAACAGCGTCGCCGGCATCGTTGGGTCACGGATGAGCAGCGCCATCGCGATCGGGGCATGCCCGGCTGCGCTCAATGACGGCACCAGCGCCTCGGCGAGGACGCGACAAGCCTCGGATCCGCTCATCTGCGGTAGCCACGCCGCGGCCATTGCATCCACTGCATCGAGCTCGCCAGCCGCGATCGCCTCCAACAGCGCCGAGGGTTGCGGCTCACCGTCGACCGGCGGCGGCGCGGCGACCGAATCCCCGGCGGCGGCGTACTCCGCCCCCAGCCACTCGATCATCCCCGCTGCGTCGTCGACTCGCGTCGGCGGCACGAGACCGAGGAGCTGCACCCGCGCCAGCAACTCGAGCGGCGCATGCAGCACGAACGAATTGGCCGGTGCCGCTTTCGGCACAGCGATCGAAGCGCAGGCAGCAACAATCAGTTCGGTGAGGTCGGGGCGCGTGGACGTCTGTGTCATGAGCGGTACTCTCCACCTTCAAGTTCTGTTGATGTCAACCGAAAGTTCGGAGATTTCCTGTGGCTCGCAAGGAAGTACCCAAGGCGCTGCCGAAAGTGTTGACGATCGGGCAGCTGTCCACACGCGGCGGCATCGCTGCCAGCGCATTGCGGTTCTACGAATCGCAGGGCCTGCTGGAGTCCAGCCGCGTGGACCACAACCAACGCCGGTACGACCGCGATGCGCTGCGACGCGTCGCGTTCATCCGCGCGGCGCAGCGAGTGGGCCTCAGCCTGGATGAGATCAAGCAGGCGCTCGACAGTCTCCCTGCCGGCCGCACACCGACCGCCGCTGATTGGGAATCGCTGGCCGGCGGCTGGAAGGCCCGACTCGAGGAACGAATTCGCCTCCTGGAGCAACTGCGCGACGACCTTGGCTCGTGCATCGGGTGCGGCTGCCTCAGCCTCGAGTCATGCGCGCTGTACAACCCGAACGACGCCGCCTACCTGTTGGGGCACGGCGCGCAGTACCTGAAGGGTCGTAGCGCGGCTGATCTGCCGGCCGAATTCGCAGCGCCGGCACCCGGCCCCTCGTAACCCTTGCTGCGGCCGCAGCTTTCGTCGCTATCGTGATCCGAGTTCCGTCGCTCCGGCAGCGGCACCCCCGCCCTCGTAGCTCAGGGGATAGAGCGTCGGCCTCCGGAGCCGGATGCGCAGGTTCGAATCCTGCCGAGGGCACACAGTGACGTCGTCGACAGCCGATCAGCACACGACCGTCCGCAACCCAGGCGCAGCACATCGTGGGAACCGCTCCGGCGCTGCCGACGTCCAACCACCATGATTCGCTCAAGACTTACGCGCGCCGCCCTGTTGATCACGACCTCGCTCGTCGCCCTGGCCGCCTGCGGCGACGATGCGACCTCCACCTCCAGCGACAGCACTGCAGCTGCTCCCTCGGAGACCACCACCCCGGCCGAGAGAGCAGTGGGCCTGCGCTACGAGGTCAACGGCGGCTGCCAGATGATGGGGCCCAACTGCGCGACGTTCGTGATCTACACCGACGGCACGGTGGAGATCTACCGCACCGGCGAGAACGCACCTGCGGAGGTCACGGGCAGCATCCCCGCTGCCGAGATCAGTGCGTACCTCGACAGCATCAAGGACGTCGACTTCCAGGCACTGGCCGAGGAGGTCGGCCCGGGGACGTGCCAGGCGTGCGTGGACGGCGTCGACACCAAGGTCACCATCGGCCTCGACGAGGAGGTCCTGCTCGACAGCACGATCGTCAACTTCGACATCGAGAACCAGTTCTTCGCCAACCTCGATTCGCTGATGCAGGATGTGTACGCAGTCGGCGAACTGCCCATCCAGCAACGCGGCTGACACCCCGGCTGGTGGAGGTAGCCACCGCGGACCATCCGGTGTCCTCGGCTCGCGTGGCAGGCTTGCCACATGGGGAGCTGGAAGAACCTGGTGCCGGTGGTCAGCCAGGTCCGAACGTATGAACGGCGCTGGCTCGGCAAGGACATCGCTGCCGGTCTGGTGATCACCGGGCTGCTGGCACCGGCGGGGATGGCCTATGCGGCCGCCGCCGGTCTGCCTCCGGTGACCGGGCTCTACGCGACGATCATCCCGTTGTTCGTGTACGCCCTGTTCGGACCGTCGCGGATCATGGTGCTCGGTCCCGACTCCTCGCTCACACCACTGCTCGTCGCAACGATCCTTCCGCTCGCTGCCGCCAACTCGAATGAAGCAGTTGCGATCGCCGGAGCCATCTCGATCCTGGCCGGCCTGTTCTGCCTCGCCGCCGGCCTCGCACGGTTCGGTTTCCTCGCGGATCTGCTCTCGGCGCCGGTGCGATACGGCTACCTCCATGGCATCGCCATCACGATCATCGTCGGCCAGGCGGCCAAACTGTGCGGGTTCTCCGTCAAGGGCGAGTCGTTGTTGAGCCAGTCCCGCCAGTTCGTCGGCGGCCTCGATGACGGCCTCCTCAACGGCTGGGCGGTGGCAGTCGGGCTGGGTTCGGTGGTGGTGATCGTGCTGCTGCGGTGGCGCTCATCGGCGATCCCCGCAACGCTGGTCGTCGTCATCATCGGCATCGTCGTGGCACTGCTCGCCGACCTCGGCACCCGACACCAGGTGCCGCTGGTGGGCGATCTTCCGCAGGGCCTACCCTCACCTTCGATCCCCGATGTCGATTGGACGACGGTCCGTTCGCTGCTCGGGGCGTCGCTGGGCATCGCCTTCGTGTCGTTCGCCGATACGGGTGTCCTGTCGCGAACGATGGCCGTGCGACGCCACGAGAACGTCGACGCCAACCACGAACTGGTCGCTCTCGGCATGGCGAACGTCGCCTCGGGCCTGTTCCACGGGTTCCCGATCAGCGCCAGCAACTCGCGCACTCCCGTCGCCGAGGCGGCAGGCTCTCGCACCCAGTTGACGGGGGTGGTTGCCGCCGTCGCCCTGCTGGTCATCACCGTCGCGGCACCGACGGCGTTCCGTCATCTGCCCGACGCCTCGCTTGCCGCGATCGTGATCGCTGCAGCGATCTCGTTGATCGACATCCCGGCCATGGCACGGCTGTTCCGCGTGCGCCGCAGCGAGTTCGTGCTGGCCCTTGCCGCATGGCTGGCAGTGGCTGTGTTCGGTCCGGTCAACGGTGTCGTGATGGCCGTGGCGCTCTCGATCCTCAACTTCCTGCGCCTGGCCTGGAAACCGCACACCACGGAACTGGTTCGCGTCGATGGCCTCAAGGGCTACCACGATCACGGCAGGCACCCCGAAGGCCATGTCGTGCCGGGTCTGCTGCTGTACCGGTTCGATGCCCCGCTGTTCTTCGCCAATGCCCACTTCTTCGCGGAGGACATCCAACGCCGGATCGAAGCCCAGGCGACGCCCGTGCGCTGCGTGATCGTCGCTGCAGAACCGATCAACGACATCGACACCACGGCGGCGGACATGCTCGCAGAGCTGGCAACAGAGCTGCAGGCTCGCGAGATCGAGCTTCGCTTCGCCGAGCTGAAGGGAGCGGTGCGCGACCGGCTCGACCGGTATGGCGTGTTCCCAGGGGGGCCGGCGGTGCGATCGGAGCGCACAACCGGCCTCGCGGTGAAGGCATACATCCAGGACTACGGGGTCGACTGGGTCGACTGGGAAGACCGCTGAGGCTCTCTGTCACACCCCTTTGCGACGATGCTCGCATGGCCCACAGCACCGCAAACCCCCAGGCCCCCGAGCAGCTGGCGCTGCCGACGTCGAGCGAGCCGTCGCTCCAGTTCCGTCTCGATCAGCGCACCCGCCAGCGCGGCCTCGCTCACATCGCTGCCATCAAGGCGCAACTGGCAGCGCGCGCCGGCGAGCGTCAGATCGAAGGCACCACGCACGTCACCACCCGCCAGCCCGCGGTTCGCCGCGCCGCCTAGCTAGCTGTCACTCACCCTGTCTGGGGGCCAGTGCCATCACTGCGTCCCAGTGCTTCAGGTCCGGGTCGAGCGGCAAGATGGCCAGCGAGGTGGTCGTGACACCGTTGTCGAAGTATTGCTGAATGGTGGCACGGCACTGCTCGGGTGATCCATGCACGATCAGCTGGTCCACCACCTCGTCGGGGATGGCCGCCAGCGCGGCCTTGCGGTCACCGGCCTGCCATGCATCCCACATGCCCTGCAGGGCAGGGCCACGTCCGAGCCAACGCTGGAACTCCGCATAGACGGGCACGTTCATGTAGGCCGCGATCGCGAAGCGGGCGGCGCCACGAACCACCTCGGCGTTCTCACTCGGGCAGCAGAAGATACGAGCGACGATCTCCTTGTCGACTCCGCCGGCGGCGTCGTGCACCACCTTGGCCACCTGCGGTACGTCGTTGGCCCCCAGCCAGTTGATGATCGCGCCGTCACCCTCACGGGCGGCGAGGCGCAGCATGCCCTCACGCAACGCCGCAACGAGGATCGGCGGCTGGTGCTCGGGGCGTACGCCGAGGCGGAAGCCGTTGACCTCGAACGTGTCGTAGGACTTGGTCACCTTCTCACCGGTGAATGCATCGCGCAGGAAGCGCACCACATCGCGAACCTTCTTGTACGGCTCCACGAATGGCACACCGTTCCACTTCTCGACGATCACGTTGCTGCTGCTGCCGATGCCGATCGCGAACCTGCCAGGCGCCGCGTCGGCGAGGGACGCGACGCTCTGGGCGAAGCAGGCAGGCGAGCGGGTGTACGCAGGGATGATCGCGGTACCCAACCGCAGGCGTGGCTCCCATGCGGCAGCGAGCGCCAGCGGAGTGAAGCCATCGGCACCGTCGCTCTCGGCCGACCAGATGTCGGTGTAGCCCATGTCGGCCAGCTCGCCGAGCTTGTCGCGGTGCGTGTGCAGTGGGCCGGGCAGCGGCACGGTCATACCGGGCCGGCGGGGCATCGTGGTGGGCTGGCTCATCGGTGGTTCCCCTTCATCGAACGTACGGCCGCGGCCGACTCCGTCAACTCTTCCAGAAACGAACGATGCAGCTCTGGCTGGCCGTCGCCAGCAAGGTGCCGTCCTCGGCGAACATGTGCACGAGCCCGTGGCCGAAACCGCGTTCGACCGCGTGCACCCGAATGTCCAGCAGCACCCAGTCGGTGGGCACCAGGCGCGCGACGCGCAGGGTGTTGTCGAGGCTGTTGCCACCCCCGCGCACCCCCAGCGCCTGGCCGACGGCCATCGGCACGAAGTCACCCAGGATCGCCAGCGCAGTCGCGTCGACGCCCTCGATCACGTCAGGGATCCGCGCCCACATCAGCGTCTGGCCATCGCCCTGTTCGCCATCCAACTCCTCGAACGGGCGACCCTTTACCATCCGCTGCTCGAGCCGCTCGTTGATGGTCCCGTCGATCGGGTGGCGGTGTGAACGAACCACCCCTTCGTCAGGGCCCGGCACGTCGGGCATCCGCTCCCACTGCCCGCTGTGCTCCATCGGCCGGTCGCCGAGCGCAGCGTTGACGGTGAGGATCTCGCGGTTGCCGACGTGGCACACGGCCCGCGCCTGTGTGATCTGGTGTCCCTCCACGGCAAGCGTGACGTCAACGTCCATCACTTCGCCGGGCTTGGCGTAGGACAGGTACTGCGACGTGGCCCACACCACCTCGCGGCCGCTGGTGCCCTCCATCGCCGAGATCGCCGCACCGAGGCCGCACCCGCCGAACAGGAAGCTGCCGGTGGTGGCCAGCGAGGGCGTCACCTCCATCGACCATCGGTACGGGTTGTGGCTCTGCTGCAAGCCGAGAAAGGTGCGACTGTCCATGATCCGCCCGACTCTACGGGCCACGGCAGCCCGCCGACCGGGCCGAACCCGGCAAGGGCGGCGCTGTACAGTCCAGCCCATGTCAGACACACCGTGGCCGCTCGTGGCCCCGGGTTCTCCGGTATGACCCGCGACGCGGGACAGGTGACCCGCACCGCGCTCAACTCCGAGCAACGACTGCTCGCTGTCGGCCTGGTGCTGGCCGTGACGCTCGTGGCGTTCGAGGTGACAGCCGTGATCACGGCGCTGCCGACGATCTCCGACGAGCTCGGCGGCGACTCGCTGTACGGCGTTTCGCTCGCGATCTACACGCTCGCCAACCTCGTCACGCTCGTGGCCGCCGGCGAGATGGCCGACCGCCGAGGCCCGGCGCTGCCGTTTGCGATCTGCATCATCACGCTCGTGATCGGTCTCGTGGTCGCCGCCGCCGCTCCCTCGATGCTGTGGATCGTCGTCGGACGCGGGTTGCAGGGCGCTGGTACTGGCGGCTTCTCGCCGATCGCATACATCCTGGTCAAGCGAGCCTTCCCTGACGACCGCCAAGCGATGATGTACGCCTACCTCTCCGCCGGTTGGGTGCTGCCAAGCCTCTTCGCGCCTGCGCTCGCCGGTTGGATCACCGACACCTTCGGGTGGGTCTGGGTGTTCCTCGGGCTGGTGCCGTTCACGTTCGCCGTCGGCGCGCTCGCCATCCGCCCGATGCTCCGGTTCGAGCCGGCACATCTCGATCGTGTCGCCAGCAAGGTCCCAACGGCGATCGTCGCCGCGGCTGGTATCGGCGCGTTGGTCACCGGCCTGCAGTTCGCGAACCCCGTGGCAGCGGCCGCCACGGCGATCGTCGGGCTGGCGGCTGCGATACCCGCGCTTCGACGGCTGCTCCCGCGAGGCATCTTCACCGCCCAACGAGGCCTCGCAGCGGTGATCGCCTGCCGCGTCATCGCGACTGCAGCGTTCCTCGGAGCGGACAGCTTCATCCCATTGGCGGCGGACCGCGTCCACGGCGCCAAGCCAACGGCGCAAGGTTTCGTGATCATCGGGGCCGCGCTGGCGTGGACGCTGGGCCAATGGATTCGCGCCCACCGGCCACCGGCGCGGTCTGCACCGGCGCTGCGCACCGGCTTCCTGGTGATGGCACTGGGCATCACCCTCTGCGTGCCGGTGCTGTTGGACTGGTGGCCGCTGTGGGCCACATTCATCGCGTGGGCGATTGGCGGACTCGGGATGGGCCTGCTGTTCAACCCTGCCACCGTGGCCGCGATGTCGTATGCGCAGGACGGACGCGAGGGCGAGGTGAGCACCCAGGTGACCCTCGCTGACGCCGTCGGCTTCTCGTTGATGGGCGGGATCGGTGGGGCCACCGTCGCGATCGCCGATCGCACGTCGTGGTCGCTGTCGAGCGCGCTCGCCACCAACTTTGCGATGGCGATCGGCCTCGCTCTCCTGGGTGCGATCGCCAGCCGTCGGGTCATCGCGGCAGGTCGGCAGCTCAGTTCGGCTGGTCGCTGACCAGCCTGCCGCCGTCGAGGACGAGCGTGCGCGTGCGGCGCACGTTGCTCAGTAGCGAACGGTCGTGGCTGACGAGCAGCACGGTGCCGCGGAACGTCTCCAACGCCTGCTCGAGCTGCTCGATCGCCGGCATGTCGAGATGGTTGGTGGGTTCGTCGAGCACGAGGCAGTTCGACCCCTTGGCCATCAGCAGCGCGAGAACGAGGCGGGTGCGTTCGCCGGGTGACAGCGAGTCGGCCGGGCGGTTGACGTGCTCGGCGCCGATGCCGAACTTCGCGAGCAACGTCCGCGCCTCGGGCACGAGCATGCCGGTGGCCCCCATGAACGCGGCGACCACGGTCGGCTGATCCGTGAGCTGTTGACGGGCCTGCTCCAACCTGCCGACCACCACCCCCGGGCCACGCCACTGCACGCCACCGGTGAGGGCGACCTCGCCGAGCAGTGCGCCGAGCAAGGTCGACTTGCCGCTGCCGTTTGGGCCTTCGATCACGATCCGCTCGCCGTAGCCGACCTGCAGATCGACCGGCCCGAGGGTGAACGAGTCGCGTCGCACGACCGCACCTTCCAACCGCGCGACGACGTCACCGCTGCGCTCCACCTCGGCCAACTGCATGCGCAACTGCCACGCCTCACGCGGCTCCTCGACGACCTCCAGCCGCTCCATCATCTTGTCGGTGCGGGCTGCCTTGCCGGCGAGCTGCTCGCTCTGGTTGATCTTGAACGCCTTGATGTTCTTGTCGTTGTCCGATGGCTTCTTCTTGGCCTTCGACGCACCCTGCGTCGCCCACTCGCGTTCGCGCTGGGCGCGCCCGGCAAGTGAGGATCGCTTCGAGTCGTACTCCTCGTACGCGGCCTGCGCCTGTTGACGGGCGACGTCGCGTTCGCGTAGGTAGACATCCCACCCGCCGGCGTAACGGGTGGACGTGTGGCTGAACTCGTCGAGCTCGACGACGTGGGTGATCGTTCGTTCGAGGAACGTGCGGTCGTGACTGACGATCACGCAGCCCGCACCGAGCCCGACGACGAACCTCTCCAGGCGCGCGAGACCGTCGAGATCAAGATCGTTGGTCGGTTCGTCGAGCAGGAACACATCGAACCGCGCGAGGAACAGCGCGGCCAGGCCGACCCGAGCGGCTTCACCGCCGGAGAGCACGGGGAGCCGTTCGTCGAGCAGTCGCTCGTCCAGGCCGAGGTCGGCCCAGACGTCCCCAACACGCGAGTCGAAGTCGGCGGCGCCGAGTGCCAGCCATCTGTCGAGCGCATCGCTGTAGGCGTCGCCGGCCTCCGGGTCGCCTGCCGCCATCGCCGTGGTGGTCGCATCGAGCGCGGCGGATGCGGCAGCGACACCGGTGCGCCGCTCGAGGTGCTCGCGCACGGTCTCGTCGGCACGCTCGGGCTCCTGCGGGAGATAGCCGACGACTGCATTGGCGGGCGCCAGCGTGACCGCACCCCTGTCCGCGGCGAGTTGGTTGGCCAGGACGCGCAACAGCGTGGACTTGCCGACACCATTCGGGCCGACCAGGCCGACTCGCTGGCCGGGATCGACGGATAGATCGACCCCTTCGAGGATGTGGCGCGCACCAAGTGCGAGTGAGATGTCGCGGGCGTGCAGTTGTGCGGTCATGAAAGCGAGCTCCGGGACGCGAACGGATACGGGTCGGGGTGATCTCTGCCGTTGATCGCCCCACAGTCTGCCCGCCAACCGCCGCTCTGTGTCGCCCATTTCCCTGTGTGAGGTGGACGGCTGCGTCCCGACTCAGGTCATCCGAAGATCTTCTGCGTCGCCCGCAACCGCTCGCACACGTTGAGGAGCAACCGGTAGGAGAGCTCGGGCTCCGCCTTCAGCAAGGGGCGCAACGTCATGGATGCCAGCGAATATGCGCTCACCTCGGTGGTGGCGACCACAGAGGCGCTGCGCGGCTGGCGATCGATGACGGCGTACTCGCCGAAGTGCTGACCCGGCCCGAGAGAGTTGACGACATGGCCGTTGGCGGTCACCTCGGCGCCGCCGCTGATGATCATGTAGAACCGGCCCGACGTATCGCCTTGCGTGACGATCTCCTCGCCAGCCTCGAACCGGTGCTCGTGGCACATGCAGGCGATCTGCAGCATGGTCTTCTTCGAGAGACCAGCAAACAGCGGGACCCGGCCCAGCGCTTCGATGATCGGGGCTGTCGCGTTGTTGAGGCGGCGGATCTTGGTCATTGTGGTCCTCGCGATCGGGTGCGCCGGGTGTACGCCGGCCCTTTTCTACTACACCACGTGCGACCGACGTTGCGTCTCAGCCGCCGGTGATGGCGCGGCCGACGATCTCGCGCATGATCTCGCTCGTGCCGCCGTAGATGGTCTGGATGCGGCTGTCGGCCCAGGCCCGCGCGATCGGGTACTCCAGCATGTAGCCGTAGCCGCCGTGCAACTGCAGGCAGCGGTCGACGACCTTGTTCTGCAGCTCGGTGGTCCAGAACTTCGCCGCTGCCGCCTGCTCCGGCGAGAGCCGGCCGGCGCAGTGCAGTTCGATGCACCGATCGACGTACACCTGGCCGATCTGCACCTCGGTGCTCAGCTCGGCCAACAGGAACTTGTTGTGCTGGAACTGGGCGACGGGCTGGCCGAACGCGGTGCGCTCCTTCGTGTAGGCCAGCGTCTGGTCGAGCGCGGCGTGACACACCGCCATCGCACCAACCGCCATCCCGAGGCGCTCCTGGGCCAGGTTGAGCATCAGGTAGTAGAAGCCCTTGCCCTCCTCGCCCAGCAGGTTGACGGCGGGCACCTCGACATCCGTGAAGAACAGTTCGGCGGTGTCTTGCGCGTGCATGCCCAGCTTGTCGAGGTTGCGCCCGCGCTCGAAACCCTTCATCCCCCGCTCGAGCACGATCAGGCTGATGCCACGGTGCTTGGCCTCAGGGTCGGTCTTCACCGCCACGATGACAGCATCGCTGTTGATCCCGTTGGTGATGAAGGTCTTGCTGCCGTTGACCACATAGGTGTCGCCATGACGAACTGCGGTGGTGCGGATGTTGGCGAGGTCGCTGCCCGTGTTCGGTTCCGTCATCGCGATCGCAGTGATGCACTCACCACTGACCATTCCTGGCAACCAGCGGGCTTTCTGCTCGTCGTTGCCCAGCCCAAGGAAGTACGGCAGCACGATGTCGTTGTGGAGCGTGAGCCCGTTGGCGCTGCCGATCACCCCTGTGTAGCTGATCTCCTCCTGCATGACCGCCGCGAAGCGGTAGTCGTCGGTGCCACCTCCGCCGAACTGTTCGGGAACGGTGAGACCGAGAAAGCCGAGACCACCGGCGGCAAGCCACAGCGTTCTCGGCGTGATGCCGTCACGCTCGTACTGCTCGTGATGCGGCACGACCTCGTTGTCCAACCATGCACGGAACGCGCTGCGGAACTGGTCGTGCTCGTCGCCGAAGATGGTGCGGGGAATGTCGCGCATGACCAACGTTAGGTGTTGACGGCCTTGTTGCCATACCTGTCAGTAGCGTTCCGGAAGTGCCGCTACGCCGCCGTGCCGCCGATCCCACTGCTCAAGCTGGAGCGCTCGATGCTCTCGGCATGACCGTGGGCATGCTGTGGGCCAAGGTGAGCGCACTCACCAACGAGATCGGTTCCCTGCAGGAACAATTGGCTGCTGCCGAGAGTGCGGCGGTCACCTCACGAGAACGCCAGCGCGATGCGGTCATGAACCTGTTGTGGGCAGCCAACTCGCCGCTCACGACGCAACCCACCGTCAACGTCGTCATTCCCACGGCGTTCCCCGAGCGCCTCGGATCGTTGCGCGCGGCGCTCGACAGCGTGCTCGCCCAGAGCTACGGCAACTGGCGGGCGATCGTTGTCGACAACGGTCTCGTGCCCAGCCTCGATCCGCTCCCGCGCTGGTGGCCCGACGACGAGCGGATCCACCTCGTGCGTGAGCCTGTTGCGCACGCAGGCCGGGCTCGCAACATCGGCTTGGCCAAGGGTGCAGAACTGGCGGGGCCCGACGCAGCCGCCGGCGAGCTCGTCGCCTACCTCGACGACGACTGCCGTTGGTTTCCCTGGTGGCTGCACGCGGCTGTCGCCGCGTTCGAACGGCAACCTGACGTGCTGTTCGCCTATGGCGTACGGATGAGTGGCCGCCCGGGCTCGACGCCGGCGATCATCCAGGCCGAGATCATTACCGCACTGCGCCTTCACATCAACAACTACGTCGACACCAACGCCCTCGTGCATCGCGCGTCCACCGGTCTGCAGTGGGATGAGCAGCTGACCAGTTGTCTCGATTACGACTTGCTCGTGCGACTGCAGGCGAGCGTCGACACAGTGGCCGACGGCACGGCGGGCGGCATCTTCGTCCCGGTTCCTGCGGTTGCGTACGGCATCGGCACAGCGCATCAGCAGTGGGGGCCATCGAACAGGAGCGAGAACAACGCCAACCTCTCCGAGGTGCGCAGCCGCGCTCGGCAACGGCGGCCGCTGCGTGTCGTGGCCTACAACGCGCTGTACCCGCTGATCACCGAGACCTACATCGGCGACGAACTCGCCGCTCTCCAGCGCGCCGGTGTCGAACTGGTGGCCGCACGCGGCAGAGTGGGGCCGAGCCCCACCGTGTCGCGCGTCGACGGCCCGCTCTACGAGTCGTTGGCCGAGGCAATCGAGGCTCACGACCCCGACCTGGTCCTGTGCCATTGGGCCCAGGTCGGCATTGCTGCTCGACGGGTGACGACGCCGCTCGGCATCCCACATGCGATCCGGTTGCATTCGTTCTGCGAGCCCACGCCCAACACAGAGCTGTACGTCGATCACTGCATCGGCACGTGGGGTCCACCACATCACGATCGCGGCCATCCGCTCGCACACACGCTGCCGACGTTGATCCTCGAGCCGGGCGACCCTGTCGAGGACGACAGCGAGCGCGAAGCCTTCGTGTTCTCCGTCAGCGCCGGGCTGCCGAAGAAGGACTGGCGCACGTTGGCCGCCGCGGGCGCGATGCTCGACGGTATCGGGTTACAAGTGGTCACCGGCGTCACGGCCGGGTACGAGCACCTGCCGCACGAAGTTCGCGGCTACTTCGCCGATGCCGGCTTGCCCGACACCATCAGCATCAACATGCCCTACGACGATGTGCAGGACCACATCCGGCGAGCGTCGGCGCTGGTCTATAGCCTCGGCCCCGGCCACCCGACAGGGCAGCCTCGTTCGGTGCTGGAGGCGGCATTGGCGGCAACGCCGCTCGCGCTTCCTGACACGAGATCCCTCCGACTGCTCGTGGGCGACACTGCGGCGTACTACACGCCGGGCGACACAGCCGGCATGGCCGCAGCGATGCGCCAGGCAGTCACTGCTCCGGCACCGATCGGCGATCGACTCGCACTTGCCGAGCGGATCCGCGCCGAGCACTCCGCACCAGAACTGGCAACACGTTGGGCGCGAGAGATCACCGCGGCACTCGTCGACTGGCACGATCGCCGGCGCAGCGGGCGCATCGAGAACTCACGTGTCTGGTGGCACGGCTAGCGCTTGTCCGACCGAACCGCAACGAGACGCCGGCGCCGGCGCCGGCGCCGG